>JASFYO010000063.1:0-16958 GCA_045047305.1 Planctomycetota bacterium | reverse complement strand
GGCTACAACTATTTGATTTGTCCGCACGGCGATATTTTTGAAGGCCGCGGCGGGGGCGACGACGTCCGCGGTGCACACGATGGCTTCAATTGTGGTTCGATGGGGGTAGCCATGATGGGCTACTTTCACCCGCCCTACAACCAGACCCTGAACCTTGCGATGCAAGATGCCTTCGTAAACCTTGCTGCCTGGAAATGTGATCAGCAAAATATCGATCCTCTTGGCACCTCTTGGTATGCCGGTTTTGGCGCCAACCAATCCAACCTTTTCGGCCACCGCGATGTTTCCTCCACCGCTTGCCCGGGCGACCTAGCCTATGCGGAATTGCCGCAGTTGCGTCTGCAAGTGGAGCAAGTGATACAAGGTGGTAGCGCGGAAATCATTATGGATAATGCGCTCGCAAGTTTTTCTGGCGGGTGGTCTGTGGGCACTAGTTCGAGCGATAAATATGGTCCAGACTATCGCTGGGCGAGTACCGGTGTTGCCACAGCAAGAGCCTTGTGGAATCCAAACATTACCCAGGCCGGACGCTATGAAATATCACTGTGGTGGCCCGCCGGGGGCAACCGCAATCCGTCGACAGAAGTTGGTTTGTTACTGAATGGTCAACTCTTGACTGCTCGTGTCAATCAGCAACAATCAGGTGGCCAATGGAACTTGCTCGGCACCGTGTTTCTGCCGCTGGGTGCTAACACGACCATTGGCCTAAGCAACCAAGGATCACTTGGTTGGGTGGTGGTGGCCGACGCCTTGCGTTTAGTCCGCCAGTAAGGTCTGGGTTTTCCGCTCGCGGTCAAAACGCAGGCTGTGCTTCCGGTTCCCGTCATAACTGAAACTCAGAGTGGAAACGTAGTCATGATGCAAGCTTGCTAGCAAGTCGTTGTGCACCTGCAAATCTTTTAGTTCTGCATGAACGTCGAGCTCGAAGTAAACCCAAATATCGCGCAGCTCCGTTTCTTTACCCACCCAAGTGAAGTCAATCACCTCTCCCTTTGCGTTGGTAAGGAAAAAATGTTCTTTGACATAGCTTGCTATGAGGGCATCTATTTTTTTCTCACGCTCCAAACGAATGGGGCGCCCTTGAGTTTGCGTGAGGCAGGTCTCGAGGTCATTCGGGCTGATGTGTAAGGCAATTTCTAGCGCACCACTTTCTGCATCCAGTTGCATTTCAAGCTGCGTGGTTGCGACGCGGTGCCAACTCGGCAGCACCAAAAGCAAGGTCAGGAGTACGAGTTTCATTTCTCCTCTCCAGCAGTTTGCATTGGGTTACTGTGGGAACGCTTCTTCTGCTTAAATAAGTCGAAACGAGTTGGTTGTGCGGCTTCTGGCGGCCAGAAGTTATTAGATAAGTCACAGTCCGCCGTTTCTAGGCGGGGGTCTAAAACAATGCGCCGCAGCGGGCGGTCCACCGTAACCAACGTTTTCACTTGTTCACTGTTTTTACGCCAGACCTCCGCAGGAATCCTGCGCATTTCTTCGCCGCCATCCTCAAATTCCAAGCGCAAGAAAATCGGCATCACCAATCCCCCAAGGTTCTGTACTTCCACTACATAAAATTGCCATGGGGCTTCTAGCTGCTCACGTTGCCAGTCTTCCAGACTATCGAGCAGCTTCAGGTAATCTTTTTCCTGCTTTGCTGTGGTGGCAAGCGGGTCGTAGCCATCGTAGAAGTCTTTCAACTCCGGATACGCATCGAAACGTTTGACGAAATCGGCATTGCGTTCATGCTGCAAAGTTTCCGGCGTGGTGCTGCGTTGGTCGGCAGCTAGGCCATTGACCTGATCCGGGTCTTGAGTACTAATCGAATACCACGCGACATCGGTAATCGCGAGGTCGACGTGATCCGTAGTGTAGAACCAACCGCGCCAAAACCAGTCGAGGTCCACTGCGCTTGCATCTTCCATGGTGCGGAAGAAGTCGGCCGGTTTCGGATGTTTGAATTTCCAACGGCGTGAGTATTCGGCAAAGGCGAAGTCGAATAATTCACGCCCCATGATGGATTCGCGCAAAATATTCAGTGCAGTCATCGGTTTCCCGTAAGCATTGTTGCCGCCACTCAAAAGGGAGTCGCCTGCGGTCATGATGGGGACCTGTTCTTCCGATTGCATGTAGTTCGTGATTTGCGATGGCTCACCCCACCATCCCTTGTAGTGATCATCCCACTCCACTTCTGCGAGATGTTGTACGAAGGTGTTAAGCCCTTCATCCATCCACGTCCATTGACGCTCATCGCTATTTACAATCATGGGGAAATAGTTATGCCCAACTTCGTGAATGATGACTCCAATCAATCCATACTTGGTGCGCTCGGAATAGGTTCCATCTTTTTCTGGGCGCGGGCCGTTGAAACAAATCATTGGGTACTCCATGCCGCCGATAGGGCCGTTGACAGAGATCGCGCTTGGGTAGGGATACTCAAAGGTGTAGCGCGAATAAACTTCCAACGTGTGGACTACGGCGTGGGTGCTGAATTTACTCCACATGGGCTCGCCTTCTTTTGGCCAAAAGGACATGGCGGCAACCATGTGTCCATCAAGCTTTTGTTCGTCACCGGAGTAAACGCCCCAACAATCCCACAGGAATTTACGTGAACTTGCCCATGCGAAGTCGCGTACATTTTCTGCGTGAAAATCCCAGGTCTTGGTGCCACTGGCATGTTCCGCTTCCTTGGCAGTAGCTTCTGCCAAAGTCACAATCATGGTGGGGCCATCATTGCCCAGTTGCATAGCCTGAGCAAATCGGTTGCGCTGCACTTCACTTAACACGTCCTTTGGGTTTTGCAGGACTCCCGTAGCCGCAACAATATGGTCCGCGGGCACAGTAATCCGCACGTCGTAATCACCGAACTCCAAAGCGAATTCGGAACCGCCCAGGAACTGTTTATTTTGCCATCCGGCGACGTCGTCATAAACCGCTAAGCGTGGAAACCAATGTGCTAACTCAAAAATCCAGTTGCCATCATCCTCAAAGTATTCTGCCCCAGTCCTGCCGCGCACTACTGACGCATCGTTAACGATGTAGTGCCAAGCAATGTCGAACTCAAAATGCGAACCCGGTTGCAGCGGCGCAGGTAAGTCCACCCGCATCATGGTGTCGTTGATGACATAGTGCAGTGCTTTGCCGTCTGCCGAAACGTCTGTCAGATGAAGGCTGCCATCAAAATTGGAATTCGCCACACGGTTATGCAGAGCCTTAAAGCTCATGCCCTTGGAAAAATCTGGGGCCCCCGAGCTGAGGTTGCCAGCCGAACTTGAAAGAAAACGATTGTTCTCAAGTTGTACCCAAAGGTAGGTCAAAGTGTCCGGCGCATGGTTGTGGTAAGTGATGTGTTCCTTAGCCGTAATCTCACGCATGTCCTCTTCCAAGTTGACTTCGATTTGATAGTCGACTTTTTGCTGCCAATACTTGTGGCCCGGGGCGCCGGAACCGGTCCGAGTTTCGTTGGCTGTAGGCAGAATCTCGTTGAGCTGGCGAAAGGCGTCGGGACGGTCCTGTTTCTGCTGGGCGGCAAAGCTGGGCAGGCCAAGGCTACAGACGGCAAGGAGGAGCAGCCCTAGTCGGGATGTGGTGTTTACGAGGGAAACCATGAGTTTGGGAGTTTAGAGTGGAGCAGGGATGAAGTGTGTCTAAACAGGGGTTTAAACGCGAAAGTTTTGATTTTTGCAAAGAATTTGAAAAAAAAGAGGGAAAGTCTCGGGAAAAAACGCTTTGGCGGCAACTACATCATGATCAGGGATTCGCCCCACAGCTTTCCTGGTTATTTTTCAGGAGTCCTGTCTATTCGGCATCCGGGAAAAGCGGGTTAGGAGGTAGCACGCTTTCCCCGGTGTCATTTTGCAAATCACCCCCCCACAGGGCTACAGACTTCGGTCCGTAGCCTATTTTTATTTGACGTCCAAAATGGATATGGTGCGGTCTCACTGCCATGGCCAAAATCCTTCCTACCTTGCTGCTCGGATCTCTGGGTGGCGGCGCTGTTTTTCTCGGACTCAGCGGTGCCTTCTCCGATGACCCGGTGTTGCTTCAGCGTATTTCTGAGCTAGAAAAGGAGGTCAGCGCAAAGGATTTGCAGCTGGGATTTTTACGTGAACGTCGCCGTATTGCGCGGATTGAGGTGCTTGAGCAACAACTGGATGCTGGACACCCTGGTGGCATGATGACACGCTTTCGTTTTCAGGAGTATGGCCCTTCAGGGGATCCATACAATGAAGGAGACTGGTATGAAATCGATGGCGACCTCCTTTACATCGAGGCACTGGTGATTAAGTTCGATGACGAGTTCGTCGAACAGAATGATTTGCTGCGTGGAAGTAGCCTTTTGCTGTTCCGTCGCTTGTTTGGGGAATATCAAAATCCGGCCGATGGATTTCCCATAGATAGTGTCGGCCAATTTCCACGTGC
This sequence comes from Planctomycetota bacterium, assembly GCA_045047305.1. GTDB lineage: Bacteria > Planctomycetota > UBA1135 > UBA1135 > UBA1135. The sequence goes on along the minus strand of JASFYO010000063.1, from coordinate 12,557 downwards.
GTATTCCCCTGAGCAAGGGGCGCCGGCTTTTCACCGCGATTTATGGAAGCGTTTTTGGGAATATGCCTTAGACCCTGATATCGTGCGCGAAAGTGGGGTGCGGGCGATGCATGGCGAAGCGCCGTTTATCAAACTGGCGCCAGGCAAAAAATACGAGGTGGAGTTGCGCACCTCTGGTGGACTTACCATCCGCACGGTTGCAGACTAAGTCCGGTCCCGCTTAGGGAAAGCCTTTACGTTTATATGGAGCTCGGTAAGTCTCGCGCTTATGGTGATCTTCCACCTCCTGAGGACCGGTAGGTTTTAGCCCGTGATCCTGTGAAGCGATGCGGAAGTCTTCAAAAGTGGTCTCATGTAGAACATGATTGACCGCATCTTGCACCTTCGCGAGCTTTTCGTGGAGGGCACAATTGACGCCGACGCCACAAATGCCGCCGCCAAAGGGGCAGAGATCGCTGTCTTCCTCGCGCTCAAAAAGCTTGAAGACATCGTAAATCTTGATTTCAGATGGGGGCTTACCAAGCGTGAATCCGCCACCGGGACCACGTGCGCCTTTGACTAGCCCTGCTTGGGAAAGCGTGGTTAATACCTTGCCAACAAAGGGTTTAAGTAAACCACGATCGTGGGCAATCTCTTGGGCAGAGAGCCTGGTTTTGCCACCGTCGTAGACTTCAGCGAGTCGTGACAGAGCGGCAATCGAGCATTCAGTAGCTTTTCCGTACATCTTTGTCGTTTATTCTAGACATTCTACGCCTTCAGTGCAAAAAAGAAAGCCCCCGCCATCCGAAGATGTCGAGGGCTCTCAAATAGGGGGGGGTTACTGGATTACGCCAGCAACGACCGCAGGCTCAGTGGTGACGACTGGTTGCGTCACCGAAGTTGGATCTACCCAGCCGGTCAAAGTTGGTAGGGCCAAAGAAGCCGCGCTGGACAAAGCCGTTTGCAGAGCTGCTGGGATTGCATCGGCAGAAACTTGCATGAAGAGTTCCATCTCGACAGCTTTGATGACGTACTCGGTGCCAGTTGGCCCCATAACGGCGCCATCCTTAATCGAGAACAGTGGGTACCAGCGGTCGCCGAGGCCGTCGCCATTGGTGTCGGTCTCATTCCCTGGGATGCCCCAAAGGTTGCGATCGCCGCCGTAGGTTAGGAAGATCTTCTTGCCATCGTTTACGGCGCTGTTGTCTGCATCGTTCGCGGTGGAGTGGGTGTAGAAGAAACTAATCGGGTTATCGAAAGTCACTGGGCTGCCGTCCGCTTGGATAAGGGTGGCAAACTGGTTCCATTCATTGTGACCGGTTTCGTAGTAGTAGTACTCGTCGAGGTTGTACATTTCCCAAGGAGCAGTGATTCCAAGAGTGACAGGGTCAACCGCCGACATTGGGCCGCTGTTCATGCCCCAGGTGTAGACACCGTTGGCAGGAACTTCGCCAGCCAGAAGACCGACATCGGCGCCGCCGTACTGGAGTTTGCGGCCATCCTTAAGGAAGGTGTACTGGTAAGCGTTCGCCGGGTTGGTAACCTCGTTCATGTAGATGCTCCCAATCTCAACTTGCGTGGCTGTGAGACCTGCTTTTAGAGATTCGGTCATGGAGTAGAGGGTCAAGCTAGTGCCGCCGCCGAAGATGCTGTCATCAGCGCTAACAAAGTTTTGCTCACGTACAGTCATGGCAGTGTCGCCACCAACGAAGTCCAAGCTTCCGCCAAGACCTTCCGACCAGAAGCCGTAATACTCATCTAGGTTGATGGTGAGTGGCAGTGCCGGGGTGAGGTCAACCCAATTCCAGGTGGTGGTGTCACGCTTCGCAATTTTGCTGAAGGAAGAGGTGCTGTGAGTGTATTGAACTAGAAACTGATCACCGCTAGTCCAATCCCAGTATTCGAAGGTTTCGCCATCGAGCTCCAGAAGACTAATCGAACGTTTGGTGACCTTGATTAGCTTTCCAGGGGACTTGAGGACCGTGTAGTTCAGAGCAGTGCCTGCGGGATTTTCGCGCACAACGGTGGAGCCCGTGGTCAGGGCGTTTGGTTCCGAGGACCAAATACCCCAGTAATCAACCCAGCCGTATTCGGTGTTGCCAGCGTTGTCGTAAACGAATGGGAATCCACCTTGAAGGTCAAGGCGCTGACCAGCAGTGTGACCCAGGTTGTCATCCGCAGCATAGTAGAGGTTGTAGCCCCAAGTGTTGCGTTTGAAGTTGTTGCGATCGAGTAGTTTGGTATCGGTGCCATCAGAACGCAAAAAGTAGTTCTGGTTGTAAGCCAGAGAGTATTCAACCGATCCACCAGAAGAATAATTCGGAACCAGCATGTGGGCACTGCCAGTCGTTTGGTCCGTAGAAGTTTGTACTGCTACACGGGTATCTCCACCCATGAAGCCAGCAAGGTCTTCCATCATGAAGGAAAAGCCCAGTTGGCCGCTTCCAGGATTGGTGGTGGTCAAAGCACCACGTGCGTTCATCGAGTTATCGGAATTGTCGACCATGGCAAAGTCGAGTAAGAAATCGCCAAAGGGATTGGTTGTAGTTGGTTCCGATGAAACCGCAGCGCGGCCAAAAATGGTTTGACTGAAGGTTCCAGTAGGACCGGATTCGTCTTTGTTCGTAATCCAGAAGCGCACAATCTGAGGTGCCGTTGCTGATGCGCGGGTGCTGTTAAGTACCCATGGTTCTAGCGCGGTTGCGTTGCCAGAGCTTGACTGGCCAGCGGCATCACCGCCGCTATCGCCGTTTTCGCCAATCACTTCCACCAATGCCAGATAGGGGCTGGTGTTGACGAATACGTCGGCGCGGGTTTGTCCGACAGAAGTCAAGATATCGTTAATGATGCCAAGAGGCTCCGTGGTTTCGTCCCACATATAAGCGTTGACTTGGTCAGTGTTGTAATCGCTTGCTGCGGAGAAGACAGCAGCAGGGTTGACGGAAGCACCAGCGGCAATAGAACTGCCTGCTGTTTGTGCATCAATTCCAACAAGGTCCATGGAATCGGGTAGTGAAAGTCCAGAAATGGAACCGCTGCTAGTATCGGAAGAACTGCCACAGGAAACTGTGGCGAGTGCAAAAATACCCAGCCAGAGGCTAAGTTTTGTTGTTTTTTTCATGACAGAAGTGTTTGGGGGTTTCGGGGTCCCAGATACGCCGAGTAAAAGGTGAAAGACTAAATCCGGGAATTACGTTGACCTATCGGCTTGCGCCAAACACTTCTTGAGGCCTAATTCTTGCTGAGGCCGAAGAGCTTTTCGCGTGGTAGCGAGTCCCCAAACAGGGCCTCAACCTTGTTCCGTATCGAAGATAAGTTCTCCCCGCTCAAAACGGCCCTTGCAGCCTCAAGCGCTTCTAATGTCCCTGAATCGAGGTTGTTTCTTTGCGCTTCTAATGGGAGGAATAAATTTTGTAAGGAAGCATTTCGTGCAAATGCAATCCCCAGAACTACCGCCTGCATTTGCTTTGGTGTGCCTTCTTCCAAGGTGGAGGTGAGCAACTTGGCCACGCTTTTTTGATCCACCTGCCCCCCGAGCGCAAACAGAGCATTGAGGCGTGCCTCCTCATCCTTTTTCGATTTGGCCAAGGTCAGCAGCTGCTTGCGTGCACTAGAGCTATCCACTCCGCAGGTTCCCAAAGCCCGCACCAAGCAACGGCGCACGTCGACGTCTTCCTCCTTTTTGAGCGCAGACTTCAAATCCTTCACCGCTTTCTCGGTAGCCAGTTGCTCTAGTGCGACGGCAGCTTCTTGACGGATGATGGTTTCGGTGTCCTGCAACTGGGTCACTACGGCCTCCCAATAGGATGAGGGGGAGTAAACCCCAATGCGGTGAATCAACTTGGCGCGGCTGTTGAGTAACTGCTGGCCAGCGCCTTCCGTTTCCCTGCTCGCGCCCCCGCGTCCGACATAAGCACTAGCGACATTGGAGTTCTCGAGATCGCGGGTAATGATGTCGACAGCATCGGGATGGTCGGTTGCAATCAGCGAGTAAAGATCCTCGATGCGCTGATCAAAGCGTTTGGTGTTGCGCAAGCGCTTGATTGCGGCCTCCATCTCCTCTTCGTTTAACGGATGAATGCCACTCGCACCCATGTTCACCACTCCGTCCATCACCAGCCGACGTGGAGCTCGCGCGCCTTTGACTTTGGCAAACTCGGCATCTGGATAGGCCTTGCGCTGTGCTGCACGAAAGCACCAAGCCAATTCTTTTGCACTGACTTTGTATGCAACCGAGAGCAGAATCACTCCGTTCTTGTCGAGGAATACGTGATGCGGGGCAATGACTTCGCCTTCGGGGCCAGGCTTGAGCACAATGGCTCGCGCCTGCTTATCGATTCTTTGGTGGTCCTCACAGCGCAGGCTTCCAAAGCGCGGGCAACTCCCAGAAGTGGAATGCTCAAAGCGCGAAGCGACGATATTCACCGTTTCAGCGCAAAGACCCACGATCAGGCTGTCGTTGTAGAGCTTCTTCGCGGCCTCATCATTGGCGCGCTCTCCATCCATATTGACCGCCAAGAACACGATGGTGTCGCGCGCCTGAGCAGCAGAAAACGCCGAGTCGTAGCTTTCCATCCATGCAATTCCAGCCTCAGGAGGGGCGTGGGTGCCGGGTCCGAGGGCCGGAACAAGCAAGACTAGGCTGGCGAAGAGTTTGTACATGTTGAGATTCCGACTGGTTGGAGGGCTCAATAACCTCTATTCTAAGGTTATGGCAGACGTAACCCCACAAACCGGTCATTCGGACTGCACTACGAAAGGAATTCGTGTGCAAGTTGCAGCGACTTACCTGCCGGAGCATTCCGACCCGAGTTTAGGCCGTTATCACTTTGCTTATCGGGTTCTACTCAAGAACGTCGGCCATCGCATCGCGACTTTACGCTCGCGTCGGTGGGTCATTCGCAATGCGGATAACGAGGAACACGTGGTGGAAGGACCCGGTGTGATTGGGGAGTACCCAAGACTAGCCCCGAATGAGCAGTACGATTACGTCAGTGGTTGCCCGATGGACACATCTTGGGGCACGATGGAAGGGCATTTCATTTGGGAGTACGAAGATGGCACTTTTTTCCAAACCAAGATCGAGCGTTTCTTCTTGGCGCCCAACACGGCTCCGATTCCTGACCTCGAGTATTCCTAACCCGGTTTAGCCGTAGGACTCGAAGCGGATGTCGTAGCTGCCGTCTTCACGGGCTTCTTTGCGCGCGACAAAGCCACGGTCTTTCACCGTATCGCAGATGCTGTCCACGATGGCGCCAAAGCCGCAGATATAGAACGATGCGTTTTCCGGCGTAAATGCCTCACCGACCACGCGCTCAGCGGCATTGAGGCCGTCGTCCCCAGGCACGATGAGAGTTTCTACCCGCCCGGTATGACCCGTCCAGCCAGCATTGGCTTCTTCATCTGGGCGGCTAATACTTGGCAAGTAATGGAAATTCCAATCCTTGCGGCCATTGGCCTCGCTTTCCGCTGCAAGAGCTTCAAAGTACGTGCGATAACCTAGTTCCTGCTGATAACTCGCTCCCTGACATAGGATGATCTCACGTGTGCAGCCAGCTTCCTTCAGCGATCCGATCATGGAAACGAAGGGAGCCACTCCGGTTCCGCCTCCAATCATGACCAAGCGCCGGGTCTCCTCCTTGCCATCTGGATCCAGGTGGTTCACGGTGAAGGCACCTTTCGGCTCCTTGTAATCCATGACGTCGCCCACGCCTAACTTCCACAACATGGTGGTGAACAATCCAGGCACCGGACGCTCAGCCAAACGAATGTAAAGTTCCATGTACTCCTTCTGTTCTGGACGGCTGGAGATGGAGTAGGGCCGCCATAGGGTTTTGCCTTCCTTTTCTGGGTGCGGCAGGCCGATGGTCAGGAACTGCCCTGGCTTAAAATCGGGGATTCCACCTTCCAAATCGAACTCGAACCTGGCCAAAGTTGGGGTCAGGTCTTCGCGCAGGGTGATGGTGGCTTTCAGTGGAGCAGCTTTCAAGGTCGAGGGTCCAGGCGGTTCAGGAGGGAATCCAAGAGGGGCCGATGTTCGACGGCGAGCGGCAGAGAATGCAGGAGTTCTAGCACGGACTGGCGGGCGGTTGCGAAATCGGGGAGAGCCTGTTCTAACCGCGCGCGTGGGGCGTCGGGAAGAGTATCGAGTAGAGCTTCGGCGCGGAAGTGTGCAACAAAGACGCGGATTTGGAATTGCCGAAGCTTTTCGGGGACGGCGATTTCCGTTTCATCGACGAGCGCTAGATTGGGGAAATGCTTGCGGATGGCAGCTGTGAAGAGACCATCGCTGGCAGGTGCCAAGGGATAAGTGCCCGCTGCGCAGCTCGGAGAACGTGCCTTGACCACGAAACCGGAGACATCGGCCTCCGCAAAGGCTTGCATCTTCGTTTGTACGAGCTCCTCCAAGGCGGGAGTGAAATCAGTCTGAGTGGTGTTGCCCAGGAGGCTGAAGCTCCCGTTCGCCTGCGCTTCGATGCGGATCGTTTCGCGCGGCACCGACATGCCCATCTCGATTTCGGGGCAATAGGGGAGCAATTCACAGCGCTCTGCAAGATCACTGGTCAGGGTTTGGGAATGCCGATGCCCGCCGTCATAACGCACGGGCTCACCGACTAAGCAAGCAGAGGTGGCGACGCGTGGTTTCAGCCTAATAACCATGATTCCGAGGTAATCTTATCTGGGTTTGTGGGGATTTTTGGGATGAAATGTCGGACAATGTTGTCGATTAATATGTCTGGGAAACCAGTTCAGTTTAAGATGAGTTTTGGTTTCACCAGAACCTCCCCCCCAAAGTCAACCTCATGTCCCGCCTCTCAGCTCCTATTTTGCTTGTGGTATCCGCAGGCCTTGTTGCGATTGTTTCGATCGGTTGCAGCAAGAGCGGTCCCAAAGCTCCCGTCACTCCGATGGAAATTCAAACCGAACGTATGGTTCGGTCAGAAGCCTTGAACCTTTCATGGTCCAAAACGGGTTTCCGTAACAAGTTAGGGCAGGCGATTGAAAGCAAGCGCTTCCCCGGCGAGTTGTGTGATTTTTACTTTGCCGACGAGTTCGAATTCCAAGGCTTGGTGGAGGAGTTTCCAGAGTACGATGAAATCCTCAATGAAGGCACTGCCGGTGTGCGTCATTGGAAGGTTAGTCCTGAGGTGGTGCGCGTTTCCAAGGATGGAAAAGAAGGCACCATGGCATACTCGGATTTAAGTCTTTATGACTCCTTGTTCGAGAACGTGGATTATTTTAAGTACGCCAAGGTCAAGGTGAATCTTCCGGTGCCACAGTGGGTCGATCCATTGACCATGCATCAGTGGAAAGTTTCGTTGAAGTTCGCTGCTAAGGCATTGATGAAGAACGGACGCTTGGCCAACGTGAAAGGTTTCAGCGATGTAATCTGGGAATTGGATCCAGCGGATTACGATGAACCAAATCCAGATGATCAAACTTGGCACGTGATTAGTTGGAAGGTGCAGTCCTTGAAAATCACCGAGACCGATGGCTGGTTGTTTGAAGAAGTGCTCGATGAGCTCATCCCCGATAGCGATTCACTGGAGCTTGCACGGCAATCACTGCATGAAGGCTTGGTGCGTCAGTTCATTCAAGGTGTGCGTGATCAAGAGCCTATGGTGAAGCCTTATCCATCATGGCAAGTGAGTGCGGGAGAGCGTCACCCAACCAGTGCCGTGGTCGACCTCGACCACGACGGATGGGATGATTTCTATGTGCAAGAACGCCAAGGGCGTAACCTTTTTTTCCACAACAACGGAGATGGAACTTTCACTGAAATCGCCAAAGAGCTTGGTTTAGATTTCGATGGGAAAACGGCTTCCACCGCATTCGCGGACCTTGATAACGATGGCGACCTAGACGCATTCGTCGGCGGTACTTTGGTGCGCAGTCGGATTTTGGAGAACGTCGATGGAAAGTTTGTCGATCGCTCTGGGTCGTGGCTTCCAACCGAGGCACTTCCATTTCATGCATCTGCCGTCAACGTGGTGGACTATAACGGAGACGGTCTTCTCGATATCTATGTTTCCACCTATGCCGCACGTTATGTGCAGCAAGCAATCGGTTTTTTGCGTGGTTTTAGCAAGAACAAGAAGAAGGGCAAAAAAGCGCTGACCGCGTTGAAGCCATTTCTTGCCGACAAGGATTGGGATTTGTTGAATGAGCGGATCCACGCGGAATCAGAGCATGGTGGCCTGCACACCAACCGCCCTGGGCCACCAAACGTGATGTTCACCAATTTGGGTAACGGAAAGTTTGAGATTGCCAAAGATGCCCAAAATCTGCGCATCTTGTACAACTCTTTCCAAGCAACCTGGTCGGACTTTGATAACGATGGCGACCCCGATGTTTACATTGCCAACGACTTTGCGCCGAACCACATGTTCCGCAATGATGGCAACGGAAACTTCGAGGATGTCACCGAAGAAATGCAGCTCGCCGATATTGGTTTCGGTATGGCTGTGACTTGGGGTGACTACGATAACGATGGCCTGCAAGATCTTTATGTGGCCAACATGTTCTCCAAGGCCGCACGCCGGGTGACCTCCTTCTTCACCGTCGGTCGTGTGAACTACGATGCCGAACTATTGCAAGGGCAAGGTATCGACCCGGTGATTGAACAGCTTGGTCGTGGCAATTCCCTCTTCCACAATGATGGTCCAGGAGTTCCGTGGGAGAAAGTGTCCGACGTCGGTAAACCGCTGCACAGTGTGGAAACCGCCGGTTGGTGCTGGGGCACTCAGTTTGCCGACTTCAACAACGATGGTTGGTTAGATATCTACGCCCCAGCTGGTTACTACACCGCGCCCAAAGATAAGAAGCGCGATGTGGACTTGTGAAGCTCTTTCTGGCGCACGGTCGTGCGTAACTCGTCGAAAGACATCAAGCAAGGTTCTAGCATTGGCGTGGTCATTGAGCCGGGCAACATGGGTTCGGGAGCTTCCTTTTCTGGAAGCGAAATCAACCACTTCTTCCTCAACAACGGGGGCTCGGAATTCTTAGTGCAAACCGGAATCTCCGGTGCAGACCACTCTGGAGACGGAAGATGTTTCTCGCTGTTCGATTACGATCACGACGGCTACCAGGATTTCGTTTTAGTGAGTGCAAACCGTCCATACACTCAGGTGTACCGCAACCGTATGGGAGATTTGATGCCGGAAGGCAAGCGTTTGCAGCCGGCCATGTTCCGTTTTGTCGGTGGTAATCGCAGTAACCAAGCTTCCACTGAGTGGGGCGCACGCGATGGTTTTGGCGCCAAGGTGCATTTGACCGCAGGGGATATGAATATCCTGCGCGAATATCGTTGTGGTGAAGGATTAGGCGCGCAAAATAGTGCCACCCTGTCGGTAGGCATTGGGGCCAACGCCTCTGCATCGGAAGTGCGCGTGGTGTGGCCTAACGGCAAGGTCACTGAGATCGGCGATGTCGCTCAAGGTACGGTGGTTACGGTTTACGAAAACGCAGCAGATTCGCCCCACGGCGACGGCTTTGAGTTCGGACGCCTAAATCCAGTCGGGGGCAAGATTACTTCTGACTCAAGTTTACACCCCGAGGTGAAGAGCCTTGGAAATAGCCCCATGTTGGCGCGCTTGGCCAAAGGTAAAACCGATGCCAAGTATCGCATGTACACCACTTGGTTCGCTTCTTGTTCTGCTTGTAAGCGTGCGGCTCCGTTGGTGACGGGCATCTCCAAAAACTTCGATGACAGTGAACTTGTGGTCTTTGGCTTCAACAATGCCGCCGACGATTCGATCACCGACATGAAGAAGTATGCCAAAACGTACCAACCTTCCTACATCATGTTGACCGAGCGCAGCGACGATGACATTGATGAGTTCAAGCGCCTACAAGATTCGATTCTGGGTCAGATTAAACTCGATGGCGAATTGGAAGATGCAAGTCAACTCACTCCTGGAACCATCATCACCGATGCCGAGGGCAACATCCTCTATCTCGATGCTGGTGTGCCAACTTTCTCCGCAGTGAAAAAGATGATTCGTAAGTGGGAGGGCCACCACGATTTCTAAGCAAAGGTCCACTGCATTTTTTGCAGCAGTAGTCCTCGGGCTTCTCGGCTCCGGTTGCTCAGGCAAGCCGGAGCCGACTGCTATGGATGTATTGGCCGAACGCATGGAAGCATCTGAGGGACTAATCGCCAGCTGGAAGCGTGATGGTTTCTTGCATGTGTTTGATATCGCAGCGGGGAACTTAGACTTCCCATCGGCCTTGTGTCGCGACCGCTTCGAGGATCAAGTTCGCTTCCGTGATTTTGGATTATTAGATACCTCGCAAAGCGGATTGTTGCATGCTGGTAGTGGCCGGCGCCGGGTGTGGGGAGGCGCCGAAGAGGTCAAGATGGTTGCCGCCGAAGAGATTCGTTTGTTCGAGTCCTTGTTCGCCGAAGTAGAGTGGCTTGAGCATCCGCAGACCAAGATTCATTTGCCGGTTCCAGTTTGGTTGGACCGTGTGGAGCGTCGCGAATGGCGGACTACGATTCAGTTAAGTGCCGAGGCGCGGATGAAGAATGGTCAGGTAGGGCACTTGACTGCAAAATTTGATGTCGATTGGCGTTTGCAGGACGGTTGGGATTGGAATGATGCCGTCCGCAAGCAAGAGTGGAGAATTTTTGCCTGGGAATGTCGTTCTTTGGAGTTTATGCAGTCGGACTTAGCCATTTTTACCGAGGTCTTGGATGAGGTTGTAACCGATACTTCCGATCTCGCGCGAGCACGTCGTTCGGTGCACGAAGAAATGGTGGTGGAGTTTTTGGAGAAGGGGCGAAAGTGGAAGAAGCCCTATCTTTCCTGGCGTCCAAGTGCCGGTGAGGTACACCCAACCTGCGCGGTTGTGGATTACGACAAGGATGGCTTCGACGATTTCTATATTCAGGGGCGCTCTGGCCGCAACATGATGTTCCATAACCGAGGCGATGGCACCTTCGAGGAAGTCGCGGCCGATCTAGGCCTAGACTTCGATGGCAACACCGCGTCGGCCATGTTCGTGGATCTGGATAACGATGGCGATGTCGATTGTTTCCTTGGCGGAACTCTAGAGCGTTGTCGCGTTCTCGAAAACACCGGTGGTACTTGGGTGGATCGAACTGGAGATTGGATTGCGCAAGAGGATATGCCCTACTTTGTGTCCTCACTCAACGCGGTGGACTACGACAACGATGGCTTATTGGATATTTATTGTTCCACTTATGCCGCCAACTTTGTGAACTTCGGCATCAACTCCATACGTGGAGCAAATAAAAACGCATCACGTCAGGAAGCAGAATTCCACCTGCGCCAATATTTGCCGGCAGATGATTTTGAAGCTTTGCACGGCATGATGTTAGAGCAAGCGCAAACTTTAGAAGTCGATACCAATCGCCCTGGACCGCCTAATGTCTTGTTACATAATTTGGGTAACGGAAAGTTTGAGGTAGCCAAGGGCGCCGACGATTTACGCATTTTCCGCAATTGCTATCAGTCCACTTGGGCTGACTACGACAACGATGGGGATGCCGATCTTTACTGCGCGAATGATTTTGCACCGAATTACCTTTTCCGCAATGAAGGAGAAGGCAAATTCACCGATGTCTCACTAGAAATTGGCGTGGTCGATGTTGGTTTTGGCATGGGTGCCACTTGGGGTGATTACGATAATGATGGTCTACAGGATCTGTATGTCACCAACATGTTCTCCAAAGCCGCGCGTCGGGTGACCAGCTTCTTCACCAAGGGATTGGCCAACTACGATGCACAGCTGATTGCCGATGGAGCTTCCTTGGATCCGATTTACAGCGCCCTTGGTGCGGGTAACTCTCTCTTTCATAACGAGGGCCCCATTGCGGCTTGGAAAAAAGTATCTGGCATCGAACGCCCTGCGATTCCGGTGGAGCCTGGCGGTTGGGGATGGGGCGCGCAGTTTGCCGATTTCAATAATGATGGTTGGTTAGATCTCTACGCGCCTGCCGGCTTTTATTCCGCACCGGAGGAAGCAGCGATTGATGTCGATGTCTGAAGTAGTTTTTGGCGCTCGGTCGTGGACCGAGATGACACCATTCGCGAGAGTCGTAGTGGACGCTCCGCCGTCGCCGTGGTCGAACCTGGCGGCGTTGGGCGTGGCGCTTCTTGGAGCGGGCATGAACGCAATCATTTGTGGATGAATCAGGTTGGACAAGACTTTCTCGAAGTCTCCGGCATTTCCGGCGCGGATGTGCCGTGGGATAGTCGTACCTTTGCGTTATTGGATTATGATCACGATGGCTTTCAGGATTTTGTCATGGTGAACGCGAATGCACCTTTTGTACAGCTGTTTCGCAATCAGTTTCAAAAACTACTGCCCGACCAAAAGCATGGCGGTGTGATTCACATCCGCTTGGAGGGTGGCAACCAGTTGGCGGAAGCATCTAGCGAATGGAGCAATCGCGACGGCATTGGTGCGCGCATACGAATGGTGGTCGGGGAGCAAACCATCCTGCGCGAATACCGCTGCGGAGAGGGGCTTGGCGCGCAAAATAGCGCTACGCTTACGATTGGATTTGGGCAACATAAAGGCCCAGTGCAGGTGGAAGTGTTGTGGCCAAG
>JASFYO010000062.1:0-5859 GCA_045047305.1 Planctomycetota bacterium | reverse complement strand
GATAGGTGCGTGTGACTGGAGTTCAGACGTGTGCTCTTCCGATCTCCGAGCCTTCGCGTAAAGATGAGGTTCTGTTTACCGTCGAAGGCTCGGTGCAGGGCGAAATCTTGCGCGAGGCCGATGGCGCCGACGGCTTTGGTTATGACCCTCTCTTCTTTCACCCAGATTCGGGAAAATCCTTTGCGCGTTTAAGTGCGGACGAAAAATCTCGCATTAGCCATCGAGGCATGGCGGTGCAAAAATTGCGTGCACGATTCAAGGAATATCTTTCTTGAATCCATCACGTTCTCGTTTGGAAACATTCTCAAGAGTTTCAAGCCAAAAACTTACGGCATACTTTTTGCGCCAACCCTCCCCCATGCGAACCCTCCTAAGCGTCCTCCTCCTCGGCTGCGTTTCCTGCGCTTTCTCTTCTTCCACACCAGGAGAATTTGTCAACACGCCGTACATCAGTCGCACGACTGGCGTGGGAGTTGCGGCCACCGGGACCTTCGAATTGGAAGGACTCATGGAGTCGAATCCGGGCCAGCGCGTGAAGAGTATTGCCAAGGCGAACTTTGGATTAGGGCCAGGCTTTGAACTTGGATTGGCTCTGGAGCCTTATCACTCCGGCGGCACTGCAGTCAGCCGCGGCACCGGCGATGTCTCGCTTGCAGCCAAATACCAATTTTCCGATGGTAGCCACGGCGTTCCCATCGGCATCTTAGAAACCGAAGTGCGTTTGCCTACCAGCACGGTTGGGTCCTCCGGAAGCAAAGGCGAATCCGATTTTTTTGTCATTACCAGCATGGGTAAAGCGCTGAAGCATTTCTCCTTGGTCGGCACTTATGAACTTGGATTGCTCGGAGAGAGGGGAAAAGATTCTGTTTTAGTCGAGCACAATGCGGTGATTGCCGCGAGCCAGCGCTTTCACTCCCGATTCCGCGGATTTATGGAACTTTCGGTGGCGCATGAACCGCGAGATTCGGTGACCGCCTGGTACGGTGGTGCTGGGGGCGGATTCATGCTTGGCAAAAACCTCGAGCTGCAGGCTGCTTTGCAGATGGGCCTCAATGACACCGCGGAAGACTATCTATTCGTGCTTGGATTCACCTTTGAAGCCGGCAAGATTCTTCCGCTCATGCGTTAGGGCTTACGGCCCAACGAATGGCGGCCCAACGAATCACGGCGCGGCACTATCATGCGCGGTCCGGCGGGCGTCTCGACCCACCCTGCCGAAACCTCAGAAATGGCCAAATCTTTCCCGCCGGAGCGCATCCGCAACTTTTCGATCATTGCGCACATTGACCACGGTAAATCCACCCTTGCGGACCGTTTTTTGGAGATTACCGGGGCTGTGGACGAGCGCAACCGCAAGGCGCAGCAGCTCGATTCGATGGATTTAGAGCGCGAGCGTGGCATCACGATTAAGGCAGCGGCGGTTTCCCTGACCCACATGGTCGACGGCGAGGAATATCTGCTCAACCTGATTGATACTCCGGGCCACGTGGACTTCGCCTATGAGGTTGAAAAGTCACTGCAAGCATGTGAAGGCGCTTTGCTTTTGATTGATGCGGCACAGGGCATTCAGGCGCAAACGGTCGCCAATGCCATGCTGGCGATGGAGCAGGAAATGACGATTGTGCCGGTCTTCAATAAGGTCGACTTGCCACATGCGCGACCGGAAGAAATCGAGGAGGAGTTGGAGAACACTCTTTTGCTCGAACGCCATACCGCCCTGCGTTGCTCAGCCAAAACTGGCCAAGGTGTGGAAGAAGTCATTCGTGCGATTGTGAATGAAGTTCCGGCACCAGAAGGCGACCCAAACGCGCCCTTACAAGCCCTGGTTTTTGATGCCAAGTACGATGAGTACCGCGGCATTGTGGTTTACTTGCGGATTATGAACGGCACTCTGCATAAAGGAGATCTCACCCGCATGCTTGGTGCAGGCGCAGATTACGAAGCTGTGGAGATCGGCAAGTTCATGCCAGAATCGGTCCCCCACCCGACCCTTTCCGTCGGCGAGGTCGGTTACTTCATCTCCAACATTAAGAAACTGGAAGATGTGAAAGTGGGCGACACCATGACCATGACCAAAGGTGTGCAGGCCGAATCTTTAACTGGCTACCGCGAACCGCAACCGATGGTGTGGTGTGGAATTTACCCGGTGAGTTCCGGCGATTTCGAGAACCTACGCGCAGCTTTGAACCAACTGAAGCTCAACGACAGTTCGATTATCTTCGAACCAGAATCCTCCGACGCCCTCGGTTTTGGTTTCCGTTGTGGTTTCCTTGGCCTTTTGCACATGGAAATTGTGCAGGAACGCTTGGAGCGCGAATCCGGTGTCGACGTGGTGCAAACCGCCCCTTCGGTGCCTTATCGCATCGTGCTCAACGACGGTTCGATTCAGGATATTCACTCTCCTGGCGCCCTTCCGGACCCGGTGCACTTCACCGACATTCAGGAGCCCATCGTGACCACGCACATTTTGGTGCCCGCCGAGAACATCGGCGCCATCATGGGCTTGTGTTCGGAGCGACGGGGTAAGTTTTTGCGTCAGGAGCATCTGTCGGCCAACCGCGTCATGCTGACTTGGGATTTGCCACTTGCAGAAATCATTTATGACTTCTACGACAAGTTAAAGTCCGGCACCAAAGGTTATGGCACCATGAACTTCGATGAACCACGTTTCGTGGCGGCCAAGTTGGTCAAGCTGCGCATTTTGGTTTCTGGAGTCGAGGCCGATGCCCTATCCGTCATCTGCCACGCCGATTCTTGTCAACGTCGTGGACGCGCCGTGTTGAAGGTGCTGCGCAAAGAAATTCCACGACATCAGTTCGAAGTTGCGCTTCAGGCAGCCGTCGGCGGCAAAATCATGGCACGCGAAAACATCCGCGCGCTGAGTAAAAACGTAACCGCGAAGTGTTACGGCGGTGACATCACGCGAAAGCGCAAGTTGCTTTCCAAGCAGAAGGAAGGCAAGAAGCGGATGAAGAGCATTGGCAACGTAGAAGTGCCGCAAAAGGCCTTCCTGGCAGTGCTTTCGACGGACGAGTAAGGGGGCCAACACCCTGAAACCGGGTGCAGCGGTAGCGCTAGACTAGATTCGTTCCGCGAAACTCTGGATGTCTCCTTCTCAACCACGCCGCCTCGTTGTTCCGGCTTTGCTGCTTACCTTGGCAGCGGTGACCCTGATTTTTTGGAAGACGGCTACTGGCGAATCTGCGCCACTGGAGATCTTCGCTCAAGAGTCTGTGGGCTTAGAAGGCGCCACTGCGCTTGACGGAAATGGTGAACGCAAAGAAGGCGTGGTGGAGCGTACGCATGCGCAACCTCCGCTCGCCGAATCCTTAGTCGATGCAGTGCTCTTGCATGCTCAAGAGCATCCGGTCAAAGTGCGCGCGGAAATCCGCACCAAGGAAGATGTGATTGGCAGCGCTCCGATCAACGCAGAAGGATGGATTGTCATCGTGCAGACTTGGAATAGCGATACGGCCACCACCCCGCGTTTTGAGGCCGTCACCAATAAAAAGGGTATCGCGGAATTGGAGTTTCCGCATGACGTGCACATCGATTGGGTCACCTGTCTGCCGCCAAAAGAATCCGGCTATGGCTTCACTTTTGTAGAGGAACACGTCGACCTTTACCTTGGCGACAGTTATCTAGCCGTTTTACCGTTGCATCCTGCGCGCACCGCATTTGGGAGGGTTGTGGATCAAAACTTAAAGCCGGTTGCGGGTGCTGTGGTGCATGCCTTTGATGAGAACTGGACCTATGGTCTTCATGATTGGACACCTGGATTCCTCACCACCACCACCGATAGCAGCGGGCGTTTCACCTTTAGCGCATTACAGGATGGGAACTGGGTGTTCGCGGTGGAGCCAATCGATTGGTTGATGGTGAACCCGGCGCTCGGGGATCAACGCGATTCACTGGGTACCGCCTATTTTGGCAACGACGAAACTGCGGCAGTCGATGTGGGAATCCTGCAATGCGTCCCTATCTCTACGCTCAGCTTGTTGGTCACCGATTCGGCCGGCACTCGCATTCAGGGCGCGCACGTTCATGTTGAGCCAATCACTTACGATGCCGACTACCTGGTGCCGACCAGCCATGATCAAGAACTTTCGCCGGACGGCTGGGACGAGAGATGGGAATCGCGCATCCATGTAGGTGATTACCGCGAAGAGTTTCTTGCCGACGACCAAGGCCAAGTGGATTTACGCGTTGTGCGCGGACGCTGGAAAATCTGGATCGATCCACTTCCGGGCATGGACCCCGAAGGTTCGGAAATACCAGAGTTAGAATTTCATACCGATCAAAAATCACTGCACTACCGGCTGCCAGTTTTTCTGCACACCATTTCGGGACGCAGCTTAGATCCTGAGGGAAATCCCTTAAGCGCACTAGTTTCCTTTTCCTGGAAGCGCAGCAACAACGTGCAAGATTTTGATTTGGTGACCGGCCCAAATGGCCAGTTTGAATTCCAGGGCTTGTTGGTGTTTGGTGGATACACCGTGACCGCTTGGACGGAAGATGGCGACTGGCTTCCGAATGCATGGCTGTTTTCCACCTCGGAACTAAGCGAACCATTGAAGCTCACCTTGCAGCCAGCCACTTCCCTTTCGCTGCGCTTCACCCAAATGAGCGAGCCTCCCATCAGCGCTCCGTTTGGGGTGATGAAGTTTAAAACCTGGATCCCTGAAAACGGAGAGGAGGTCGAGATCGATGCTTATTGGTGGAATTTGAAGCGTCATGTCAACTACACCGTGACGCCGGACCGCACCATGACTTTGAGTGGACTTGCGCCAGGGAAGTACGAGGTCGCCTTGCAGTTGCCGGAGCCAGGGTATCGCTCGAAGAGTGGCACCGCTGCCGTGATGTCGGAGCGCCAACGATGGACGATTGAGACTGGACCCCAAACGCATACGCTAGCGGTTGGCGAATAGAGGATGAGGAAACCTTCACGCTTTCCGCTGATGGTCCTGGTGATGCTCGTGGGGATTGGCTCGTGGGCTTGGTTCCATTTCCAGGCGAAGCATGACGTGGTGGAAGCTGGGGTGGATGACGGCGGTGTTTCGCACGTGGAGGTTTTGCATGCAACCGATGCTGCTGGTGCAGGCTCGATGGCAGTGGAAAGTGTCGAGCGCAAAACGCTGAACGCCAAAGATATCGCGGATCTTGGAGAGCATGATGCCGCGGTGGCCGTGGTGCATGTGGAGCTGACACTCAAACAGGGAGAAGGAGGACATCCGCCGCCATCGTGTCGTGGATGGGAAGTGCAGGTGAAATATCGCAGCGGCGTGGAGCAATCAATTTCCACTTTATCGCGCACGGTCGATGCCGATGGAACTGTAGATGTACCTTTTGAGGATGCGGTTCAAGTGGAGCGCATCAGTTGTATTCCACCCCTAAATAGCGGATGGAGTTTCGCGGTTTCGACTCCAAAGAAAGGCACTATGGTACTTCCAGGGCAAACGCACACGGCACTTCTAAACTTCAGTCGCGCCCAAAGCGCAAGCGGTCGTGTGGTGGATCATTACGGGGAAGCCGTCGCCCAGGCCTCCGTTCATGTGTTTCCGCGTAAACACAATCCAGGATTGCGTCACTGGGCCGATGGCATCCTCTCCACCACCACCGATGCCAATGGCAACTTCCACTTCAAGCAAATGCCGCAAGGGGCTTGGTCGTTTGCCGTGAAGCCGACGCAATGGCTGATGTTCGACCCAGGTTTGGGCGACCAATCCGAGGGCCACGGCCTACTTTTCTTTTACGGTGAAAGCGATGATGCAACCGATGTCGGGACCATGAGGGTAGTGCCCATGACCATCGTGGAGTTGAGCTTGGTTGGAAGTCAGGGAGCTCCAGCGGCATTCCACG
>JASFYO010000061.1:0-4545 GCA_045047305.1 Planctomycetota bacterium | reverse complement strand
AACTAAATGTTTCCAACGGGGCTTTTTTTGTTGTCGATCTAATATCTTCTTACCACACCAGTCACAACACCGCGAACTTCTAGGGTCTCGCAGATGATGGGTTGCATGGCGTCATTGGCTGGTTGCAGGATGTAAGTGCCATCTGGTTGAGGGAAAAAGCGTTTCAGAGTTGCCGTTTCGTCCTCCAATATTGCCACGACGATGTCGCCTTGGTGTGGCGTCTGGTCACGCTGCACCAAGACATAATCTCCGCTTTGGATATGAGCTTGAATCATCGAATCGCCGAGGACCTCAAGCATGTAGGTCTGCTCTCCTGTGCGAAGTAGATCACCCAATTGCACTTCCTGCTTGTTTTCAATGGCCTCAATTGCAGCTCCCGCAGCAATGGTTCCTAACAGGGGAAGGCTTGGACCACCCCAAGAGGAGGCGGGAGGGGAAGACACCGCGCCTAATTCTTGAGGGGCCCGGGCCGGACGCTGTGTTTTTTTCAGAGCTTCCATGCCAATGTCAGTGAGATCCAACCCCCTGGAGGCGCCTGGTTCTAAATTTTCTAAATGTCCTTTCTGCAGCAGTGCTTGGACGTGGCCATAGACAGTGACTCGATTGACTTCTAAAACAGCACCCAATTCCTGCAGAGTCGGGGATAGCCCGGTTTCCATTTGGTGGCTGTGAATGGCTGTGAGGACCTGCAACTGTTTGGGAGTGAGCGGGCGCATGGATTAGATGAGAATGAATGCCACGAGGAGAAGGGTGACCAGCAAAGTTGCTTCGAGGTCTGCGCGAGTAAATCCGTCTTGTGCTGGTTTCATCTTAAGGTTCTTCGTGTTGGGCGGTGTTAGTGACTAACAAACGCCTACAGAGTGTATCGGCGAACAAACACCTAACAAGCTACTGTTTTCAATCTTTTTTGCATATTCCTAAGTCCTTGCGTCCTTCAGGCTTCCCACCGGGGGGCAGAATGGTAGAATTTGCTCCTAATGAGTGCTCGTCAAGCCGATTTTGGCCCCATTCCTACCTCTCCACTGGCTCGCATGGCCTATTCATTGCGCCGCCTTCCGGTATTCCGGTCCGATGTCTTGATTGTCGGAAGCGGTGTTGCTGGCTTGGCTACAGCGCTTGCAGCCGCTGATAAAGGGGCTCACGTGATGGTTTTGTGTAAAGGTCGAGTGCATGAGACCAATACTTATTATGCTCAAGGTGGAATAGCAGCCGCGATGAGTCGCGAAGATGACCCGGAGTTACATGCCGCTGATACCGTGCGATTGGGTTATGGACTTTCTGATCAGCAAGTGGTGGAGACCATTACCGACGGGGCCCCCGAGGCCATGAACTGGTTGTTGGAATCTGGTATGTCCTTTGACCGTGATCCATCAGGGGAATTGAGTCTTGGCATGGAAGGTGGTCACCGTTTGCCGCGGATATTGCATAGTGGTGGAACAGCAACGGGAAAAGAGTTGCAACGTGTTCTTATTGCCCGTGCTCGGCAACACCCGAATATTGATATTTATGAGGGAACAGCGGCAGTGGAGTTGTTGAAAGATGCAGAAGGCACCGTTACTGGATTGGTCGCGTTAGCTCGGCGTGGAGCTTCCGGTGGATTTGATCCCGTTTTGTTTGAAGCTGATTCGGTAGTTCTTGCAACCGGTGGCGGTGGTCAGATTTTCCGTGAAACTACCAACCCCCAATTAGCCACAGCTGATGGTCTCGCTATGGCTTTACGTGCCGGGGTTTCCGTTCGGGATTTGGAGTTTGTTCAGTTTCATCCCACTATTCTTTATCTCGCTGGTGCAGCACGTTTTCTGATTTCGGAAGTAGTGCGTGGCGAAGGTGCGGTTTTGCGTGATCGCAACGGTAATGCCTTCATGGCGGATGCCCATGCAGACGCCGACCTTGCTCCACGTGATATTGTTAGCCGCGCTATTTTTCGTCGTATGGTGGAAATCGGGGATACTCATGTCTACTTAGACCTATCCGCTGTGTCCGATCCATCCAAACGTTTTCCAGCATTAGCGCGAATCGCAGCGGAGTTTGGAATCAGTTTGGAGAAAGATTTGATTCCTGTGCGTCCCGCTGTGCATTATTTCGTTGGAGGGGTCGCTACCGATTTGACCGGGAAGACCAGTGTTGATGGCTTGTTTGCGGTGGGTGAATGCGCTTCTACCGCATTTCATGGTGCCAATCGTATGGGGTCCAATTCCTTGTTAGAGGGCTTGGTGCATGGGCGAATGGTCGGAGAACGTTTGTTGGATCGCCCGCGCAATGTACGTCGTTTTCTTAGTCCACACTTCCCCGAGGAGCATCGAATGCCGGCAGCCGAGTTACATTTAGCTGACATGACTTACTCATTAAAATCATTGATGTGGCGCCAAGTTGGCATTGAGCGTGACGCTGCAGGTTTGACCGATGCGCGTGAACGACTCGATGCCTGGGCTGGTTATTTAGCCCGCTTAGGTCCATTTACCCCTGAAGGGGTCGAAGTCATGAATATGGTTCATGTTGCGCAAGCGATTACCGCCAGTGCCATATTTCGTGAAGAATCGAGGGGCGCTCATTTCCGTAGTGATTTCCCAAATACTATGGAGTCGTGGCGAGTCCATACTCGTCTGCAATCGGATGGCAATCGCTTACGGATTAGCGCACAGCCGGTTCCGGGCTACACCGCCTCGATTCTTCCGTCTAGCCACGACGCTTAATGGGACACAACGAAATGATTCCTGCTCAGGCAGATGCCGAGCGCGCCATTATCGCAACTTTAATTCTTCCTGGTAGTGCAGCCTCGGAAGCGGAAGATCCACTGGAAGAAATCCGGGGGTTGGCCGAGGCGGCTGGCGCTCGTGTGGTGGATGGCTTGTATCAAAAGTTGAAGAAGGTGAATCCACGGGCTGCTTTTGGTAAGGGAAAGGTGGAGGAAATAGGCCAACTTGCAAAGGCGCAGAACGCCGATTTGTTGGTTGTTGATTATGATCTTTCTCCTAGCCAAGGGCGAAATCTTGAAAAGGATCTTGGTATGCGTGTGGTGGACCGCACCGAACTCATCCTTGATATCTTTTCTACCCGCGCGCAGACGCGGCAAGCCAAGTTGCAGGTTGAGCTCGCCCAAATGGAGTACATGAAAACTCGCTTGATGCGTATGTGGACTCACTTGGAGCGCACTGAAGGAGCGATTGGCTCCCGTGGTCCTGGTGAAACACAGTTGGAGACGGACCGTCGTTTAGTGAGTAAGAAGATTTCTGATTTGCGCAAGCGATTGAAGCAAATTGAAGGCCGTCGGCATCGGGAAGCTATTTCTCGTGAATATCCTTACACCATTTCTTTGGTGGGTTATACCAACGCTGGCAAATCATCCTTGCTCCGGCGCCTCACTGGTGCAGATGTTTTTATAGCGGATCAACTTTTTGCAACCTTAGATACCCGTATCCGCAACTGGAGATTGCAGGACAAGCGCCAGGTCATACTTGCGGATACGGTTGGTTTCGTGCGTGATCTTCCTCACGGTTTGGTCGCATCATTCCATGCCACCCTAGAGGAAACTCTAAATGCCGATTTATTGCTGCATATTTGCGATGCCTCCGCGGCTGATCTTGAAATCCATATTCGCGCGGTCGATAGTGTTTTAGGGGAGGTCGAGGCCAACGGCATCCCTTTGCTTTTAATTCTCAATAAGTGGGACCGCGTGAATCAGGATAATCGTTTGATTCTGTTGAATCGTTACCCCGAAGCGATTCCGGTTTCGGCGCATTCCGGTTTGGGGATTGACGATTTAGAGGCCGCAGTCGGCAAATATCTCGATGATTGGTCCCTGCACCTCAAGGTGGAAGTGCCCGCCACTGATGGCCGTTTACTCTCAGACTTCCGCAAGATTTCCCGGGTGCTACATGAAGAGTACCAAGGCGGGAATTGGATGGCTGAATTGACTCTTTCGCCACGGCACTGGAATTCCTTGCGTCCTGAGCTCATAGCTCAAGGTGGGGTGTTTACGGTTGTTGGGGCGGTTGGAAGCCACTAACGATTGGCAGTAGTAAGTTTGCGCCTACCGTAAGGGCGGCAGGGTCGGTTAAGGCATTGGCTTCTGCGATTGTTGTGACTAAGGATTCCGGTGCGCTGCCGTAGGCGCGTACTAAAATACGATAAAGGGTGTCGCCGCTTTGAATGGTATAGGTCTTACCCGTTGGGACCTGAATGATCGGGTCGTGGGTGGGTTGATCTGGGGGAGTAGAAGTGACCTCCATGACGCCGTGCGGTATCGAGGGAGGGGAGATTACGGGGGACTCATGATCCGCGCCACCATCGCTTTGGGTGTTCGCCTTGGGGAAGGATGCTTCCGCTAAGTTGGCTTCCCCTCTGGTGCCTAGAGTGACCACCGCTTTGTACGGATCCTCTTGACTGGTGGGGGGCAAGGTAGATGTTTCCGTGGTGGGTTTGGTTTTCCACCAGACGGCCGTTGCTAGGAGCAACATCAGAGCAGTGAGCGCGAGCAAGGTCCTCATAGTTAGACTGTACTCTTTGGAGCCCGTTAGTTCTATCTCCAGAAACGAAAAAAGCCCC
>JASFYO010000060.1:0-3615 GCA_045047305.1 Planctomycetota bacterium | reverse complement strand
CGCTATGGCTGGGACGTGCATCCTGAAACCGCCAAACTTTGCCGCAGCTTAAATCTAAATGAGTTGCCACGTGAACGCTTCGAGGCCGAGTGGCGGCAATTGTTAGGCGGAGATTTCCCAGGCAAAGCCTTGCTCACTCTTGAAGCTTGCGGTGCTTTGCGTTTCTTCCCAGAGTTAGCAGCTTTACGCGGGGTCCCGCAAGATCCGCGTTGGCATCCAGAAGGCGATGTCCTACAGCACACCGCGTTGTGTTTAGATGCTGCAGTGCACCGACGCCCTGAAATGGAGGATTGGTGGATTGAAATGTTAGCGGTGTTGTGCCATGACCTTGGTAAAGCAACCCACACTTTCTTTGAACGCGGGCGTTGGCGTTGCCCAGCGCATGACACCGAAGGCGAAAAGCCAACTGTGTCCTTGCTCGCTCGCCTCAACGGGATTACCGATGTCGTCGCTCCAGTCGTGGCCTTAGTGCGCGAGCATTTGCGCCCTTCGCAACTGCAGATGGTGGGTGATAAGGTCAAAGACGGAGCCATCCGACGTTTAGCCACACGCGTGGATATCCAGGCCTTATGTCGTGTCGCTTGGTCGGATGCCGCTGGCCGCGATGAGCCGTTAGAGGTTCCGTGGGGCCCAGAAGCTTGGTTGTTGGAACGAGCTGCGCGCCTCGGGGTGCATGAGCAAGCGCCTAAAAACTTCCTCCGTGGCAGCGACTTGCTCTCCCGCGGTTGGCCAGCCGGGCCGGTTGTTGGAGTTTGCATGCGCCAAGCTTTTGAGCGTCAACTCGATGGAACTTTGACTGACCGTGAGTCCGCCTTAGTTTGGCTAGACCAACAGACCCCGCCTCCGGCCGAATCCTAAACAGAGTGCTGCTGCAGCCATACCGCTTCTAGTTCGGCTTCGCGCGCGGCAGCTTTTGCAGCTAGAGCTGTGGCTTTTTCGGGGCCGAAGGCTGTATCTAGGACTGGATTAAAAGCGGCGCGCTCCCGCATGTCGTGGTGCTCCAATACCTCCTTCAGCATGTGCATCGATTCCACCCAAAGAATGCGCGTGGGAGCATCGAGGTGTGCATCGGTGGCGCATACGCGTTCTTGCTCTGCAGCCACTAAGCGCCGGAGCTTGGCGTGTTCTTTATGGAGGATGGCCACGCTGCATCCGTTGCTTTCGAGGCCGGCTTCGAGGAATGCGGGAATCAAGACCTCGTCTTCGCTGCGGCTGTGCGCATCTAGTAGCGCGGCGAAATGCAGGAAGGTTTTACGTGCAGCTTCTAAATCGCCCATGACCACGGCTTCTAGATGACTTTGCATCCGGGAAGCTAAATCGGCATGACTTTGGAGTAGGTCGTTGCAGCTCGGCATGCGTACAGTCTAGAGAACTATGTCTCCCTCATCCCTCAGCGACACGCGTCGGTGGTACACCCGCATTGCCCCGATTTATGATCTGGTGTGCCGTCCGCTGTATGCGCGTCCACGGCGCGCGGCGCTTTTGGCGATGGATTTGAAGGAAGGCCACAAGGTGTTGGAAATCGGCTGTGGCACAGGTTTGAATTTGCCCATGATTGCTGAGGGCGTTGGTTCCCGGGGTCGCGTGTTAGGGCTCGATGCCACCGCCAAAATGCTGGACCGAGCAGAGCAACGGTTGGCCAACTTGGCTTGCGATAACGTCGCGCTCTACGATGGCGATTTGATGGAGCCTCCATACGCAGCCTTGAAAGGCATCTTGCGGAAACATTTGGACAGCGCGCATCCAGATGTGATTTTGTGCAGCTACTTATTTGCGATTGCGCCGGAGTATCAAGAATTGTTCGACCGCGCTTGGAACCTTTTACGTCCTGGCGGGCATATGGTGATTGTGGATACGCGTCCCTTTCGTGGGGGATGGAGTTGGCTGAACCCTCTTGCTGTGCCGATCGCCAACTGGTCTGGCCGGGGCAATGTCCGGCGCCCGACCGAGGACTTGCTCAAAAACCTACCGCTAACCGAGATTGACTATTACTTGGGCGGAGCGGTGTTCGTGGCTCGAACCCGGAAGCTCGGAAAGATTCGCCTACTGGATGACTATATGCCCTTCACCTAGGCGTGTGATTTGTTCGTCATTGGAATCGAAATTCGAAGCTTGCAGCCAAGCTTGATAGGACTTTTGCAGTTGTGGCCATTCCTCATCAAGAATGGAATACCAAGCGGTGTCGCGGGTCCGTCCGTTGAGAATTAAATCGCGTCGAAAGATGCCTTCGAATTGAAAGCCGAAGCGGAGTGCTGCTTTGCGGGAAGGCGCATTGAGCGCATCGCATTTCCATTCAAAGCGTCGATAGCCGAGGTCGTCGAAGACATGACGCATCAAGAGGTAGATGGCTTCGGTGGCGGCGGCGGTGCGTTTGAGTGTTGGCCCAAAACGAATATTGCCGACTTCTAGCGAACGCATTTGCGCGCGAATGCGCATGAGGAAAAAGCTGCCCTGTGCGCGGTTGGTCTTGGCATCGATGAGCGCAAAGCCGACACGAGTGCCTTGCTTGTCAGAGTCTTCGCGCCACAAACGCATGTCCTCCACAGACTCCGGCATCGAGTCTAGTAAGTAGCGGTAAGAAGCCAGGGCGCCTTCACCGCAGGATGCCTGAAATAAGTCCTCGTCGTGCTCGGGGCTGAGCGGGGATAAGTGAATGCGCTCCCCACGGAGTGTCGTTGCCGACGGGAAAGTAGCAGCAGACGTGGAAACTAGAGGCCCAATGGGCAGGCCAGTGTGGGCATCGATTTCAAAGGGAGGCTTTTCTTCAAGAGGATTCACGGTTGAAGCTTAGCGTCGGGCTGTGGAGAAGGCCTTCTGTGGGGGTCAAGTATTGGTAGGAAGCGTTGGTCTGATTTGCAAAAGAATCTGCAACTTGCACATTTGGAATCCCTAAGCTTTAGACATGAATCGAATCGGGCTTAGTCTCTTTGTTCTGGTTGGCGTGTTATGTTTGGTGTTCTTCCTGCAGCAGCAAGGGGGGGATGCTCCTCAGGTATTGACCGAATCAGCGACTCCAAACCCAGAGGTCTTGGGGGAGTTGGAAGAGTCCGTTTCTCAACATGGCTTGGATAACCATGTTCCTAGAATGGACCGTGAGCAGCTTGTGGTGCCGTCTGCGAGTGGTGAGAACTCTCGGAATGAGGAGCGCGTTATAACGCTCCGAACGGTGCTTGAAGACGGAACTCCGGTCGGTGGAGTTTCAGTGTATGCCTACCAAGATGAGGCTTGGAGCCTTGATCCCAGAGGGCGGGACTTACCGAACCAAGACCCAGACCCCGTGCTGCTGGCTAAAACGATTGGGGAGCTATTCATATCGGATGCTGCAGGCATAGCAGTACTACCGGAGAAGTATATGGAGGCAGGATTGATGGCAATCTCAGGCGACTTAGTTGGGTTGGACTGGAGGCTTGATGAGTATGAAGTCGAAATCCGCATGGTGGAAAACCGCACAGTTTCCATATGCGCATTGCATGAGAATGGAAAGCCGGCAGAAGGAATTGATGTCGGAGTTTTCCAGGTGTGGGCAGGAACTGAGGATTTAGTGTGGCCGAATGCCACAGCGCGAACCTCGGCTGACGGTTGCGTCAAGATTGAACATTTGAACGCTTGGTTTGG
>JASFYO010000059.1:0-11251 GCA_045047305.1 Planctomycetota bacterium | reverse complement strand
TTCCTTCCGCAAGTTGGTCGAAAGTGGTGAAATCGGGGGCTCAGCGGCAAAAGGTTTTGCAGACTTACGCTCTAGCTTGAACCTCGCACATTCCATTGCGCAAGAGGGCGATTTGGTCCGCACTCTCCGTGAGCTTTTAACCGCTGTTCAATACCGCGCAGAGATTGATCGCATTTACCCGGATGATTCCACCCGTGAATTGCGCTGGAATGGAGTGCAAGAAGTTCTCAACTTTGCCGAGAACTTTCAACGCAAAAAGAAAAATCCCACCCTCACTACTTTCCTTGAAGAGCTGTCGTTGAATGAGAACAATGACAAGGATAAGGACGGTGCCGACGATTCCGTCACCTTGATGACCTTGCACGCCGCGAAGGGATTGGAATTTCGGCGCGTGTACTTAGTCGGCGTGGAAGAAGGGATTTTGCCACACAATCGCGCGGCAGCAGAAGGATCGGTCGACGAGGAGCGGCGCTTGATGTACGTCGGAGTGACTCGCGCGCAGCACGACCTCACCATTACCTACTGCGAATCACGCGCGAAATTTGGGCGCTTGGTACCGTGCCATCCATCGCGTTTTCTGTTTGAGATGAAAGAGAAAACGCCGCCAGATGGGTGGATTGCCGCCGGTCCAGCGCAAATGGTGCAGACCGCTGCACCCGTACCGCGGGATAAGGATAAGCCGAAGGCGAAGAAGAAGGTGTGGAAGAAGCGTCGGCCTAGTCGTCGGTAGAGAATGGAGGCTAAGATAGCCGAGTTGTTTTTACTCGCTGCACTTCTTCCCCTCTGCAACTTGGCCGCGCAAGACCCAACTCCTTCAGTACCGGAGGTGACTAGCGACCAGGTAAACGGAGAAGTTGTGCACCTCAAGAGCGAGAGGGCTTACCAAGAAACGTCTTGGCATTTATTAGATGGCCTGCCACAAAACAATGTAACGGCCTTGGCTCAGGACCCCGATGGCCGCCTTTGGCTAGGAACACTTGGTGGACTGGCGCGTTTTGATGGTGTTGATTTCGAAGTCTTCCCCCCAGAGATGACACCGGGTCTAGACTCCAACCGTATTCTTTCGCTTTTTGTGCGCAAGGATGGGAGCCTACTGATTGGCAGCCAAACCCATGGCATCATTCAATATAAGGATGGAGCGTTCAGCAATCTGAAGGTAGATTGGGGACGCCCAACCTTGCCATTAATCTTAGATTTCGCCGAATCCTCAACAAACGAAATCTACGTTGCTCATAATCATGGGGTTTCGCTCATTCGCGGTACCCAACAGGACCTGATTCCAGGCGGTCCTGGCCAGGCTTCCTCCATTTGTATCGACCAGCAAGACCGACTATGGATTGCTTCTGCAGAAGGACTCTTTGTCGCCACATCCAAGGGCACAGAGATTGTTTCCGATAAAAACTATCAAACGGTCTTCTGTGCCCGCGATGGAAATATTTATGCAACTTCCGAGGAAACGCTCGAAATCCGCAAAGGCCAAAGTCTGAAAGTAATTCCGCTGCGCCCCACACATAATGTCTGGGCCATCAAGGAAGACAGCCGCGGCAATATTTGGTTGGGCAGTATGGATTTAGCCTACTGGGATGGCAAAGTTCTTAGAGCCCCCTTTCTTC
The DNA here is from genome assembly GCA_045047305.1 of Planctomycetota bacterium. Taxonomy (GTDB): domain Bacteria; phylum Planctomycetota; class UBA1135; order UBA1135; family UBA1135. The sequence continues at coordinate 9,638 of JASFYO010000059.1, read as the reverse complement.
GTGGCCGCACTCACCCTCGCTCCGGGATTATGCGCGCGCTCTGCCTCGACCGCGATGGCAACCTGTGGAAGGGAGGGGTTGGATTACACCGCATTTCAAATAACCCTCTCACGCTGCAATGGGATTCGGAACTCCCTCCGTTTGCAATCCTTCCTGGCCCAACCCCGGACTCCCACTGGGTTGCAAAACGCGAGAACACCCTGACGATTCTGCGTAACGGAATCACCACCGACATTCCAGGCATTGAGGTCGAATCGATGGCTCGCTCAAAGGATGGAAGTTTGTGGGTCGCTGACTTAAAAGGTGCCTTGCAGCACTTGGGGCCCCTCGGTGAAGTTATTTCTAAAACGGAGGATCATTTCCTCGGCAAGGATTCCTTTTATACCCTTTTCGAAGACTCCAAAGGAAGTCTTTGGGCATCCTCTGGCGACCGAATTCAACGGTACTTCTCCGATCAATCATGGACTGCATCCCCGAAGAAAGGTTTGCCCGGAGGAAACGTAACCTTAGTTTTCGAGGCCAGTGATGGTGCCATTTGGATCGGTACTGAACTTGGTATTTCACGATTTCAAAACGATCAGCTTACACAGAATTGGACTAGTGGACATGAGTTGCCCAATGCTCCCGTACGTTGCTGTATTGAAAATGACGACGGCTCTGTTTGGGTAGGCACTTATGGCGGTGGCATGGTGCACTTAATTCCCGGAACCGATCAGGTTTTCACCATGGGTGTTCGTCAAGGAATCCCAGAAAATATAGTCTCAAGTATTTTGGATGATGGCCACGGCAACTTTGCACTGATGGGAAACAGGGGCATCCACATAATTTCCAAGCAAGATTGCAAAGCTCTTCTGCAAAATGAAATCGTTCATTTGCACGGCATTACCCTGCGCGCAGGGAATCAGAAAACCGTACTTGAGGGCAACGGTATTCGCATGAATTCTAGTACTAGAGATGCAGAGGGGAACCTGTGGTTCACTACGGTCTCAGGAGTGGCACGCCTCAAGCCTGGTGCTGTAGAAAGCGCCTTTCCTCACGCCGAGGTTCGCATTGATAGCGTCAAACTAGACGGCGTGGAGTCCCCGCCCAATTTGGTTGCCTGGAAAAATGCAATCAAGCGAAACCTGGAGATTCATTTTCAAGTCGCCTCCTTGAGTGCTCCAGATCTTGCGCACTTCCGTTACCGCCTACTTGGCTATGAACAGGAATGGGTACGAGCTGGCACTCGCCGGATTGCTTTTTACAACCGACTCCCTCCAGGGAATTTCACTTTCCAAGTCCAAACTCGAATCCAGGGCCAAGAATGGGATGCTCCTATTTCCGAGTTACCGGTAACCTTACCACGGTTTTGGTTCGAAGCATGGTGGTTTCGCTCCGGCCTCATTGCGGTTGGCTTGCTGGCGCTCTACGGTATTTACCGATTATCGGTGCGGCAAATCCTGCACCGATCTGAGTTATTAGAGGCAAAGGTCGCCTCACGCACCAAAGAACTCGAACAAATCCGCAATCACTTGGAGGCCGATGTCCAAGAACGCACTCAAGAATTAGAACTTGCCTTAGACAACCTGCAAAAAGATGTCGAAGAGCGAAAAAATCTAGAAGCCAGCTTGCGGCGCTCCGAAAAGATGGAGGCTATTGGTCGCTTATCTGGTGGCATTGCGCACGATTTCAACAATATTTTGACCGCCATTTTAGGAGAAACGGATTTGGCCCTGTTGCGGTCCGGAAAAGATCTCTCGATTGCAGACCTCGATATCGCACTGGGTAACATCAAGAGCGCCGCTGAAAAAGCCGCGAAACTTACTGCCCAACTTTTAGCTTATAGCGGCAAGCAGGAAGTTCAACCTGAGGCTTTAAGTTTATGTCAGTCAATTCTAAAGCTCGAAAGCATGTTGCGTCGCCTAATTCGCGAAGACATCTCCCTTCTCCTCGAGTTGGATCATCCGGATTTTTTAGTCAGCATGGATCCAGGACAAGCGGAACAAGTCGTCATGAATTTAGTCGTCAATGCTGCCGATTCCTGCGGGCGCAATGGAACGATTACCGTGCAATGCCGGGCATGCTCCTATTTCCCACCGCCGTTTCTGGCGTGCAAAGAGGCTCAAACCGTGCGCCCTCCCTTCGCTTGGCTAACCATTTCCGATGATGGGGAAGGAATGTCTGAAGAAACCATGACGCATATATTTGAACCCTTCTTCTCCACCAAAGCACCCTCGGAAGGGTCGGGGCTGGGATTGGCATCGGTCCAGGGGATTGTGCGCCAAGCTGATGGCTTGATTCATGTCGACAGCCAGCTTGGTGAAGGCACCACTTTTCATATCTTGCTCCCCCTGGCAGCGCCAACTCATGGTGAACCCTCGGTCGCGGTGCAAACTCAATCGCCTCTAGAAAGCAAAAACTGCACCATTCTATTCTGCGATGATGACCTTGCGGTTCGCGAAGTCACCCACCATATGCTACAGCGATTAGGTCACACCGTCATAGTGGCGGACTCCCCTATGCATGCGCTTGAACTCATGCAGCAACATAAGTCGAGTATCCATATTTTATTAACCGATGCCATCATGCCGGGCATGAATGGAAAACAACTTGCTGAGAAAATTCAGGAAATGAAGCCAGAGATTGGAATCTTGCATTACTCAGGGTATTCCTTTGAAACTCTAAACCAAATTGGCGAAGCAGGAACTACGGGTTCCTTTCTGGCCAAGCCATTCACCTTGAAAGATTTAGGCTTGGCACTTCAGGGTTGCCTTGCAGTAGAACGTTAACTAGGTCTACTCACGGAAATAGACCATACGGCCGAAGTTAGCGCTGAGATTCGTTTCTCTTACTCGCCTATCCCTAACTGACGAAGAAATGCACGGTTGTCGGAATCGCGGCCTAAAAAGCGGTGCACCGATTCCTGTACAGAGCGGGAGCCACCCACTTCGTAGATCTCTTTGCGCAAACGCATACCAACGCCGGTGTCGAGATAGCGGTCAGGAGCATTTTCGAAAGCAGTAGCAAGGTCTGCAGCAATCGAATCTGCCCAACCATAACCGTAGTAGCCTGCGTCATACCCGGTCAGGTGTCCCCAATAGGCGGCAAAGTTGGTGCCTGCTGGAATTGGAAAAAGGACTTCCGAATTGGTTGCGTTACAAACCGCACCTGCATCGGTGACATTTCCAGCATGCATGCGCAAATCAGAGAGCGCCAAACCCATTTGCCGACGATAGGCGAGCGCTGCAGTTGCGAGTTCTGCCGCTTTCATCTGCGCGATGAGTTCTGCCGGGATTTTCTTGGATGGGTCCTCATAATCCACGGCGAATCCTTGCAGCACATCGACATCCCACACCCAGTTTTCAAACATTTGGCTCGGTGCTTCCACGAAATCGCGCGGCACATTGCCACCAGCGAACCGCCCATAACGCGCGCGGGTTAGAACCGCGTGCATGGCATGGCCAAACTCATGAAAAATTGTTTCCACCTCATTGTGGGACATGAGTGCCGGAGTATCTCCGACTCCAGGAGTAAAGTTGCACACCAAGGCAGCCACTGGGCGGCGATAACGTCCATCGGCGAGTTGCTTACCACCGATAACATCGAACTGCGCAAAGTGATTGTACTTGCCAGGGCGAGGAAAAAGATCGAGGTAAAAGCAGCCGAGTGGTTCGCCGGTAGAAGCATCGGTGACCACGTAAAGTTCTAGATCATCAATCCATTGATATGGCGGCTGAATGCGGTGGAACTTGAGGTCAAAAATACCTTGATAGACATCGAACATGCCAGCAATGACAGCATCAAGTTTGAAGTACCTGCGCAGCACCTCCGGGTCGACGCCATATTCATTCTTCATTAACTTGTTTTGATAGTAGGCGTAGTCCCACCACAGAATCTTCGCTGCAGGGTCTCCCGTTTCTTCCGCTTTTAAACGAGTCAGAGTGGCCACCTCTTTCCGGAACTTCGGCTCTAAACCGGCGATAAGATCCTCGCAGAAAGCAATAGCGTTAGCACCTGTACCTGCCATCTTAGGCTCAATCTTGTAGTCCGCCCAGCTGGAGTAACCAAGCTTGTGCGCAATTTCTGCGCGGATCTGGACCATCTTATTTAACAAAGGGCCGTTCTCTTCCATAGCAACCGAATAACGTGCGATGTTGGTCTGTTTGCGCACAGAAGCATTGCGTGCATTATTAATCACAGCAGAATAATCTGGGGTCACCGTCACGCGGACTTCGTGACGACCATCGGCTTGACGTGAACTTTCTAAAAAACTATCTGGTAATCCTTCTAGCTCTTCTGTTGTGAAGAACAATGAGACCGCAGCTTCGGTAATGTTGGTGTCAAACTGATTGGTGATGCCGTTCAGTTGGTTTTGCAGAGCAGCCACTTCGGCGCGAGTGGCTGCGTCTAAATCGAAACCGGAGCGGCGGTAATCACGCATGGTGTCCTTGAAGAGTTTTAAATCCTCGCCAACTAAGCCAGCGCGCTCACCATTGTGGTAGCGATCGGCGTAAGCGCGACAAATGTCATAGAGATCTTGACGATAACTTAAATCCACCATCCACGCATCGAGTTTTTGCACTTCCCTATTGCAGGCTGCGCGGACCTCATCCTCCACCCGAGTCTCTTTCATCAACCAAAGTTGGTTTAGAATTGAAACCACAGGATCCACGGCATCATCCAATGCCGCGAAGCTAGATGCAAAACTCACATAGTCTGCATTTTGTGCACCGATGGCATCGAGCGCAGCCTCAGCTTCAGTAAGAATTCGATCGACCTCTGGGCCGATGGTAAGCGCAGTCCAGTCAAGCTTAGCCAAACCAAGAACCACACCATGCTCTTCGGCTGCGGCCTGGAAATCTTCCAACTGCCCCATACTCTGCGGCACCGATTTCGGCGTACCTACGTAAGTCTTGGAAACAGAGGCACCTGGGGCATTGCACCCGAGGGAGACGGCAGCAGCAAGCGAAACGGAAAGGAGGAGGCGTGTGACGACCATACGCCTATCCTAACTCACCTTAATCGAATCGATACAAATCGATTTTTTCCGCCTTGTACATAGGAAAACCAATGTGTTCGGATGAAAAGCCTACTAAGCCAAGGGCTTCGAGTTTGGCCTGAAACTCTGCGCCAGGAAATGGCATTCCGCTATCGTTGTCATCGGTATAGGCCAAAATCCAAAAAGTTTCGCCTACCGAGCGAGAGCCAGGGAACGACTCTTGCGCAGAGCGGTTCATCCAATCCACCTCTACGTGTGCTTGGCGCAGTTGCACACGAAGTCTTGCCACAGACCCGCCAAGGCCATGAAAGTCTGGCACTCCATCTTTTTGATTACACCAGGCATAAACAGACTCGCCAGGGGCAACATGCTGCTCCATCCAAGTCGCGAACTCGGCGGCACGCACATCGCCTTCCGTCTTGTAGGGCTGGCGTATGTCCCGGATAAGGCCAAGAGTGGCGAAGGCGAACAGCAAAATGCAAATTCCATGGGAGACCAAGCCTTGTGCCGTAAGTTTTAGTCGCTGAATACTTAACGCAAGCCCATGTCCCATCAAAAGGCAAAACGCTGGTGCCATAAAAATGGAAACGCGCACGCTCCCTCCATAGGGGTAAAACTTTCCCGCCGCAGCAACCAGATTGAATAGCAATGGCCCCAACAGCAAACCCAAGAATGCGCGTTGACGACACCGCCATAGGCCTATCCCCCCCACCACCATCAGCAGTAAACTCACCGAACTGCCGTAATCTCGTCCGCCAGTGGGGTATGCCGCCATGTAGCCGGCATGCCGCTCTATCAACCACAATGGCCAAGTCCAGATGTGGTCGAGTGGTGGAAATGCTGAAGTCCACATATCCATTTCCATCAACCATGATGCCGCGCGCGCATGCGGCAAGGCAAAGGTCAACACCATGGCAACCGCACTGCCCCCCACCACCAACAATCCGGTTAGGGCATGGATGCGGGTTGATCTTCGCGTAAAAAAGTACAACGCAAGCCCACCGCTAACAAATAACGATGGATAACTGGCCCAAACACCCAGCGCCGAAATCACAACCAACGCGATTGCTTTTCTACGCAAGCGTTTTCCGGACCCAGAGATCAGGTCCAGTGCCAAATTTAACTGCACCAAGGCAAACAGCAAATCTAAAGCGTAGGGCTTCACTTCCACCGCATGACGTAATGGGTAATACGAGGCTGCAAAGACTGCAAAAGCAAACAGGGCGGAAGGCTGCGGTAACGAACGCAGGCAAAAGCGCAACATCAGCCATGTCGAAACCACACCAGACAGAAGGGCGGGAAAGCGAAGCCAATAAACCGACCCGTCGCCCAAATCAAAAAACAACTTCTCCAGCCATAACCACAGCAAGGGTCCAACTTGCCCATTTGGAAGCGGCGCAAACAACTCAGCGTAACTAAGGTTTGGAAAGTTTTGCACCAACATGGCTTCATCCCCCCAAATCGGAAAGCCCAACCCAAAGCGCACCACCATCCACAACACGTGCATCCCGAGCAAGGCCCAGGTCCACCAGAAGAGAGTGCGCGATTTCACCACACCATGTTAGTTTCTCCCATGAGCGAACCGGTATTCCTCCCTCTTGGCCCGACCTTTGACCCCAAGTGCCCGCCTGAACAAGCTGCAAAGTCCTTTTTCTCGGTGTTAAACCAACGGCGCAGCATTCGTGCTTTCTCTGCTCGGCCAGTCAGTCGTGAAACCATCGAATGGATTGTGCGTGCGGCAACCACTGCCCCAAGCGGCGCCAATAAACAACCTTGGCGCTTCGTGGCCGTGTCAAACCCAGAGCTGAAGCATGCCATCCGCATGGGAGCGGAAGAAGAAGAACGCGCCCTGTACTCGGAACGCGCTAGCGAAGCATGGTTGCGCGACCTTGCCCCGCTTGGCACCGACGACGTCAAGGAGTACCTAGACATTGCCCCGTGGCTAGTGGTTATCTTCCGCCTGACCACCACGGACGAGGGTGGCAAAACTTATTACTCCAATGAATCCATCGGCATCGCCACTGGCATGTTGCTCGCGGCTGCGCAATTCGCAGGCTTGAGTTCGCTCACCCACACCCCGAGCCCTATGCGATTCCTCGGAGAACTACTCGGCCGCCCGGCGCACGAAAAGCCTTACATGCTGATTCCGCTTGGCTATCCAGCCGATGACTGCGAAGTCCCTGCCCATGCCATCGAACGTAAACCCCTTGAAGAAGTGCTGCTGTTCGATCCCCAACCACAGCAATCCTGAATCATGAAGGCACTCTACAGTCCACTCTTCCTCGGCGGCATTGGCTTGCTGATGGTCTTTTCTAGCCGACCTCAGGAGACAGAAGCAACCACTCCTCCGACGGAACCACTGCGTATTTTGCTCACCAACGATGATGGCTTCGATAGTGCAGGCATTGCCGCACTTGCGACGGCTTTTTCCACCCTAGGAGAAGTCGTGGTTTGCGCGCCACCATCTAACCGTTCCGGTGCAAGTCACTCCAGTCAACTTTTCTCTGGTCCAGTAGAACTGACCAAAGGGCATATAGAGGGAGCAACAGAAGTTTGGATCATCGATGGCACTCCATCGGATTGTGTGACTTTTGGAATCGTGCACGTCGGCAAAGATCGGCCCTTCGATCTCGTGGTATCCGGCATCAACCATGGCAGCAACGTTGGATTGATTGCGCACTATTCTGGCACTGTGGGAGCAGCAATGGAGGGCGCGATGCAGGGAGTCCTGTCGCTTGCGGTCTCGCAAGCCGTACCGCGCGGCACGCAAGGCAACTACCACCTAGCTGCCAATTTCGCTGTCCAGTTGGCGCAAAAACTCATGGGTGAAAATGCGCCGACGAACTTAGTGTACAACGTCAACGTCCCAACCTCCGACGCCAAGCTCCTCAAAGGCGTACTCGCTACCCCGATGGGCGAAATTTACATCAAGGTGCCACGATATTCCATAGAGACGGTAGATGGAAAAACCATGGCGCAAGCCCAACCGCGCTTTCACATAAACAATCCAGCGGATTCCGATACGGCTTTGTTTTATCAGGGAAATATCACCGTGACACCTTTACGAACTGATTGGAGCGATACCGCCATGATGGAAACCATCCAGGGGTGGGCTCTAAAGGTCCGTAAATAGGCCTTTGCCCTCACTCGCGCGCCTTTGCGAGCTACCAAAGAACTCGTGCGCCGGCCCATGTGAGGCCACAACCGAAAGCGCCAAGCACCAAGTAGGTGCCTTTCTCGTAGAGCCCTTTGTGGTACCCCTCCGACATCAGGATGGGCACCGAAGCGGAACTGGTGTTGCCGTATTTCGAGATGTTGTGCAGCACCTTCTCTGGTGGAATACCGAGATGGTTGGTGGCTTGTTCCAGAATCCGGCGGTTCATTTGGTGCGGAATCATCCAGCCCAGCTTATCGGGGTCTTGCCCTTGCATAGCCCAGTCAAGCAACCAAATCATTTTCGATGCAGCGAATCGATAAACCGGACGCCCTTCCATGGTGATGTAATGACTACGCTCATCCAAGATCTCGTGGGTCATCGGATCACCTGCACCGCCGCGTGGGCGAATGATGTACTTAGCGCCTTCGCCATCTGCGCCGATGTGAATATCCTCGATTAACCCTTGCTTGCAGGTCGCGTGAGGCTGCAAAACTACCGCGCCAGCTCCGTCGCCAAACAAAACCACGGTGGTGCGGTCTTGCTTATCGATCATGCGTGACATGGCATCGCCGCCAATCACAAGTACGTTTTTATGTCTTCCGGTTTCGATGAACTGCGAACCAACCGCCAGCGCATACATAAATCCAGAACAAGCAGCAGCGACATCGAAGGCGCCACATTTTCCCAGTCCGAGACGGGCCTGCACAATGCAAGCTGCTGAAGGAGCCGTGTAATCCCCCGAAACCGTTCCGATGACAATCATGTCGATGTCTTCTGGATTGACTCCAGCATCTTCCATCGCCATTTTGCCTGCGCCGACAAACATGTCGGAGGGCTTTTCATCGTCGCGCAACCAACGCCGTTCCACAATCCCGGTCCGCTGTTGAATCCACTCATCTGAAGTATCCAGAGTCTTGGTAAACCACTCGTTATCAATCACTTGGTCTGGGACGAAGTGACCAATGCCAGCGATGCCTGCGGGTACTAGTTCAACCATGGATTTGAGGGGGGGGCCGCACGAAACGGACCCCGAATGATACCTGTTTATCGGTTGTTGGACAGCCAGAGCTTCAATTCCGAAAGCGTCGGCACTCCTGCCCAGGAATGCAAAATGCGCCCCTGCGCATCGACCAGTACGCAGCTTGGAGTCATATGGCTCACGTCTTGCAGCTTTTTCGAACCCCGCGCGCGCTGGGGCGGAAGCAGCGAGTCCTGCATCGCTTTGAAAGCCTTGATATCGGCCTTGGTTCGCTCCAACAGCATGGTGTACGAAGGCTGGAAACGTGCGGCGTACTGCTGCATCTCCTTTTTCGAATCGCCGCTGTCATTGTTGAAACCAAATACGCCAAGCTCTTGCTTCGAGAAGGCCTCGCGAATGGCGGCGAAGGTCGGCTCCGCTCGTTTACAAGCTGCACAGGTGGTAAACCAAGTGGTGACCAAGTTCGCCGGGGCCGATGTCTTCCCTTTCAGCAGACGCGCCAATTCCGGGCTGGTAGGAATGAG
>JASFYO010000058.1:0-42377 GCA_045047305.1 Planctomycetota bacterium | reverse complement strand
GGCGGCTAGAATCTTTGCGCGTGGGCCGGTAGCTCAATCGGTTAGAGCAGCGGACTCATAATCCGTTGGTTCCAGGTTCAAGTCCTGGGCGGCCCACCAACTCCTCTTGCGAAACTTTGTTTCGACGAGGAGTTGCCGGGCCGTCCAGGCCGACACTCCGCGGTTGGCTCGCTGCGCAAGCCTCGCTACGCGTCATGTCCTGGGCGGCCTTGCAGCCTTGCTAATATGGAATCATGCAGATCACAATCACTTACTGCTCGATGTGAAACTATCTCCCAGAAGCGACCAGTTTGGCCGCGGAGTTGAAAGAGGAGTTTCAGACGGAAGCGCAGTTGATTCCAGGATCTGGCGGCATCTTCGATGTCCAAGTAGATGGAGCTTTGCTTTACAGCAAGTTGGGGGGTGACGACCACTTCCCCGAGGTAGGAGAAGTGTCGTCAAGAATTCGCAAAACGATGATGGGGTAATAACCTGTGGGAGGTTATTGCACGAAGTCGATTTTGCGCGCAACCGAAGATACGTCGAGGCTGGAATTGACCACCGCCAAGAAAAGTGAGCGGCCGACGAGACTAAGAGGAATGCTGCCAGGGGCTGCGGTGAAGTGGGCCAAAGCTTGGCCGCGCACACTGAGCATGCCTTGAAAGCCTAGCCCTTGAGCGGGGGTGATGCCATGTAAGGAATCCATGAGGATGTTATCCATGCTAAGTGGAATTAATAAGCCACGGATCGAGGTTGGGCCAGTTCCCTGCAGCGACAAGAGCATGCGATAATCTAGGCGGCCATCGGTGTCAGGGAAGTCGATGGTGTAATCAATCGTGCCTCCGGCTGAAACAGAAAGAGTATTCGCCGATGCGTTGAGGATTGGGTTGTAATTATAAACGAAGGCAGAGCCTGCTTGCATGCGTCCGTTGGGCGCGGCTTGGTCAGAACCCAAAATGAAATCGGGTCGACCGTCGCCATCGATGTCTCCGGCCGCCGCCACTGCGCGTCCTAGGAAATCGCCACTCGTGGTTCCATCGAAGTGAAAAATCTCAGCACCGGTGGCGCCTGAATAAACCGAGGCGGAACCAGCATTCAGTAAAAAGTTTGGATCTGCACTCCAATCTCCAATCAAGAAATCGCTGAAGCCATCGCCATCCGCATCTCCGGCTCCGTCAACAGAAAGTCCGAGGCGGTCACTGACGTTGGTGCCATCGAAGCGATAAAGTTGCGCGCCAGTGGCACCGGAGTAAATGAATACAGAGCCTGCATCGGTGACTCCGTTGGGGTCGGCCGATAAGGCACCCACTGCGATATCGTCGAAACCGTCTCCGTTGACATCGCCTACGCCGGCCACCGCACTGCCCATTGCGTCACCTGCGAAAGCTCCATCGAAACGATAGAGTTGCAGCCCGGTCGCTCCGGAGTAAACAAATGCCGATCCAGCATCGAGGCTACCGTTGGGGTCTGCAAGAACCGAGCCTACGATGAGGTCGGCGAAACCATCGCCGTTGACGTCGCCGGCACCATCGACCGAGAAACTGAAATCGTCAAAGTCTGCCTCGCCGTCGAAGCGATAAAGTAGGGCACTCGTTGCACCCGAATAAACAAAGGCCGAGCCTACTTGAATAAAGCCGTTCACGTCGGTTAGGAGTGAACCAACAATGAAGTCTGGAGTGCCGTCTGCATTTACGTCACCGGCGCTTGCAAGTGCGTAACCAAAGGCATCGGCTATGGATGCCCCATGAAGACTAAAGAGCTGATTGCCGAGTCGTCCGGAATAAACCAAAACCGAACCGGCGTCGGTAACGCCATTGGGGTCGGCGCCAAAGGAGCCAACGAGGAAGTCAGAAAAGCCATCGCCATCTAAGTCGCCAGCGCCGGCCACGGAAAACCCGAGCTGGTCATTGGTGTTGGATCCATTGATGCGATAAAGCTGCGCCCCGGTGGCGCCGGAATAGACAAAGGCAGCGCCTGCCGCGGAATTAAATCCTTGATTGGCGCCCCATGCACCCACAATGATGTCATCGAATCCGTCGCGGTCGACGTCGCCAGCTCCATCGACTGCATGGCCAAATTCTTCGAACAGCGCGGAACCGTCAAACCTCCATTTTAGATCCTCGACACCCCCAACGCTCTGGGCTGTAAGGAAAGACGGCATGAAGGCAGCTGCCAAAACAGCGAGCCCTAGAGTTCGAGAGAAGGTTTTCATGGGGTGGAGGGATGCAAAGGCACGGAGCGAAATTGGGAAATCCCCTTGAGTTTATCACTCATTAGCCGATTCACCCGGATTTTGAACTTGAAGATTCTGTGAAGAATTCTCCAGTTACTTGCTTTAGGCAAAAACGGGGCGCCGACGACTTCATGAACGCCATCTGGGCCAGCAAGCTTTTCCCCTTATCCAAGGTTCTAATCGCCAATTTGACCGTCGTCCACCAATCGCTTTTTCATCCACGCTCCACTATTCCATCTCCATAAAAAGATAAACCCTCCGACGAAGATTTCGGCGCCCCACATGTACCACACCATCGCGACGTCGCCGTGGTAGACGTACACCACCCATGCACATAGCGGAATACTGAGTAGCCAGGTGCAGAGAATGCCGGTCCACATCACCCAGATGTGATCGCCTGCAGCGCGAAGGGCGAAGCGGAAGGCTACTTGCAGGGCGTCGCCCAATTGCCAAAGCGCACATGCCGCCATCACACCTTGCCCGAGATCGAGCGCGTGCTCAAGGATTTCAGGGTCATCGTTGTGAAGGAAGAGCCCTGCGAGTTCGCGACCGAAAATTAGGTAAACCAAGGCCATCGAACTCATGAACGGAATCAAAATCTGCAAGGTTGAGCGCAGGGTGCGTTTGGTGCTTTCGTAATCCATCTCACCCACGAACCGTCCGATCAAAACCGATCCTGCATCAGCAATCGCCACCGCGGGTAGCAAGGACAAGTGCACCAATTGAATGCCCGCTTGGTGTACTGCAAGGGCCATGGTGTCGGTTTGGCCCACAATCCAAGTGATGGAAAGGAAGGATAGGTTTTCTAGCGTGAATTGAATGCCGCCGGTAATGCCCACCTTAATTACCGATTTCATTCGATTCCAACGGAGCGTGAGCGCTTTGCGGTTTAGGTTCTTGCGCGGATTTACGATGAAGATAATCGTGGCAAGTGCAACTAAGTCAGCAAGTCCCGTTCCAAGCGCTGCGCCGTCGGCACCCATCTCGGGTAAACCAAAATGGCCGAAGATGAGCGCGTAGTTGAAAATCAAGTTGAGTGGGTGCACGAGTAAATCCACCACCATTGGAATGCGCATTCTGCCCACGGAACGCAAATATTCTGCAATCGCAAAAGTGAGCAAGGTCGGGAGTAACCATTGCAAACGAATGCGGAAATAGGAAGTTCCAATTTCCACCGAATCCTGCCCGAGTTGGGTGGAGTCAATGAAGCCACGAAAGAAATCGGCGGCTGGATGTGCAAACGCAAAAATAAGTACGCCGAAAATGAGCGCCAATAGAAAGGCGTGCACTCCATAGGACAGGGCGCGCGCACGGTCGCCGGAGCCCAAATACTGACTCACCAGCGGACGTTGCCCACGCAGGATGCCCCATGGGAAAGTCACTGCAAACCACGTTGCGATGGAGGCGAAGCCAACTGCGCCGAGAGCATCGGTGCCGAGTTCGCCGACCATGAGCATGTCGACGAAGCCCTTCAGGGTGAAGGACAACATCGAAACTCCAATCGGCCACGCAAGACGCATGACTTCCCGGCGCGAGCCTGGAAGACTGGGGGTCAAACGAGTGGGCAGATGGAGGTCATGACAGGAGTCTCAAGGACTTAGAATAGCGTCGTGTCTCAAGCTACCTTGCTGGTCGATACCTCTTTCCTGGGCGACGTTCTCTGCGCCGAGCCGTTGGTGCGTGCTGCCGTGGCAAAATTTGATGGACCGGTCGACTTCTTGACCTCCCCAGGTGGTGCACAGATGCTTTGCGGTCATCCGGATTTGCGCGAGGTCATGGTTTATGAAAAGCGCGGCGCTGACAAAGGCATTGCCGGCATCTTCCGTTTGGCCAAAGCTTTGCGTCAACGCCAATACGCGCGGGTGATTTGCTCGCACCGCTCCTGGCGCACCGCATTTCTGCTGCGCTTGGCGCGGATTCCAGAGCGGGTGGGCTACGACAATGCCTCGGGCGCCAAGCTTTACACCAAGTTGGTGCCATATCCGCAAGGTCTACATGAGATTGAACGCAATCTCGCGCTGATTGGGGGTGGGGCATGGGAGCGACCGCGTTTGTACCCATCGGAGGCGGAAAAGCGTCGTGCTTTGGAGCTGGCACCGCAATCCGGGTATGTGGCAGTGGCTCCAGGATCCATCTGGGCGACCAAGCGCTGGCCTGCGGAACACTTTGCAGCCGCAATCAAGCAGTTATTGGATGGGGGAGAACGCGTGGTGTTGCTCGGCGGTCCCGATGACACCGACCTGGCCGATGAGATCATCCAGCTCTCCGGCGGCGGCCCTGGTCTGAGCAATCTCACCGGCAAGACCAACCTGCGTGAATCCTATGCGGTCCTGGAGCATGCTGCCTGCCTCATGACCAATGATTCCGCCCCGATGCACATGGGAGTGGCTGCTGGAATCCCCGTTGTGGCGATTTTCTGCAGCACCGTGCCCGATTTCGGATTCGGCCCACGTGGTGCTCAAGACATCGTCCTTCAAGTCGCTGACTTGGATTGTCGTCCGTGCGGGATTCACGGACATCCGACTTGCCCGGAGCACCATTTCCGCTGCGGAAACGAGGTGTCTGCAGAAATGGTGGTTAACGCTGTTCGCAAAAGGCTGCGCGTTGACGTTTCGGGCGCTTAAAGACACCTTGTTTTTGTGCCACAAGATGTTGTGGTTGTTGATGTTGAACCCACAAGATTTTGCATGAAATTCAGCTAGAAGCTTGGGCGGAATCGCGGTACGTTCTTAAGCCAGAATCCGAATCAACATGTCCCGCTCTCAGAAAACTACTCCCCCCCGCTCCCAAGAGCCTCAGAGCCCGGTAGCCGCGTCTTTGCCCGACGACCTGCCTGAGCCAAGACTCTCCGAGAATTCCTGTACCGTTTTGGCGAACCGTTATCTCGCCAAGGATGAGATCACTGGAGAGGTGGTCGAGACCCCGAAAGGTCTTTTTTGGCGGGTAGCAACTGCAATTGCGGCTCCGGAATACCGTGAGCTCGGCAAGCCGGTGGGTGACAAGTGGTTGCGTCGTTTTTACGACCTGATGGCCAGCGGCACTTTCATGCCGAACTCGCCAACCTTGATGAATGCTGGCCGCTCGATGGGCATGTTGTCGGCCTGCTTCGTGCTACCGGTGGAAGATTCCATCGACGGCATCTTCACCACCTTGAAGCACGTGGCTTTGATTCAAAAAGCCGGCGGCGGCACGGGGTTCTCATTTTCGAGCTTACGCCCGGACGGTTCCATCGTCGCTAGTTCTGGCGGTCGCACTTCCGGACCGCTTTCCTTTATCGATGCCTACTCCTCCGGCACCGACGCGATCCAGCAAGGCGCATTCCGCCGCGGCGCAAACATGGGCGTGATGCGTTGTGATCATCCAGATGTATTGGAGTTCCTGCGTGCGAAAGACAATCTCACTCGTTGGACGAACTACAACATCTCGGTGGGTGTCACCAACGATTGGATGCAGCGCGTGGTCGATGGTCCCGAAGAGCGTATGTTGGTGGTGAATCCAAATGGCGGACAAAAGGCGTGGCTGCGTAAGTCGGTCGGCCGCCGCTGCTCTGAGGCCGATTACGATGCCTTCGCTGCCGGTGAAGGCCCTGCAGGTATCGATTACTGGACCTATGGCGAGGTGATGGATCAAGTCATCGAGCACGCATGGCGCAACGGCGAGCCAGGTATGTTGTTTGTCGATCGTGCGAACGAGGACAACCAGGTGCCGAACTTGGGCACTTACGAGGCAACCAATCCTTGTGGTGAGCAGTGGTTGCTTCCCTACGGTTCTTGCAATCT
Source organism: Planctomycetota bacterium (assembly GCA_045047305.1). Lineage (GTDB taxonomy): Bacteria > Planctomycetota > UBA1135 > UBA1135 > UBA1135. Next base: position 36,386 of record JASFYO010000058.1, on the reverse strand, counting down.
CGGCTCGATCAATCTCAACACCTTCTATAAGTCGGATGCTCCACAGGCAGCCGCTTGGGAAGAGCGTTTTGATTGGGACCGTTTCGATACCGCAGTGCACGACAGCGTCCGTTTCTTGGACGATGTCATCACCATCAACAACTACCCGATTGAGGAAATCCGTGAACGCGCGGAACAGGAGCGTCGGATTGGATTGGGTGTGATGGGTTTCGCAGACTTGCTGTTTCAGTTGGGTGTGCGTTATGGATCGGAGCAGAGCTTCAGCATCGCGCGTGCGCTTTCTGCACGCTTGACCGATCAGAGCTTGATTGCATCGGAAGCTTTGGTAGAGAAGGATGGACGTCCGGTGTTCACCGCTTGGGAAGGATCCAAGCCGGAAATGGATGGGAAGAATAAGCGCAGGAACTCGCACGTGACTACCGTCGCCCCAACCGGAACCATTTCCATCATCGCCGCATGTTCCGGTGGCATTGAGCCACTGTTCAGTTTGGCTTTCCAACGCCAGGTGATGAAGAATGCAGACGGCGTTCCAGTGGTGATGAAGGAAGTGAATGATGACTTCCGCGCCGCACTCGTCGACGCCGGATGCTCCGCAGCAGATATCGAAACCATTATCGACATCGCGCTGGAGGAGGGCACGATTGAGAGCACCAACTTGTCGCAGGAAATTCGTGACACCTTCGTCACTGCGCACGATGTCAAACCACGCGAGCACATCCTGATGCAAGCGGCATGGCAGAGTTCGATTGATAACGCAGTTTCAAAAACGATTAACCTGCCGCACGATTCCACCGAGGAAGATGTGCGCACTGCTTACCTCTTGGCATGGCGTGAAGGTTGTAAAGGTGTCACTGTGTACCGTGATGGATGTCGCGATATGCAGCCGATGGCGCTGAAAGAAAAGGAATCTGCCGCTGCAGACTCCATTCCAACCGCTTACCAACCGCTGGTTCCGGTCAAGCTTCCGGAAATCATGCCAAGCATTCGGGTGCGCCAGCTGACTCCGTTCGGCAACATGCACGTGAAGATTTCGGTCGATCCCAAAACCGAACGCGAGATGGAAGTTTTTGCCCAACTCGGCAAAGGCGGAGACGTCGCCAACTCCGACTTGGAAGCCGTGTGTCGCATGATTTCCTTGTTCCTGCGTTGCGGCGGCGAACTCAATCTGGTGCTGAAGCAACTCGAAGGCATTGGCTCTTCCTTAACCGTGCCGAGCCGCGATGGTCGCATTATGTCGCTCGCCGACGGACTTGCGAAATCCCTTCAGCGTTACATAAGTGTGAAGGAGCGTTTCGGCCTACGCGCCATCTTGCTCGGTGAAGTCGATGCCGAACAAATGCACGGTGATCCTGCGCAAAAGGCATCTGCCGTTAACGGCACGGGCTCACGCGCTGGCACCGGAACCGGCGGCGCCTTCAAGATTAAGTGTCCATCCTGCGAGGTGAATAACTTGATTTTCGAAGAAGGTTGCTGCAAGTGTCAGGGTTGCGGATATTCGCAGTGTTAAGCAGTAAGGCTTAACACTCGAGTTCAAAAACTAAACGCGGCAAGATCACCTTAGTATGGGTGGGTCTTGTCGCGCTTAACATTGGGTTTGCTACGGTCTCGATTGCAGCCATTGAAACGGTGGCAAGAGCAGTGGATTGGAACAGGCACTGGACTGAAAGTCTCGGGGTGAGGAGCCTACAAGTGGGACCGATACCTAGGGAATAGCTGCTACTATGGATGGATGCAGAAGAGATGGCTTCTTATTATTTTTTTCATCGGAGCGCTTGGAGTTTATTTCGCTTTTCAACACCAACCGGCGTATCCCGTCGAACAGGAATCCTCTTCTGACCAATCGGCTTCTCTTGATCCTAAAGCGCCCACTCCCCTCACGGCGCAAAGTGTTGAAAAGGAGGATATCTCTCGAGTCAATCTGCAAGAGAGAGACGTCCCTAAACCTAAACCTAAATCGCAATCACTAGAGGTTTTTGTAGAAGACGAAATGGGTCAACCCATTCAGAATGCTGAGGTCGCCTGGCACACTGAAGATAATCAGCAGAAGGAATTAAGTTGGTCTGCAAGTAAAGGGATTGGTTTGATCCTGGAGATACCTCAACAGCGGAGCACTTTTTTTGCGCAAGCAGAGGGTTATTGGTCCGACGGCGCGACTTGGGTGCCCGGCGAAACAAAAGCGCAAACCTTACATATCACTCTAGCCAAGGTGGTTGATTATCAAGCGATCATCTGTCTTGATTCCAAAACGAAAGAGCCCGTAGCAGGTGTGCGCTTTCGCTGCCCAGATTCCACCGCGCAGAAGAAATTTGCAGCTGGGGAATGGGAATCCAATGTGGATGGCATCGTTCGTATTCCGCGTGCGCAACAATTCCGCTTAGCTTTTCTCAGTGAAGTCCCAGCGCAAAGCGATTACGCACCTATGAAGTATTGGATCTATCCAGGAACGGATACGATTGAAATTTTCCATCAAGGAGTAGGAACCATATCGGTGGTGGACGACGCTGGTGACCCACTTCCGGGCGTAATGGTTGGCGCTTATGCTGTAGATTCGGACTTCCCGGGCGGGGCTTCTGGCCGCTTCCAAGGTACGGAGCAGACAACGGATGAAAAAGGTCAGGCCTCATGCTCTTTACTCCTCGATGTGGAGCATAGGTTTTGGGCGAAGGATGCGCAGCTGGGGTATGCCCAAAAGCGAATAACCCCAAAAGAAAGTGGTGAGCAAATCCGTTTTCAACTCACCCCGCAGCCTCCACTTGTGCTGCAGGTTGATCTTCCACCTGGGGTTGAGAGGCAAAGTCTTAAGGTCGAGGTGAAAAGGTCTATAAAAATGAGTGAGCTTCTTAAGCAAGACGAAGATGGACTCTTCACCCTTGATTCACCCACGCTAAGTCATAGAGTGCGTGTTTCGGCAGATGGGTGCGTCACGGTGGATGGCTATTTGAGGTCGCGCCCTAAGGGATCTTCGATGGACCCAAATTTTTCTGGGGGTTATGTAAGTCTTCGCTTACGCCGGGGCTATGAAATCGATGGGCGCGCTATTTGGGCTGATGGCGAACCAGCAGAAGCTACGCTTGGTCTCTACGTCCTTGATGATGATCGCCCGCCCTATGAAGTCGTTGATAGGAAAAGCGCAACCGGATGGCGATGGATGGAGCACCACCCATTAGTCGCAGCGCGAACGGGCCCACAGGGGGCATTTCATTTCTTTGGCCTTCCGGAAGCAACCTACTACTTAGATCAGATCTTGGAAGACAAGCCTTCTCAGGATGGTTACGCGGTTTGGCTGGCGACGTGTAGCTTTACTGAATCGGAGAACTATATGGTTGTGCCGGAGGACAATAACCCAGTCATTGTTCTTCCACGGTTCCAAGAAACGTCCATCCGGGCCATCGATTCCGTAAGTCAGAGCCCCATTTCCTCCTTTGTGGTTCAACGAGTCTTGCCAGAGGATGCGGATGGATTTTGTGGCTCTTCTGCGAAGGGCTCGAACGGACGCTTTGAAGGTTGGATGGCAGTCGATCATTTAGATCTACTAGAAGTGACCGCCGATGGCTATCTACCCATCTTTTTGGATAACGCTGCAGTGCAGCGCAATGCAGATGTATGGCAAATGGAAGTCGAAATGCAGCCCATTAACCCCGGGCGCATGACGGTTTACTTTGAACCACCAGAAGGCGACCTCAACTTTCGCGCACAGATTTATATCAAGGCAACCGAGCCTAGGTATTGGGCGGAAACCCTTTTCTTTGAGAATGGTGTCGCGCGTGAAATTAATATCCCGACAGCGGGAGATGCCGTGGTGAAATTCGCAGTACTTTCAGTGGAGTATGCCCTAGATGAGAATCACTGGGATTATCACGCGGGCGAGTCTTTTTCCCTGTACTTAACCAAGCAGGCCACAGAGAAATAGCCTGCTCGCGGTTTATGCGTTTTGAAACGCAGCAACAACCTTGCCTAAATCACTTTCACTCTCATCCCCACAAAGAGAAATTCGCAATACACTATTGCGCAGATTCTCTTCCAGCCCAATTGCGCCAAGAACCGCAGACTCGGTATGCCCATGTGCGTTGCATGCCGAACCGCTGCCGACAAAAACACCTTGAGCCTCGAGCTTATGCAAAAAGGTTTCGGCGCGAATCCCTGGAATCGCAAGTGCAAGAACGGCGCCGAGGATTTCCGCATCGCTTTCCGGACCAAGCACCACTAGATTGGGGAAGACATCGCGGAGACCGGTTAGGAGAGTGGCGCGGCGTTGGTGGAGGAACCTTGGATCGGCATTGATCCAGCGGCGTCGAACCTTGGCGGCTGCGGCAAAAGCAACAATGCCCATGGTGTTCTCGGTTCCGGAACGCAAACCATCTTCATGACCGCCGCCGACGAACATGGCTTGTGGCTCTATGCATCCCTCGCGCAAAAGGAAAGCGGCACATCCGCGGATGCCGCCCAACTTATGTGCAGCAACCGCATAACTATCAGCTCCTAGACGATCGAGTGGAGTGGAGCATTTGCCGACGGCCTGCACCGCATCACAGTGAAAAAGCGCATGCTGGGCTCCCCGGCGAGTGCGCGCGACGAGTTCTTGAATCGGATTGAGCGCACCAATCTCATTATTGGCCCACTGGATGGTGATCAGGACCACGTCGTCGCCCAGGGCTGCTTCAAGGATTTCTGGTCGAATGATGCCGTTGTGATCGCTCGCTAACTGCTCCACAACAAAGCCTTCTGCAGTTAGCGCTTCGGCTGCAAGAAGAGCGCTTGGATGTTCAAGGGCGCCGACTAGGACACGAGGCTTAAGCCCCTTGCGCTCCACAACTTTCCGCTGCGCCCGCGCCAAGCCCTGAATCCCTAAGTGGTTGCCTTCGGTGCCGGTGGCAGTCCACACCACCCGATACTTGCGGGCGCCAAAGGATTCCTTCAGGGACTTGCGCGCTTTCTCAATCAAACGCGCGGCATCGGCACCGGCTTGGTGCAGCGACCCCGGATTCGCGAAACCAAAATCCACCGCCTGCTGAAAGGCTTCAAGCGCCTCGGGCAGGGGCGGGGTGGTGGCGGCGTGGTCCAGATACAACGGGGCATCCATCCCAACATTGTTGCAGAGCGCACGTAGAATCGCCTAGTCATGCTCGCACTCCTTACTTCTAGCATTCTTGCTTTCGCTGCCATGCCTCAGCAGCAACCTGCCGACGGCCGCGGTCAGGAACTTTTTAACTCGGCATGGCATGCGGAGCGTCGCGATGCGCTGCTTGATTTTTTCGCCGATAAGGACAAGGGCATCATCATTTTGCGCGGGCAGGGTTCGAACCGGTCCTACCAGGAGTTCCGTCAGGACAACAACTTTTGGTACTTCACCGGAATCACCACGCCAAATGCTGTGTTGGTCATGACCACCGACAAGCGACATCAGTACTTGTTAACTCCAGCTGTCGGTGCGATGGAAGAAGTTTGGTTGGGGAATCTGATTGATCCAGCCGAGGCGAGCGAAATCACCGGCATTCAAGACACTTTAGAGCTCGGAAAGAACAGCTCTGGTTTGGAGAAACTGTTAAGTGAGTTATCGAAGAAGTACAAGGTTGTTTACGCCCAAGGTGAGCCGGCGGAAAACTGGATGATGTCGCGCGATAACCTTCAGAGTTGGGCGCGTGAAGTCCGGGCCGACGTTTACGATGGCCGCGTGACTCGCGAACAGCAGTTCAGTAAGAAACTGCGCGAGAAGCACGACTTCAAGGTGAAGAATATCACCGTTTCCATCGATGCTATGCGCGTGGTTAAAACGCCTGAAGAAGTGGAGGCTATGCGTCGCGCGTGTATTGCGGGCGCTGCTGGGCACATTGCCGTCATGGAAACGGCGATGCCGGGTGATCGCGAATGGCAACTTGCTGCACGCATGACCTATGAGTTCCAGATGGCTGGTGGCATGGGGCTTGGCGGATATGCAGCAATCGTGGCTTCTGGACCGAACGCCTGCACCTTGCACTACAACGAGAATCATCGCGAGCTACTCGACAATGAAGTAGTGATGATTGATTACGGTCCTGAGTACAACCATTACGTGGCCGACATCTCCCGTTCGTGGCCAACTTCGCGCAAGTTTAGTGAGCGTCAGTTGGAGATTTATCAAACGGTGTACGATGCGCAAGAAGCTGCATTCAAAATGTGCAAGCCAGGAAGCACGATTGCACAAGTCGATCGCGCAGCCAAGGCGGTTTTGCGTGAACGTGGGTTTTTGAAGTACATGCCTCATGGCACTTCGCATTGGTTGGGCTTGGCCACGCACGACGTAGGGAACTACTCTGGAAAGTTCGTGCCAGGGATGGCCCTGACTGTGGAGCCCGGAATTTATATTCCAGAAGAAGGGCTCGGAGTGCGAATTGAGGATATTGTGGTCATCACCGAAGATGGCTATGAATTGATTACTTCGGTGGTGCCGCGCTCGGTTACAGATATTGAAGCTCTGCGTGCCAAAGCTTGGGATGCTGCCGAAGGTAAGTAGGTCCACCGACGCGGTTAAACTACAGGCATGAAGTGCATTCTTGCCGCTACAGCCGGCGCAACTTTGGCGAGCATCTTGTTGGTGCTGCTTGGTGCCGGCTGGGATTTGATGGACCCGATGCTGCGCGAACGCTTGTTCCTCGCCAGCTTGAACGGCCTATTTGTAGGATGGATCCTAGGCCTTGGCGTGCATTTCCTAGGTAAGAAATCCATCTCCCGGGCTTTGCTGATTGGAGCTGCAGCTGGGCTTGGATTCGCTTCCTGGTTCCTCGGAGGCTTTGCTTTAGCAGTCGTCGGCGCTGCCATCATGCGGCCTTTTGCTTTGAAGGCGAAACCGACCGTGATGCTTGGCTTAGCGGCTCACCTCTTGCCGGCAGTGATTTACTTCGGTGTGCAGCCGAACTGGGAAATCGTCCCACTCCTGCCTGCTCCAGAGTTATCGAACGCGACTTCGGATCAAGCTCCGGCCGAGGGCTCCCCGGATGTCGTTCTTATTGTCTGCGACACCCTCCGCGCCGATGCCATCCTCGATCCTGAAATTCCCACGCCCAACCTCGATGCCCTGCGTGCTCGTGGTGCATGGGCGCCGTTTGCTGCTGCTCCGGCGAACCAAACTTTGCCCAGCCATTTAGTTCTGCTAACGGGTTTCGACGTTGAGAAAATTGGCATGCGTGGCAACTACTCGCGTTGGCCCACGACGGAAATCCTTAAGGAATCGCGTAATCAGCCGCTTGTTTCACGCTTTCTGGAATCCGGCTATCGCACTGCCGCGGTGGTCACGAATCCCTTGCTCTATCAGATAAAGCAGGATTCTGATTATCAAACCTTTGAGGAAGGATTCGAAACCTGGCATGGCCTCGCCTACGAGGATTCCTTTGCAGCCTTTATGGATTGGTCGCGCTCGCATTCCATGCTTGGCTTTGTTAGCAACATCACCAATCCGCGGTTTCTCAGCTACCCACTGCATAAGTTATTGGATTCCGATGCGCGTCGGAATTATCGAGTGCACTATGAAGAGGGAAAACGGACGACCGATGCATCCTTGCGTTACCTGGAAGGACTGCAGAAAGATGCGCGCCCATTCTTTTTCTTAGCGCAGTACTTCGACCCGCATTCGCCGTATATCCCGCCTGCCGAATTTAGAGACCTTTTGGCTACTGAAGCCATGACTCCAGAGGGTTATGGTCGAAGCGTGACGGATGCTTTCGACATGCGAGTGAGTTTAAGCCATGAGTTCCATCGTGGTGTCACAACAGAAAGCGGCGAGCGCGGGGCATACTTGCATGGCTTGTATAAGGAAGAGGTTGCTTTCTTCGACCAACAAGTCGGACGTTTAATTGATGCGGTTGAAGCAAGTGGACGCCCGACGATCATTTTGTTCACCGCTGACCATGCGGAAGGATTCGGTGAGCACGGTAACGTGGAGCACGGCGAAAGCTTGTACGAGGAGGAGTATCGCATTCCTTTTGTTGTGGCAGGCCCAGGAATTGCACCTCGCGAGTTGAAACAAGTTCCAGAGCTGATTGATGCAGGATTTACTTTGTTAGATCTAGCCGGGCTTGGCACCGACAACTTTGATGGACGCAATGTGTTGAGCTCCGATTCTGAGCAAGCCCGCCCTCGCATGGCCGTGATGATTGATCGCGTAGCGATGCAACAAGGTCCGTGGATGCTTCACACCTTCATGCGTTACTTAGATACGCAATTGGATGAGAAGGGTTTGCCTCTAGGGGAATCCGAGATCGGTGAATACGAACTCACAGCGCTGCGCATGTTTCGTCTCGACCTCGATCCCAATCAAGTAGATAACGTGCTGGCTGCAAATCCAGACCAGGCTGAGATTCTCATGAACCTCATTCGCGAGCGGATGAAGCTGGACCTTTATCCGTCGATTCCGCAGCGCGCATTTTCGCCGAAAGAAACGGCTGCCTTAGCCGAGCTCGGTTACGCCCTCGACTAATTAGAAACATGAAACTCGATCCCGCCTCCCTTCAGCCACTGCTTTCCTTTTGCGCCAACCTCGACCTAGATCAACCCGATGTCGCGCGTGAGGCCTTAGCGGCGGAGTTTCCCCTAGACAGCGCTCCAATTCAGGCTTTGCGTGAGCATATGTTGGAAGAAATGAATGCCGGACGTTTGGTCCATAATGGAAAAGATCCATTGCGTTACTCGCGCGTGTTTAAGCAGTCGGAAGAGACTCTAAACTTCAGTTCTGACGCGGTTTTGATGAACGGAGCTGGACCGCGTCATCGCCACCCAGAGGGTGAAATCGATTTATGCTTTGCTCTTGAGGGTAACCCGACCTTCGATGGCAACCCTGAAGGCTGGGTGGTTTATGGCAAAGGTTCGGTGCACATACCAACCGTAAGTGGCGGGAAAATGCTCATCCTTTACTTGCTGCCCAATGGCGCCTTTGAGTTCGTCAAAGACTAGAGTTTTAACTGAGTCGCGCGCGTAAACCGCCGTAGCGCAGACTCTCTTGATCGTTTTGCACCGCACGGCGCAGCGCACTTTTGCTGGTGACTAAAACCACCAACTCTTTGCCACGCGTGACTGCGGTGTAAAGGAGATTACGGCGCAGCATCGGGTAATGCGTATTGCCGAGCACGATGAGTACGGCTTGTGATTCCGAACCTTGCGAGCGGTGAACGGTCACGCAGTAGGCGGGGATTAGGTTATCGATGTCGCCGGGGCCATAGGATTGCACCCAGCCATCGATTTCCGCGATTAATTCATCCTTGGTGATGGAAGTAACCACGCCGGTATCGCCATTGAAAGTTTCACGGTCGTAATCATTTTTTACTACCATGATGCGGTCGCCCACGCGCAAACCTTTTGCCCACTCAAATCCCTTGCCGTCTGGATTCAGGCGTGCGCTTAAACGTTGGTTTAATTCGTCGACACCTAGAACACCGCGGTACATAGGAGAAAGCACGAGTAAATCTTCGAGTGGATCAATCTCGTACTTGGCGGGCATCCGATCGGCGATGATGTGCTCGACCAAGTCGGATGCCTCGTTCGGGTCTTCGCGGTAGCTGACAAAGAAATCGCCACGGCCGTCCCCGCTGCTGGAGGACACCGGCATTGCACCGTGCAGGATTGCGTGGGCAGCTTCGGTGATGCCGGAGTCTTCACCTTGACGATGAATGCGTTGCAAGCGTGTCGTTGCAATGGTTTGGATTTCCACCAAGTCGCGCAAAACCGCGCCTGGTCCGACCGATGGAAGTTGGTCGGCATCGCCCACGAGTAAAACGCGCGCACCATCTGGCACCGCTTGCAGCAAGTCATAGGCCAGGGGGAGATCCATCATCGAGACCTCGTCGATGATGAGATAATCTAGAACCAACTGGTCCTCTGAGTTGTGGCGGAATCCCCCGTGTGCCGGATCAAACCCCAGCAAGCGATGTATGGTGCCGGCCTCGCGCCCTGTTGCTTCATGTAAACGTTTCGCCGCACGTCCAGTGGGGGAAGCAAGTTTCACCGTAACCGAACCAACTCGATCAAGGATGTCCAAGAGCAAGCGGAGGGTAGTTGTTTTTCCAGTTCCAGGCCCGCCGGTGATCACCGAAAAGCTTGCGCTTAACGCCATCTCCAATGCTAGGCGTTGGCTTTCATCAGGGCGAAATTCAGTTTGTTCGATCGCCTTGAGCACCTGGTCTTGACTGGCAAGTGCATCGGCATTGGGTTCAAGCAGACGATGGATTTCTTCCACCAAGCCGGCTTCGGCTTCTTCCAACTCGGCTAGATAAAAAGCTTGGTCCTGTGGATTGGTGCCAGTGGGGTCTAGTTTCACCAAAATGACCCGGCCACTTTGCACTGCGCCTTGCACTCCTTCGATTACAGAATCTTGGCTGAGGCCGAGTTGATCCAGCTTCTCCAGCACCATCCTTTCTGGCAGGCAGACATGGCCTTCGCGGCTGGCCTCGCGCAGTAGATGAACTAGCACCCCACGTGCACGCACCGCGCTGTCCCGTGGAATGCCTACGGTGATGGCAATGCGGTCCGCGGTTTGAAATCCGACCCCGCGTAAATCCCCAACCAGGGCGTATGGATCCTCTTTCACCTTCTCTACTGCCGCAGCTCCCCAGCGTTCATACAAGGCCCCGGTATGGTTAGATGACAAGCCAAAGCCTCGGAGCTCAGAAAGCACACGGTGCCGATCTCGTCCTTCACGGAATCCAGCTGCCAAGGCTTCGGCGCGTTTCGGGCCGATCCCAGGGACCAACATGAGGTTCTCGGAACTGCCTTCCAGGTTTTTCAGCGTATGTTCGCCAAAGTGGGCAACCAAACGTTTGGCCATGTCAGCGCCAACACCGGGGAATGCCCCGCTCCCGAGATATTTTTCGAGTCCTGTAAGTGTTGTGGGACTAGTATGTTCCGACCACTGGGCCTGGAATTGCTTGCCAAATTTAGGATGCTCCTTCCAGCGGCCATGGAGTTTAAGAAACTCGCCTTCATGGACTTGGCCAAGTTTGCCGGCTGCGGTGGTGGCCTTGGGGGTGCCGTCGGTATCGACCAAAAGGCTGATAACAGCGAACCCACTGTCCTCACTATGGAAGATAATGGCGACGACCTGGCCCTCGATCGACTCATGGGAGTCGGAGGCATCAGGGGAATTCGTAAATCTGGCAGACAAGGTTCGAGGAGCTGTGGACGGAATCCAGGGAGGCCGATAGACTATTCGGCCCGAAACCGGGTACCCGGTAAGAAACCAAAGAAGTTTTTGTAGATGATCAAGGTCCAAGTCCGTCCGAACGAGTCCCTAGAAGCCGCACTCCGTCGCTTTAAGCGTCAGTGTAATCAGTCTGGGCTATTCACTTCCATGAAGGAGCGTTCCTTTTTCACCAAGCCGACCACCGCACGCCGCCTCGAGAAGAAAGAGCGCATGCAGACCATTAAGCGCGCGGAGCGTATCCGTCGCAACGCCCGCTTCTAAGTAGCGGTTTGGTTCCAATAAAGCCTCAGTGCCGCGTGCGCTGAGGCTTTTCTTTTTTGCACATGGCACGTCCACTTCCAGAACGTAAACGTCGTCGCGGTCAACGCGATTTGAGTTTGCCGTATCAAGAGTGGCGTTTTGAAATCGGAAGTCCAGAAAGCGGCGAGCGTTTGGATGGATTTTTGTCCGGGCGTTTGGATTGGCGTTCGCGCACTGGCATCAAGCGCATGATTGAAGAGGGTGCAGTGACGGTATTACCACACAAAGATCCGCAACAAGCTGAGGTCGGCCGCATTCGTTCCGGCTTAAAGTTGCGCACCGGGCAAGAGGTCGTGGTGCGTTTGGATGCGCCAGGTCACGAAGATCACGAAGAGCCAGCCGATGGCGAGGATCCCACTGATCTCGTGGTGGTGTATGAAGATGACCAGCTCATCGCGGTGAGTAAGCAGCCGGGAATGAATATCCATCCATCGCATGGGCATCTTTTGGACTCGGTGATTCAGCAGATCCATGTGCGCCACACGGCGCTGTATGGGAAAACGCAAGACATGCCAACCTTGTGCCACCGTTTGGATCGCGAAACCACTGGTTTGGTCCTTGCGGCAAAGGATCAGCTAAGCCGCACGCGCATGGGCCGACAGTTTGAGGCGCGCACGGTGAAGAAGGCTTATCTCGCTTTGGTTGAGGGAGTCATGGAAGAAGACGAGGGTGTCATCGACCTCCCGCTTGGCAAGGACTTCGATTCGGAAGTGCGTCTGCGCATTGGGGTGCAGAAAGATGGCGATGGCTGGAAGTCGGTCACCAAGTGGAAAGTGCGGAAACGTTTAGAGAAACGCACTCTGGTGGAGTTGTATCCGCAAACCGGACGTCAACACCAACTTCGCGTGCACCTTGCTGCAATTGGATACCCGATTGTGGGCGACAAGCTTTACCTAGGCGGCGATGCTTTGTTCCTGCGCAACATTCAGAAAACTTTGACGGATGAAGACCGCTTGTTGCTGGATATGGATCATCAAGCCCTGCATTCGTGGAAGCTCGCTTTCGAGCATCCGTTTACAGGTGCTTTGATGGAGTTGGAAGCTCCGCTGTGGCCGAGTATTTTGGAAGCGGCGTCGCGGGAAGATTAGGGCACCCTCTTCAGATTCGCATGCAACGCTTTTGCTAGAAGAGCTTGCCGGCGGATTCTGCAGAAGCGACTTTCATTGTCCCCTGCATTGCATAAGAAAACCATGGGCGCTTCACCCACGGAATACGCACATATCTACATGGCTTTGCGCTTAGGCGTTAGCCGCAAACTCTACTGGGCGATGATCTTTCTGTGCATCATGCTTTTCGTAGTGTCGGCTATATAAGTACGCCGGAATCTACATACAGTAGTCGGCACACTACCGCGTTCGTCTCTAGCTCATGCTGCACGCACAAAGCCCTGCGGTAGGCATCGAGTTGCAGCTGGTAGGTCTCTGGGATGATTCCGTCTTTCGGCGCGGTTCCTGTTTTGAAATCGATAACTTCAGCAGCGCATACTTTGCTGGCCTCGCGATGCAAAACTACGCGGTCGTAAATGCCCTGCAAAATGACTGTCGCACCGTGGGAGTCGATGGTCTTTACCGCGAAGGGACGTTCGCGCAAGACTTCAAGTTCACTGTCGGTGGGGAGGTCCTTTGGTTTCGACATGGCTTGCACCACGCCCGGTTGCGCTATGCACTGCTCAAAGCCCTTTATCCACTGTGAAGCTTCGCTGGCCGATGGCGCCGGATGCAGTTGCATCAAAGCAAACTTACAGGCCGATTTGTCTGGCGCATAATCCTCAAGCCACACAATGTCTTCGAACAAGCGGTGGATGGCGGTGCCGCGACGTCGGGCAGAACCGGAGGCATCGGCGAACAGCGAGGATGCGGCAATGACACCGCCTTCTTTTTCAGCGGAAGATGGGGTCCATCGCGGAAGTGACCGCGTGCTATTACTTTCGGCGAAAAGGGGAGCGGCAGCCGCAGTGGCTTGGGTCGGAGCTTCATCTCCAATGCGTGGAGCAGCCAAAGCCTGGGTGTTGTGCGAAGAGACAAAATCGTGAGTTTGCCAAACTACTTTCCAGGGGTCATGTGGCTCGGCATCAGGTAGCTCGGCAGGGGAGGCTTGCGTCACTAACATGCGACGAACCACATCGGCAGCGCGAATCCAATGGCGCTGATGCTTGGGATTGGCGGCTGGTGTTGGGAGGATAAGTTCCAAGTGAAATTTGGCACGCGTCATGCTCACATACAACACGCAAAGCATTTCATTGAGATCGCCCGATTCCTTAGTGTAGAAAGCGTCGAGAAATCGATCCTGATGTAAGTGCTCGGCAAGCAAGAGGGTTGCCGCAGACGGGTTTCTGCCCACACCAGTTGCGTGTTTGCGTGGATCAGGCCGGCTTGCAAATAGGGCGGCGGGGCGGCGGGTTCCAGCTTTCACCCATACCACGCAAGTATCGAAGTCCAAGCCCTTGGACTGGTGCACGGTCATGACTTCCACCTTGCCAGCATGCATGGATGCAACGCGTTGTTCCCTAACCATGTCAGAAAAACGCGATGGTCGTAAGTCACTGCGGGCATCCCAAGTGCGGCCTAGCTCAACTAGCTGGCCAAAGCGTTGCAAGTTCCACGGATCAAAGGCCTCTGCTTGGCAAAGGTGATGATGTATTTTGTGTAGGAGATCGCCGTACCCATCTTGCAGTAAACGTTTGCGGATGCGACGAGATAACTTACGCGCATCGGTACTTAACGAATCTCCGGGTTGAAACTGGACTTTCCAGAAATCCGCCAGTGGAGAAGTGGCCACATGAAACCAAGCTTCGGTATCGCCTGGATGGTCAGCAAGCTGGAACATGGAGAGGGTGACGTCGACCGCGTGTGCGTCCACCAATGGGTTACCGCCAGCAGCACACGCTGGAATGAAACGCGCAGTAAGTTGTGCAAGCAAACGCGCGACCGATTTATTGCTGTGCACCAAAACCCCAATGCGCTGCGTTGGGTTTTGACAATAGAGGTCAGTCACGCGCGAAATAATTGTGGCCTCAGTATCTGCGCCTGTGTCTGGACGATCTCCATTCACCTCGATCACCCGAGCGGACCCGCTTTCTTTGCGGTTAGCCATGTGCTCGGGATATTCCTTCCACGGGTGTAGGCCAAGGCTAAGGACCTTGGAGTCGCCGAGGTCATACGCTTCGGAAATTCCAGTGAAAGTATGGTTCACGGCATCCAACACCGTTTGTGCGGAGCGATAGTTCACCGCCATTTGCTTGGCTTCAATTCCATACCACTCGCTGATCCCATGAAGCAGCCGCGGTTCTCCTTCGCGGAATCCGTAAATGCTTTGTTTACCATCGCCCACCACGAATAGGCTTCCGCTTCCGTCCTTGGCTTCGGCTGCGACAGAATGATTCGCCGGATGCTCCAGCGCCCTCCACTGCCCGACACTAGTGTCCTGGAACTCGTCGAGTAACAAGTGCTTCGAGGTGGCACCTAAACGTTCTACGAATCGATCCCTATCTTGGGGGTCGCAAGCCGCAAGGCGTTTGGGGAAGTCGTCGTAACCAAGCAGGCAAGATTCTTCCTGCAGGCCTGCGCGGTTTCCCGCATACCTTGCAGCGAGATCGCGCATGGCACAAGTACCCAAATGAAAGTCATGCAGAATGGCGCGCGCAGCGACGTCGAGAATCGGTCGTAGGGTGGTGGGCTCTATCTCTTTGCCTGAGAATTTCTCTTCCCCGTTGGCAAGCTTTTCCATAAATCCGCCCTGCATGATGGCAACCCAGTCACGCGATTCCGCCGCCAGGATGCATCGGTCTAAGGCATTCTTCCAGTTCTTGTTTGGCGCACCCTTGGCAGTGGTGGGGATGACATAGTTGCGCAGAAGATCAACCGTTTGCAGCATGGCCTCTTCGCTGGGTGGCATTACATCGGCAAGCAATTCCCATGCGGCAAGATTCTCACCACAGGCCTCCCAACATTTGGAGGCCAATTCCAATTCATCCTCTGTCTTCTTCAGGACACTGCGCCCTTGGCGTCCACTTTGCAGAGATGCGAGCAGTTCATTGGTTTGCCGTGGCGGTAGATCGCTCAAGGTTTTCTCGACCGCCTGTTGGTGCAAATCCTTTTGATCGAGAATGTCGGCCAAGCGCCACCCGAAAGGTAAGCCCAAATCCAAGGCAGCCGCGCCGACTTGCTTCTGAAACCAACTATCCAGCGTTCCAACTTGAAGTTGTGGTAGGCGTCGCAGCAAAGTGCGCAAGAGTTCTACGGCATCGGCCTGAGACCACTCACCTTGGATACCCAAGAAAACAGCAAGTTCTTGTCGTGCGTTTTCATCAGCACATGCTTTGGCCAAGCGTCCGAGGATCGAGTCCAAGATTTCGCCGGCAGCCTTGCGGGTAAAGGTAGAGGCTAAAATTTCCTCTACCGGGGCACCGTGTAAAACCAATCCCAAGTATCGGTTGGAAAGCTGGAATGTTTTTCCTGTGCCCGCCGACGCCAACAAGACGGAGGAACGCAAGCTTGGCGGCAAGCTCACGACACTTCCTCCTCAGTATCTTCTTCGCCAGCATCGGTGGAGGCCAGTAAGCCCTCTCCCATGCAGCGCATGACGAATGCACTGCGGTGACGCTTCGGCTGCCCCTCATGAAAGAACTCAGCGTTCCGAATGCCGCGCACGGCTTCTGCGAGTTGCGTCTCCAAAGCGGCAAGCATGTCTTCGTCGAGATGGAACCCATCCATGCCATGACTGCTTTCATGCGCGCCAAGATTCCAGTACACCACGGAAACTGTATCGCCTTCTGTGGCAGGGCCGCGCCCTCCAGTGATGCCACGGGCCAAGTAAGGATAGATCGCAAGTTGGATGTCTTTCCACTGCTTCTTCACCTTCATCCAACAATCACCCTTCTTGCGCTTTTTATCGCCGCTTTTGTAATCGATGATGCGCCATTCCACAACACCTCTAAGGTCACGACGGTCGATGCGATCGATGCGACCGCGCACGCGAAAGGAGACGCCTTCGAATTCCAACGGTACGGATTCCCCTTCTGGCGACCATTCGACGGCATGGATTTCCCACCCGTCTTCACGGACAAGCGCTTGCTCCTTGGCAAACAACGCCAGTCGGTGCTCTGCTTGCATTAGTTGCAGCTTGACCAAGGAGCGAGGATGGTCGCCGTAACGCTGCGCCGCTTCTTGATGAAGTAGAGCAACTACAGATTTACGAATTTCTTCTTCATCTTGAAGTTGGCGCAAGGTTTCGTCGGCTCCAAAGCGCTCTAATACATCGTGCAAAAGAATTCCAAAATGTAAGGGATCCAGCTCGCGAGCGCGATCATCACTATCGGTCAACCCAAGGACGTGGTTGAGATAGTAGGAGTAGGGCGAAGCGAGGTATCCATTCAAGCGCGAGCAGGAAAATACATCGGTTTCAAATTCCAAACCCTTCCTCGGACCTGGAAGATTGGTTGGCGATGGCAGTTCATGGCCCTCGCTCCCGTTGACTTCGGATTCACTAGCAAACAAGGCGCAACTTTGCTCGATGATCTGCTTCTCCTCCCCTAAAAACAAAAATCTGCTGGGCTGAAGAGGAGAGCCGTCAATCTTGTTGCGGCAAAGGTAAATGTGCGGCCAGTCTCCCTCGCCTCGCGATGCCAACAACCACTCGACCAGGTAACGATCCCGTGCCCAACGTTTTGCATCGTCTGGCATGTTTAAATGCTTACGCAAATTTGCATGCAAAAGCGCACTGCCTTGCAGGGTTGCCGGAGCATTCCCTTCTTGGAAGTCGGTGATGATGAGGGCGGGAGCATCATCAAGTGGCAGTTCTAACCAACCGATGGCATCCATGGAAGTCGCCTCGGAGCGCCCGGGCGGTACTTCCATTGCAGATAAATCCCGTAGCAATAATCGCAAGGCCTCCGCGCCAGTCAGACGAAAGGTTGTAGGTCCCTTTTCTGGCAGTGTGTTCCAAGCTTGCAGAATGTTGGCGCAAGATTCCATCGCACTGCCAAGACGTCGGTCAGATTCTTGACTGCGGTCAAGTTCCCGCGATGCATACATTTTGGAAAGCCAAGAAACGAGTACCGGCGCCCACTCCTTTGGCGGCATAGCCGGGCAGCGCAAATCTTCAGTGAGTCTCCAGGCGCTCTTGAATTGGGCATGAAGAGTCTTGTGTTGCGCGATGGAAACTTTGCGTTTCTGGTTAGGGCTTAACCAGTGCGGTCCGGCCTGTAGAGAAAGGTGTTCGCTGCGGTAAGCATCCAACGCCGCTGCATCCACGGGCTTCTCTAATTCATGGCTCAGGCACGACTCTATGTCGACATGGCGCAGTACCGACGCCAACTCTTCCGCCTGTGGGTTCTGCAACCATGCAGCGACCACCTGAAGTAAATGCGCTAATGGCGTTCGGGATCCATGTAAGCCAGTCGGAGCGTGTACGCCAACTCCCTCTCGTGCTAGCACAGATTCCAAAGCTGGAAGGTGTGCCTCTTCTAAAACGCCTAAGGTGATTTCTTCTGCGGCAAATTCACCACGTGACTTGCGCAAGCGCTCCAAGACCTTCTCTGCTTGCTGCTTGGCGTCGGCGCAAATGGTGACGCGATTCTGTTCGATGCTAAGTGGTCGTTGTTCCCAGAGTGCAGGAATGACAAAACCAAAATCATCAAAATGATCTGCAAGTTCTATTGGCGCTGCGATCAAGGACGTCCACGGTTGCTGCATCAATTGCAACATGCCACGTTGTAGTGCGTTGGCTTCTGGCAAGCCGAGAATAACAATCGAGCCGGGCAAGTCCTTGACTACGCCATTATGGAGCGTGCGCAGGCGCATTAGGTGCGGGTCAGCGCTATCGCACTGCTGCAGTATTTCAGCAAAGCGGTCCTGCACTTTTGCGAGAACTTCCCAACGAGGCTGATCTTCCGCATTGGCCTTTTGCAAAACATCGTGAAACGAAAGTGCCTCCGCTGCAAGTTCCGAATGTAGGGTACGCAGCATTTCTGCAACTGGCCACCAGGCATCCAAGTCTTTGGATAGAGGCGCATGCGGGATTAAATCCTGCATCGCCTCGGCAGAAATTTCTTGCAGCGCTGCAATCCATGCAAGATTGCGCAACGGATCGCCGGCTCGGGCCAAAGTCCACGGCGTGAGTTGATCGGAAACCTGCGCCAAGGTGGAGAAGGTTGGCGGAGTCCAATGGAGTGGCGCACGCTCCGACAGCAATTCCATCAAGCGCCGCCCGGCGCGTCGGCCAGGCAGCACCATGGTCACTTCACCAAGTTGTTCGCCAAACTTTTCTAACAGCCAATCGGCTGCGCGTTCCAAGGTTGGGCTATCCCAGCCGAGAAAAATACGTTGCGGCATACTCATGAGGTTAACCGCACTAAGCTTTCTGCAGAAACCAAGACAGCTTTACGGCCATGACCACCATTGAGGGGCACGTGCATCAAGCCGTTTTCACTCCCGATGATTGCAGCGGCGGTTTCAAAATCCAAATGTCGGGTGAGGACCCACCCATAAAGCTGTTCGGCATACAAAGCGACAAGTGCCCAAGCTTCCAGGCAGGCTTCTTCCTCTGGTGGAACTAGAAACTCCAAAGCAGAGGCTGTGCGGAACCCAGCAATCTCTAGTTCATGCAATGCCGATGGCGGCGCTTCCGTCGCGCGCAACACACGCACCTCTAAATCGCGTACATCGGAGTCGCATTCGGCGTTGCCAAAGGAATGCCAAGCCGCCATGCCGCGCGGGCGAATCCCACCTGCAAGTGAACTATGCGCAACGTCGCGTAAAACGCCGTGAAAGCGTCGCTCGTCTAAGGGCATATCCGTCATTAAGGTGGCAAACCATTCCACAAAATCAGTTTAGCAAGCGAACGCGCGAGGCGACAATGTCCCGTTCCAAATAACACACCATGCCACGCGACCTAAAAACTCCACCGCCGGAACGCCTGCTCCTAGACGGACCAGTCGGCAAGCTCGACGCCACCTTTGAGCGGCCAGCCGAAGCCGCGCGTGCAGCGGTTTTGCATCTTCATCCTCATCCTGTGCATGGCGGCACCCGGCAAAACAATGTAGTGCGCCATGGAGCACTTGGGTCGCTGGAGGCGGGGTGTGCTGCGCTACGCATCGATTTTCGTGGAGTAGGTCGTTCGGAAGGGGAGTACGATGAAGGTGTAGGCGAGATCGACGATGCGGAAGCCGCATATCATTGGCTCGAAACGCAGTACCCCGGCCTTCCCATTTTCATTTGGGGTTTTAGCTTTGGGTCACGCGTCGGCCTCGACCTTGGCATTCGTCTCCACGAACAGACCGCTGGATATATGGCAGTTGCGTGGCCAACCAACTTCTACTCCTGGCCAGAATCCGATGCCTGGCCTTCCCCCAGCGCTTTTTTGGCCGGTACTGCAGACGAGTTTGTCGACTTCAATAAGATGGGGCCGGCGGAATCGCATCAATCAAAGATCCAAATTGTGGAGGATGTTGGGCATTTTTTCCCCGGACGCCTTGAGATTGTCCGAGGATACACTGCGGATACACTGAACCACTGGCTCGATGACTGATTCCAACAACAACGAACGTTGTGGTAGCGATGGCGATCTCGCATTGCGCACCACCCTACTTCCGAAGGACACAAACCCTGCCGGAACCATCTTCGGTGGCGTCATCCTTTCCTTGATTGACCAAGCTGGGGAAATCGCGATGCGGCGCATCAACCCGCACCGCCGCTACGTGACCGTGGCCATGGATTCGATTAAGTTCATTGCTCCGGTGTTCGTGGGCGATTTGATCTCGCTTTACACCTGCAAACCAGTGGTGGGCAGGACATCGGTGACAGTACAAGTCGATGTACTTGTAGAGCGCCGTGACCGGCCTGGGGTAGAGGTGATTGTGACCGTCGCCAAAGTCACTTATGTAGCCATCGGTGGCGATGGCAAACCCATCCCAGTCACTGGATAGTCAAATTCATGATCAAGCTCCTCACTCTCGTTCCCTCGCCAAACAACGTCAAAGTCCGTGTCGCCCTCGGGTACATGGGTATTCCGTATGAGGAACTGCCGCAAAACCCAGAGGATCGGAGCGCATGTCTTGCCGCTAGTAACCAAACCTTGACTCCAGTGTTGCAAGATGAGGACAAGGGCGTTTCTATGTTCGATTCGGGCGCTATCTTGCGCTACCTGCACGCCAACTATCCAGGTCCGGGCTTATTCCCACAGGATTATGAGTGGATGAAAAAGGTGGAGAAGTGGGAGACCTTTGGGCGCTACGGTGTCAGCGATAGCCTCGGCGCGGTGTTCATGATTGCCCTTGGACGCATGGAGGCCACCAAGGAAAATGTAGCGGCCGCACGGGAAAAACTCATCGAGCACATGCAAGTCCTTGAGAAGCCGTTGCAAAAGCGCGATTGGTTGGTCGGCGATACCTTGACCGCAGCCGATATCACTCTCGCCAGTCTTTTGATTTATTGCGTGATGTATGAGCACCCGGTCATTCAGGCTTCCTTTTTCGGCCCTGTCATCGCTAAGCATTTCACCATCGCTGCCGACGTCTGCCCCAACACCCAAGCCTGGGTGCGGCGCGTGGCAGCTTACGATGCCTGGCTGGCCTAAGCTAAATCAGCTTATAGGCCTGGGCCGGAGGTTGCGCACCCGCTTACAATGAGCCTCCATGGCGCGACGCAAAACCCGCACCGTCACCTTAGGTGATGTAAAACTCGGTTCCGAGTTCCCCATCCTCGTGCAGTCGATGACTTGCACTGACACGGAAAATGCATCCGCAACCATTGCTCAAATCGAGTCTCTGGTAGAAGCTGGATGTGAAGCCGTGCGCGTTACGGTAAACCACGACCGCGCCGCCGACGCGCTGCCGGAAATCCGCAAGCATTGTCCAGTGCCTTTGATTGCAGACATTCATTTCACTCATCGTTTAGGCCTACGTGCGATTGATGCTGGTGTGGACAAAGTGCGCTTGAATCCGGGCAACATCGGAAGCTTGGATCGCGTGCGAGAAGTGGTGAAAGCCGCCGACGCTGCGGGCATTGCTTTGCGTATTGGGGTGAACTCCGGGTCGGTCGAAAAAGATTTACTCGAGAAGTACACCTGGCCGTCGCCAGAAGCGATGGTGGAGTCTGCGATGCGTCACTGCCAAACGGTAGAGGACATGGGCTTCACAAACTTTGTGGTTTCACTGAAGTCGACCGATACCACCACAGTGTTGGAAGCGAACCGTCAGTTTGCCAAGGCCACCGACATTCCACTCCACCTTGGAGTCACCGAAGCTGGTCGCCCTGGATACGGTTCTCTAAAGTCTGCAGTAGGGCTTGGCGCTCTTTTACTCGATGGCATCGGCGATACGATTCGAGTTAGCTTGACTGGAGATCCAGAAGCGGAAATTCCGGTCGCGTTCGATATCTTGAAAGCATCGGGCGCTCGGGTGACGAGTCCAGAACTCATCAGCTGCCCAACTTGCGGACGCATCGAGATTGATCTTGAAGCGTTGATGGATGAGTTGGAGGAGCGCCTAGAGGGAGAAAATGTCCCAGTGAAAATCGCTGTACTCGGATGCGTTGTGAACGGTCCGGGCGAAGCAAGTGAGGCGGACATCGGCATTGCTGGTGGTGGAGGAAAAGGAATCCTATACCGCAACGGCAAGCAAGTGCGCATCGTCCCGGAAGCCGACATGGTGGATGCACTCATCGAAGAAATCCATATCTTCAAGCAAGAGCAGGCGGCAAAAAAAGAGCCGCTATCCCCGAAGGGATAACGACTCTACGTTCAGGATTGCTTAAGGCGTTTGTCCTTAGCGAGAGATGAACATCTCGCGCTCGTTGGCAGCCTGGTTGCGCATGCGCAGGCGGAAGTTTTCCAGCTCTTGAGCCGTTGCGGTTGCGGGATCGTAAGCCTCTAAATCGAATGGAACGCCACGGCCGGCAGCATCGAGCGGACGGATGACAGCCACGAGGGTGTCGCTGAGGGTCCACTTGAAGGTTCCACTGACAGTTGCTTGCGTAGCCTGGTTGAGGTCGACGGTAATCAAGGCAGCAGGCTTATCCCAAACGATGCTTGCTGAATCTACTCCTGCGTAAACAGCGTATTCCAGCTGGCCAGCAACCGAGCCGTTGAACGGAAGACTTTCTGGATCTAAGGCATGTGGGAAAGTCACACGCACGGTTTCGAAGTCGTCGAAGGAACCGAAGTAGGTTCCAGCCAATTGCTCGTCAGCAAACTCGAAGACTGGGGGGAACCCATCTGGAGTTGCTAGAGCGCCTTCCGAAACCCAAGCTTTGATTGGGGTTTCCATAGCGGCCAATCCCTCTGGTGCAGTGAGGTAAGGCAGGTGCTGGAATAGAACTGGGAGGGTCGACATGCGGCCAATGAACTCTGCCCAGGATGCATCGCCCTGATAAGGGATGACGAAGCTGTTTGGGTTCTGCAAAGTTCCGACGCCAGCGAGTACGCCTTGCAAAGTGCTGAGGTCAAGGCGACCAGCGCCTGGAGTGGTGTGGCAGGTCAAGCAGGTCGTGGATGGATCGCCAGGCATAGGCGTGGACCACAACGGCAGGATTTGCGTATCGTAGTTCACTGTGCCTGGACCATATTCGGCAGGGGTGCGCGCATTGGTCACCTTGGTGGTGAGGGAGAAGCGCTCATCGGTGTCGAGTGCGACCACGCGATAGTAAAGCGTGGTGTTATCTGGAAGACCTACATCGACGAAGCTGGTGACGCCAGGCTCCGTGGTGAAGACTAAAGAGGATTCAAGCTGTGCAGCCTCTGCATTCAGGGCGCGATAAACCTGATACCGCATGGTGATGGCGCCACCTAAGGAAGGAAGGATGACTGCATCTGGCCAGGTCACCGTAACTTCGTTGGGGTTGATGGCGTCTGCGGCGAGAATGCCAGCGAATAAGATGTCGCTGGTGCCGAGACCTGCACCGGCGTTGGCTCCGGCTCCAATGCCACCGAGGGCACTAGATGTTCCGGATGAACCACAGGCCACCGGTAGGAGGGCCATGAGGCTAAGGGCACTAAATTTGAGGGCTGAACGCATGCTATTACAGTGAGGCGCGCTAATGAAGTCATCGCGGGGATTGCGCCTCAGGGAATCATACCCGATGATTTCCACATGTGAGGGTTGCGTTTTTGGTTGCGCGGAGCGATAACACTACCCTTCCAAGGAATCTAAAATTCTCAGGAATTCCAGTGCCCGTACCCGCCCTCTCCCCGTCTCTGCTCCCATTCTCCTCGCTGCTCAAAGGAGCCGCAGGTGATATTCTGCAACTCGATGCCCCCATGTGGCTTACGCGCGCTCCCGGGTGCCTAGATTTGGTCGGAGGACCAAGCGAGTTGCCGGGATCTGCCTCCGTCAGCATGGCAACCGGCCGTTCGGTCTACAGTGCCATTCAAAATCGCGCTGACGATGTCATCCATATTCGTTTTTTGCGCCCTGCCGCAAAAGGTGGAAATTTGGAATGGAAGGGTCATATTCCAACGATTTACACTAAAAAGGGCCCTCCACGCTCCTTAGCGGTGCTTAGAGCGCAGTTTGAGGAAGATAAAGCGCCTTGGATGATGGACATGATGGCGGTGATGATCGGCTTGCGTCGCACTCACCAGCTAAATACGCCCAAACAAGGCTTTACACTTGTGATCTGGGATCGCATGCCAGATGGCGAGGGATTCGGTTCTGAGGTCGCTGTAGCGACTTCGATTGCTTTGGCATTCAAAGGCTCGACCGGCCTGGATAAGAAAAGGGTCGATGGCATTCGCGTGGCGCGCGCCATTGTTTACGGCTACAAGGAGGTTTTGGGACGGGCCATCCCGATGACCCAAGCTCTCACTTCCTGCAATGCTCAGAAGGGTTGCCTGTTGGCAATCGAACATGGTTTGGACCCAGTGATGCAGTGGCTGCCGTTGCCGGAACACGTGGTGGTTGCCGCGGTGGATGCCGGCGGAGGCAAAGCTGCCCCAGAAATGGGACTGCATGCCATGACCGGCGCTCGCATGGGGCTCGAACACTTGAACGTGGCGTTGCGTAAGGCCAAGCAATCGCAACGCGGAGGTTGGGGGCAAGTGACTCCAGCTGAGTTTGAGGGCGGCTTGCGTTCTCATGTTCCAACCAAGGAAGGTGGCAAAGACTTCTTGAACAAATTTAAGAAGACCAGCGACGAAGGTTTACGGGATATGGTGAACCCAGAAGAGAATTACCGCGATCGCGCTTTGTCGGAACACCACGTCCGTGAAAGTGGGCGCGCGCGCCGATTGCTGCAGCACTTGCAGGATTATGGCCGCACCAAGCGTGAAGATTTTCTCGCTGAATCTGGCCGCGTTTTGAATAGCTCGCATCGCTCCTATCTAGAGAAGTGCAGTCTCAAGAACGACCACCTGCATTCTCTGCGTACCGAGCTCACTATCGCTGGCCGCATGGCTGGTTTGTTTGGAACTCGTCTTGCCGAAGGTGGGCAGGGGTCCTTCATGGTAGTACTGGGGCACGCAACAGCTATGCCGCGCTTGCGTGAAATCGCGGCAACGCATCGCAAGAAGACCGGCCTTGGTGGTGCGGTATTTAATGAAACTGGTCAGGGCGGTGTCCTGGACGGTTGGTGGGAAGGCGTACTCGATGCAAATGAGGAAGAACCTCTAGATAACAATGCATCGGCTAAAGCTTGATTTCCTTTTCCCTGTAGGCCTACTCCTACTGGGGTTCACCGCATGCGTGGTGCCACAATCGGAATCCGCGGTCGACGATCCGCCCGCTCCATTGTTGCACCCACCGGTGGACCGTGGGTATGACACCCTCTCCTACGGGTTAGAGATTGAGCTTGGTTCGGATCGCGCCGAGCTTGTTGGTACTACTCGTATTCGCTTGCGTGCCACCCGCGAGTTGAAAGAAGTGGTGCTGGATGCCGTCGACATGGAAATCCTTGGGGTCACTAGTGAGTTGTCGCGCGTCGAAGTGCTGCCCTTCCTCTCCAAGAAGCGCACTCTTGTCATTCCTTTTGGCAGACCTATTGCAGCTAACGATGTCATTACTTTAGACATTCAATATCGCACCTCGCCTTTGGCGGGTATGCATTTTGTGCTACCAAGCGAAAGTGGCGTTGATCATCCGCCACACGTATATACTCAAGGGGAGGCTCAGCGCGCGCGTTTTTGGTTTCCATGCAACGACAACCCTGCTGATCGGGCGACCCATACTTTGCGCGCCCGCGTTCCGCGAAGCTGGATTACGGTTGCCGCAGGTGATTTGGTTGAGCATGAACTCGATGCCGACGGATTTTCCTATGTAGACACCTGGGTCATGGACGAAGAGATGCCTACCTATCTATTCACCTTCGCTGCGGGGCCGCTGCTGAAGTTGGAGGATCGGTGGGAAGATGTCGCACTTTGGTATGTAGGCGAACCTGCCGATGTGGACCTTCTATCCGCATCCTTTTCGGAGACTGGCGCGGTTTTGGGCTTCATCAGTGAATACACCGGCTTTCGTTACCCTTTCTCTAAATACGCCCAAGTGGCGGTTCGGGACTTCCCCTTTGGTGGAATGGAAAATGTTTCCGCGACTACGGTCACGCGTAACGCTTTGCACTCTGCGGAATATCAGGCCAGCAATCCAAGTTGGGGTTTAGTTGCGCATGAGGCGGCGCATCAATGGTTTGGAGATATCGTCACATGCATGGATTGGACTCATGCATGGCTGAATGAAGGCTTTGCAACCTACTTCAATTTGCTTTATCGCCGCCACCGTAACGGCGAGGCCGATTTTCAAGTTGCGATGGGCGACACCATCGACGGATATCTGCGCGCATGTCGCGATGAAAATCTACGTCCTTTGGTGAAGACGGAATACCGCCTGCCAATGGATTTGTTCTTCGATGGCACGATTTACCCCGGAGGCGCAGCACGTGCGAACTTGTTCCGTGGCATCATTGGCGAAGATGCGTTCCGGGAGGCACTGAAGATCTATTTACATCGTCATGCCTATCGGTCGGTAGATAGCCAAGATTTACAGCAGGCTTTAGAAGATGCCAGTGGCCATGATTTTGGAAATGTTTTTGCGCAATGGGTTTATGCGCCGGGATATCCAGAACTAGATTTGTCTTGGAATCGTCGCGGGCGTGAGCTGGAGGTTCAGGTCATTCAAACCCAATCTTTAGCCGGCGGAGTTCCCGCTGCGTTTGAATTCCCCTTGGATGTGCGCTGGTACGAGGGCGGCCAATGGCGTGAAACACGCTTTCAGGTGACCCAGGAGAATCAAGTTTTTGCAGTCAGCACAGGCCCTTCCTTTGATGGATGGGTTGAGTTTGACCCTCATGTTTACCTTCCAGCAAAGTTGACGGTTCACGAGCCAGCCAACGCAACGAACTTACGCGCCCTTCATGGGTGGAGCGCTCGCTCCCGCGTTCTGGCGGTACGTGATCTTGCTGATTATCAGGACCAGCAAACCACGGACACTTTATGGCGAGTGGCACGCTCCGACAAAGTTCCTGGAGTCCGGTTGGCGGCAGTGAAAGCATTGCGTCTCCGCGAAGGCACCAATGCCGACATCACTGTTTTGCGCGCATCTTTTGCGGGCGAAAAAGATGCACAGGTGCGTGCAAGCTTGTGGAATTGGGTCTGTAGTTTTGAAAGGAACCCAATCGTCCATGACTTGCTTTTCTCCACTTATACGAATCAAAGTAATTTGACGGGGCTGCGAGTTAGCGCTTTTCGCGCTCTTGCGGCCGGCAAAGAACCTCTTGAGAGAATGGCCTTTGCTCAACA
The DNA here is from genome assembly GCA_045047305.1 of Planctomycetota bacterium. GTDB lineage: Bacteria > Planctomycetota > UBA1135 > UBA1135 > UBA1135. The sequence goes on along the minus strand of JASFYO010000058.1, from coordinate 9,202 downwards.
GCAATTGGAAAAGGAAGAGGGAGAAGGTCAACGTCTTCACTTGGCTGCCATGCAAATCCTTGCGGGTCTTGCGCAGGCGGAGCCAGAAGGCAATTTGGCTCCAAGGGTTCAATCTATGTTGCTGCCACTCTCGTGGAAAGGTCATAGCACACGGATTCGGACGGCTGCAATTGGGTATCTTGGCTTTTGGTTGCAAGGTATAGAGATTGGAACCAGAGTCCCGTCGGAGCAATCAATTCTTGATACTTTGCACAATGCACTCACTTCAAAGAGCGCATTACTTCGCCGGGCTGCGGTAAGCGCCATCGTAGAGAGACAGGATTTGTTTCCTGCGGAAATCCGATACCTGCTAGCTCACGAACCCGATGCGCGGGTTCGTCGTTTACTCGAGGAGTAGTCTCGTTTCAGCTTTTAGGGGCCAGCTCATTAGCACTTGCATTGAGCAGGCGGGTGTTTGCATGGGCGGAATGAGAGCGAATAGCTTTGGTGATCTCGCGGTGGGCAATACCCCATTCTAGAATCGCATGAGAATTTTTTTGCACATGAGTACGCGCGGCCTGGAAAGCCAAGGCAATCATCTCTTGTTCTTGGGAATAAAGGTTTCTCCACCCTTCGCTATTACGCAGTAAAGTTTCTACCTTTAAGAGCTCTCCTGCGGGATCACCTTTTCGGCCCGTCGCTCCAGCAGCCTGAGCAGCAATATCTTGCTCCAAAGAACGCTTTCGCGAAAGCAAAACAGCATAACCATCTAGGGACGTGCGCCATTTCGAGTCAATTTGGCGTAAACAGGTATCCTGCCAATGGTCGAGGTCGATGGTTAAGGAGAGGGAAGCTTTCGCTAAATGAGTGCAAAGAACGTTTATTGCTGGCTGGAGGGATTCTAGGGAAGAGACCACGTTCGGCGACTGCAAGATCTTCTGCACCATTCTTTTATGCGCTTCCACACTCAGTCCTAAGTCGGGTGCAATCCCGGATAAAAGGAGTTGTCGATGCAAGTCATGAAAGGCATGGGCAATTTCTTTGACCTTGGTGGCTTCTATTTCTCGGCTGTTGAAAATGCGCTGCATTTCAAAGGAATAGCGATCCAGCCCTTGCCACACCAAAACTTGGCGGTCGAATCTTTGCGCGACAGTTTCCCCCGTTAGATGAATGCTGAGAAGTTCTGGAGAGCCTGGCTGAAAAGGAAGATTTACCTTCGTTTGCAGCTCCGCCCCGGCCTGTTTCAGCGCCAGGGCTAGGCGCGAAGAGAGGTCTCCCCAGGCATCAGCCGTTACGGTAGCGCTACAGCTAAGCATGGTTGCAGCAAAGAGGGTTGCCAGTACACGTCCCATTGGCTTATACCTTATCATGGACTTCCTAAATCCTGGCGGTCAATAGCGCTTGGAGCAAACCAGTGGGGGATATAGTAATGCCAGCTGGCCCCCGAACTCGCCTACCATTTCGCCACAGTCCCCCCCAATGCCCCGCATTCTTCTAGTTTTAATTTTGAGCGCAATCGGCCTGTCAGGGCTGACTGCCCAAGAAGCCGTGGAGCAAGCTCAGTCTTTCCCTTCGGATATGGCAAGGGAACCGCTTTCTGATTTCGTGATTGAGAATCCCGCCGAGGGTTTTCGTTTACGTTTTGGTGGAAAGATGGACTTCGATTGGACTAGCTTTGCCGCCGGTGGAGAAGTAATTAATAGTGCGGGCACTTTCCAGGATGGAGCAGAATTGCGCCGAACTCGGTTTGCCTTTTCCGGTAAAACCTATGATTGGCTTAAGTTTAAGGCAAGCTTCGACATTACTTCGAACAAGTCAGGGCTGAGAGATATGTGGGTGGAGGTTGGCGATATCCCGGTCATCGGTAAGTTTCGAGTCGGTCACTTCAAGGAACCTTTTGGCCTCGAACGATCGAATAGTAGTAGTACTCAAACATTTCTTGAGCGCTCTTCAGCATCTTCCCTGACTCCAAGCCGTAATGCCGGATTTGCCGTTGGAGATACTCTTTGGCATAAGCAAGCCACTTGGGCCACTGGAGTCTTCCGCGAAACAAGTTCCAGTGGGGATGCCCAGGACAGTGTTTTCGGAGACGAAACCGGGGTTACTGGTCGTTTCACCTTTCTCCCTTGGTTTGAAGGCACGGGAAACCGTTTGCTACACCTTGGAATTAGCCTGTCGAGGCGTCAGCCGGATAATGGTTTCATGCAGGTTTCCGATGGCATGCAGCTTCACCAATCCCCAATAATTGTGGATACCGGCCTGTTCGCCGTTGATTCGATTTCCATGTTGAGTTTAGAAGCAGCCACCGTGTTGGGACCCTTTTCGCTGCAAGGAGAATGGCTGCAAACCAAAGCTCAACTTCCAGGAGGAGGGTCGGTCACTTTCCCCGGATTTTACATCCAAGGAAGTTATTTCCTAACCGGAGAGCATCGGATATATAGTCGCAAGAATGGGCGTTTTTCAGGTCAATCGGTGGCTTCCCCTTTCCACCCTCAGAAAGAAGGGGCAGGTGCTTGGGAGGTCGCAACGCGGTTATCAAAACTGGATCTAGACAGCGGCCAAGTGATTGGAGGCGTTTTACGAAACGCGAGCTTTGGCGTGAATTGGTATCTCAACGAAGACCTAAAGGTTCAATTTGATTATGAATATTCCGAGTTGCAATCATTTGGCAACGTTCAAGGGGTGTCAGTTCGAGTTGAGTTCCTTTGGTAATGAAGAATCTAAAATCACCTCGCCCGACCCCGGATCCTGTCCGCGATTGCGTTTTTGCGGTAAGAGATTCAGGATTGCTTCTACAAGAAATCCGTAAGGCCTGGAATGACGAAGCCCTACACATGCCGCAAAAAGCGGGGAGAGTTTTTGCCTCTCCGATAGGTGCTAAAACACGCCGAACCCACTACAAGCCCTTGCGTCATGCTCGCCTTGTTCTTGAATTGGAATTTCCAGAAAGCGAGTTCGCGAATAAGCTGAAGCCGCAAAGGGAATATGCTTCGCTTCAAATTTATTCAAGCCGGTTGGAGGCGGAGTCAAGGTTCCAATCTTTAAAAGAAGGCTCTGCGCCTCTCACTCAGGGGCCTCCATTGCTGTTTCTTCCAGAGTTTCATGCAGTCATGACACTGCTTCCGAATAGTCCTCGGCTGTCAAAGGTTAAGCATTTACTTCGGCCCCGGAAACTTCAGAAGTTATTGAAGAAGCATGGGATTCCCTGTCATAAGGACAGTAGCGCTTGTCGAGATGCTCTAGAACTGATTCGATTCGTGCCCAGGAAACGGGCTGTGTTTCGGTATTCCTTCCACGGTGAAAGCTTGTACCTCAAAATATTCACCAAGGAGGACCACAAAGTTGCAGCGGAGGATTTGCAACGCATCAGTCAATTGCAAAGCGATTATCGGTTTGCCTTCCAGGTTCCTCAGCTGATTGCCTATGACCCTGACGTCCATGTAATTTTCATGAACGAGATTGCTGGCGATCAAGTTACAAAAAGCTATTCGTTTCGCGATTCAAATTTATGGGAACGATGCGGCGATGGCTTGGCGACCCTCCACAAATTGAAGGCAATCGAAGGTTTGCCTGAGTGGACGGTTAAAGACGAGTTTCGAGCGATCGAAAAGGGATCTCAAGAGTTAATCCTCGCTATTCCTGGCGTCGAGGCCGCGGTGGAATCTTTGTTAGAAAGCCTGCGCCAACGACTTCCAGAAATGGAACGCTATTCGCCAAGGGCCATTCATGCGAATTTGTTTGGTGATCAAATGCTGGACGATGGCGAAAAACTTGGGATTGTTGACTGGGAAGATTTGTGCCTGGGAGATCCTTGTTTTGATATGGGACGTCTTGGCGCGCATATTCTTTCCTGCGCAGTAACTACGAAATTCCCGCTGGATCACGCCCAACGTGCCTTGGTTTGCATCGAAAGCGCCCATCGCGAGGCCTTGAATGACGACTTCCTCCAGCCCCATCGCTTTGCCTGGCACTTAATTGGTGCCTTGTTATTGCGCGCCAAGATTCGTTCCTTACGCCAACTTCCTAAGCACTGGGAGGTAGAAATCGTCGCTTTGGTGAACATGGCCGCAGAGATTAGAGAGGGCAGTTTGGGGCCATGGAGGTTACCCTCAAGGCGCTGATGCCTGTCACTCTCCGATGACTCCTTTGACCTCCTCCGAATCGGCTCCTAAAAAGTCTGCACTGTCTCCAGCCGAGGCACTGAGAAGGTGGATACGTGTTTGGAAGGCATTCAAGCCCTATGCTCGCCCTCACAGGAAGTCCTTCTGGCGCGGACTGGTGGCTTCTTTTGGGGTGGTGGCCTGTCATTTAGTTCTTCCGCTGCCGATTAAGGCAATGGTGGATAATTTAATTAAAGGGGAGGGGACTCCGTCGAGTTGGAGTCCTTTCGAACTTGGCATGGTGTTTTTTGCTTTAAGCGTATTGTTGGGGCTTGCGGAGTATCAGCAACGTCTGTGGGTGGCGCGCTTTGCAATCGCTTGGGTGCGTGATATCCGCGCGGAAAGTTTTCGCGCAGCAAGCCGCGTAGATCCGCGGCGATTAAATATTTCTACGGGTGACTTGGTCGCCAGACTGGTTGGTGATACTGCTCGATTGAAGGCGGGTTTGAAGGGCTTTATTACCCATTTTGCCACCAATGGCTTATTGCTTTTTGGAATCTCAATTGTTCTGTTTAGTTACTCGTGGCAGTTAGGCCTAGTCTTTTTGCTGATTGGAATTGGGATTGCCTCGCTCACATGGTGGGGAACCTGGAGACTTTACAATCGTTATCGGATTCTGCGCAAAAAGGAGGGCAAGCTTGCAACACGAATCCAAGGAGCCCTGGGGGGTAGCAACGAAGATCCAGTCTTCGCTCGAGTGAATAAATCGAGTGGCAAACACGAAGCGACAGTAGTTCGCATCCAAGGCCAAACCACCCTTCTAGTTCATTTAGTTTTAGGAAGCTCCATTCTTCTGATTTTTTGGTTGGGAATGAACTTAGTAGAGACTAAATCCTTGCTTCCGGGAGATTTGGTTTTAGTCATTTTATACGGCCTAAAAATCACTCGCCCAGGAGTACGACTCGCAAGGCAAGGTACGCGCATTGGAAAAATGCTTGCCTTAGGCGATCGGCTCGAGAAATTATTGCGAGAAGGGATTCGCTCCGAATCAGAGGACGATGCTCTCCCATTGCAAAAAGGGATTCAACTAAAGGATATTTGTCTCAAGGATTCCAAAAAGACGGGACGCGAAGAACGGTTAAGTAAGGTTAGCTTGGAGATCCATGCTGGGCAGCGCGTTGCGGTTTTAGGGAATTCTGGGGCGGGTAAGAGTTCTCTGCTTTCAATTTTGGCCGCGCAGGTTGCCCCATCTTCCGGGCGCCTACGATGGGATGGATTTTCTTACAAAAAATTATCTTATGCGGCTCTCAGCAAACGGATTGCCTTTCAAAGCGCCTCACCTTTTTGGTTGCGTCAGCCCTTATGCGATTTGTTGCCGGTGAAGGATCCTCATGGCCCAACCCTGGAAGAGATTTTAGAAATATGTGGTCTAAACGGATTTGTAGAGCATCTCTCGCAAGGCAAAGACACCAAGCTCGCATCGGATGAGTTGAGCTCACATCAATCGCAAGCATTGGCTCTGGCAAGGGTCTTGGTTTCAGACGACAAGGACTTAGTTTTGCTTGATGAACCCTTTCCTTCGCTGACGCTTAGCCAAGTTAAGCGGGTCTTGGATTTGCTTTCTCGATCGCGCTGGCGAACTTTTGTCATAGCAATGACACGGCAAGTCAATTTGAGTTGGTTCGATCGTGTAATCGTTCTGGGAAATGGGGAGGTGGTTTTCGACGGCACCCCGCGCGCATGGCAGCTTGTCTCTGCAGAGCAGGAGGACGCATGAACCGAAAGTTGGAGCATCGTTTTGCTTTGTTAGCACCAGCTTTGTGGCTGGCTAGCATAGCTGTTTGGTTTTCAGTGTTTCCAGTAAAAGCAAGCTTCTCGAAAAGCGATGTCTTGTTTGAAGGCATCTATTTACTTGCCGCCTTAATCAGCTTTTTCCTCGTGCTTCGACTTGGAGAGTGGAAGTTAAGTTTCGGTTGGGCCGCCTTGTGCGAAGGCTTGCTTTTTGACTTTCTAGATGAGTTCACTTTAGAGGCTGGATTCCGTTTAGATGTCGATGCTATGCAGGACATTGCCACCACTGCAGGCTTGCTCATGATGACGTTGGGGTTTTTAAGTGCAGCTGGTCGGAGGGAAAGGGAACTTGATGCCATGCGGGAATCCGCAGATGCTTTGGGGGTTGCTGGTGAGCGTTTGGCCGCAATCCTTGAATCTGTTTCGGATGGCCTCATTGTTACCGGGGTTACAGAAGGAGTGCAATTATGGAATGCGACGGCCTTGGCGCTGGTGGGGCGCCAGCCTGATGGCGCTATGGGGCTTTCGATTACCGAATTCTTGGGCTTGGCCCCAGAAAATATTCATCAAATCGAGGACTTAAGAAGCGATGCATTCTCGCATCCTATGCGCGCAGCATCAGGAATCGATTTATTGAGACAGAGAGAGGGCATTTCTCAGGCTTTGTCGGTAGGGGTTTCTGCCATCAAGGAGTCCGGCCAAGCTACCGGGCTAGTTTGGGTGATTCGCGATGTGACTCACCGCCGTGAAGAAGAAAAGCATATTTCCCAAGCATCACGCTTAGAATCGGTTGGTTTGCTTGCCGGTGGTGTTGCGCACGATTTCAATAACCTATTGTCGGCGGTCATGAATTGGGTTTCCTTTTCCGAGGTGACCCAGGCCGAAGGGCCAGAGTTGCGAGAGACCTTTCAGGAAATCACCAAAGCGTGTAAGCGTGGCAAGAGTCTGGCCAATCAACTGCTTTCGTTCGCGAAAGGGGGCGACCCGGTGGTTGCGCCAACGGATTTGAGTTCTCTGGTTCAAGAGGAGGTGGTTTTTGCATTGCGCGGATCAAAAGTCTCTCCGGTTTTCTTTTTTGGTAAGGGTCTTCCTCACGCAGAAGTGGACGCGGTACAAATCGGCCAGGTGATTCAAAACCTCGTCATCAATGCTAAGCAAGCAATGGCTTTAGGAGGCAGCCTTGAAGTTAAAGTTGATTGTCGCAAGGTAACAGCTACGGATACGGTGCCTTTGGACCCAGGTGATTATTTGGAGGTCTCTATTCAGGATGAGGGAGCGGGAATCGCAGAAGAGGACCGCAAACATATTTTCGACCCCTATTTCTCAAAGAAGGAGTCGGGTTCCGGTCTTGGATTAGCCACCGCTTATGCCATCATTCGCAGGCATCGTGGGCATATTTGGGCGGAGTTTCCCGCGAACCGCGAGGGGACATGCTTTCGAGTGCTTTTGCCGAAAACATCGAAGCTGGCATTGGGCCAGAGCCGGACTTTAGATGATCGATTGTTTCACGGGAAGTCCATTTTGGTCGTGGACGACGATTACTCGGTGCAAAAACCTTTAGTCGGTACCTTGAAAGCAATTGGTTTCGATGTGGAGGCGTGTATGCGCGGCGAAGATGCCATTCACTTGTACCAACGAAGACTGAATGCAGGCAATCCTTTCGATCTTGTGCTTATGGATTTAACCCTGCAAGGGGAGGCCGGAGGGGCTGAAGGGATGAAAAAGATTTTGGCGATCGACTCGAAGGCCAAAGGCATAGTGATGAGCGGATATCATGAAGATCCAGTCATGGCAAATTATTTGGAGGAAGGCTTCTGTGGCGTTATGCAAAAACCTTTTGATTACTTACGCATGGTCGCTGAAATGGGGAGAGTTCTTGGGCAAAGCAATACCGAGATAGAGCGATGAGTCGAATCCATAACTCAAACATCCTTCTGGTGGACGACGAGGAAATGCTTGCCCGCATTTTGCAAAAGCAACTTGAAAGCGTGGGCGCCAAAGTTTGTGTTGCCGGGGACTTAACTGCGGCGCGCAAAGAATTAGAGTTGCAAGTTTTCGACTTGGTACTGCTGGACAAGGAACTCCCAGATGGCAACGGATTTGAGCTCCTTCAAGAAATTCGCGTTGAGAATCAAGATGTTGTCCCGGTAGTCATCCTAACTGGAGCAGCAACTTTAGAGGGTGCTGTGGAGGCGACTCGATTAGGAGCCACCGATTACATTGCCAAGCCAGATGATATGCAGCAAACTTTGCTTGCCGTTGAGAAATCTTTGGTACGAGCCGAGGACCAGCAAAAGGGCTTTTATGCCTTGCAGAGACAATCGCGGGCTAAATCGAAGACCCAGTGGATTGGTCAAAGCGAGGAAGCCCAGAAGCTTCAACATGGCATAGAACGCCTAGGCAGCATTTTGCGCTTGGAAGCAGAACAACTTCCTGCGGTATTGCTGGTTGGCGAGACGGGGTCTGGTAAGAGTGTCTCAGCACGATTGCTGCACCAAGCCAGCCCTCGGCATAAGGAGCCTTTCTTGCAGGTGGACTGTGGATCCTTGCCGGGTGCTTTAATCGAGGGTGAGCTTTTTGGGCACAGTAAGGGAGCGTTCACTCAGGCGCATGAAGCTCGAGTCGGCTTGATGGAAGCGGCAGAAGGGGGAGTCTTGTTCTTGGACGAGATTGCTGAGATCCCATTGCCGTTACAGGCAAAGCTGTTGGCTACCTTGGACCGGAGAACGGTCCGTAGGGTTGGATCCAATCTAGAAACGCCGATTCGAGCAGCGATTATTGCTGCCACCAATAGGGATTTGGCTGAAATGGTTGAGGAGGGCACCTTTCGTCAGGATCTTTACTATCGACTCTTTGGCCTAACCTTGACCATCCCTCCCTTGCGAGAGCGTAAGGCTGATATCGCGGATTTGGCCGAGGCCTTTCTGCTGGAGTCCTCGGCTTTGTTTCATTGCGCGACCCCGACTCTTTCGCCAGGAGCTTTGAAAGCCCTTCAAGACTATGTTTGGCCGGGTAATGTCCGTGAACTGAAGAACGTGCTGGCTCGTTTGGTCATCCTTGCGGATGGAGAAGAAATACGGGCAGAGGAGCTCCCGTTGCCAACCCAGCAGCAGGGGGCAGGGCTTCTGGGCCGAGGTCAGATGAAGCCGTGGGAAGATCTTTCTCTTCAGGAGCTCGAGAGGGAGGCGGTACGCCATGCCTTGGAGGCATCCGAGGGCAATGTGAGTCGTGCTGCTCGGCGGCTTGGCTTGAGTAGAGGGGCGTTGCGGAATCGTATTCAACGCCTCGGGTTGGGCTAGAGCTGCCGAAGTGGGGGTAAAAAAACAAAAACC
>JASFYO010000057.1:0-10618 GCA_045047305.1 Planctomycetota bacterium | reverse complement strand
TGGTGGGCCGCCCAGGACTTGAACCTGGAACCAACGGATTATGAGTCCGCTGCTCTAACCGATTGAGCTACCGGCCCACGCGCAAAGATTCTAGCCGCCCCACGCGCCAGGCGACACCTACACTTTGGCGTGACTGCACCCATCCACCTCAAGCCATACGTCCAAGTCAGCGGGAAGTCCGACGGCTTCCTGCAAGATATCACTGTTCGGGACTTCCAACTCATCGGCGATGAACCAACGGATGTTGGCGGCAGCGATTTAGGCCCAACGCCCTACGAATACCTGCTTGCAGCACTCGGCACCTGCACTTCGATGACCTTAAGCATGTATGCGCGCAAAAAGGAATGGCCCTTGGAGAGCGTCAGCGTGGAGCTGAACCACGAAAAGGTGGACAAGGTCGACGTCTTCCATCGCGTCGTCCATGTGCAGGGGGATCTGAGCCAAGAGCAACGAGAGCGCTTGCTGCATATCGCCAATCGCTGCCCCGTGCACCGGACTTTAGAGAATGACATCCAAATAACCTCGGTTCTGGGCTAGACTGCGCTCCATGATTCTTGTTACCACATCTTTGTTGGCCTGCGCGATGTTTGCGCAAGAACCACCAGCGGCGCCCGAGCAAGAAAGGGTTGCGCCAGAACGCCCTACCATTCTTCATGCGCTGCCGCCAATTGGTTACCGCACGCCCGAAGAAATTAGCAAGATCTTGAAGCGCCGTGCCAAGAAAACCAAAGGCATGAGTGTTGAAAAGATTGGCGAGACAACGGAAGGACGTCCGCTTTGGATCACCACCTTCGACGGTCCGCAACTCGGTGATGCACCACTACCCGGAGCCCCGGAAGTGTTGGTCGTGGCAAACCTCGAAGGCGACCGGCTTGCTGCAAGTGAAGTGGCCATCAGCATGGTGGAAAGATTCTCTGCCGTTGGCTCCCCATTATTCGACCGCGCAACCCTGCATGTGCTCTGCGTTGCAAACCCCGACGCCATGGCGCACGTTCTTGCCGGAGGTTCTGCGTGGCGCGGAAAGGCTACGGACAATGACCGTGATGGTCTATTTGATGAAGATGGTCCATCCGACATCAACGGCGATGGACGGATTTCATGGATGCGTGTTCCCGAGGCGGGAGGCCCCATGCTTGCTGATCCGGAAGACGAACGAAGTTCACGCGCACCAGATCCTGAAAAAAGTGAGGCCGGTACCTTTCGCTTATTGCGCGAAGGATCCGATGCCGATGGCGATCGTCTTGAAAACGAAGATGGCCGCGGTGGCGTTGCAGTAGAGGCGAACTTCCCCCACCGCTGGATCCAGTACGCGCCGAACGCTGGCGACTTCCAACTAAGTGAGGTGGAAAGCCGAGCACTTGCCGAGTTTGTTTTGAGTCACCCAGCAATCCAACTCGTGCTGGTACTCGATGACGAAGACAATCTTGCCTCCCCACCAGGTGGTAAAGAAAAGGTCGACACGACTTCGGAGGAGCCGCTGAAAGAAGATGCGCGACTGCTCAAGATTTTCGGCGATCGCTTTTACGCCGAAGATGTAGTGATTAAAAGTACCGACCATCAAAGCGGCAACTTTGCCGATTGGATGTACTTCCAACGTGGCGCCCTAGTTTTGGAAAGCTCATTGTGGTCTCCGCCGTTAGACCTGGGGCAAGCAGAGGCAGAGGATGGGGAGGCAGAGGATGAAGAAGGACTTCCCAAGGATGCAAGCGAGGACCGCAAGCTCTTAGCTTGGGCCGATCACTGGTATCGTGGAGACGCTTTTCAGCCGTGGGAGAAATTCGAACATCCAAGCTTTGGCGAAGTAGAAATTGGTGGCTGGATGCCTTTGGTGCGCACCACCCCTCCGCCAGACCTCCTCACCGACCTCACCACCAACACTGCCGATTTCCTCGACAGCCTTGCCGAAGATTTTGCGCAACTCGTTTGGGAGAATGTCGAAGTGACTGCACTTGATGGCAAAGAGGTTTTTGAAGTTCGTGCCACTTTAGTCAACCACGGACTGCTTCCAACCATGACTGCAATGGGGGAAACCAACCATCGTCCCATGCCCTTGCGCATTTCCCTTACGCTACCGCAAGGTGGGCAGCTTTTAGTCGGGCGATCGCAGTCCTCGATAGAAAGCCTCGACGGACTTGGTGGACATAAGGAACTGCACTGGATTTATCGCTTGCCCGCTGGATCGGAACCGGCGCGCCTGAGTGCAGTATCCACTGGTTCCGGCGAAGTTCATCAAATGTTGGAGATTCACTAATGCGCAATTCAACCCTTAAAGTCATCGTCCTTGCTGCTGCAGCGGCTTGCGCCACAACTCTTTCCCTGTACGCACAAGACCCCGGCGGACGCTGGGAACCTAAGGTTGAGATTCCTTGGAACCGTTACTACAACCATGGTGAATTGCTCGACCACATGAAGCGGCTGCAAAAAGCATATCCGAAGTTTGTAAAGCTGGTCGATATCGGCAAGTCTTTTGAAGGGAGGCCCATGCGCGTGATGATTTTGACCAATCACAAAACCGGTAAAGACACGGATAAGCCTGCCATGTGGGTCGATGGCAATGTGCACGGGAATGAAGTCCAGGGCGGTGAAGCATCCATTTATTTGGCATGGTGGCTACTGGAACACTACGCCACCAACGAGCGCGCAAAGAACCTCTTAGATACACGGACCTTTTACATTCTTCCGTCGCAAAATCCAGATGGCCGCGATCACTGGTTCAACGCAGCCAACACACCACACAGTTCGCGCACAGGAACGACTCCCACCGATAACGATCGCGACGGCCTATTTGATGAAGACGATGTCGATGACCTTGATGGCGATGGTGAAATTCTCACCATGCGAAAGAAGGTTCCGCTTGGTCAAGGCACGCACCGTTTGGACCGCGATGACCCGCGTATCATGATTCCAATTCAGGGGGACCAGTTAGGTGACTATCTAGTCCTCGGCCAAGAAGGCATCGACAACGATGGCGACGGCCGTGTGAATGAAGATGGCAAAGGTGGTTACGACATGAACCGAAACTGGCCAAGCGATTGGCAGCCAAACCACCTTCAATACGGCGCCGGTGACTTCCCGTTCAGTTATCCGGAAACGGCTTCCATCGGTAAATTCATTCTTGCCCATCCGAACATTGCTGCTGTACAGAGCTTCCATAACAGTGGCGGCATGATTCTGCGAGGGCCCGGCGCAAGCTCGGTTTCATACCCCCGCGCGGACATTCAGGCATACGATGCACTAGGCCAAGAAGGCGAACTGATGCTTCCCTTCTACAATTACCTCATCATTTACAAGGATTTGTACGACGTCCACGGTGGCTTCATTAATTGGACTTATGAGGGCCTTGGCATTTTCTCCTTCACCAATGAGCTTTGGGCTTCACAGCAATACTGGGGCAAAGATCGCGAACGCACCGGCGGCTGGTTTACTAGCAATACGCGGCAGAGTCTGGAATTCAATGACTCGGTGAACTTGGGCGAGCTCTACATCGATTGGCATAGTTATGACCATCCGCTTTACGGCGAAATCGAAATCGGCGGCTTTAAGCGTCAACACGGACGCGTAGCTCCCTCCTTCATGATTGAGGAAATGCTTCACCGCAACGCTCTGTTCTGTGCGCGCCATGCGGAAGAAATCGCAATCGTTTCCATGGAGCCACCGGTTGTAGAAGACCTTGGTGATGGACTCTATCGCATCACCGTCGATGTGGTGAACTCCGCACTCTTCCCAAGCCGCTCGGCCATGGCTGCAGAAAACAAAATCGGCACTCCCGATCGCGTCAGCATTGTCGGTAAGAACCTAAAGGTCTTGGTCGGCGGAACCTTGAGCGCGCGCAATCGCATGCGCCCAGAGCGCCTCAACAGCATGGTGCGCAATCCTTCCACCGTGTTGCTTGAGAGCGGCGTGCCCGGACATGGCCGCACTTTAGTGAGTTGGCTAGTACGCGGGTCAGGCAAGTTCAGCATTCAATACCAAGCCCAGAAAGCAGACAACTCAGCCACCGAGGGTAAGCTCGGCGACTGAGTGGTCTTGGTTCGTCTATGCAGACTATGGGGTGAGTTGACTGATGTTCGATACGTTGCAGGTATCGGCGTCCATGATTTGTAGCCACATGCCGCAGCTCAAGGAACCGCCCCAGAAGGAAACGTGAACCTCGCCGTTGGCATCGGCCACTTCCAACCCTGCGAGCATGATGGATGCACCATCCAGCGACAGAATGGTTCCACCACAAGGCTTGCTAAGCGGAATCATAAAGCTGCCTGGGTCATGCGCGATGACCGCGAATACCACGCCGCCTGGGGTGGCGCCGGAGAACACGAAATCGTTCATTTGGTTGCAGTGACCGCTTCGAGTGATCTTTAGACCGCAAGTCCTGTTCAGCGAGACCGCAAAGAAGTTGGAGTCGCGGCCAGTATTCGCCACATCTACCCCGCCATCGTTATCAAGATCGGCAGCAAGGATGTCGCTGACATAAAGGCCACGTCCTTGACGCTGCGGCACTGGGAATCCACCGGAGCCATCGTTGTCCAAGACAACAAATCCGCCGTTGAAGCCGCCGAGCAAACCAACGACCAAATCAAGATCGCCATCGCAATCGAGGTCGCCTACAGCAATTTCACTCGGCTCTTTCACTGGCATATGCCAATCAGTTTGGGCACCCCAACCGCCAAGGCCGTCGCTTAAGAAAACGCTGACATCGTTCGCTACGGCAATATCCGTGGCCACAATAGCGAGGTCATCGTCCTGGTCGCCATCAAAGTCACCGGCAACGATGCCGAAGAATGGGTGGTTGCCAACAATCGTACTCCAAGTAGAGAGAACACCCTGCCCTTGGTTCTCAAACACACTGATGGTTTGAGCGGTGGTGTTAGAGACAGCGAAGTCCCAATCCATATCGCCATCAAAATCGCCAAAGGTGCATCCATGTGGCGAAACGCCGACCGGCATGGTCATGCCAGTGAGAACCCCAGCTCCATCGTTAAAGAACAAGGTGACGCTGTTATCGCCCTGGGTCACCACAAGCAGATCCATGTCCTGGTCGCCATCCGCATCTGCGGTTTCAATATCGACTGGGTTGAGACCAGTAGCGACTACCGGGCCAAGGGCGAAGGCTCCGCCGCCGAGACCGTTTAGGGTCTGCAATTCATTGCTGCCGTAAAGCAGAACCGCCGCATCGAGGGTGAGGTCGCCGTTAAAATCGGCCACCGCGACATGACGTGGGTCACTACCAACAGGTAGAAGCATGGTTGCGTTGAGGGTGTAGGTGCCATCGATATCATTCAACCACACCTCCATTCGATCTGGGTTACTGGCTGTAACCACGAGGTCCAGCCAACCATCTCCATTAAAGTCGCCCGAGGCCAGGCCTTGCGGCGCATCGTTCGTTGCATAGATAGAGTTGGAAAAAGTGTGTTGAGCCGCGGATAGACCAGCGCAAAGGGTCAGCCCAGCAGCGAGTGCAGCAAAAGTGGAAAAGGGTTTCATCGCAAGTATGAAGTATGAGTAGGGAAGAGGTCGCTCGCATCAAAGCTCAGAGACCGAGAACGCTCACCCCTAATAGTAAATCGTAAAACTAAAAGGGGCAGGATAAATGCCCTGAAAGTATATCCAGATTCCTATAATTTTATGGAACTTAGTCAGTCAGTATCTGCGCTACGGCCTGGTCGATAACCTGCCAATCTTGGTCGCCCTGAATGATGCGTAAGGTCTTATCTATAGGCAAGTTATGGAATACTTGAGAGCTTCCCTCTTGGTCCGGCCAAATAACCTCTAATTCGAGAATTTCCGTCGCCTGCCCCAATCCGATGTGTTGCTCCATAGGATTGCTACCAAAGCTAGCTGTGCCGCCACTTACGAGGTGGATTTCTCGGTTTACCCCCCCCTCCTCAATGATGATTTTTAGCCGCGCGCCGAGTCCAAAACGGTTGGCGGTGACGCCCTCCAGTTGCAGGTCCACACTGTGATTTGGGGTCCCTTCATTGAGAAACATAGCGTTCTGTGAGTGCGAATCCACGTACCAGCCACCAAGCTGAGCGTAAATGTCGAGATCGCCATCATTGTCTATGTCCGCCATCGCGATACCGTGACCTTTGTGCAGGTGGCCTAAGCCAGATGCGGTGGTCGCATCCATGAACTTTTTACCGCCCATATTGCGCATCAGCACATTAGGAATCATGATCTCCAACGACGGTGCACCGGTTCCCAGATAGAAGTCCATCCAGCCATCGTTATCGACATCGCCAATATTCGCGCCCATGGTCAGATGCACACGATCAAGGTTCCACTGCTTGGTGACGTCTTGGAAGCCACCTTTACCATCGCCAAGATATAGCGCGAGCGGGTCCACTTTCTTACCGCGCTTCTCGCCAAAGCGATCACTGATGACGTCGGTGACTTTGTCGGTGAGTGGGTAGCCGGAAACGAAGAGATCTAGATTGCCATCATTGTTGACATCCATCCACCACGAACCAAAGGCGCGAATCGGGCGCTGCAAGAACTCATGACCAGCGGTCTCGGCGATATCAGTAAAAGTGCCATCTCCGTTATTGTGATAAACACGATTGGCCTGCGACAGATTGGAGACCACTAAATCCGGGAAACCATCGTTATCGTAGTCGCCAAATGCGGTGCCGCGAGTAAAGCGATGATTGGTCACTCCAGCCTCCACGGCGACATCGGTGAAGGTGCCATCTCCGTTGTTGTGGAAGAGCTGGCTTGGAGCGTGGTCGGCGAGTTCATCGCCGCCAGACTTAGCTCTACTGGCCCCGCTACCAGTGCCGCGTCCCATGGCGACTAAGCGTTCGTTGCCAATGTAGACATCGAGAAGGCCATCACGGTCGTAATCCCCCCAGGTTGCAGCAAGACTTGGATAATCCACCAAAGCGAGCCCGGCCGCTTGCGTGACATCGGTGAAAGTGTGGTCTGGGTTCTGACGAAGCAGTGAATTGGTCTGCGCACCATCCGATAGGAACCATGCACCACGGAGCACGAGAATATCGAGTAAGCCGTCGTTATCGAAGTCGGCGTGGGTGAGGTTCAATCCACCCGTTTGCCCGATAAGTCCTGCGCGCTCTGTCCAATCGCTGAAACTGCCATCGCCATTGTTGTGGTAATAGCGCATCGGCTCATTTGGGTTATAGCAACAGGTGATAATGTCAACGAAGCCGTCATTATCAAAATCGTCGAGTGCAACGCTGCCGGCAAGGTCATCCCCCGCCACGCCAAGTGCGACTGCAAGATTGCGAAAGTGGGGCGCCGAAGTTTCACCGAGCATGGTGGCTTGCGGCATCAGATTTGAATTTTCAATGTTGGTTGGGTAGGTGCCAGCAACCTCCTGGCTCAGGGCCAATAACCACTTCACTCCATCGTCCTCGGGATTCAACTCCAAAACTTCGCGCAGAAGGGCTTCTGCTTTGACCGCATCGGCTGGGTCGCGCCATAAACCGGTTCCTTCAAGAGGGAAAATGCAACTCTTCTCATTTGGGCGCAACAAGCAAGACGCAATCTCCCCGGAGCGCAAGTAGGCGACAGCCAATGCACGCGCCACCGAAGCCTTACGCTCAGCAGCTTTCGAGCCGTCCATGTGGGTGATTTCATTCGCGCGTTCCAAGTGCACGATCGCTTCCGGCACACGCCCCATGCGCTGCAAGTATCCACCCATCGCCATGTGTAGATTCACTGCGCGATAGGCTTCGCGTTGCGGGTCCAGTTTCATGATCCAAGCAGAAGCCTGGTCCAGAAATTCTGCGGAATAGTGATGCAGATAACTCCCATCCCAGCGGCTATTCAGGCGCAAGATCGCCGATGGCATGGTGCGGTCGACACCCCAGCCATGCATAAAAATGCCAGCGGGAATCGCAGCGACCACGCCAATCATGGTCAATGCGAGGTTCGACTTGCGCAGCAGCATGGGATAAACCAAAAGCCACCCCCCCAAAACCATGCCACCAGCTTGGATTCCACTCACCATGCCAAAGTGATTCGGCTCACTCAGATAGGTCGCTAAGTCGGGCAAGGCACGCAGGCCAAAACGGACCAAAGCAAAGGAGCCAGCAGAAAGGATGAGGAGAAGGAAGCCGAGTTTTTTCACGAGAGTCTCACGGAAGGGCAACGCTCAGTATATCCTGGAGGCATGTTTGGCATCCTTCGCCAGTTCGCTCGCGCCCTCACCGGCAAGGTCGACGCCTTGGAGTTCGCCCTCGGAATTCTCTTCGGCGTTTTCCTCGGCATGCTTCCACTCCACGAGATAGATCCCGGTTCTGGGTTCCTAGGCCTCAATGGCTTATGGCTGTGGATTCTTCTGATTTGCTTGGTACTGAAGGCTTCGCTGCCCATCACCATGCTCTTCGCAGGTTTCACCAAACTCTTGGCTATCCTGTTCCTCGATCAAGTCGCATTCAACATGGGAAAAAGTTTGCTCGATAGCAGCCTTCCGGAGTCGATGGTGATTGGGTTCTCCACCAGCATGCCATCCTTGCAACTGCACACTTACTGGGGCTTCGGCACCTTTATGTTTGCCCTGTTGATTGGGATCCCCACCTTCCTCGCCAGTTACTTCATGATGCGCAGCAAACTTCCTGTTTGGCGTGACCGGTTTGGCAAAACCAAACTCGCAAAAGCCCTTGGCGGCTTCTTCCTCTTCCGCCTCCTCGGGAGGTTACTGGCATGATTTCCATCCTTCGTAAGGGATTCCTTTTATTCGTGCTAATCCTGTTCTTAGCGCTAATCACAACCCTCATCTTCGGCGGAGACAGCTTATTCGGTCACGCATTGAAGAAGTACGGACCGGTTGCATTCAAGCGGCCGGTGGGTTTCACCTCTGCAGAGTTATCCGTGCTGGGCGGAAGTGCTGGTGTAGAGCAGTTCAAAGTAGGTACCGACGACAACCCTGTGCTCGAAATTGGTAAGGCAGAGATCAACCTAAGCACTACCGCCTTGATCGACGGCCGAGTGTTGATTGAAAACGCACAGCTCAACAACGCCCGCTTGTTCCTCATCATCCGCAAAGACGGCACTCTATCCATTGATAGTGGCCCACCCCCCGAAGATGTAACCAGCTCCAACCCGCAACCCAAAGAAGATGCTTCTTTACCCCCTGCAAAGGACCGCGACTTCGTGCAAATCGCCACGGAATATTGGGATCGCTACAAGCACTACAAAGAATATTACGATGAGTACGGCGGCAGCTTAGGGGGCGATGACGATGCTTCTGAGGACGATGCTCTACAGCGCATTAAGTTCCCCGGCATGCCGGATTTTGTCCAGGCAGCGCAACAGCTTGCTGCTGAATCCTCCGATGGCGTTTTTTGGCTGCAACATGCCGAGCTCACCGACTTCCAATGGGAAACCTTGGACGAGCGCACTGAACGCCCGGTACTGCCAGCGCTGCAAGACTTCAGCTTCTCCTTGGACAACGTAGGCACTCCACCCAGCGACGCCTCCCCGCAAGCGATTTACGCTGGCAAAGGTGGCTTGGTAGAAGGCGGGGCACTTGATTTCCGCTTAGGCCTTTCCCGCGACGGCACTCCATCGAGCTTGGACTTCACCGCCGATGCGCTCCCGGTTGCCTCCATCGTCGACATGATTGGCAAGTCCTTCCCCTTCAAAATCGAGGGCGGCAACCTCGACATCGGCACCATGGACCTGCTCTTTCAACCCGACAGCTTGAGCGGCGGTGTGCGTGTAGTGATGAACGGGACCACCTTAAGTGCGATCGCAGGAAGCCCGGACGTACTCGGTGTTGCAGCGAAGGAGTTCTGCTCCTTGCTCAACTCGGCGATGCAAGACCAACCGATTGCATTCGTCATTCGCTTAGGTGGCACACCCACTTCTCCGAGCTTCGCGATTGAAAACGAAACCGATCTTGGCGATTTACTCGGGGGTGCGGTCAAAGCAGAGGTCACGCGCCGCGCGCAAAAGCTAATCGATGAGCAGGCAGGTAAGCTTCAGAATAAAGCCGGTGATTTAATCAAAGATAAGCTTGGCGATAAGTTGCCTGGCGGCGTTGGTGATCAACTAGACGAAGCTCTCAAAGGAAAAATCGATGTCGGGAGCTTGTTTGGCGGTAAAAAGAAAGGCGGCTAAACCTGGCTTTTCTTGAGAAACGCCTGCAGTTGTGCGTTGGCTTTGGCCTGGACCTTTGATCTTAGATAAGGGGTCCAGCCTAGGAGTAGTCCAGGCGCACCTAGGGCTTGCTTTGACCAACGGTAGAAATCGAATTGGTCGATGTGCTCAATAATGCGGTTGTCTGCAAAGCGGAACTTAGCTTCCATGATGTTGTGCACCTGGCGCCCGCTTGCAGAAAAAGTGTAGTGAGCTTCCCAGTGCGCGCGCACGACGTCGCCCTCGGTGCGGATAAAGCTATGCTCCATGCGTAGGTCTTTGCCCTTTGCACAGAGCATGCGCCACATGCCTGATGCCTCCGCTCCTTTGAGGTCGAACACCTCATCGCGGAAGTGCACGTCGGGGTGATAACAAGTTGCCATAGCCCCAGCATCGCGCGCAGCAAAGGCCAAATAAAACCGTTCTACTAGATCTTCATGTTGAGACATCTTCCTCCTCTATTTCAGTTTTGCCTACGACCTTGAAATACGCATACAAAAGCATGCCAGCGATGGCCAGC
>JASFYO010000056.1:0-28177 GCA_045047305.1 Planctomycetota bacterium | reverse complement strand
GCCGCCTCACCCAATCGTACAGCAGTCCAATGTCTCAAATCGGTTTTGCGAATCCGACCAGCCTGAGTTAATTCGGTGAGTTGCATGTCGAGAGTCGAATCCTCGATGAAAGGCAGTCCTTGGTGAATCTCTAATCGAGTTAAGGGGCGCGCTTCGGTCTCGAGAAAGTCAATGATTACGGCATCGTTGGGCACGGAGGCAGCGTTGGGGTCTAAGGCGAGTGTTTCGCGACGTGATTGACCCCAGAAATAAAGTCCTTCCTTTTCACCTAGACGATTGATGATGTCACGAAGTTCATGATAGTCCACGACTCCATAAAGGTTTTGTTTGTGGAACCAATAACGGAGGTTTTCGGCCTTTTCGCCAAGGCGTGACTTTACGAAGCGAATCCAGGGAAGGGCAGAAGAGTCCGGAAGTTGATGGTATTTACGATGACGATAGGTGCCGGGAGGACCACAATAATAAAGCTGTGGGTGACTCTGAACTCTGACTTGAAATGCTCTTTCGGCGGGGAATGGCTCGCTTAAGGAATCGGCTTCCTCCATGTATTCCATGGCCTCGGCCCAATGCAGGCCGGAATCGGTCTCCAAATAAAAATTGGGTACTGCAATGCGCACGGGCAAACGCACTGGCGTCAAAGCACCCCCCGGAGACTGATGCAAAAGTCCCTCTTGCACCATGAGCCGAATCTTTTCACGACAGTTTTCCTCAGAATCCTTTTCCGCTTCGCGCAGATTCTCTACCAAGGTGTTTTTGGAATAAGGTCCGCAAACGGTTTCGAACAGCGGGAACAGAGATCGAAAAACCCCCTCTGTTTCTTGTTTGCGTAGGTCATCCTTTGATTTCCCCGACCAATCGGCAAGGAAGTCTAAAAACAGCTCATTGCTATGGAATAATGCGGCTGTTTGGGGCAGAAAGTCGGCTGGTTTGGAAGTGGGATTCGGGTTTGCGGCTGCAACTACATCCTTTGATGGCACATGGAGGGAGCCATAAAGTAGATCCCTTTCCTTTTGCTCTATCTGTCGTACACGTTCGCGAGTAATTTTCTCTTTTGACCATCCTGCTTCATGAATCAGAGAGCCTACAGTTTCTAGAGTCGCTCTTTCGCGAGAAATGCCCATGCGGGCTTCTAAAACAAGTTTAGAACGTGGGTTTTTTAGCCCATCGAGAAAGGATGGAATCGAGGAGGCGAGATAAGCGTCAATTTTAGCAGCAGTGCTGAAATCTATTTCTTCAAGAAAGAATGGGGGGAGGGAACATTCCGCTTCTTCCGATAGCATTCCTCCTAGTCTTTGACAAATGGCATGGCAGAGTTCGCGCAAGGGCGATACCGTTATTCCTCCCCAACTACTTTCCAGTTCTAGTGCGTCATAATTAATTTCGAGTAAGGATGCAGCAGAAGTCATGGAGGATGGTTCGCGGTCAGCACAGCGTTTGAGTTTCTCCAAGGATTTCCTCATGGGGGCAGTCAATTTGGCTTCAAGAATTTGAAGTTGCTTGGATTCTGCATGGCCAAGTGCAGCCCAATGCCGCAATCCTAAGGTTGGGATCCTTTGCTGCAATCGTTCAATCCGATCAAGGTAGCCAACCCCAATCCCGTCAAGTTTCTCAAGAGCTTCTACATCAAGTTTGAGGAAATCTTGGATTGAAAAAAAGGCTTTGCCGAGCGCATGGGATAAGCGTAATACAACCTTGGCTTCTGCTACGGAGAGTGGAAGTTGTCCGAGAAGAATTGAAAGGTAATTGGCCGCAGGTTTATCCAGATCAGGATCAGTTGTGGAATTTAGAGTTTGCAAGGAATCGAATCGGCTTGGGGATGTGTAGCAGGAGGAATATGCTTGGAACCTAATATATTGAGGCAATGCGCATCATGCAATGAAATTTGAAACGGCGGCTAACGGAGGCGCGGAATCCAGTTATAGCGAAAATTTATTTCCCCGTGAGAATACGCTCACTTTCTCCTCCAGCCTTACCTCTGTGTCAATATCCGTGAGACCCTTTCCCCAAAAGGGACTTGGGGCTTAGCGGAAAGTTCCCTTGGGGGAAAGCCCTGCAGCGCCAGACCCAGAAGTTTCTCCACGTGTAAAGCGCCGTACCTTTAGCGCCAAGTACAAACTCTACATTGCTGAAGCAGCCAAGCGTTGCTCAGCAGGGGAATTCGACAATCTAATCCTTGTCAACGGAGGCCGCGACCCTAAATAATCAGATGGCAGCGCCAATCAATCCGACTGCCCACAAATCTCCCTAGCTAATCCCAACAGCACCTCCGACAACGTTGGGTGGTACCACGGCATCGCCAACATGTCCGCCGCAGTGCCTCGGTAGTACATAATCGCACTCACGGCATGGATGATGTCATCTGCCCGTGGGCCAAGGATCTGCGCGCCGAGAATTTCGCCATTTGCAGCGCTAGCAACCAAGCGCATGACGCCGTGGGCAACATCCATGGTGATCGCACGACCCGTTTGCGGGAAACGCGCTTCTGCAACCAGGACATGGATCCCATCGGCCTTTGCGTCTTCTTCGGTTATGCCAACTGTGGCGAGCGGTGGGTCAGTAAATACCACGCCCATGTTCAGCCGTCGTTCGACAGCAGGTACATTTGCAATGCCTGCAGCACCCTGCCCAGCCGCCACGCCTTCCCAGTTTGCCACATGCAGCAGCAGTCGTTCGCCCGAGGCATCGCCAGCAACAAACACCTTAGGATTGGTGGTGCGCATGACCGCTTCCGCTTTTACCTGACGACCATCCATTTCTACACCGGCAAGTTCTAGGTGGAGACTGTCGACTGCCGCGCGACGTCCGGCAGCAACCAACAAATGCTGCGCGTGAATCGTTTTGCTTCCGTTTGCAGTTTCGATATCCACCGTGATTCCGCCGTCGTCACGTTTGCGAACTGCCAATGGCGTAGCTGGAGCATGATTGGTGAAGTTCGGTTCATCGGCAAGCGCCTTCTCCATTTCTTCGATCACCGAAGCACCCCAATCTGCAAACACCGGACGTCGGCTGATGAGTTCCACCCGCGTTCCCATGCGCGATAGAAACTGCGCAAGCTCAAGGCCAATCGCGCCGCTGCCAATCACCGCGACGGACTCAGGGCATTCGGTAAGAGCCATGACGTCGTCACTGTCCCAATATGGCACGCTTTCCATTCCTGGGATGGGTGGCTGGGTAATGACCGATCCCACCGCAATCACCGCACCTTTAGTGAAACGATAACTCTCGCCATTGGCTTCCACCGTGTCGGGGCCGGTGAACTTTGCGCGTGCATCGATGACTGCGTAACCGCCACTTTCAATCCCGGAAATCTTGGCATTCTTAAACCGAGCAACCTTCACGTCTTTGTTGCGCATGACCGCCGCAAAGTCCGAAGAGAGGCTTTCCTTGCCAATGCCCGGCGTACGGTGGTGCTGCGCCTCGTGCCGTAAGTGCGCCGCATGCAGCATGGTTTTGGTGGGCATGCAACCGCGGAGGATGCACAGGCCACCAAGTTCCCCGTCGTTGAACATGGCGGTACGGGCGCCAGCTTGAACTGCAGCTTTTGCGGCGGCGGTGCCTGCGGTGCCTCCGCCTAGTATGAGTACGTCGTAGGTTTGCATGGGTGGCTGAATCTTAGCAGGGCAAGATACGAACGGATTATGCCTTGGGCTGCACACTTAAGGGTTGTAAAGATGAATAGAAGAGATCTCGTGTTGCTTTGCGTTTTGAAGGACTGAGAATCACCGGGCCTTGCGCTGTCTTCGGGAGAACAAGACCCTCCGGATGGAGAAGTGGCGGCATACTTTCTAGCCGAGGAAGATTGGGTTGTCGTTTCCTTGCGCAAACGAGGTGAGTCAGGTTCGGCCTTCAGGGCAAAGCTTTTCGATGGGAGCCGGGCGGCACTCGGAAGGTAGGATTTTCTAAATAGGCCGTTTCTCGGTAGGAAAATTGAATGTCCCTACCATGGCATCCCCGTCATCCCTATTGAAACCAATGCCTTGATTTAAGGCGAGGAAACCAAAATGAGCAACATCCTAATTTACATGGTCCATTGGCTGGCTATCAGCCTACTTGCAGCAGGGGGCGGAAGCATAGATTCCGACTCTTCACAACTACAGCTTGATCCGGGAACAACGGATGGTTGGAGTTTTGAAACAGCATTAACCACATTGGAAGTCGATAAGACTTATTCGGAAACTAGAGTCATCACCTTGCCTAATGGCTCGACCATCACTGTGACCACGACTGTGACCAAGTGCAAGACAGGCGCATCCGGGTGCTTTTATAATGAGAAAAAGGGTCGTTATGAACCCGATCGTCTTCAGCGCTAGAGATGGATCAATGAAAAAAATCACTCCCCTTCTTGTTCTCGTTATTTTGCTCATCCTGAGCCTTTGGGTATTCCTCAAGCCGGAGGAGCAAAATATTCCTATACAAACCAACGTTCAAGCTCCCGCGGTGACTTTGGCAGATCAGGTTGACGATCCTGGCCCCATTTCCGTTGAGCGAAAGCCGGTCCAGTCTCAGGTTCATCAGCCTAAAGCGGCTTTTGTTTCAGGGGTGGTATTAGGCCCTGATGGCAAGCCAGTGGCCGGTGCACAGTGCGGGTTGTCTCGTTTGAAAGCGCCAGACGGATTTCGATTTCGTGAAGCCGCGCCGAACCCTGATGCAAATGCTGCAGAGGCCATTTTGTCCAATCGGGCGGGTGAATTCCAAATCCCAGCTGCGGCAGGGTATTGGAGACTGAAGGTCCAAGTTCCTGGCATGGCGCAGTGGGAAGACGCGCCTTTGCAAAGCGGTGACTTCCGTTGGGTTCGCTTGGAGAAGGCTAGAAGCTTAAGTGTCCAGGTTTGGAATGAGCAGGAACAACCAGTATCCTCGGCCAAAATTCAATTGGTGAAGACCCAAAGTGCAAGCTTTGCGCAGAGGCAAGTAGATGCCCTAACCACTGATTCCTTGGGCTTTGCCACATTTGATAACTTCCCCAGTGGAAAGTGGTTTTTACGAGTCAGCCACCCCTCTTATGCGGGGCAACTGGTCGAAGTTTTGCCGAGTTCTTCCCCGCATCAGAAAATTGAGGTCCATTTGGTGCAAGGCGTTCGCGTGTTCGGGCATGTTTACGTGGGACAGAATCAGGCAATCCCCTCGGGTGGCATGGTGTATCTCGACGGGGGATATGTGGACGGGTTTTCTGGTGCTGAAAGGATTGCTTGTGCTTCAGACGGAAGTTACGAATCAAATTTTGCATTTCAGCCAGGACAGAGTCTGGAGATCACTGCGGTCGCCTCAGGCTTCGGTGAGAAAAGTGTTTGGCCTACCTTGACCGCGGAAGATTTCGAGCATGGCATCGAGGTGGATATTCACTTAGGCAACCAGGCGAGTGGAGTCGTGGGTCGGGTTGTGAATAAGGCTGGCGAACCCATCCCCAATGTCGAGTTTTACGGTGAACAATTGTTGAACCTACCCCATGAAACTAAACTCGTTGTGCCATCCTGGGATGAAATGAAAGCCTCTGGTTATCCAAGTCCAAGTGATCTTGCCCCCCAACATTCTCCTTACACACGTTCCCGATTCTTTGCCAAAACGAACCAGGATGGGAGATTCGAGATCATGCAACTTGACCCAGCCAAGGGGTATGAGTTTCAGCTCTCCGTAGAGCAATACGCAAATCAAATTCTATATCAGATTGACAGCCCTCCGGGGCAAGTTACGGACTTGGGCGACATCGTCATGCACCCGGCCGGAAAAGTGTTTGGGCGGGTGATTCACGAAAATGGAATGCCGGTGAGTGAGGTGCGCATTCGGACATTGGGTAAGATTGCGACTCATTTTAAGATCGAAGCGAACACTACGATTGATGTGCCGCGCCAAAAAAGCGAGGTATCCGGTTTATCGACCAACACCAACTTGGAAGGCGAGTTTCTCCTGACCTCTTTTCCGGAAGCGCTTGCTCCCGGTGTCGGTTTTGAACTCGTGTGTGAAGGTACTTACTTTGGCCCTTATCATTTGCAAGAAGGAGAGGAGCTTGGTCCGCTTGAATTGGTGATTAAGGCGCAAGGGGAATCTGAGGTTCCAGTGCAGTTCACGGTGCAGAATCGGAGGGGAGAGCCGATTAGGAAAGCTCTAGCGCAACTCATCCGCATTGAAAATGACAACACGCCGAAAGCTAAGACCTCCTTTTTTGATTGGACTTTTAACTTAGCGAATTCCATGGGTGAAATCCGGTTTTCTGGAATGTCTCCTGGGGTTTATGAACTAAGAGTGATGGACATCTCTGGTGTTTATGCGCCGATGACGAAGAGTGTTCAGCTGATCGAAGAGCAGTCGCTCGAGGAAACCCTGGTTCTAGTCGATGCGCCCGCACCGCCGCAAGAAATCCGGGGAACAGTTCTGGATTCAAGTGGTAACCCACTCCCCGACATGACCGTAGTCATCGAGCCAGCTACGGGAAGTTTGTCGTGCAGCTGTTTTGCTTTGACCGCAACTACGGACGCCCAAGGAGAATTTAACCTTGGCAGCTTCATGGAAGGAGATCATCGGATTTCGATTACTCATGAAGACTCACGTCGCCCGTTGGCGTATTACTACCCTGCTCGGCCGGGAGAGCCGATTGTGATTTATCTTGAAAAGTAACTGCGGAGGCGGAACAGCCTGTTGATGCACGGTTGCTCCTCCTCCCAAAATAAACGTAAGGCCTCCAAATCACCCTGCATGCGTTTCGTTCCAGCGTTGTGTTTATGCCGATTGGGCCACATCCAAGGGTTAACGATGAACTTCAGCAGCGTCCTGCCCTGGCGCAGCTGCGTGCTGGTTGAGTGCGTCGGTTGGGTGGAGGGGGCTTAAGGGCTAGCCGTCGGCCTCATCTCCAATCTGCTCATGCGCTAGCTTGTACAGAGCGTTTCCAATCACCTCTAACTCCTCAGCCGTGATGCTAGTAGTGGTTTCGCGCAAAGTATGCATAAAATGGGCACGTTCCTCTGGGCTGGCTGGAAAGCCAACATTGTTCCCATCTGGATCGTAAGCATTGGCGAGCATGGAAGACTTACGTCGTTGTAATACGGCATTTATTGCAGGTGGGTTGCCGTCGTCCGTGGGCTTTGCGCGCAATAAGGAATCTTCGGCGGTCATGATGACGTACCAAGGGATACCACGGTCTTTGCCAGCACGTAAACCAAGTCCAACTCGTTTTCCGTTGATCATGCGGTCGACATCAATTTTTACCAGCACAAAATCGCGTTCCAGAATAGGAGCAACCACTGGGTCTTCGAGGAACTCCTCGAAGGGCACGCACCAACCTCACCAAGGAGCTCCAAGGTGAATGAATAACCGCTTTTTTTCTTGAAGCGCAGTTTGGCGGGCACTTTCCAGAACCTTGATTGCATCGAGTGGGGCCGATTCGTTTTGCTTCAGCAGCTGCAGGAACTTTTGCGCGTCTGGTTTGCCAGCGGCAGTAAGCAGTTGCTCGTAAGCAACGTATTTCCCCAACTTTCCTGAACTGTCCCAAAAACTCATCGAGGTTGATGGAGGACCACCCGGACGCGCAGGGCCAGGCCGGTAAGACACAAGGAACTCATATTGAATTTCCCTGCGGATGGTGGAATAGTTCAACAGCGCCGCCATCTCTGCTTTTCGTGTTTCATCCGCAGACGAAGAAATTATCAATAAGCTGCGGTTCTCTCGGGCAGCTTCGGCCAAGCTTTCGGCAGAGGGGCTTGGCGGAGCCAAATCGCTGGGGTCAGCTTGGTGTTGGGCAAGCAATAGGAGAAGGGCTGGCAACATGACTGCACTCTAGCTTCTTTTCGCCGCCGCGGCCAAACGGAAGTCATTCGCGCTACAATCCACAGCATCCAACTCATCAATGCAGCGCGCTTCCCTTTACTCCTTTCATGCCTCACAGCATGTTCCACGGTGAGTATTCATGCAGAGTTCGAGCAGGAGTTAGGTTCTAAGTATTTCCTGAACCAACGTGTGGTTGGGGGATTTGATACTTCAGCTCTGACCCTCGCACCACTGCGATCTGTAGTGATTGCCAAAGTGCATCTTTCACGCGAAGCAGCGTTTCAACTCATGTTGACCGGCATTCATGAGTGGTTTCCAGGTGTCGAAGAATTCGTGTGGACGAAGACGGATAACGGGCGCATCGTGGCGGGGTCGGTGCGGACGGGAAACTACAAGGGAAGCACCATGGTGGAGCCGATTCTCTATATCGAAGATGGCTATTTTTATGTTTATCAAATTGACCTCGATGCCACGACTAAGTTCATTCCCATTCAGAATCACCTTGGTATCTTTACCGTTGAGGCTCTTAGCGACGAAACTTCTCTCGTGGTTTGGAGGCAATACTTCGACAACACCATTCCGCTCACCGGCAAACTTATTGCATGGGTGATGGAAGATCGGACCGCAGAGCCGGCCTTCGATTCTCTAGTGCAGCGCTTCGGCGGCGAAAGAATCGAGTACTGGTGAGGCAGGTTTTAGAGCCCGCGCACTTCCCAACCACTGCGGTAATCCTTATCCAAGAACCGATTTGCCAGAATATTGCTACCAAAGTCCATCGCGCTGGCATTCCAGTTCAGAGTTTGCCCTGGGAATTCCAGCGCCACATTCCCGAGCAAAGCAACTTCCGTCAGCAGTCCGGCATAATCAAAACTGGCAGTGGCTTCTACCCGGCCAAAACAGGCATCGACCCATTGATGCCAGTGATTGCGTCCGGCTATAGCAGGGAGTTGTAGCTGGCGCTCTTCGCCGCCTCTTGGGAACCAGCGGCAGGGTTCATAGGGACTGACTAGGAAGGCGCCTTTGGTCCCAACAAACAGACTGCCATTGGCATAAGGATCGGCGATTCCATATTCGTCAAACAAAGCCTGAGGCTTGCGGCCGCCATCATGCCAAGTCAGATCCACACCCTCAGCATGGGTGAGTTCTGTAGCGCCAAAGCGGTATTGAACCTCGGACCACAAGGGGTAACTATCGGCCTTCGGTTTTGGTCCGGTGGAGCGGATGGAATGCGGTTGTCCCAATCCCAAAAACCACAATGCCGGATCCATTAAGTGACAAGCCATATCCCCCTGTGCGCCGGTGCCAAAGTCTTTGCGTCCGCGCCAAACAAACGCGTGGTAGGCACCTTTCTTGTACGCGCGGTATGGCGCCACACCTAACCACAAATCCCACTCCAAACTCTCTGGCACCGGATCTTCGCCGATCGGTTTCACCATATCTTGCGGCCACCAGCCGGCTGGGCGATCGGTCCACACATGCGCTTGTTCCACCGGACCACAAATTCCAGAGCGGAAAACATCTAATGCCCGCAGATAATTCTCGCCCGAATGATTCTGAATCCCCATTTGCGTGACCACGCCACTTTTACGCGCGAACTCCGCAATACGACGCGCTTCCATCACTGTGTGGGTGAGTGGTTTTTGGCAATACACGTGTTTGCCCATCGCCATCGCCGACATCGTGATCGGAGCATGCATGTGGTCGGGCGTCGAAACACAAATCGAATCGATCGCGCGCTTCTCTTTGCGTAGCATGACCCGCCAGTCGCGGTAGGTGCGTGCCGTAGGGTGTAGAGCGGCAGCTTTGGCTAGGTTGTTGGCATCGACATCGCACAGTGCCACCACTTGAACATCGGGGTGCGCACTCATCTGTTCCAAATCCCCTGCACCCATGCCGCCTACGCCGACTGCCGCATGGCGTAGCTTGACTCCGGGTTGCAAGAGGCCTGGGGTTTGGCAAGAAACGGCAAGTCCAGCTGTTCCGGCTGCAGTGAGGGCAAGGAAGTCGCGGCGGGTGAGGTGGGAGAGCATCAAGGACGACGTTATCCTTGCCGCGCGCTCTGCGCATACATCCCATGCCTTTCTCTCGACAAACCGTCCTCGTTACCGGCGCCAGTTCTGGCATCGGAGAAGCCTGCGCCGAGGCCTTTGCCGCTACAGGGGCGAGACTTTTGCTCTGCGCACGGCGGGAAGACCGTTTACGCGAGCTGGCCGGACGTTTACGCGAAGAATACAGCGCCGAGATCCTTGTTTTCACTCTCGATGTACGCGTTCGCAGTGCTGTCGAAGAGGCCTTTGCTGCATTACCAGCAGGCTGGCAAGACATCGATATCCTGATCAACAATGCCGGTCTTTCGCGCGGACTGGAACCGCTGCAAGAAGGCAATTATCAGGATTGGGATGAAATGCTCGATACTAATGTCAAAGGACTGCTGAACATCAGCCGCACCCTGCTTCCCAAGATGGTTGCGCGGGGGGAAGGCCAGGTGGTCAACATCGGCTCGATTGCTGGCCACGAGGTCTACCCTGGGGGCGCCGTCTATTGCGCCAGTAAACACGCGGTCGACGCCATCACCAAAGGCATGCGTCTTGACCTAAACGGCACCGGCATTCGTGTCAGCACGGTCGATCCCGGTTTGGTAAACACGGAGTTCAGTAGCGTACGTTTTCATGGCGATACGGAGCGCGCTGATTCTACTTACATCGGCATGACACCACTCTTCGGCAAAGATGTTGCCGAAACGGTTCTTTGGGTTGCTTCACGACCAAAACACGTGAATGCCGCAGAGATTCTTTTATTGCCTTCCGACCAAGCGAGTTGTGGCAAAGTCCACCGCCGCGAAACTTGATTCATGAGTAAACCTCTCCCTACCCTCGACTGGTTGCATGTGTGCGACCACGCCTTCCGTGACGAAGCTGGCAAGCTGTGCATGATTGGACTTTTCGATTCGCTTGCCTCGGTGAAGCTTCCTGGCAGCCTTCCCATGCTTTGCGTTGCCCTCGGCCTCAGCGATGGCCTCGGCGATTACGAAGTTGGCTTGCAGATTGAAGCGCCAAGCGGCAAAGCTCAGAACATGAAGCTGCCTACGGTGAATCTTGCCGACCGTAAAGCCAAAGCGCGTGCTGTCATCCGGCTTGCAGGGATGCCCTTCGAGGAATACGGCACTTACACCTTCCGCTTGATTTTGGATGGTGCACCAGTGGAGTGGCCACGGCACATTTTGGAGCACGTGGAAGCTCCGCAGCAGCAAGGTGGCGCGCCGGCGCAAGCTGGTCCGAGTGGAATGCCGCCTTTGCCGGACTTTCCGCAGAACTAAGATGACTGCATGCTGAGTTTGCTTTTTACGGCTGTCCTGCTCTTGCCTCAAGAGACGTCGAAACTCGAATCCTTAAATTCCGCATGGTCCCCATTAAAGGGCCGTGTGGAACAACCGGTGGAATTGGGTCAAGTGAAGTGGGGGCGCGATTTTGAGCAGGGGCTAGTCCTGGCAAAGCAAAGCGCAAAACCGGTGCTTCTTCTTTTTCAGGAAGTTCCGGGCTGAGTGGGGTGTCAAAGTTATGGTGCCCAGGTCTTGACGCACCCATTACTGGTAGAAGCAGCGGAAGAGTTGTTCGTTCCAATCGCCATCTACAACAATACCGAAGGCGATGCCGATGCCGCGGTTCTTGCGCGCTATGAAGAACCCGCTTGGAACTTCCAAGTGCTTCGCGTAGTTGACTCCAACGGCGATAATCTCATCCCGCGCGTGGCCAAGGATTGGACTACGGCCGCATTTGCATCTGCCCTGGTGGATGGCCTCACTGCGGCAAAGCTAGAAGTACCCATTTGGTTGCAGTTAGTCGCTTCCGAGGAACTAGCGCAAAAGCGTGGCGTGGAAAGCGCCATCTTCGGCATGTCATGATTCTGGGAAGGTGAGGCCGAGTTCGGCCTCGTGGACGGTGTCATGAAAACCCGTCAAGGTTGGGTGGGGAAGGATGAGGTGGTACAAGTTTGGTACGACCCCGAAATCATCTCGCTCCCGCAGCTTTCGACTCATGCAGAGTTACGCACTGCTAAATCGATGCGCCTTGATGCGCAGCAGAAATACTACTTGCTGCAATCCCCATTGCAGAAGTTGGACTTATCCGAAGCCCAAGCATGCCGCGTGAATGCTTCTTTACAAGGTGACTGGAAGCGATTCTTGTCGCCATCCCAGCGACTACAAGCGGATCATCTTCTGCAGCCTAAAGAGTAGAACCGAAAATGCCTGAACCCGCTCTGCTTTCCGACCCCATGCAGGTCCTTGCTGTTTTGCTTGGGTTTCTTGCGCTTTTGTTTTGGATGAATGCGCACGCAAAATTCGGTGCCATGTTCCGCGTAGTGCCGCTTTTGGTATTCGCATATTTTGTGCCGACACTTTTTTCCAACACCGGATTGATTCCATTAGATAGTTCGCTGTATGACTTTGTGAAGTCCTATTTGCTGCCCGCAAGTTTATTGTTGTTGACTTTATCCGTAGACATCAAAGGGATTATCAAGCTGGGGCGTAACGCAGTGGTGATGTTCCTCGGCGCCACGGTCACCATTGTGCTTGCCGGACCGATGGCTCTCTTTTTATGTCAAGGGCTCATTCCAGAAGAAAACTTGGATCAAGCTTGGCGTGGATTGTCGGCGCTAGCTGGATCCTGGATTGGTGGTGGTGCCAATATGATTGCCTTACAAGCGCACGCCGGCGCCAATGCCGACATCATGGGTGCCATCATCGTGGTCGATGTTGCGGTAGCCAATATTTGGATGGCTGTCCTGCTTTGGTTTGCTGGCCGCGAGAAAAAGGCCGACGCCGCGATTGGAGCCGATCGCACAAGCTTAGATGAAGTGCGCAATCGAGTGGCCGATTATGAGGCATCTGTCTCTAAGCCAACCGACTTAGGTTCCTTGCTCATGATTTGCGCTTTGGGCCTAGGCGGCACAGTCCTGGCGCGCGCCATGGGGGCAGATTTGGATATTTGGGTTGGAGAACACCTGCCAGGCTTGGGCCACTACATCACTGGCTTCACCTGGATTGTTTTATTGGTTTCGCTGTTTGGCCTTCTGCTCTCCTTTACCCCGATGCGTAAGCTCGAAGGCGTAGGCGCGAGCAAAGTCGGATCTGTTTTCTTGTATCTCCTTGTCGCTACGATTGGCGCGAAGGCCGAGTTTTCGAAGGTACTGCAACCAGAAAACTTAGGCTTGGTGGTGGTTGGCGCCGTTTGGATGTTACTTCATGCCTTGATGATGCTCGGCCTGCGCCGCTATCTCAAAGCCCCTATCTTTTTTCTTGCCGTCGGGTCCAAAGCAAATATTGGTGGGGCCGCCTCAGCCCCAGTGGTAGCAAGTGCATTTCATCCGGCATTGGCACCGGTCGGAGCCTTGCTCGCCATTGCTGGTTATCTGCTCGGAACGGTTGCGGCCATCGTATGCTCTTGGATGCTAGAACTTGTCGCTGGCTAATAGTCATTCTCGTTGTGCGCATCCTTCTTTTTCTGCTTCTGTTTGTCTGCGGCTTTGTTTTCGCAAATGCCGGCATAGGGCATTGGCTACCGGAAAGCCAGAAACTGGAATGGCTGAAAACCCAAAAGGACCAGGTCGACGTCATCTTCCTCGGCTCTAGCCACATTTTTCATCAGTTTGATCCCAGCACCTTTGATGCCGCCCGCGGTGAAGGCCGTTCGCTCAATATGGGCGCTTCCGGAATGGGTGTAAGGGAGCAGCTGTATTTGGTAGAACGTATCCTGGCAATGCATCCGAAGAGATTGGACTGGTTGGTGCTAGAAGGATTACCTTGGTCTGCCGCTATGCAAGTCGAAAACGATTTTGGCTTGCGACGTCTGCAGTGGCACAATGCCTCGGTAACTTTATTTTCGGTGAAGGCTGCTTGGTTTGGTGATGCACCGTGGTCGGATCGCTGGGATCAGGTCCAGCGACACTTGCAGCACTGGTGGCGTCGGAGTTTGCATATAGCTCGTGGAATGGATGCCATCCGCGCGTTCAGGAAGCCAGGATTGTTAGCCTATGCCGATCAAAAGGATTTGGGCCCGGCCCGGGATGGATTTCTTCCTTTGGTGGTGAGCGAGGTCGGTGAAAAAGGTCGCGTCAATCGCGAATCCTTTTTGGCGAATCCGCAAAAGCTCTTTGCAGCACGTGCTCGCTTGCCCCAAGCAGGAGATGGAGGCGCGGCTGACCCCGCCTTGGTAGAGGCGGTGGTCCGAATTCAACAACTGGCGTCACAGCAAGGAGTCCAGGTGGTTTGGTGGTTGCACCCCAATCTTGGACGCACCCCAGGTTGGCATCGCATGGATACAGATGGAGTGCTTGACCACTTTATCGCTTTTGATGACCCGGAGAGATTCCCTGAATTTTACAAGGTTGGCTGGCATTTTGATTTGTTCCACCTAACGAAAAAGGGGTCGAAGAAGTTAACCGCTGCCTTCGCGCAAGACTTTCAAGCGTTGGACTCCGCCTTAGATTTTACAGAAGGTGAGGATTAGGAAATGCCTCGGACTGTTTTACGCATAAGTCTATACCTCGTTCTGTTCGTGGGTGGGTTCGCTATGGTCGGTGCTTGGTTACGAGCCAACATGCGCGAGCGCATCAAGGTTGAGTTTTATAAAACCGTGAAAGACGAGATCGATGTCATCTTTCTTGGATCCAGCCATGTGTTCCGTCAGTTTGATCCAGCTCTCTTCGATGCTCAACGCCAGGATGAACCATCGGGCTTACGCTCGGTCAATCTTGCTTCACTCGGCATGGGGTTTTGGGAAGAGTACTACATGCTGCATCGAATTTTGAAGGAGGATGCTCCCAACCTTAAATGGATTGTCGTGGAGGCGCTCCCTTATGTCGTGGAGATGCAGAATGAAAATGATTTCGGTCTACGTCGCATTGAGTGGCACGACTCCCCAACCACGTGGCGTCTATTAGCTGAAATTTACGCGCAAGATGCACCGTGGCAAGATCGATGGGCATTGATGCAGCGCCATTTGGAACACTGGTGGCGCCGTTCTTTGCAGTTAGCTCGTGGAGTAGAGCTGGTCCAGCGCTGGGGTAAAGAGCCGTTAGAGACATTCGCCAACTTTGCATCACTGGGCGCAAATGGTGATGGTTACCTTCCTTTGGAGGTCGCCACAGCTTCGGAGAAACAGCGTGGCATGCGAAGGAATTTCCGTCGTAATCCGCAAAAGTTGATTGCAGGCGCCAAAGCCATGCAGGGGCCTGGCCCAAGAAATTTGCCGGACTCTGGAATGCTGTCCGCAATCCAAGAGCTAGAAGCGTTGGCTGCTAGTCACGAGGTTGAGTTGATTTGGTGGATGCACCCTAACTTGCAGCGCTATATGGGTTGGAGGTACATGAAGGCAAGTGGAGTCATTCAGCATTTCATTGCCTACGACGATTCCGAGGCTCACCCGGAACTCTATCGAGTGGAAGCGCACTTCGATTTGTACCATCTGAACCGTCAAGCAGCGGAGCGCATGACCATGACTTTTGCATTTGACTTCGTCACTCTCATTCAGGAAGAGGAAAACTAAACCATGCTGTTCACTGAGTTCCGTTTTCTTGCTTTCTTTGCACTAGTCTTTGTGGTGCACTGGTGTTTGCGCGGTGTGAAAGCGCGCAAAGCTTGGCTACTTCTTACCAGCTATGCGTTTTATGCGGCGTGGGATTGGCGCTTTCTTGGCTTAATCGTGGGCTCCACTTTGGTGGATTATGTCGCTGGAATGCGGATTCATGATGCCTCCAATGACCGTAGTCGCAAGTGGTGGTTGCGTTTATCGCTTTTTGTCAACCTTGGGATTCTCGGTTTCTTTAAGTATTGCGACTTCTTCCTAAGCTCTGCAGCTGGTTTGTTGACGAGTCTAGGTTTTGAACCCCACATCGGGACCTTACAGATTATTCTGCCTGTCGGTGTTTCCTTTTACACCTTCCAAACGATGTCGTATTCCCTCGATATCTATTATCGACGCCTGCAGCCCACGAGGTCCTTACTCGACTTGTCTTTGTTCGTAGGCTTCTTTCCGCAGTTGGTCGCTGGCCCGATTGTTCGCGCCTCCGACTTCCTACCTCAGTTAAAGACGCCAAGGAGAATTGCACGGATTGCCTTCAAGCCGGCTCTCTTCCTTTTCCTCTCAGGATTTATCAAGAAGGCTGTCATTTCGGACAACTTGGCGCCCATGGTTGACGCTTATTTTTCCGATCCCGGAAACTGGGCTGTTGGCGCTGCGTGGATTGCGGTTCCGGCCTATGCGGTGCAGATTTACTGCGATTTTTCAGGCTACTCCGACATGGCGATTGCCTGCGCCGCGATGCTCGGTTATCAACTCTGTTTGAATTTCAACGCACCTTATCTTGCTGTCGATATCCAGGATTTCTGGCGCCGCTGGCACATTAGTCTTTCCACCTGGCTTCGTGACTACCTCTACATTCCGCTGGGCGGTAGCCGAGGTTCCAGTTTTGCAACCTACCGTAATCTCATGATCACCATGTTGCTTGGTGGCTTATGGCACGGTGCCTCTTGGAACTTTGTGTTGTGGGGCGGGCTTCACGGAATCGCTTTGGCTTTCCATCGGCTTTGGCATCGAGGCCTTGGCGGACGCCTTCCCGACTCGGCCTTACGGCGAATCCTCTCCACGGTGTTTACCTTTTGGTTCGTCTGCATTTGTTGGATTTTATTCCGTGCGCCGGACTTTGAAAGCGCGTGGACCAGCCTGCAAGCCTTTGTTCTGTTCCAGAGCACTGGAACGGAAAGCCTCGATACGGATTGGGTTTATCTGTTTGCTGTTTTGCTTGTGGCTCACGAAGTTGCTCAACGCTTGCGTAAGGTGGATGTTCTTCAACACACGCCAAGTTGGCTTTTTGCCTTCGTTTATGGGGTGTTGTTTGCATTGACTTTTGCTTTTAGTCGCGTGGACCATCCTCCGTTTATCTACTTCCAGTTCTAGAAGGAAATAGAAGGTATGCAAATCTCTGCTAGGATGGCGTGACCATGCTAAGTCTTGCCATCCTTGCTCTTCTGATTCCGCAATCCAATTCTGCGGATGCACAAAACGTGCAAGCTCTAAGTGTAGAGGTGGTGCGTGCGGCCACCGAGTTAGGTATTCGATTGCCAGCGGCTGTCCCGCAAAACTGGCAGAGTCTGGCCGCGCCATCGGCGCTGCCTCCAAGTGCATCTCTCATGGCACCGTGGCCGACGAATGATTGGAGTACCTCCACGCCACGGGCCCAGGGCATGGATCCAGCTGGTATTCGCACTGCTTTTCAATATGGAGCCGCGCATGGAAGCAATGCTATGTTGGTCATTCGCAACGGATATATCGTGGCTGAATGGTATTCGTCCACATGGAATCAGAATGAAAAAGAGGATGGCTTCTCGATGGCCAAGTCTGTTTCCAGTGCGCTGTACGGCGCTGCACTTGCCGACGGCATTTTCCCCGATATCGACACCAAGGCTTCGGATTATATTCAAGAGTGGAATAGTCCTTGGAATCAAGAGGTCAGTTTGCGCAACCTGTTGAACATGAACTCTGGTTTACATTGGGATTTCATCACTGATTATTTGTTGCTGGGGTTAGCCTTTGACCAGAGCCAATTTGCGATTGACCTGAGTATGGACCACTTCCCAGGCGCAACTTGGGTCTACAACAACTCGGCTTGCCAAGTATTGTCGGCCGTTTTTGAGCGTCGCACTGGGGTGCAGCTTGAGCGATATGCGCGGCAACGTTTGTTCTCGGTGATCGGTATGCATAATGCTACTTGGATGAAGGATTTTTCCGGTAACACCTTGACTTACCGTTCGGTATTTGCCTCTGCGCGTGAGTTTGCCAAATTCGGTTACCTTTACTTGCGTGGTGGAGAGTGGGATGGACAGCAGGTGATTCCTCAGCAATGGGTTCACCAGTCGGCACGTCCATCGCAAACCGAAAACCCTTTCTATGGATATTTATGGTGGCTGAATACGGGCGCCATGGCGATGCAAGATGTTCCTGCAGATGCTTTCTACGCCGCAGGTGCCTTTGTGAAACGCATTTATGTAGTGCCGAGCCAAGACCTCATCGTGATCCGTCTCGGGCCTGATGACCTCAACTGGGATGACAACGCCTATCTAGGGCCGATCAGTCAGGCTGTGCAATAAGCATAGGTCCTCATTGAGTTGCTCTGCATTACGAAACACGATTCCGTGGTGCAGGGTGCCATCGGCCAGCGCTGGATTTAGGTTCGCTGCTAAATCATCCACTCCTATGACCATGGGGGAGCGCCACCCCGTTTTCGCTTCCGCCCGCTTCCGCGCCTCTCTCCACATTGAACTGCATCTTCCTTTTGGGACGACTCGTCGCTCAAAGGATGCGGTACTTGATTGGAATAAATCGCCCAAGCCTAAATGAGAAGACGCGTATGCATAACGCCATGGGTCTGTATTGGTGACGATATGCACTTCCACCCCCGGCTTTGCCTTCCAAGCCCGTATCACCGTAACCGTATCATCCAGCGGCCATAAAATTGAGCACCAAGCCATGCGGAACTCGCTCTCTTCTTGAGAATGCTTGAAGCCTAGGGGGCCGCGCAGCTCTCCAAGAAAGGCTTCTTCATTGATGCCGCCAGCTTCAAAGGGAGCGAGTAGGTCTTCCAATAAGCGCGCGCCCGCCGCCGGAATGGGGCGACCTAAGCGCTTTTCAAACTCAATTGCGCACAATCCACGGTCGAATCCAGCCAAAACTTGGCCGTAATCGCAAAGGATGATGGTTTCTGGCCCTTGATTCTTCACCTGCATAGATTACGGTATTCGGCGATGAAAACGTTAACCGACGCCCTCATTCGCGAGCTGCCTAAGACAGATCTTCACCTTCATCTCGATGGCTCGCTGCGCCCGGAAACTCTTTTGGAGCTTGCCGAAGAGCACGGCGTGAAGCTGCCGGCGAAAAGCGTGAAGGGTCTGTACAAAAAAGTGTTTAAGGAATCTTACACCGATTTGATGGACTACCTTCAGGGTTTCGCCTACACCTGTGCGGTCATGCGTACCCCTGCTGCAATTGAACGCATTGCTTTTGAGTTATGTGAGGATAATTTTGAAGAAGGGGTGCGCTACTTTGAAATGCGTTTTGCGCCGCAACTTCTCACCGGCGATGGCATGAGTATCGCAGAAGTCTTGAAGGCATGTTCGAAAGGAATCCAGCGCGCGGAGCGGAAATGGAATAAAGCAGCCGCCATCGCGAATGGAATTGACCCTCCCTTCCGCGCAGCCATCATTGTCTGCGCCATGCGTTTCTTCGCCGCTCCCTTCAGTGCAACCTATGCACGCATGTTTGAAGCCTTCGGCGAATTGCCTGACCGCGAACTGTTTGGCCTTGCCTCCGAGGCCTTAGTCAACGCCGCAATCCAAGCCCGCGACGAATTCGGTTTGCCCGTGGTGGGTGTGGATCTTGCAGGAGCAGAGCGCGGATTCCCGGCAAAAGATCACCAAGCTGCCTATCAACTTGCACATGATGCATTCCTAGGGAAAACGGTGCATGCCGGAGAAGATTATGGGCCCGAATCTATTTTCCAGGCGATTACCGATTGTCACGCTGACCGCATCGGTCACGGGACTTGGATTTTTAGCACCAAACGTCTCCCCGACATGCCAGCCGACCAGCGCAAGCAGTATGTGAATCGGTTGGTGCAGTACGTCGCCGATCGGCGTTTAACTTTGGAGGTATGCCTGACCTCCAACCTGCAGACCTTGCCCGAACTTGGCGCGCTGAAAAATCATCCGTTTAAGCGTATGCTGAAGGAGCGTTTATCCACCACTTTGTGTACCGACAATCGTCTGGTTTCGCGCACCACGGTCTCCAAGGAATACCGCTTGGCGATTGACACCTTCCATTTGAAGCCAAAGGAACTCAGTGACCAACTGGTTTATGGCTTTAAACGAAGCTTCTTCCCCGGGGAGTATCGTGAAAAGCGCGCCTACGTCCGTCAGATTCTTGATTATCGCGATCGCATATTCGAGAAACATGGCGTTAAGTTGGGCTAAACCCCTCCCTTACTATGGATTTCGGCAAATAAAATCCCAAGGTAGGGACGTAGGCGGCGTCATTTGGGCGTGAGTGACAGGAAAACTGACCCTGGCCCTGCCGATGGCAGCGTGCTGGCGGATTATCGAAGCGGCAATGTCTCAGCGTTTGACTTATTAGTCGACCGCCATGAGGCCGCGCTACTGCGGTTCGCGACCAGCATTTTGCATGAGGCGACGAAGGCCGAGGACATCGTCCAGGAGTCTTTTCTGCGCTTGCTCCGTAAGGGGCCTGATCTCGGCAGCGAGGCCTCTCTAGGACCATGGTTGTTTCGTGTCTGCCGCAACTTGGCTTACGACATGAGAAAAATGGATACGCGTGAAGCGGCACGGCGGGAGAAAGTGGTTTATGAAGAACCGCTTACTCCCGATGCCCAATCGGAGCAACAAGAAGTGCTGTCCTTAGTGCAGCGCGAGTTGCAGAACCTGCCGCAACGCGAACGCGAAGCTATTTGGCTAAAAGTTCACGAAGGCTGGGATTATGCGCAAATCGGCGAAGTGCTTGGTGTGAAAGCTGGCACAGTTGGCTGGATTGTGCATGCAGGCATGAACCGATTGACTGCGCGTTTGCGCATGGCCCAAGCGATTTAGGGGAAGAATGATGAAAGATAACTGGAAGGAAGAACCACAAGAAGATTTGAAATCGAAACTCACGCTTTATGTCATGGGGGAAGCGGATGCTGAAACCACGCGTGAGGTTGAGTTGGCATTGGCGGACGACAGCGTTCTCCGTGCGCAACAGGAAGAGTTGGTGCGCGCTCTAGACCTGTTGCGCCAACCACAATTACAGCCTGCTCTCAGTCATGACCGCCGTGCTGTTTTGCGTTCCGCTGCAGCAGCGGGGCAAGCGCCATCGATGCCTGCAGGCAAGGTCTACGCGATGCCCAAATGGGGTGTGGCCGCCGCGTTATTGATTTTCGGTGGCATGATTACGCTTTGGCAGCAACCCTGGAATCTAGTGAAGCCAGAGTCTTCGCAGGTGGCTTCCAACAGGGATGCAGAAGCTATGGGCTACTTAGGTTATTCTGCTGAAGAGGTCATGGACGAATCATTCGCGTTGAGTGCATTAGGCTACCAATCCGATGACGCCGATGACGCATGGGATTATTCTCAGAAGGATGGTTCTTTGAGCCAAGCGTTAGGGAACCTCACTCGGGATGTGCCTGAAGGGTCTTCGGTTGGCCTTGTTGTCGCTGGAATCTCTGCACCTGCAATCCCACCAGCTGAGTTTGAAGCACGTAACCGTTGGTACAAGCCGGAAGGACGAGGTGCAGGACGCGGGACCTATTTGGGTCCTGGTGATTCCATCCCTCCCGAGTTTGGGAAAGAGTCCAACGCCTCTGCAGGAGTCGTCTTCGATGATTTTGAAAACGGTGACATGCGTGCTCGCACCGAGAACATTCTGGATAGTTACTCGGCCAACATCTTGGCGCGAAGCGAGAACCTGTATGTCGATGTGGATCAGGAGCAACAGTTAAGCTGCACTCTTACGGATGGTTATGGTCGTCGTTTCCAGAACCTAGATGTCCTGAAGTACCTGCATCCTCAATACGAAAAGGAATCCCCTGCGGATATGTTTTTCCGGTTTTATGGAGATAACGCACAAACTTACACTTCGCAGGAAGCATTGAGCACTTTTGCAGCAGACGTAGACACTGCGAGTTACCCAATGGCACGTCAATACCTGGCTCACAACCAGCTTCCGCCCAAGGCATCGATTCGTACCGAAGAGTTTTTGAACTATTTTGACTATGCTCTCCCTGCTCCCAAGGAAGATGATTTTGCGGTGCAAATCCAAGCCACTGCATCGAAGTTCGGTGGCCAGAATCAGATCTTACTTTCCATTGGCATCAAAGCGCGGGATGTTGTTGCTGAGGCTCGCCCATCGATGAATTTGGTTTTCGTGTTGGACAAATCCGGCTCGATGGCAGGGACGCGCATGCAGTTGGTGAAAGATGCCCTGATGCTCTTGGTAGACCAAATCCGCGATACCGACACCATTGGCTTGGTGACCTTTGATAGTGGTGGTCATG
Source organism: Planctomycetota bacterium (assembly GCA_045047305.1). Classification (GTDB taxonomy): domain Bacteria; phylum Planctomycetota; class UBA1135; order UBA1135; family UBA1135. The sequence goes on along the minus strand of JASFYO010000056.1, from coordinate 6,325 downwards.
TGGTTCTAGATTCCACTCCTGGAACGGAACGCTACCGCATCCGCGAAGCCATCCGAAGTCTCGGCACCGGTGGTTCGACTAATGCTGGTGAGGGATTAGCATTGGGTTATCAAATGATGGAGAAAGTCTACGACCCGAAGTTCATCAACCGTGTGGTCCTGGCTTCTGATGGAGTCGCCAATACTGGGGTGACTGATCAGGCGCAAATCTTAAGGCAGGTAACTGCGCGCGCGGAAGCTCGGGTGGATCTCACCACCCTTGGCGTCGGCATGGGCAACCATAACGACACCTTCCTGGAGCAACTGGCGGACCATGGCAATGGCTCCTGCCACTACCTAGATGACCTGCAAGAAGCCAAGCGTGTTTTGGTCGACGGTTTCCTCGGCACCATGATTACCGTGGCGCGCGATGTAAAGATTCAGGTGGAATTCGATCCCAAGCAGGTGCTGCACTGGCGCCAGTTGGGTTATGAAAATCGCTCCTTGGCTCATGAAGATTTCCGTAATGATTCCGTCGATGCTGGCGAGGTAGGGGCCGGACATGAAGTGGTTGCGCTTTACGAAGTAGAGCCCACTCGCAAGGCAGATTTGGAATCGAGCTTCGTGACTGTGCGCTTGCGTTGGAAGCCAGAAGGGTCAGATAAGGCGGTTGAAAGGGAATACCGTTTGAACTTGGCTGCTGGGAAGGGGCGTTGGGATTTGGCGCCTGTCCGTTTGCGTGAAATGGCTGTGGTCGCTCAATATGCAGAAGTCTTGCGTCGCAGTTGGCATGCCCAAGAGGACAGCTACTCCGTGTTACGCAATGAGGCCAAACGCCTGGCTGGCGAGCTTGCCGGTGAGCCTGAAGTCATGGAGCTCGTTGCCATGATTGATCGCACCGCAGATTTAGCACGTTGGGCTCCACCCACCGATGATTTGTCCCAGTTGTTGGAAGAAGCTCGGCGTCAACGCTTGCTCGAGGCGCAGTTGGTGTTTGGTTCCACCGAGAATGATGTGGAAGAACTTCTGCTGCAGGTGCGTCGACAAAACCAGCAGTTGGAAGACCAGTTGAAAGAAATGTTGCAAAGAGATTGAAACTGAGGCTCTTTGGAGTCAAATAGGAGCCTGGAAACAGACTATTTCTGCAACCATTTCACGATTTCGTGCGTAAGAACCTGCATACATCGGTGTTAGAGCCGCCAACCCCACACCAAACATGATCTCCGCAGCACTATTGCTTGCTATTTCCACATGGTTGCCTCAACAGGGCGGCCAACCATTGGCGCTTGGAGCCGACACAACCAAGGGTATCGAAACCGTAGATGAGCGGGTTGCCCGTGAATCCAAAGCCATCGCGGCTGCAGTTCTTGAGTTCGCGGAGTCGAAGGACAGCGGCCTCAAACTCTATGTTTCGGAAGACGGACGCTCGCATGTTTATTCGGACTTTTCTTCTAGGCAGGCGAAGAATGCATTTAAGCGGATTGATGCCATGTTGGGGAAGGTCAATATGGCCTTGGGAGTGCCTAAAGATTTAAAGGGGCTTGAGGAAGGCGATACTGGACGGCCTCTGCTTGGATTCATGATTAAGAGCCCAGATGTTTACTACGCATTATGTGATGTCATTGGTCAAGCTGGTCCAAGTCAGGCCAACTTCATGGAGAGTTCTAAGAACACGACGGGCTTCACCATTTTCGCGCCAGAAATCACTACTTATTTTCATGATCTTTCGATACAGGAAGAGGCGCGGGCGGATCACTCCATCGGCCACAATTTGGTGCATTTAGATTTGCATCGTCGTTATGGGATTTTGCCACTCTGGATCCGTGAGTCGATTGCAACTGCTGTCGAGGACATGGCTGTCGGCGAAGTCTATGCGCCATGGCATTTGAATGGCTTTGTGTTTACCGCATCACACACGGAATGGCGCGGCAAACTCACTCAAAAGGGTGTGGAGCGGGCGGTTAGCCTGGAATCCTTGTTTGATTACCCAGCGAATCCATACCGCGACGATCTGGCACATTTAGGTTTTGCGTTTGCAACTTTCGCCATGCTTGAAGAACCTGAAAGCCTTCATGGCTTTTTGTCTGCCTTGCAAGCGGAGTATGCAGCGAACCACCCCCGGGGCGGACGCCCGGATTTCAGCGTGGAGTTTACCCAAGAGCTCTTCGAGCAAAACTTTGAAGAGGGCTTCATGGACCGTTTCCATAAGTGGTGGAAGAAGCCTCTTAAGTGGAACAAGAAGCCCAAAAAGAAGAAGAACAAGCGCAGCTAAAGCCGCATGCATAGCGCCTCAGTCGCTATCCTTGGAGTCGTCGCGTGCCTGCGCCACGACTCCTTTTTGCTTTGATGGCTACCCTACCAATAAAAAACCTGCCTTTTCTTTTGCTCGCCATGTGCGGACTTACTTGGGCCTGCGGTGATGCCGAGCCGGATTTGCACAGCCAAGGCGGGCTAGCCTCAGAGCCGCCCCCTGAATCTGTGGGCCAGGTTCAAACTGGAGAGGATGTTTATTCCGTGCATTGCTCGGCATGTCATGGAGAACATGGGGATGGCGTCGGGTTAGTGGCGCTGGACCGCCCTGCGCGCAGTTTTTTACAAGGAGGATTTTCCTTCGGAAATACTCCAGAAGCTATTTATCGGACCATCTCAAATGGAATCGGAGGCACGCCTATGCCTGGATTTAGTTCCGTGCTGAGTGAAGATGAGCGCCGGGCAGTCACCGATTATGTGATTGCTTTTGGGCCTGAGCAAATTGTGGTGAATGCAGAGGCAACGGTACTTGTGGTGAAGGAACGTCCTCAAGTAATCCGTGGCGGTTTTCCTCCAGTCGTGGAAGGCGTTGGCATGACTCCGCGCGGCCTGCTTCTCGGCGGACTGGACGGGCTAAGTTTTCAATATGATGCTTCCGATTTGCGCTTACTTGCAGTGCGCCAAGGCGCCTTTGTGGATCGTGCCGATTGGGGGGATCGAGGTGGCGCTACCTTGAAGCCACTAGGTAAAATCATTTTTCTGTTCGCTGCAGGAAGCCCTGGTCCTATGTGGGAAACCGAAGATGCAACCGGAAGCCGAATTCCTTTACGCGCACAACTTCTTGCTACCGAGATTGCCGATGGCAGCGCTTGGGTCGAGTATAAGTTGTTTCAGGGTCAAGTCCCTCTTGCAACGGTGCGGGAAAGCGGGAAAGCAGTTCATTATGCTGAATGGAACGGCTTTCGCCGCATCTTTGAAGTTGTGAGCGTGGAGGATGAGCTACCAGTTCTGTATTTATCCCGACCAAGCACAGCTTCTTCTCGATCGATTTTTGATGGGACCGTCGGCGAGACCACGGTGTTTGATGACCCTAACTTCGGACCGCTTGTGGCGCATCGTGAGCGTTGGATGACCGTGCATGCGCAAGACCGTTTCACCCTGACTGAGGACCTGTTGTTTGGAATTGCGCCAACAGAAGACAACTTAGCCAATCTGTTGGAGGAACTTTTTTGATACCACTCCTCATTTGCTTGTCCTTGCCTTGCGCTCAAGCGGAAGAAGACTTTTACACGGTGGATTACCTGACCCCTCCAAACGGGGAGGTCCTAGAAGTTGGCGGCATGGATTTCCTCGCCGATGGCACCCTCTTAGTCAGCACACGACGTGGCCGCGTTTGGTGGATTGAAAATGCCATGGCGGAGGACCCCTCCGCAGCCCGTTTCCATATCTATGCCGAAGGTTTGCATGAAGGCCTTGGCTTGAAGGTGGTGGATGACCGCATTTATGTCATGCAACGTGGGGAACTTTCCCAGCTCATCGACCTAGATGGGGACCAAGTTTGTGATCGGGTGGAAACCATTTCTCAGGCTTGGGGTATGAGCGGCAATTATCATGAGTTTGCCTTTGGTTTGCCGATTGATGCAGAAGGCAATTTTTACATCAGCACGAATGTCGGTTTTTGGTCCCCCGAATGGTGGCATGGAATCAGTAAGCAACCTTATCGCGGTTGGGTGATGAAGATTGCGCCCGATGGCAGCATGACCCCTTTGGCCAGTGGCGCGCGTAGCCCGGCAGGTTTAGGCTTCGATTCCGAGGGCGAACTTTTCTACACCGACAATCAGGGCGACTGGATGCCTGTGTGTGGCTTGTTTCACGTTCAACAAGGTGATTTTTTTGGCCACCCGGCTTCCTTGCGTTGGACCGACGCCTATGGCAACGGAGAAACAGTGCCAAGCAGCACTGTGCCGCCATCGGTGAAGCGCACACCTCCGGCGGTTTGGATTCCTTATGAGTATTCTCGCTCAACAGGAAGTTTGGTAACCGATACTACGGAAGGTGGATTTGGTCCGTTTGAAGGCCAACTGTTTGTTGCAGAGCTCACCAATGGTTTGGTTTTTCGAGCTTTGCTAGAAGAGGTCCAAGGCGAGCAACAGGGTGCTGTTGTTTTGTTCCGACACGGTGTGGGGAGTGCTCTGCGAGTACGCTTTGCGCCAGACCACAGTCTGTTTGTCGGCATGACCAATCGTGGTTGGGGTGGATTAGCGCCAGGCTATGGCATCGCCCGTCTGCGCTGGACTGGAGAAACTCCCTTGGAGTACCAGACGATTCATCTGCTGCAAGATGGCTTTACGCTTGGGTTTACTCGCCCACTCGCAAGCTTGCCTGAAGCTAGCAGCATTCTTGTACGTGATTATGACTACAACTGGTGGTGGGATTATGGCTCCCCCGAAATGCGTTCTCGCGATTTGAAAGTAAGCGCAGTGGAGCTGTCTGATGACCGGCGTAGCTTAACGGTTCATATCCCACAGATTAAAGCTGGGCGCAACCTCCGCCTGAGCATTCCTGGGATTGGATTACTGCACGACGAGTTTGATTACACCATCAACCAAATGCCGGAAGGCCCACGCAGTTCCGTTTTCGTCGCAAAGGAAGTAGCGCCACCGGAGGCTCGTGAATCGGATGAAGAAGGTTGGTTGACCTTGACTTGGTCAGACCCTTTCGATGCTTGGGAGGCCGACGGCTGGAAACTGACCGATGTCACTTTAAATCCAGATAATCCAAGGGAGTTTATGGAGACTCCTGGGAATGGAGCTTTGGTCAACACCGGCTCGCCGTTAAGCGATTTTCGCTCCAAGGCTGAGTTTGGCGACATAGCTTTCCGCTTCAACTTTATGCTGCCGGAAGGCGGGGACTCCGGTCTGTACTTCATGGACCGTTATGAATTGCAGTTGAATGATGATGCTGGATCCTGCTGCGGTATCATCGGCGCAAAAGGCCCACGTGTAAAAGGCTATCGTGGGCCGGGTCAGTGGCATAAGGTAGAAGGGAAATTCTATGCTCCCCGTTTTGATGCTAAAGGCAACAAGACAGCGAATGCACGCTTCGAGCAAATCACCGTCGATGGTGTCATGGTGGTTGGTGCGACGGAATGCAATGGCCCAACTGGCGGCGCTATTTCACAGCAGGAAGTTGCGCTTGGACCCTTACGCTTTCAGGCCACAGCCGGTTTGGTTGCGCTTGGTGATGTGCGTGTGAAACTGATTCTGGATGGTGAATTAGCCGCCGATGTCAGGAAATGGCATCCACTTGAATTAGCCGCTGTCGAGTTGCAGGATTTTGAAATGCGTGGGCGCTTTACCTTATCCGATGGCGGGGCTGCCGCTCTAGAATTTGCTGTACCGGGTGAGGAATCCGCCAGTTGGAGTGTGCTTCTAGACCACACCAGTTCAGGAAGCGCGCGTACAGGTAGTATCAGTGGATTAGAGCCCCTCACCACTCAGTTCCTGCAACCGGGTGTCCCTTTTGAATTAATGCTTCGTAGGCAAGGGGATCAACTTCAAGTTTTCCTGAACGGCATTCAAGTGCAGCGCGGCATGATTCCGCCAGCATCGACCCCTGGGATTTTCCGCATTAACAGCGCCGTCATCCCTGGCACACAGCTCGAGGTCGAGAACCTCGAATACCGCAGCCTCTAATAAAACTCCATGCAACGCCTCATCGTTACTACCTTTCTTCTGCTCTGCCTCGGCGCATGTCAAATGCCACAGCAAAGCTGTTCTACTTCCGCTCTTTGGGTGGGTGGAAATCCGCTGGATTCCGGATGGCGTATGTGTGGCCCAGGAGAATTTGTAGTTGAGGGTGGAGTCCTCAAAACCACTGGGGGTATGGGTATGTTGTGGTATGCCGCGGAGGATTTTGAGGATTTTGATTTGGAGCTGGAATGGATGGTGACTGATGCTAGTTTTAACTCTGGGGTATTCGTGCGTTTCCCAGATCCTGGGCAAGAGCCTTATGTCGCTGTGAATCAAGGTTATGAAATCCAGATTTGCGATACTGCTTCCACTAAGCACAATACTGGATCAGTTTATAGTTTTCAA
>JASFYO010000055.1:0-27003 GCA_045047305.1 Planctomycetota bacterium | reverse complement strand
ACTTTTTTTGAAGGGACTTGCGCTGACTTTTACTGAAAGCTTTACGGAATTTACTTCTAGAGCCTTGGTCTCGATAGGCGAAGTGGAGGTACTCCTTAAAAGATTCCAATGTGGAAAGATCTTCGCTGTGGAGTAAGTAATAGCACAGGGTGTAGGCCTGCGCATAAAGCAGTTGGCTGTTGGTGGCGTCGCCCATGGCGCTACGCTCAAAAACTAAGATGTCGTCAAGGTCCCGTAATTGCTTTTTGTCGGCTGAAGCATGTTTGTGAATCCATCCTCCATGCAAACGGGCCGGTAAGTAATCTGGCACCCCATCGGTGGGCAGATAGGAGGCTTCAAAGTAGGTCGCTAATCCTTCCCACAGCCACCCAGGATATTGATCTGGCTCTCCTTTGGCCCGCGCCTCAACGGTTTTGTATTGCAGTGCATGGGTGAGCACGCGAATCCCGTTTTTGAGTTCGTTATCAACAAAGTAAGCATGGGTGATGCCCGTGGCTTCATCAAAGTAACCTTCCACCCCCGCACCAACGTTTGGATAGCCGCTTTCTCGGTTTTGGTAAATGTGCACTTGCATCGGCTGACGCAGTTCATAAAACCCGGCCATCGTCTGTAGCAATTGAAAAAAGTGGAAGTAGTAAATTTCTAGACTTGCTGCGGTACGCAATGCGTGGTGCAATGTCGTGACTGCTTTCAAATCAAAGTGTGCCGTTTGGAATTCCCACGGATCTTGGCTGTTTAACTTGCGTTCCTTCAAGCGTTCCAAACTCACCCATGGTCCTTTTCCTGTGGGTACAGTCCAAACGCCATTTTGCTCGCGGTGGCCAAGAGAAAAGTGCGCCTCTCTGTTTTCGGGGTCAAGTTCCAACGCGCGCCAATAGTGCAACTTGACGTCGCGCGGATAGCCGTTGGCAGTGCACCACTCAGCTAATGCGATGGCTTGGTCGGCAGTGGCACGGGCGCTGTAGACCAGCTGCAGCTCCTCTATATAGATTGGGAAATAGGCGCGCGGTCCTACCATCTTCATGACAGAAACCCGTTTCAGGGCACGTTCCGTAGTTTTTTGGCCCAGGACCACCGTGCTTTTATCTACATACAGGATAATGCCTTGGAGCTCTTTACCACCCTTCAAAGTAAGCGTGTCCAATGGCAGCTCCTCGGTTTGGAGGCTGATGGCGAGCATGAGGGATAACACAAGCATTATGCAAGGATAGTGGTGCCGGTGCGCTTAGTTTTCACAAGAATGCCTTAAGTCCATCAACAGAAAACCGATGTTGAGGTACATTTCGCGCCTTTGTTCCTTGGCGTGATCCCGAAATCGCCATGTCACATCTCACCAGCTCTTCCAACCAGTCCACAACAAATGGTTGGGCCAAAGTTGTTCTCGCCAATGGCGAGCCGCTCTTTTTTCATTTTGAGAGGTCAGGCACAACAGTGAAGGTATCCAAGCACGGCCTGCTTGGGCGAAGGCTTTTTAAGGGAGATGCGAGCGCCACACTATTTGTTGGCGAGTCTCTGTGGGCTGTGTATCAGAATCGAGTTGCCTTGCCCTTTGAGATGAGCCTCGAAAGCCAGCGTGGGTTCATTGCTGCTGCTCTGTGCTCTGATTCTGCGGACAGCTTCGCCGAAAAGGTGGTAAAAACACGCTTTGCTAGTCGAGAGAAGGATTTGTGCCATGTGTAATCCTTAGACGTTTGCTGACGGAACAAGAGAGGTGCTGACAGGGGCGGAGCAAGGTTGATATATTGTGGAGGAAGGGAAAAGAAGTGATATCACTTTGCTATCTTGCCCGTACCTAAGGTCATGACTCCGAAATCCCAGCCTGCTATGCTCCAAAAAATATGCTTTATCGGCCTTCTAGGCCTTTTTCCTTTGATTTCAGCGCCGCAAGCTCTGGCACAAGAGCCCGGCCCAACTATCGAGCAGAGGCTTGAAAAGCTGACCGAAGTCATGGAGGAGCAGCGTATCGAGCGGCATATTCCAGGTATGGCGCTAGCCGTGGTTCAGGGCGATCAAGTGATTTATAGCCGCGGATTTGGCATGGCGGACCTGGAGAACGGCAAGCCGGTGACCCCAGAAACCCTGTTCGCGATTGGCTCCACCACCAAAGCGTTCACGGCCTCGTTGGTTGGCATGCTGGTCGACGAAGGCAAGATGAGTTGGGATGCCCCGATTACGGATTATCTGCCGTATTTCGTTTTGCCCATCGATAGTGACGATGCCGATGCCCAGGTCATCATGCGCGATGTCTTAGCGCACCGCACGGGATTTACCCGCATGGGTGTTTTATGGGCGGGCAATGCGGTGTCGCGTGAAGAAGTTTTGCGTGCGGCGATGCGCGCCAAACCATGGACTGGTTTTCGCAAGAAGTTCTTCTACAACAATGTGACCTATCTTGCGGCGGGGGAAGCTGCGGCTGCGGCAGCAGGAATGACTTGGGATGCGTTGTTGCAGCAGCGCATTTTGAATCCACTTGGTATGGAGAACACCACCAGTTTCACCGCGGTTGCGAAGCAAGATGCACACATGAGCTTGGGTTATCAGTGGATGGAGATGGATCAAGAATTCAAGCAACTCCCGATGCGCACGCTCGACATCATCGGTCCTGCAGGGAGTATCAATTCGAATGTTGAAGATATGGCACAGTGGGTCCGTTTCCAATTAGGTCATGGGAGTTTTGCGGGCGAGGAATTGCTGTCGGAAGAGCAGCATCAAATGACTTGGACCAAGCAAATGAATATGCAGCCTGGCGTCGATTATGGCATGGGCTGGATGTTGCATCAGCTGGGCGAGCGCCGGGTGGTGGAGCATGGCGGTAACATCGACGGCTTCGCTGCGGAAGTCGGCTTATTCCCAGAATCGGATTTGGGATTTGTGTTGTTGACCAACGTCACCGCCACTCCGCTGCAGCAACTTTCGATTTCCTTAGTGGCGGACGCCTTGCTGAACGAGTGGCCTGAAGAATCGGATGCGGCGGATGGTGAGTCCTACGAACCCTACCTCGGCAACTATCTGGCGAACTTTGGCGCGTTTAAGCAAGAAGTCTTCGAGGTGAAAATGAAGTCCGGCAAGCTTGCCATTAACGTTCCTGGCCAAACCCTTTATGCGCTGGAACCTCCAGATGAAGACGGAAAACGGTATTTTAGCATCACGGATCAAATCGCGATTTCATTTGACCACGATGAAAATGGTGGCGTCGTAGGGGCCAAGATGTACCAAGCCGGCATGACTTTTGAGTTGCCGCGCGAGGGCATCGTGATTGCTCCGGAAGTGGACCGCTCCATCTTGGAGCCGTTACTGGGGAAGTACTACTCAGAAAAGGGGGACATCACCTTCGAGGTGAAGATTTTCCATCACCGCTTAGCCGTCGATGTTCCGGGGGAAATGCTTTATGAACTCCGCTTGCCGAATGACAAAGATCAGTGGGTGTTCCGGGTGAAGGATTCCCTTGCAGTCGCTTTTACTCGTGATGCAGAGGGCCGCGGTGAAACCTTGCAAATGCTCCGCAACGGAGAGGTGCAAGGTGATTTCGTACGTGTTGCTGAGCAAGCAACCCCGATTTATCCAACTCAAGCCGAGCTCCTGGCTTTGCGTAAGGCGGCGGGAAAACTAGAGGTTGGATCCTACCGTGCAACAGGAGAGATCGACATGGTGCACTCTGGGGTCAAGGCGCGGGCAACCCGTTTCTCCGACGGCCACGGCAAAAGCTATACCAATACTGATTTCGGTAAGTTTGGCTGGATTCATCAGTTCTACAGCGCAGAGCAGGGTTGGATGGATTCCAGCCTGAATCCATTCACTGAGTTGAAGGGCAAATACTTACTCCAGGCGCGGGTCATGGAAAGCCTTACGACTCCTGGCGATTGGTCGAGCCTATTGGAGTCTGTCAGCGTGACTGGTAAGTCAAAACGCGATGGTCGCGAGGTCTATGCAGTCGCGCTGAAAGCGAAAGACCTTCCAATCATCGATGGTTTTGTTGACGTCGAAACTGGAGACCTCCTGCGTTTTCGCATGAAGCTCTACATGCCTAGCCTCAACATCACCAGTCCAACCGTGGTCTACAATCAAGACTTTCGTCTGGTCGATGGCATTCGCGTGGCGTACCTTGTCACTTCCAGCGATAACTTCAGTGGCCGCACCGTGATGACTTTGGATACTTTTGAAACGGGCGTCGAGGTCGATCCTAAGTTGTTTGAGCGGCCTTAAGGCGTAATCTCAATCGCCACCGCTACCGAACTGTACTCCGGAAGCTGCCCCGGTTGGTTGGCGATGGCGGCTAGATAGAAGGTGCGGCCGACGGCTCCCGTTGGAGTCCCTGCGAGTTTCCCGAAAGTGGCCCCTGCATCACCGTTTGCATTAAGTCTGCCGCGTAGGTTGGAGGAGAGTGGAAACGGATAGTTGCCAAAGTAAGAGTTGACAAATAGATTGTCTAGGCCAAGAGGGATTTGGATTCCAAGCGATGTCGGGCCCGTGTTGGCCGCTGAAAGGAGAATTTGATAGTCATAAAACGCTGCGCTTTTGGGGAAAGAAAGGGACAGACTGATGAGTGCCGACGATGAGTCTGATAGCGTTTCAGTGTTTGCTTTTAGATAAGGATTTATTGTGTAGAGCCGGACTGAGCCAGGCCCAAACTGGCCAGACCATACAGATGCTGGAGAGGCGATTGCAATATCAGAAAACCCATCAGTATCGAGGTCCCCTGCATCGGCAACTACAAGGCCAAAGGCATCAGTTGAGGTAAGGCCTTTCCACTTTTGAATGAGTGCTCCATTTCGGCCGGATCGTAAATGGGCATAGCCAATATGAAATCTATGGATATTACCTACGGACTGCGCACCCATGATGATGTCGTCCATGCCATCACCATTAACATCTTTTACGCCAGAAACGGAAGCGCCCAAAAAATCGCCTTCATTATCTCCGTCCCATCGATACAGGAGGGAGCCGTCTTGTCCTGAATACACAAAAACTGATCCAAAGTTGTAAATGAAGCCAATGTTTGCACCTGGAGCTCCGACAATGCAATCGTCAAAGCCGTCATTATTTAAATCATATCCACCTGAAACCGACCAACCCATTTGGTCAGCGTAGGCCTCGCCATACCAACGATAAATCTCAACTCCACTCGCACCTGAAAAAGCGAATGCGCCACCGGGAGATGAGACGTTGGGGGAGGTTGCGCCATAGGCTCCAATCAGGACATCCGGGATTAGGTCTCCGTTTAGGTTGCCCGCAAACGAAACCGAGCTGCCCAGAAAGTCTTGAGAGACCGCGCCATTCCATTGAAAGAGTAAAACGCCATTCTGACCTGAGTAGCAATAAGCTGAGCCCGCGTCTACGACTCCATTTGGATTGGCAGAAGGAGCACCTACCAAAATATCAGGGTAGCCATCCGCATTTAAGTCACCAGCATGGGAGACAGCGCTGCCAAACGCATCGGATTCCCCTTCTCCAGTCCATTGCCTGAGGAGAGAGCCATCTTGCCCAGAATATATATAGCAAGAACCAGCTCGGAGCAATCCAGAAGGATTGGCATCACTCGCGCCCACAAGAATTTCATCGAAACCGTCTTGGTTAATATCGCCGAGTCCACTGACAGATCCGCCAAAGTGATCGAAGGCCTCTGCGCCAATAAAATGATACAGAACCGTTCCATCAGCACCCGAATAAACCACTACGGCGCCAGCCTGGAATAGTCCTCCTGGTGAAGATAATGGGGCACCAACGATGATGTCATTGACCCCGTCACCGTTGATATCGCCAACTTTGGAAATGGCACCACCAAGTCCTGCCGTTTCCGCGGCAAAGCTTCCATTTAATTCAAATTGGAGTTCGAACCCACCCCCAACCGTTTGGGCATGAACAGGGCTCATCAGAGCAATTAGGGCGATGAAACGAAGAGTCATGGGATGATGGGAGTAGGGTGTAAAGAGTGTGCGATGAAGCACGGAATAGCCGCTCCAGTAACATGAAATGGCTCTTAGGAGTCAAATTCAAGGGGTGCGGCCGGCTACTGGGGTACTTGCAATCTGTGTGCCAAGCAGGAAATCATCCTAAAAGTGTGAAGATTGCTGGTGCGGTTGCATTGACACCCTGAAGACCATGACGAATCCCTCATCCTCCAAGCCAAACTTAGAAGCTCTTCTGGAGCATGGTGGGTGGGTGCGCGCTTTGGCTGCAAGTCTGGTATCCGACCGGGCTACTGCTGACGACCTCGAGCAAAAGACTTGGTTAGCAGCAGTGGAGCATCCGCCAAAGCATGGTGCCAACCCGCGTGCATGGCTTGGTTCGGTGGTGCGCAATGTTGCGGGTATGCATTGGCGGGAGCAAAAATCTCGTCGGCGGCGTGAGCAGTTCGTGGCGCAAAGTCAGTGGAATGTGGAGACGCAAGCGCAAGCTGCGCATCAGCCGGATCACTTGGTGGAGCGGATGGATACCTTCCGCAAACTTGCGCTTGCCTTGTCTGCGTTGGAGGAGCCCTTTGCGACCACCTTGTATCTGCGATTCTTTGAGGAACTCACTTTGCGCGCAATCGCGGAGCAAATGCAGGTTTCGGAATCAGCAGTCCATGCGAGGTTGCAACGCGGCCTCTTGCTCATGCGCCAGGAACTTACTGCGAGCGTTGGCGGCGATTGGCGGCAACGGTGCATGATCTTCGGCATTCCACTCAAAACGGCGCCCGTCGGTGCCATCACTCTTGGAGTAGCGATGACTATGAAAACAAAGATAGCGGGGAGCCTTGCTGCCCTGGCACTGATTACCCTTTTTGCCGTAGCTCCTTGGGAGAGCAAGGAGGATGTGAAGACTCCTGCGGAAATCGCGTCGGCTCCAACTGTGTCACTTCCGGTTGCGATACTTTCAGCCGAAAAGGAGCCTGGGACGAAGCAAATTTCGAGAATGGTAGAGCCTGCTTCCGGCCTATCACAAGCAGGATCCGTTGCAGTTACGGTTGTAGATGCTGCCGGTCGGCCTGTGCCTCAAGTGCGCCTTGTACCTTGGGTTGGAGAAGAGTTGCGCGAAGAGAAAACTACCGATGCATCGGGGCAAGCAACTTTACAAGCTTGCGTTGGCAGCGGCGGGATTGCAGTGCTCGCTCCGGGTTATCGCGTGGTGCATCGGGTTGAGGAATTTGTTGGTGATCCGATCCGGATTGAATTAAAAGAGGGCTTTGCCTTGTCTGGACGCGTTGAGTTTCAACGAGCTCAAGCCGATAGGACGGATTTTGTCCTATGGCATATTTCACCGACGCTACAAAGTCCGAAAGAGATGCCGCTATCGGTGAAAGAACAGCTGAAAGAAAGGGGGGCCTCCATGATTGGCGTCTATATCCCTCTGCAGCCTGATGGAAGTTTTACCGTGCGTGGGTTACCAAGCAATTGGGAAGGGCGTTTGAAAGTCCCGCGCGGGTTTATTGCTTATGCGTCTAGCGAAGGAGAAGTTGGAGGGATGGGAGACTTTGTCCACTTGAAGGGACTTTCCACAAGCCTTGTGATTCAGGTGATGGAGCTACCTTACTTTTCGGGACGTGTGGTGACTCCCGATGGCACCAAGGGCGTGGCCGATGCTGGGGTAATTGTGCAGCCTTACTTCACGGCCGCGCGGGATGAACCCGGATCTATGTTTGGTTTGGGCGGCGTGTCCGATGCAGACGGTTACTTTCGAGTGCCCGTTTCGGTGGGCAGTGAAAAGGAGCGCATCGCTTGGAGCGAAGACGCAAATCTTGTCCGCCCGTACGCCGCCGAAGTGAGCCTTGTTCAATGCGGGGAATGGGCAGATGTCGAGTTCGCAAAAATGGATTTAGGTCTCCGTGAGAATCCATGGGAGCTTGGCGAATTTGCTGTGGGGGAACGTAAAGAACTATCCGTTCGAGTGCTCAATGAAAACGGGCAAGCGTTAAAGGGTGCTTTGGTGAAAACTTATGAAATTGCAGAACGCACTAACGATGCAGGCGAGACCACCGCTTTTCTTGCCGACGACACCACGCAAGTCTTGGTTGCAGCCTCTGGCTATAGGCCTTTGGCGGCGGAACTCCCTGAATCCTCAGGGCAAACCCTTGAAGTTCAACTGGAACCCGCCAATAAGATGAGAGTGAAATGGGATTTGCCGGAGGGGGTGGATTTGGGAGAGGTCTATTTGTGGATTGAGTCGGAAGAAGATGTTTATTGGAAGGGAAACTCTGGTTTGAATTCTCTCAATGGAGATTTGAGGCGGGAGGAATCGAAACGCAGCTATTGGCATGGGGGGACTCGCAATGGAATGCAGTACCGAATTGTTGCCTTGGAAGCCAATCAGAACGAGGTCCTGCTTTGGGGGCTACAAACGGAAACCTCGCTTCAATTCAAACTCTCTACTCGGAAGGGGGAAGCATTCACAAACGTAGAATCCATTACCATGATGGAAGGCGAATGGAAGGAAATAGAGTTGCGTTTCGAGCGATTGCCATTGCAGATTTCTGGATTGGTTACCGATCAAGCGGGGAACCCGCTTGGGAATGTGGAAGTCAACCTTCCGAGTCCGGATGGAACTCTGGGGCGGGCATTAACCAAGCAAGATGGCCTATTCCACCTTGGGGGGTTAAACGCAACGGAGATTGATATGCGGGTTTCCAAAGCAGGCTATGCCGCTCAAATCTTGGAGAATCTAGCACCGAGCCAAAGTGGAGAAGGACTCACCTTGGTGCTGGAGCCAGAACGCGTAGTCACAGTTTTCTTGCGGGATTCCGAAGGAAAAAACTACCTAGACGGCTGGATCCAGAGTCCAGGCCAGAACATGGACGGGTCAGAGCAAGACAACGGTGGCTATGTGCTTGCCCAAAACCCAAGATCTTCGTTCCACTTAAAGTGGGAACTGGGTGGGGCAAAAGGAGAGGTACTTATTCCTGCCGGAATGGAGGAATACGTGGTTTCGGTTCCAAGGATGACATCGGCGACGGTGGATATCCCTTACAACGAGGCCATGGTTGGCCAACAGATGCAAGCGTTTTTTTACAACTTAGATGATGCAAGTGAATTTTCGCAAGCCGAGCCTTTGGAGCGTGGCATCTGGTTGGATCCAGCGAAACCCAGCTGGCAAATCAACATCCCATCCTTCCTACCGGGCAACTACCGAGTGGAATTCCATCAATGGCAGGGTGGACCTGAAATATTCGAATACCAACTCGTCCAAGACCCAATCTACGTAACCGCAATCCCAAATCAAAACCTAGAAATATCCTTCACTACGGAATAATCCATTCCCCACCGGAGACAGAGCTCTACTCCCAGTAAGAAAGTTTGAGGCGCAGCCCGGAGGCGCGCCTCTGGGGCGGTATCCCGTTCCTGTGAAGCGCAACCGGGCTGCGCCTCAAACCACAACTACCAGTCGTAACCACCCGGCGAACTCACTTGCCAACCAATGGTGGGGCGAGTGGGGTCGAAGAAGGGGTTGCTCACGTAGTACGTGGTAGGGGTGCTATTGATCACAAACTTGAAGTCTGTTCCATTGGAGCGATACATATAGCCACCATCGGTTCCGTTTGGAAACTGAGGGTCCGGATCCTGTGGCAAGTATGGAATGTAATCGGGCACTAGGTTCGGAATGTAGCCACTGGTGCCGTAATCCAAACTTCCGTAGTTGCCAGCGTCTCCTTGCCAGGTGCCAGAAGTGGTGGGGTAAACACCATTGCGGTCTTTGTAGTTGGCTAAAGCAGAAGCCACAGAGCGCAAATCCGAGGCGCGTCTGCCATCACGAGCAATTGCCGCATCCTCTGCCAGGATAGGTACCAGGATTCCAGCCAGCATGGCAAGAATCGTCACCACGATGAGCATTTCGATAATCGTGAAGCCTCGACGTGCGAGGGGAGCAAAGAGGCGCATCGTTTTCATGCTTTTCTTTATCGGAATATTTGCACGGAAACCAAAGAGAAACCGCCACCCCAAACGGGGCGGCGGTTAGGTTTGGCTAGCTAAGGACTAGTTGGCCCAGTTGTAGCCGCCAGGAGTGCTGATCGACCATACGGTAGTGGAGTCTTGCGAATCGAAGAACGGGTTACCGGTTGGGAAGGTCTCAGGACCACCTTTGGCCGAGAACTTGTAATCAATGCCGTCGGAGCGGTACTGATAGCCGTTGGTTGCATCTGGAAGATCCGGGCTTGGATCCTTCGGCAATGCTGGCATGAAGTCAGGTACAAGACCTGGGCAGTAGCCGCCAGTGACACCGTAGCCGTGGTTGCTGCCAACTCCAGTAGCATCGCCTTGCCATGCACCAGAAGTGTCAGGGTAAGCGCCGTTGACGCGGTGGAAGCTAGCAAGTGCAGTCTGCATAGTCTTCAAGTCAGAGGCACGACGCGAGTCGCGGGAGGATTTTGCTGCATCCTCAAGAACGGGAATCAAAATTCCGGCCAACATGGCCAGAATGGTGACCACGATCAACATCTCGATGATCGTGAAGCCGGATTGTCTGTTAGTTTTCATCGTAAGTTGTTATGAACCGTGAAGTTAGAGGGAATACCGTCTCGCTCCTTATGAATCGGTGAGCTCAGGTGTTCAATCGCTTATCGGTGCTCTACAGGCCTTTCTTGAGCTTCCCACGCTGAAAATCCGACGATTCCAACGATTTAAAGGCTCAGCTCAGGTCCACGATGACCGGAATGTGGTCACTAGGCTTCGATTCCCAGTCACCCTTTTTGCGTTCGTCGCGGTCCATCGAGGCAGCAGTGCAACGTTCGATGGCAGCGGGGGTGCCCAGTGCAAGGTCAATGCGCAGCCCTAAATCGCGTGGAAAGGCGCCGCCACGGTAATCCCACCAGGAATAGAGCCCGGCATCCTGATGATGCTTGCGGTACAAATCCTGCAGGCCCCAATCGCTGAATGCGGCCAACTGCGCGTGCTCCTCAGCGCTGAAGTGAATCTTGTTGCGCCATAAATCCGGTTCGTGCACATCGCGCTCCTCCGGTGCAATATTGAAGTCTCCGAGAATCACCAGTGGTTCCTCGGTTGAGAATTCCTTTTCCATCCACGTGCGCAAGGCAGTCAGCCATTCCATCTTGAGCGCGAACTTATCGGTGCCGAGCTGCTTGCCATTGATGACGTAAACGTTGATCCAGCGAACTCCATCTAACACGCAGGAAATGACGCGCGCTTGTTCTGGAGCAGGGTTGTCGTCGAAGCCGCAACGCACATCTTGCAACGGTTTTTTACTGATGAGCGCCACACCGTTGTAAGTTTTCTGCCCATGCACCGCAGCTTGATACCCCACTTCCTCCATGGCCGTGTGGGGGAAGTCTGCATCTTGGACTTTGGTTTCCTGCAAGCAAAGCAGGTCGGGTTGATGACGTTCTAGAACTCCAAGCGTCCGTTCGAGACGGGTGCGGAGGGAGTTTACATTCCAGCTGATGGCACGCATAAGCAAAGTTTACGCGCGCCATCATGCGCTTACACCTGGGCTTCCTAGTTAAAGGAGATGCTCAGGGGGTTGGTGAAAGTGGCGTTTGGCATGCCCAACTCAACGACTGCTTGGAAATGTAAGGTGACGCCGGCCACACTTGGCGGCAAGCTCACCAGGATGGTGCCCACGCCGTCGGTGCCGCAAACAGAGTTAAAAATTGGCGTAGCTGGAGCAAGGAATAGAGTCCCCAAGATTCCAGGTACTGTGGATCCACCGCTGAGGTTAGGGCTGTATGCCAAATCAAAACTTACACCTGGTTCGCCGTCGACCACAAAGCGCACCGTTTCTCCCACGCTAGGCTCACCCCAGAATCCCAAGCTTGGACCCGCTTGCAAGGTGCGGATCTCAAGGTCATCCAACATGCCTTCGGTGATGTCGTCGTTCGGGCTATCCGCAACCGTGAAGCGTAAACGCATGTTTTGGGTAAACGCAATCACGCCACCCAACTCGATCTCGGTGTCCACCCATTGAGAACCGGTGTCGGCAAGGTCTTCCAGGGCGGTCCAAGTTAGGCCATCGTCATTGCTGATTTCGCTAATCCAACGATCATCCAGCGGGCCGCCGGGGCGGTTGGCGAACCAGCGCGCGTAATGCAGGCTTGCATTCGAAAAACCTACAAGTGTGAAACGTGGGGAAGTCAGACTTGCAATGCCATCGACATCGTTGCTGCCGACGGAGCCACCTGCAGCAGCGCCTGTGACCCAACATTGCGTGCCGTTGAGTGTGTGGTCGTCTCCAGATTGCACTTCGCTGCCGCCCGAGTTGGTAGCTTCTGGATTGGCGCGCTCCCACGACCAATTGGTGGCATTGTTTGCCGACCAGCCAAAGTCATCGACCTCCATGGAATCGCGCATCAAGACGCGTGCTCGGCCAAGCACGATTTCTACTGGATAGTTATCCAGCCATCCGTCGTAATCAAACTCTAAATCCAGTGCAAAAGGAGTGCCGACTGGAGCATTGGCTGCAAAGTCAATTTGGAACTGGGTGGTGAATGCCGAGGAACGTGGTGGAATCACAAGATTGCCGGGCAAGCCTGAAACTAGCGTAAATGCATGAGTGTCACTGAGACTAAAATTGACGTCTAGTGTCGTGGTGCCACCATTATCTACCTTGATTTGCAAAGCCCAGCTCTCACCGGGTTCTTGCGCAAGGTCACCATCGCCCACGATCTCATTCCAAATCAAATTGCCTACCGATGCCCATGCGCCGGTGTACTCAGCCGCCTGCATATAGGCCGGCCGGATGTCTTGATACAGCGCAGGAATGCGCGATGGCTGCGGCCAGAAGCCGTCGGAGGAACTTCCAATCTCAGGGGTGAATGCCAAGGTCCCGTATTGACCGTAGTGGTAATCCACACTGCCACCATTCGCAATGTAAAGCACTTGCCAAATGGTGCCGCGCGGCCATCCGTTTTCAGCCGTGAAGGAGCTTCCGTACTGCCGATAAATAGCGTCGTCGGGGGTGACGATGGTGTTGTAGCCCCACGGGTAGAGCATGAGGTTGCTGTAGGTATGCGCCGACATGGAAATCCCCGGAGGCATAAGCGCCATGGTGTTGACCAAGCTTTGTGTTTCCGGCTCCGAGAACGGCGCAACTCCGCGATAGGTCTCGCTGCTGGTATTGCCGCTCGAACCTGGCCATTGCGGACCCCATTCCCAATCGTAGTTGCGGTTTAGGTCGACGCCACGGGTTCCATCGCCATTGTTGCGACGATTCTTGCGCCACAAACCGCCACCGTTGGGCGCAATCTGGCGATTGTATTCATACCCATCGGGGTTCACGCATGGCACGAATATGAGGTTGCGCGTTTCGACCAGGCGTGTGGCAGTGGTGTCGGTGCCGTAGTTAGCGAGGATTTCATCGGCGAACAACAACAACGATTCGCCTGACATCGGTTCGCGCGCGTGGTGGAGGGCGTCGTACCAAGCGACCGCTTTCGCTGGGTCGTGCACAGTGGGAGTGGTGCTAATGCGCATGCCCCAAATGGTGCGCCCCTGGATGGTGCTGCCGACGGCAAACTTGGGCGAACACAGCATTGGGTAGGTCGCAGCCAAGCGGTCCATCTCGGCTTCAATCTCAGCGAGCGTTTTAAATCCACCCATCGAACCGCCGACCACCGCAGCGACTCCCTGCGCTTGGCTTTGCGCTAAGTCCAAAGCTGCACGCTCTGAGTAATAGCGGGTTAAATCTTCAATCTCTACTGAAAACCCAATGCCTGCACTGCGTAATAAATCTTGCTCGGCATCCGTGGCATAGGCCACTGCCATCCCAGACATGGCGACGGCATGGTGGTCGTCGACATCTTCCAGGAGAAGCTGTAGCTGCTGGTAATCTTCGGCACTAGCCACCGGGATTTGCAGCAAGTCTTTGATCGGATTTTGCGGTGGAGATACCTGCGCGAGGCTCAGGCTGAGAGTAATGAGGGTGAGTAGGTCCATGGTGGAACAGGGGACTTCCAGACTAGCAAAGATGCAGCGATTTCCGCGTGAACTCGCTAGAATGGCCGCTTCCATGACCACTACCACATCCTCATTGGACCTTTCCTTTCTGGCCGACTTTGGCCTCGAAGGCTTGCATTCTGGCGCCTACGCAGGCGAATGGCTGGAGTGCAGCGGCGAAGAACTCGCAGTTGTGAGCCCAGCTACCGGCGAAGAGATTGGCCGCGTCAAGCAGGCCACTCTTGCGGAGTACGAAAAAGTAGTAGCAGCTGCTCAGGAAGCCTATTTGCGTTGGCGTGAGCTTCCAGCACCTCAGCGCGGCGAGTACGTGCGCCTGTGTGGCGTGGAAATGCGTAAGTACAAGGATTCGTTGGGCAAAATCGTAACCCTGGAAATGGGCAAGATTCTGCAAGAAGGCCTGGGCGAAGTACAGGAAGCCATCGATATCGCTGACTTTGCGGTCGGCCAATCACGCATGCTTTACGGTTTGTCCTTGCACTCTGAGCGTCCGCAACACGCCATGCGCGAGCAGTACCTCCCAATCGGTTTGGTCGGTGTGATTTCGGCGTTCAACTTTCCGTCGGCGGTTTGGGCATGGAACTCCATGCTCGCTCTGATTTGTGGCGATGCCACGGTGTGGAAGCCAAGCTGGAAGACTCCACTCACTGCGATTGCCATGACCAAGGTATGCGCCAAGGTTTTGGAGCCTGCAGGTTTCGGCGCTCTGATCTCGATGATCGTTGGCCCTGACCTGGAAATCGGCGAAGCCATGACCAGCGACAAGCGTTTGCCACTGATTAGCGCTACTGGTTCTTGTCGCATGGGCGCGATCGTGGGGCAGAAGGTTGCCGCGCGTTTCGGCAAGAGCTTGTTGGAGCTTGGTGGCAACAACGCCGTGATCGTGATGGAGGACGCCGACCTCGAAATGGCCGCTCGTGCGATTGCCTTTGGTGCCGTCGGCACTGCTGGTCAACGCTGTACTTCCACTCGCCGCGTTTTGGTGCAGAAAGGTGTGAAGGAGCCATTGGTAAAACGTTTACTCGAGCTTTATTCTGGGGTAAAGATCGGGCACCCACTTGATCCAGGCACCCTGATGGGCCCTCTCTCCGATGCCGATGCTGTGCAACGGGTGATGGATGCGGTCGAAGCTGTGAAAAAGGAAGGCGGCGAAATCCTTTGTGGTGGCGAGCGCGTACAGCCGGAAGGTTGTGAAGGCGGTCACTACATGACTCCGGTGATTGCCACTGCGGAAAATCACTGGGACATCGTGCAGCACGAAACCTTTGGGCCAATCTTGTACATCATCGAGATCGACGGTCTCGAGGATGCCATCAAGTTGCACAACGATGTGCCACAAGGCCTCAGCTCTGCCATCTTCACCCTCAACATGCGCGACGCCGAGAAGTTCCTCAGCGCCGTCGGTTCTGATTGTGGAATCGCCAACGTCAACATCGGTACTTCCGGTGCTGAGATTGGTGGCGCCTTCGGTGGTGAAAAGGAAACTGGTGGCGGCCGCGAGTCCGGCTCCGATGCATGGAAGGCCTACATGCGACGTCAGACCAACACCGTCAACTGGGGTACCGAACTGCCACTCGCGCAGGGTATCTCCTTCGACCTGTAAGCTAAATCGGCTTTTCGCTTAAACGACTTACTGCAACAGTGAGTCGTTTAAGTAATTCAAGTCGTAGCGTTTCATACGCACGATGGTGGATGTTTTTCCATCCTCGTTCGGCGGTTGAGTATATTCCCAAACGACTGTGCCGGCCTTGGTGATCTCGATGGCGTGGCCCTTATCGGACTCCAGTAAGAGAGTATTTCCATTTGCAAGGCGTTGCGCAGCCCCGCGGCCGGCGGTGTAAAAAGCCTCGCGTTCTGGGGCGGCCCACTGCCAAACGATTTCCTTGGAGTTGGGATCCACCTCAATGACGCGGCTCCATCCGCGACTCAAGCCGTTATCAAAAATAAGGATGTTGCCATTTTCTAAGACCGTGGCGTCGTGCTGGCCCAGGATTTCACCGCGGCCATAACTCCACAGGAGCTCACCATTTTCCGGGTGCAAAATAACAACGCGGTTTTGGTGGCGCATGGAAACCATGACATTGCCTTCTTGGAAGAGGGGGTTGAGTTTCGCCCAGCCAGGATGCATCCACACAATGGAATTCGCATGGATGAGATCAATGATGCTCTTGTCGCGTGTGACCAAGGAGGGTTGCACCGTTTCCCATTCCCACTCCGCTTGCGCGTCGAGCAGGGTGGCCAGGGAATACTCAGTTTGAATTTCTCCCTTTGAGTTCATTTGCACCATGAGGTCGTCGCGGATTTCATGCTCGGTGGAAATGGATGGGATGGAGCGCAATTCGGAACTCAGCGTAGCCAGGCTGCCGTCGGGTAAAACTTCTACGTCGTGGTGGGCTTGGATTGGCTGCCGCCATACCAATTGATTATTCCAGTCCAGCTTCACTAAGAAGGAGCCATCATCCTCTTTGGCCGGAACCACAATCGAGCCGTCGGTTAGGAGTTCTGCATGGCCCCAGACATTTCCCTCGCGGCTCCATGAGTGCAGAAGGTTGCCGTCGACATCGATCAAACGTGCTTCGCAAGGGCTGTGGATGCTAAAAAAGTTGAGCCCCGGTTGGATAGAATCGGCTTGGTGGACTCTCGCTCCAGTAGGGCCTTGCTCTTCATCCGATGCGACATAATCGACATAGCCGAGTGCCTGCAGGGAATCGAGCTCGCTGCGGGGAGTCTCAGCGTTCGCTTCCGGCTGCTGCGGGCTGGGGGAGTCGGTTTTACTGCACCCCATGCCCAAGACGCTAACCAGGCAAAGCGAGAAGAAAGAAACTTGCTGCAGAGAGGCGAGTGGGGCCATCGCCTTAGATTCTAAACGTCTTTGCGGCTGCTGTTTCGGATTCTTCGGCGCAGAGTTTCCACTGGGACTTCCACCACATAATGGATGATGATTGCAAACAAAAGGATCGGCAGCAAGGCGACCAACAAGAGCCAACCTCCTTTATGCTCTGCCCAGCCTACTTGGATCATCAAAATGGCCATCGGCCAATGCGCAAGGAAAACAGGGTAGGAAAGGTTGCCGAGAAAGTTATCCGCTTTGCGTAAGCGCGCATGCACCTTTTTTGTGTCCACCTGACGTAAAACCATAATGAGGTAGCCGGCACTCAACAGGGAAAGGTAGAAGCCCGTCTTGTTGGTGTCGGGGGCTATGGTTACGTTGAGGAAAAACAGAATCGGGGCCCAATACAAGTGTTTGCGTTGGGTGAAGCGTTTGCCCAACTCAAAATGGTAAATGCATGCGCCAAAGGAGAATGGCAGCGATGCAGCAAGGAGTGGGTAATAGCGCTCCCCTAAATCGGCGCCGGTGGCTAAGAGGAATAGGTGCACTCCCACCGAAATTCGCGCCCAATGCTTGGTGATGATTTTGTTGCGCGTGAGGAACAGGCCCATGAAAACATAAAAGCAAAGCTCTACGTCGAGCGACCAGGCGGGTGGTACTAATCTTTGCTTTGCTCCATTCAACCCGAACAGAAACCAGTTGGAGAGCCAGCCGCTGCTATCGGTAGGTATGACCATCGATGGATTGATCGCTTGGCTTGCTTCCGGCCATGCGCGAATGACCAGGTAGGCGAGGAGTAGGGTTGCCCAATAAGGAGGGAATAAGCGCAAGAAACGATTGCTCAGAAAGCGCACGGTTCCACTGAGGCTGTGACCATAGCGGCGGTCGAGCACCAGGGCCATGAGGTAGCCGGAGAGTGCATAGAACCCAAAAACTGCGTAGATGCCCGCGTAGTTGTTGAAGTCCGGCCATAGATGCGCCAAGACCACCAAGAATGCGAGTGCGAAGCGGTAGAGACCAAACATGTTGGGGCAGAAGTGCTGGGGGGCGAGTGAGGCAGAAAAAAAGGTGGTCGACCGTAGTCGACCACCCCATCAAGTTAACGTCGCTTAGCCTCCGTAGAACACGGAGAATGCTGCGGTGAGGAAGATACTGTCGGTGTCGATATTGCCACCAACGCGGTCCTTGCTAAACATGCGGTAATCCAAACCGAGATCGAAGGACGTGGACTCGGAAATCATGTCGCTAACGCCAATGCCGATACCCAATTGAGTGGTGTCGTCGTCCGGAAGAGTGCCTGCACGTTCGGAGGTGCCTATGCCGGCGAAGACTTGTGTCCAAGTACGTAGTCGGGAGCGGTTATCCAAATACCAACGGCCATAAGCATCGATAGTCCAGGCATTCAGGGAAGTGGTGCCGTTGTCGGTATCGGAATAGCCCAACTTGCCGCCAACTTCAATATCGTCGGTCACGAAGTAGCCGTGAGAGAAGTTCAGTTGGAGAGAATCAGTGTTCACGTCTGGGGTATTGGGCGCTGAAACGGTGCTCGACTCGTATTGATTCACGCCAAGAGAACTGCGCTGCATCCCTTGGTGAAAGGGCTGCATTGGCGCGGGTCCCTGAGATAGCGAGCAGCTTCCAAGCAGGGGAAGGCCAACTAAAAGTATAAGGGTAGGTTTCATGAAAAGGTTTCCGTTTGTGAGGCCCCGGGAAGAGGCGAGAGTTTCGATGGTAGGCGTAGTGCGACGCATTCGCAATAATGTAGGCATGGCCGATGCGCAGGACACTCCAATCCCAATCCAACGACGTGTGAATGCCGAGCGGATACCGCTGGCGCTGTGGGACTATGGCGGCGACGGTCCAGTTGTGCTGTTTACACACGGATTCCTCGATGGCGCAGGTAGCTTCGAGGATATTGCATGGTCTCTACGTACTTCCTGTAGACCTCTCTGCCTGGATTGGCGTGGGCATGGAGCGAGTGCTTGGGCGGGGACCGATGCGGGTAATCACCAATTGGATCACCTAAAGGATTTGGTGGCGGTCATGGATGAACTCGAGGCCGATGGCACCCCAGTAGACCTTGTGGTCGGCCATTCCATGGGTGGCATCATCGCATTGATGGCGGCAGGATTTGCTCCTAGCTTGATTTCGCGATTACTGCTTTTGGACTGCGTTGGCGGATATGCAGCCGATGCGAAGACTCAAATCGATCAGCTCACCCAAGTGGTGGAGCACTTGCGTGGTGCTCCCCGTGGTTTTCGCGAGTTTGATTCGCGTGCGCAGGTGGAGTCCCGTGTGCGGCAAAATAATCCCGGCTTGAGCAAAGTTGGAAGTGAACGCATCGTGCGCCATTATCTTGATCAAACTGCAGAAGGGAAGTTTCGCGTGCGCTTGGATCCGAATTTGCGTGGGCCGAATCCTTATCGTTTCCCTGAAGGCCACTGGCAGGAAATTTGTTCGCGCGTCACAGCAAGGGTCGAGGTTGTGGCGCCGGAAGGGGGATACATGTTCCGCGTTCCAGAGCTCAGTGAGCGCTTAGCCAAAATCCCCAATTGCTCACGCGTCGATGTTCCTGGTGTCGGACATCATGTCCACGTGGAGGCACCGGAAGTTGTGATTGCAGCGGTGCAGAGGATGCTGCAAGACGATGCTTAAGTTTTTGCCTTCGCGCGTTTCTCTTCCTGCAGTCCCCAAGCCATCGCAAGGGTGTCGCGCAGAATGCTCGGCGTGACCGGTTTAGCAAGGTAGGCGCTGAATCCAGCACGGCGGAATTCCTTGCTGCTTCCAGGGCCCGCTTCTGAGGTCAACAAAACCATGCAGCAGGATTCGAGAATGGGGTCACTCATCATCATCATGCCGAGACGTTTGCCGTCCATGTCGGGCAGTTGATGATCGATGACTGCAAGCTGGAAGGGGCAACGGTCGTCGAGTCCGACGCGCATCATTTTCAAAGCCTCTTGGCCACTGGATGCGAGGATTGGCTGCACGCCCCATTCCATGAGCTGTTCGACCAAAACTTCGCGGTTGCAGGCGTTGTCTTCCACCACCAGGGCCTTGAGGCCTGCGAGGTTTCCGGAGAACAGGTTGGTCACCTTTGGCTCGCGGCTATGCGGCAGCTCTAGATCGAACCACAGGTCCGTGTTGTCGTTATCGTGCTCGAATCCCATTTCTCCGCCCATGAGGCCGAGAATGCGTTGACTCAGTGCAAGGCCAAATCCATTGCCGCCTTGAGCTCCGGCATCGGCTTCGCCTTCGCGGAAGTTCATCTGCAAAGCGGTGCGTTTTTCGACAGAAAGGTTCTTGCCCGAGCCGCGTACGTGGAAACGCATCATTGATTTGCGGTCACCCGTGTCCATTTCTTCGACGTCGATTAGCACGTGGCCTTCTTCGCTCAGGCCGATGGTATTTTTCACCAAGGCGCCCAGGATCTGTTGAATCCGTCCGGCATCACCAGTGAAAAAGCGCGGGGTCTTCGGCGCAAAACGTAGAAGTATTTCGACTCCGTGATATTGCGCGCCTTGGGAAAGGTGCTTGGCGACGCCAGCGACAGCCACTTCAATATCGAATGGCTTGTACTCGAGTTCTAGTTCTCCAGATTCAATGCGAGAGAAGTCTAGGACATCCTCTAGTAATTCCATCAGAGCGGTTCCAGAAGCAGAAATCGCTTCCGCGTAATCGCGTTGCACTTGGTCCATTTCGGTGCCATGTAGCATCCGAGTCATGCCCTGAATGCCGGTCAACGGTACGCGCATTTCACTGCCAACTTTGGCCAGAATCTGGTTCTGGACCTGCAAAGTTTCGTGCACGCGACGGTCTGCGGCTGCGCGCCCAGTGCGTTCGCGGTCGAGCTCCTCGGTGACGTCGTCGATCTCCTTTTGCTTGCGATGATGCTCCGCTAAGAAACCACTCATTAGAAACGCGACACCAGCGAGAAGGATTAAGTTCTCGAGCATCTTGTAGATGGATTGGCTATGCCCGGCGAGATCGGCAGAGGATTCTATGCCAAATTGATTCAGTTGGCCCAAAACCAAAACGCTTACCAAACTGACGGCAGCCCAGCCCATGCCAGCGGCTGGTCCGGTCAATAAGGCGGAGCACAGCGGCAACAAGGCAAACCATGCAATCGATGCCGCGTCAGCACTTCCGTTGTGCAAAGTGACAAAAGTGGATGCCAAAAATAGGCCTACGGTGATGACTTGGCCGATTTTTGCAATCGGGCGCTGGCGGTGGACCATGACCCGAATCACTCCAGCCATGCCTACAAGCCCCATCATGCCCAGGGAAAAGACGCTGGCGCCTTCGCGTATGTCGACACCAATATAGAACAGCGCTAGCAGGCACAGCCCGAAAGCTAGGCCTTTGACCATGCGATAGCGCGCAGCCTCTAAAGAGTGGTCGTTCCCTTCCGTTTTGGGAGGGCGCACTAGGTCCTTTATGAATGCAATCACGTATCGATGATGGGTAAAAGCCCGCGTGGGGGAGCGGACATTTCCTTTTCGGCAGGGGGAGCTGCCTTTCTGAAGCTTCTCTACAGATTCAAATCACTTGTTGGCACTGCTATCCTTCTCCCATGGCGTGGATTCAACAGATTGCGGACCAAGATGCCCAAGGGGTAGTCAAAAAAATCTTTGCTGACGCCCTTCGTCGGGCTGGGAGAGTGTGGAACATTGTCCGCCTAACTAGCCTGAACGGGGGTATGACTAGGGCTCATATGGGGCTGTATCGCAGTGTGATGGCAGCTGACTCGAGCCTTGAGCCGCGGCTGCGGGAAACCCTTGCGGTGGTGGTGAGCCAGGAAAATGACTGCCATTACTGAACTTTTGCGCATGCAGGCGACCTCCGTGTTGAGGTTGGCGGCTCAGAAATTGCAGATTCATTACTCGAAAAGGGCTGGCAATCGGCACCCTTAAGTGAAAAAGAGCGCGAGATGTGTGCTTATGCAAGCAAACTCACGCGCACGCCAGGTTCCATGCAAGAGGCCGACGTCCTCCGCTTGCGCGACCTTGGCTGGAGTGACCTAGAGATTCACGACGCCTGCCAGGTGGTGGCCTATTTCAATTACGTGAATCGTCTGGCAGATGGTTTGGGTGTGGATTTGGAAGCCGAGATGCGCGTTACGCAAGGGTAGAATCTTGCCATGGAAACATGGCGCAAACGCGTTGAAGAGGAGTTGAAGGGTGCGGATTTTGATCGCGCTCTGATGGACGACGCCTTCGCTGGTATTACGCTGGCTCCTCTTTATGCTGCCTCCGATTTGCATGGATTGGACCTGCAAGAAGAAATCGGGCAGGCTCCTTTTGTGCGCGGTACGGCCGCCCACGCCGATGCTGCTTGGTGCAATGCTCCGCGCTATGACTTGCCTCATCCCGAAAGCTTGCGTGAGGCCCTGCTGCAGGATTTGCCGGGCGGCACCAATGCTTTATGGTTGCAACTTGATGCCTGTGCTCGTCTGGGGGAAGCACCAACCTCAGAAATAGGTAAGGAAGCATGGGGCGATGGCGGTTGCATGTTGTGGACGGCCCAGGATTGGCACGCTGCCCTGGATGGTGTGCATCTTGAAATGGTGCATTTGGAATTAGACGCAGGCGCCAACACCATGGCAAGTTTGGCACAACTCATCTGTTTGGCTAAGAATCGCGGTATGGATATCGCTTCGCTTGCGTGGAACCTGGGCTTGGATCCTTTGGCTTCTCTCGCGCGCGACGGGCTGTTGCCCTTAGGTTCCAAAGCGATGAAGCATCAAGTCGGAGACTTGATGACTTGGTGTGCCGCGCACATGCCGAAAGCCCGGGTCATGACCATCTCCACTGAGGTCTATCACAACGCGGGTGCTAGCTTGGCACAAGAGCTTGGACTGATGGCAGCCACTTTGGTGCACTATCTGCAGCTGGGGGAGTCGATCGGCGTAGCCCCATCCCAATTGGCGCCATCCATAGCTTTACGTATGGCAGTTGATCGCGATGTCTTCCCTGCCATTGCTGGTATGCGCGCCGCCCGACGTTTGTGGTCACGCATTTTGCAGGCTTGTGCTGTTGAGGATATTCCAGCTCCATGGATTCATGCGATTGGTTCGCGGCGTTCGCTTGCCCGACGTGATCCCTGGACCAATCAGCTTCGTGCTAGCACGCAAACTTTTGCCGCTATTCTTGGAGGCGCAGATGCCATCACCACTTGTACCTACGATGAAGTGCTGTGTGCTCCATCCACACTCGGACGTCGCGTTGCGCGTAACACGCAAATCATCCTTGCTGAAGAAAGCCGTTTAGGCGACGTCGCGGATCCAGCAGGAGGTGCTTATGTGTTTGAGGCTCTTACGGAGGAATTAGCGCAGGAGGGTTGGGCGTTCTTCCAAAGAATTGAAGCACGAGGAGGCATGGCTGCAGCCTTACGCAGTGGTTGGGTCGCCGCACAAATGACCGTGCAAACTGGAAAGCGCAAGCATCTACTGGCTACCCGCCGGCTTACGATGACGGGAGTTTCCAGTTATCCGCCTCTTGGGGATTCCGCTCCGGTGGTGAAGCCATACGTCGGCAACCCCGAGAAAAAACGCATGCAGACATGGGAAGCGTCTGCTCCGTGCGTGATGCGCGTGGACCATGCCATGGACGATTTGTTAAGCGCTGCGCAAGACGGCGCCGATGTTTTTGCACTTACAGAAGCGCAGCGTAATAGTTTGCCCGCGAATTGTGGAGGGCCAAGTATGCAGCCGCTTTGGCCGCAGCGCGACGCTGAAGTCTTTGAGCAATTGCGTGAGCGTTGCGCCGATCTTGAGGTGCAACTTTTTGCGCTTGGTAGCGAAGCCTCTGCGGCCGGCCGCCTTGGTTTTGCGCAAACTCTTTTCGCCACTGCCAGCGTGACCACCACCCGCGTCGAGCAGCCAGCCCCCGGCGTCGTTTGTATTTGTGGCAGCGATGGGGTTTATCAAAGCGAATTGGAAGCTGCGATTGCAAAGTGTAAAGCGGTTGGCGCGCGCATTCTTATTGCCGGACGGCCTAAGCTGGAAGACGAAAGTCTTACTTGTCTTGATTTACGCACCAATATCCCCGCATTGATGGATTCTCTGCTGGAGGTCTCAGCATGAGTTCCATACCTAACTTTCGAGAAGTTCCCCTGACCGATCCCGAGCAGGTCACTGCGAAGGCTGCAAAGGAGGAGCGTCAAAGCTTCAAACGTCCGGAAGGTATTTCGGTGATGGAGCATTATGCACCGCAAGATGTAGCTGCGTCCCCGGCCTTGGATTCTAAGCCAGGTTTCCCGCCGTATCTGCGCGGACCCTACACCACCATGTACGTCCGACGTCCATGGACCATTCGTCAATACGCCGGCTTCAGTACCGCCGAAGAGTCGAATGCGTTTTATCGTCGCAACTTGGCGGCCGGGCAAAAAGGTTTGTCCATCGCATTCGACCTCGCTACGCACCGCGGCTACGACTCGGATCATCCACGCGTCACTGGGGATGTCGGCATGGCTGGAGTTGCGATTGATTCCATTTTGGATATGCGCATTCTGTTCGACCGCATCCCGCTGGATAAAATGAGCGTGTCGATGACCATGAACGGCGCAGTCTTGCCAATCCTTGCGCTGTATATTGTTGCGGCGGAGGAGCAAGGAGTGAAGCCAGAGCAGCTTGCTGGCACCATTCAAAACGATATTCTCAAAGAGTTCATGGTGCGGAACACTTACATTTATCCGCCCACACCATCCATGCGCATCGTCGCGGATATCTTTGCTTACACCGCAGAGCACATGCCGCGTTTCAACAGCATTTCGATTTCTGGCTATCACATGCAAGAAGCTGGCGCGACCGCCGATATCGAACTTGCCTACACTCTGGCCGACGGCTTGGAATATGTGCGTACTGGAGTTGCATCGGGTTTAGAGGTGGATGCCTTTGCACCACGTTTGAGTTTCTTTTGGGCGATTGGCATGGATTTCTTTATGGAAGTGGCCAAGCTTCGTGCAGCACGCTTGCTGTGGCATCAGCTCATGCAAGAGTTTGATTGCAAAAACCCCAAGTCGAGCATGTTGCGCACTCACTCGCAGACATCAGGATGGTCCTTGACTGCTCAAGATGTGTACAACAACGTGGTGCGTACCAGCGTGGAGGCCATGGCAGCCACCCAAGGGCACACTCAATCGCTGCACACCAACTCTTTGGATGAAGCGCTTGCCTTGCCTACCGATTTCTCCGCACGCATTGCGCGTAATACGCAGATTCAGCTGCAGGAAGAATCGGGGACTTGTCGTCCGGCAGATCCTTGGGGTGGTAGTTGGTACGTGGAACGTCTCACCCAAGATTTGGCCGACCGCGCGATGGAGCATATCAAGGAGGTCGAAAGTTTAGGTGGCATGACCAAAGCTATCGAGGCCGGTATCCCTAAGTTACGCATTGAAGAGGCGGCGGCACGGGCGCAAGCGCGCATCGATTCCGGGCAACGCACGATTGTTGGCGTGAACCGTTTTGTGTTGGAGGAGGAAGAGCAAGTCCCCGTGCGTTCGGTCGACAATCAAGAGGTGCGTGAAGCACAGTTGAGCCGATTAAAGCAGTTGCGTGAGGAACGCAATCAAGAAGATGTCAGTGCAAGCTTGGCTTCACTCACCGAGGCCGCGAAATCAGGCGAGGGCAACCTCTTGGCGCTGGCGGTGGTTGCGGCTCGCGCCAAAGCGACCGTGGGTGAAATCACCTCGGCACTCGAAGATGTGTATGGGCGCCATCAAGCGACCATTCAGACCATATCGGGCGTGTACAGTGGCGAGGTGGGGGACAACCAACAACTCTCGGCCGTGCGCACCCAAGTTGCAGCCTTCGAATCCGGCCATGGCCGACGTCCGCGGATTTTGGTCGCAAAGATGGGGCAAGATGGCCATGACCGTGGTCAAAAAGTAATCGCAACGGCATTTGCGGATCTTGGCTTTGATGTCGATATAGGCTCACTCTTTCAAACCCCAGAAGAAACCGCGCGTCAAGCGGTGGAAAACGATGTGCATATCGTCGGGGTAAGCTCGCTGGCTGCCGGACACTTAACTCTGGTACCAGCCCTGCGCGATGCCCTTGCCGAGCTCGGCCGCAAAGACATACTGATTGTGGTCGGGGGAGTCATCCCGCCGCAGGACTACGACACGCTCAAAGAAATGGGCGCCGCCGATGTCTTCGGGCCCGGTACAGTGATCCCGCAAGCCGCTTTGTCTCTGTTGGAAAAGTTGCAGGCCTAGTCCAAGCATGCCACCAACCCTTCCCACCGTGCAAGAACTCGCCGACGGCATTCGTCGCGGCGACCGAGTCTTGCTTGCGCGTGCGATTACCTTGGTGGAGTCGTCTTTGCCGGCGCACCATGCTCATGCTCAGGAGTTGTTGACGGAGTTACTTCCAGACACAGGCAAAGCGGCGCGCATTGGTGTGACTGGAGTTCCGGGAGTCGGAAAAAGCACGTTTCTCGATTCCTTTGGCATGCAACTTGCTTCGTCAGGAAAACGTGTTGCGGTTTTAGCCGTCGACCCCTCTAGTCGGCTAAGTGGTGGCAGTATTCTTGGCGATAAAGCGCGTATGCATCGTTTAGCGCAAGAAAGCACGGCCTTCATTCGCCCGAGCCCTAGCGGTACCACTCTAGGTGGGGTTGCCCGGCGCACCCGTGAATCCATGCTCCTTTGTGAAGCCGCTGGATTCGATGTCATCCTCATTGAAACGGTAGGCGTCGGCCAGTCGGAAACGGTGGTCGCCGACATGGTCGACTTCTTTTTGGTGCTGATGCTCCCAGGAGCCGGCGATGAATTGCAAGGCATCAAGAAAGGCATCCTCGAACTCGCAGATGTCATCGCCGTGAATAAGTCTGATGGCGATAACGTGAATCGTGCCGAGCGCTCGATGCGTGATTACGCCAACGCCTTGCATTACCTCACTCCGCGCCATGCGTGTTGGACCCCGAAAGCCGTTTGCCTTTCAGGCCTCACTGGCGATGGCCTAGAGGAGCTATGGCAGGTGGTGGTTGCGCATCGACGCTTGCGTGCGGAGGCCGGTGTGTTTGAGAGCCATCGCCAGGAACAAATGGGGCGGTGGATGTGGGCACAAATCGAAGAGCGCTTACTCGCCACCTTTCAGGCAAGCCCAGCGGTCCAGGCCAAGCTAGCAGAAGTGGAGCAGGCCGTCGTCTCCGGTGCGATGCCGCCGACTGCTGCCGCGGACATGCTGCTATCTTTGTTTAACCACTCCTAACCCATGGACGGCACCACTGCACTCATCGCCACCTTAGTGGTTTATAAAGTGTTGCTTTTAGGTGTTGGCTTTTGGGCTTCAAAGCG
>JASFYO010000054.1:0-8010 GCA_045047305.1 Planctomycetota bacterium | reverse complement strand
TTCGACTCTCGACATGCAACTCACCGAATTAACTCAGGCTGGTCGGATTCGCAAAACCGATTTGAGACATTGGACTGCTGTACGATTGGGTGAGGCGGCTAGCCGTCGGCCTTATCCATAGATGAAGCTGAACTAACGACTAAGCTTCTTGCCCGCCTGCGCCCTAATATTCCAACGTCGTGGTCGTAGAAGCTATGGCTAAAACCCTTAGGCCAAGAGCATTGCCCTCTTCATCAAAGACTTGCACCTCTACCTTCCCAGCAGGTAAGGGAGGAAGATTCACACGCTGGCCCTCAATGGACAATTCAAATGCATCGAGAGATCGCGCGTTGGCAGGCAAACCGAGAGAACGTACCTGAACCCATGAGGCAACAAACTTAGAATCAGTATCGAAAAGATCCTTTGGCAAGTTCAAGTGGATACCTGCAAACAAGGTGGGCAAAGTCACTTGTTGGTCATGCAGAACAACGCTCCACACACTTAAATGACCTGCGGCCATAAGTAGATAAGGCTTTTCCGGCGTAGCAGTTGGCAAAGCTAGCTCGCCCTTACCGTTCCCGTAGAACACCTCGCCAACTCCATAGTGCATTGCAGCTGCGCCTGGGATTGCATTACCCATGTCATCGACCAATTCCAATTGCACAAAGTTAGGATTACGTGGGATGGTCAAGGTTTGGAGCGCAAGCAATTCACTTAAGGAATGAACCACTGCACGACCATCAGGTAAACGGAATTGCAGATTGACTTCTGCTTGCGAGGAAAGTTCGAGCGCTAAGTTGCCATCCAAATCAGGCAAGGAAAAGTAACCGAGCGAGGCCCCAGCAACGTATGCATAAATCCGAGCATCCACCCAAGGCGCACCATTTTCATCTACGATGCGAAGAGTATGTCGAATGCTGGGTGCATCGAGGAGCAAAGACTCTACCCCAGCCTCCACTTTCTTCATGGTGAATAAAGCACGCCCACGATCCTGCATCCCAACCCCAATCCACCGGGAGGCCCTTGGTCGAGGCAAGAGGAAGTTGCCTGCAGGAAGTACATCGGTCAATTGCGCTTGTCCACCAGCAGCAGAAAACGCGAATGCACCGGCAGGTGGATCTTGCACGACTCGCCCATCCAGATAATTGCTGGCATTCATTTCCAGCTGGATGTCAAGTCCTTGTTGGCTATCATGAGGCGCCAGGAAGATTTCTTGCTGCACCTCGTGAATCGAGCCGCCGTATGCCTTGCCGCCAGTCACTTGCAAATAATATGCGCCGGGCGACATACCACCGATTGCAAAATTGCCCTGTTCATCGGTACTTGCAAAACCACTTGGGCCGACCTCCATACTGAATAGTTTAACCTCTACACCAGCCAATGGCTGATTGCTGGCATCGTGGACGCGGCCTTGCACTCCGGCTAAATCCTGCCACCCCAACGGCCCAAGGTCGGTAAGCCCCGCTTCCAATCGCAATGCTGGCAAACTAACCGATCCTCCTTCGCCTTCCACCATGAGCGAGAATGTGCCTTGCCAGAGGTCAAGCTCCACACGTCCCGGGGCAATCGGTTCCTCCATTCTAAACCAATCCCATGCAATATTTGATCGAAGGCTTAAGTATGCAACGTCCTCCCCCGTCCATTCAAAGGCTAGGCGTGCGGGATAACTGATAAACGCGATTTCCTCATGCACCCCTTCCTCCAGTGTCGCCAACATTTCAAGACGTTGCCCACTGCTACTCATGACAGCCAAGCATCCTGCACCACTTGGCAAGAGTGGGCTTGGTTGATCCATATTCCAAACAACCGTGCCTTGATTTTCATTTGCGAGAGCAGTCCACTCAAAGGAAGCGGGGACAAAGCCATCTGGCAAATCCTTTGGCATGGTAACCGTATTCACCTGGCTTAAACCGCGGACGACAACTTGCGCTTCTCCCGCTTGCACGGTCAAGTTTGGAAGGGCCCAGAAATTGCTGCCCACAAGGATTAAACACTCATACGGAGTTTCCCGTTGCAACTCAGCCGGGAAGTGGACGATGCCCTTTTCATTGGTACTTTGGAAATCTGTTTCGAGGTTATTTCGTCCTAAACGCAACTGCACAATGGAATTGAGAATTGGATCTCCCCATGATGTACGCAGTTGCAGCTCCAAACCTTCTGCCGGCTGAAGCAAGAAATCGAACTCATACGAGGAGGATGCTTGAGGCGCGTAGATTCGCTTGCGCTGCATGGCATACCCATCCGCCTTTGCGATGATTGAAAAAACTGCTGCACCAGCAGGCAATGCTTCTTGCCGATACAACCCATTCGTTTCCGTTATTTGGGAGTTGATGGTCCGTGTTCCATCGATACTATCCTCATTCATGATGGCGAATGCACCAGCAATAGGCTCTCCTGTTTCAGCATCGGAAATGCGGCCGCTCACCGCAAATCCAAAGGCGCAACTTAAGTGCACATCGATTCCAGCCTTGCAAAAGGAAGCAGCAGCCAAGGCAAGCGGAGGTTCGGGATAAACCTTGATTGAGTTCCCCGAGCCAGGATAACAGGTGAAGAAAGTCGCACGGCCATGAGCGTCGGTAAAAGCCTGCTCCATATAACCTCGAAGTGCTAAACGCTCTAACCAGTCTTCTGGCCCTGCGCGCCAATCGGTAAACACGGGAGTTAACCAGCAGGCGGTATTCGTGACGGCTTTACCATCGGTGTCTACCACATAAACGGAAATCGACTCGATGGGTTGCAGCTGGACTTGTGTGGTTTTGGGTCCCGGTTTTACGACCACTGCGCGAGGGGCAAAACCTGGAGCCACGACGAATGCAATCAAGGGAGTCTCTAGCCAACCGGAAACGACTGAGATTTTTACTTGCCCCCCAACGGTCCGGTCTTGCGCCAAAAGGCTGTCTTCGAACAAATAGGTGGAAGCAAATCGTCCGCTACGGAGTCGTTCTTCTAAGCTTGCGGTGCGGGCCAAAAGCCAGATCTCGCCTTCTACGGGGCTTCCGCTTTCCTCGATGAAGGCGATCGATAGAAACTGTTCCATGCCTTCTCTTGCAGGCCTACCGTCGGCCGATGCCTCTTTCCCTTTATCAATGGAAGGAACGGCCGCTTGCTCCAACCTAGCCGAAGCCGGGGCAGAGCCACTGCCTTGCAAAGTGTCGGCACTCTCCTTCTGGGACACGATTGCCCCATTCGGATTCGCTTCTTGGTCAGCAAACGTATTCCAGCCCACCACCAGCGCAAGCGCAAGTATCAGGCCAATCATCCCGAAGAGAAGGACCGCTTTCGAGGCACCCTTAGAAAACATTAACCCTACTTAAGGAAGAGTCTTGCGAGCCTTGACCTTGCGCCCACCCGTGGGATTTGGGATGCCATCGAGACCAACACCCGGCGTAATCGCCCCACCCTGATCGGCAGGAATTGGAATAGCCGGAGCATTCGCCGAAAAAATAGCGATGGCGAGTCCAACGAGGAGAGCAAGGGTGAATTTATGCATGGTTTTGCGCTCCTAAATTGTAGCCTGATTGGAAGAGTTCAACGAGCTTATCAAAATTGTACCTAGCGACCTTCGAGCCGGGATTGTACTGCAAGGCCTGCTGCGCATAGTGAAAGGCAGATTGATACTCGCCTTCGGCAACTAAGAGGCCTGAAATGTTACCTAGCACTGTGCCCACCTGATTAGGTGAAGTGCATTTAGAAAGAGATTGCTCTAATAGCACTCGCGCCTGCGGAAGCCGACTTGCGCGCACATCGATAGCGCTGCGTAAAGTTCGGACACTCACAGCAGAAAAGCCCATTTCCTCCGCCAACTTCAAGAAATCCGATGGCCTAGTCAGGACCTGTGGTTGCACCCCACCTATGCGCCATGCCGAAATTTGTTCAAGAGCGTTCTTAAGTTTGGAATCTAATTGCGGTAAACCTCCAAACCGGTGCATTTTGACTTCAAGTTCCAGAGCGAATCTTTGCGAATCTGCTGGCACCAAACCGGATGGAAGGATTAAGCGAGCCGTTCCAGGCCTACGGGATTCAAGTGCGGCACCTGCACGGAATAAGGGTTCCGCCAACAGTGAGTTCCAATCGCGCCGTGGCGGAATGACTAAATCGCTCTCGAAATCGATGCTCTGCGGGGCAACACTTGGCAAAGCGGTCCGAACTTGTCGCCAAAGTGAAGGAAGGCACGCCTCCGGGATACCCGTGGTAAGTCGATCCCACAGTTGAGCCCAATGTTTTCCAGGAAGGCGTGAAGCGGTGTTTCCCATCACGTGGCTTGCCCCATGCTCAGGCAGGAACGCTAGTAAGTAGCGGCGAAAGCTGCGTCGTTCCGCATTGACCTGAATTCGGAAGGAATGCCAAGGCGCCATTGAGTCGCGCAAGTCGGACAACTCGGTGCAAGTCTCCCTTTTAATCAAGCGGAGCATTGCTGACTCCAGAAGTATGCGGAAAACAAAAACCGTTTCAGGGAGCCGGCCGCGTTCCTCCATATACTGAACAATCTCTACTCGAACGGAAGCTTCATCTACGAGTAAGGAATGGCGCACGGAAAGGCTACGCAGGGCTTCCTGGAAGAATGGAAGCAACTGCTTGTGCCGCAGGACAACAGGTTCCTTCGCTTTATAAGAGGCCTCCCAGGCAGATTTGCACTGAGACCACTCATTCCTTGGCGTTGGCATTTGGGGGGAAGGAGAGGGTGTAGTCATAAGGGGGAGACCTTTTTCACTATAGCTCCGATTTAGGTGGAAACTGGGTGAATAGAGTACATTCCATAGTTCTTCCCCCAAGAATTTCTAGCTTGTCCACTGCGCGATTTCCGTAAGTGGACCTTTCTCATCGGCTAGATCTACCCAGCAGCAATCTTCGCCAAACGGTACCAATCACCACTCAACGGATACTTTAAGCGCCAGGTAATCTGCATTGGCCGAGAGCCTTTGTGGCTTACATAAGTCACCGGTCCGGCAAAGAAGTACGGCTCGGTAATTCCACCGCGCCCAGCCTTCGCGTGGCGCACGAAAAGCAAGACAGGATTCTTATCCGTTCGCTTAGACAGGTACCGTTGCCCGGTTGATGATTCTGGTCTAGTCTTGTTTTGCGATTCCCAGTGGAACAACTCCTGCGAAATCGCGTAGTCGCGATACATCGTGCGCGGAGAATAGTCCTTCTCTGATTTGTTCAGGGTCACGAAAAGCAACGCCGTGCCGGTTGGCTGGTGAAATCGCACTCCTTCACGAACCGTGCTGCGGAAATCAAAGCCAGCCATGATTTGATCTAAGGTATAGCGGCAATGAATCTGAAGAGACACTTCAGGAAGTCCTGGCAAAGAAGCTGGTATATGTGTCACCCGTTCCAGAAGCGCTGAGAAAAATGCCTCTAGCTCAGCTCGAAACGGAGCGTCTGCACGAACAAACTTGCACAGCTTTTCGGGAGCATCTTCCCCTAACGACTGCAAAAGAATCGCGGCAAGCATCCCCAACTGCCTCTTCTCCTTTGGACTCCACAATCGATTCGGGTTTTCAGCAAGACGCAATCCAGTCTTCAAGAGAGCAGGATCATCGGTGCCACGTAATCGCGCGAGAGCCTTCCAAGGACCTTCCTGTGGAGGGACATCTGCAAAACCTGCGTGAGCGCGCAGTGATGTCCAGGACCTACCCGGCTTCTCGTAAACATCCTCCATATCAAGCTGCGCTTTTTGCAAAAATTCTTCCAGCGCAATCTCACGGGGATACTGCCTTAACTCTTTTGAGAGTCCAACCCAAGCATTACGCGTTGCTTGGCGAATATTCGCGAGAACAAACTCCTTGGATTGGCGATCCAGCTGCATGCAGCAACCTGGCGGCAAAGTTGGGAATCCGTCGGCCACCATCGAATCCACCTGGCGAGGACTTCCACCCGTTAGGCCACACAGTACCGATGCCCAAGAATAGCTGCGATTCGCCTGGCCAATAAAGTCCAGCACGGTCAGACATTCCTTACCTTCCGAAAAACGAAGTCCGCGGCCGAGCTGTTGCTGAAATACAGTAGCACTGGCGGTTGGCCGCAACAGCAACAACGTGTCAATGCTGGGAATGTCGACGCCTTCATTGAAAATATCGACGGCAAAAATAATTTGCAGCACTCCACTCTTCAAATCCTGGATTGCACCACTGCGTACTTCCGCTGGAGTGGATCCGGTAACCGCCTTGACGCGGTAGCCCCATTCTTGGAACTTTGCTGCCATGAATTCTGCGTGCTCCACGGAAACACAAAACCCAAGTGCCCGCATTTGCTCCGGGCGAGAAACTTTGTCCTGGATCTGTTGGTGCACAAGGCGAGCGCGAACATCGTTCCCGCTGTACACGTTGCTCAAGGCCTTCATCTGATAGCCGGATCGTTGCCAGGGAACATTGGTCAAGTCGGTGCCATCTGCGATACCGAAGTATTGAAAGGGCGCGAGCAGGCCACGGTCGAGGGCATCCCAGAGCCGGAGTTCGGCAGTGATGCGTCCAGCGAAAAAGGTGTCCTGGACAAAGTGCCCGTCGGCACGTTCCGGAGTCGCGGTTAGGCCGAGTAGTTCCTGCGGCTGAAAGTGATTGAGGAATGCTTGATAAGTTGCGGCTTGTGCGTGGTGGAACTCATCGACAATGACGACGTCGAAGTTTTCGCGACCGATGGCTTCCACTTTGAGTCGGCTCAGAGACTGCACCGATGCAAAAACATACTTCCCCTCCAACGGTTTATGTCCACCCACTAGATATTCACCAAAGGACGGATCTTGCAGTACCTCGCAGAAGGTCCGGCGACTTTGCTTCAGGATCTCTTCGCGATGCGCCACAAAGAGCAGTGTTGGCCTAGCCGATCCTGGGGCTTCCGCCTGGCGCTCGCGGCAAAGGCGTGCATAGTCAAATGCCGCGACCACAGTTTTTCCCGTGCCGGTTGCTGCAACAATCAGATTTCGGTGACGGTCATGCACTTTGCGTGCGGCATCAAGCTTTTCCAGAATCTCTTGCTGGAAAGGATAGGGCGAAAGATCGATGCCCAGAAGCTGCACGCTGCCATCGCCAGGACGTTCCGAAGAAATCACCTGACGAAACTGCTGGCGCACTCTTTCATCCTTCCAGGACTGAAACTCCTTGTCCTCCCAATAGCTCTCTATGGTGGCAGCAAAGCGTTGCAGGATGGCCGGGTTCTCAATAGCACTCACCCTCACATTCCACTCAAGCCCTTGCTGCATGGCTGCCGCGGAAAGGTTCGAGGAGCCGATGAAGGCCGTGGAGTAACCGGAGTTGCGGTGTAGGAGCCAAGCCTTTGCATGCAGGCGCGTGCGGCGCGTATCGAGAGAAACAGAAACCTCGGCTCCTAGTTCGTGAAGTGCATCCAACACACGTTCCTCCGTCGCTCCGCAGTAAGCGGTAGTGAGAATACGGAGTCGACCACCGCGCGCGCGTAGTTCCTTCAGGGAATCGCGGATGAGCAGAAATCCACTCCATTTCAAGAAGGAACAAAGAAGGTCGACGTGATCCGCAGATGGGATTTCATCTGCCAAAACTTTACCCACCGATGCTTCGCCGCGACCGTTCACCAGTAACTCGGACAGGCTGAGTGAGATCTGCGGTCGAGGCGGGAAGTCAGCAGCTTCTGCCAATCCTTCTTGAGAACGAGCAACAGCAAGTAGTGATTGTTGGGCGGGATCGAGCAGGTCGGAGGCATCGGCACTTTTGTCCCCTTCTAAAAGCTGCATGATTTGATTACATAGATCCCACTGCTTCTCCACATTCTTTTCACCGACAGCGGCGAGAGCTCTTTGGATCCGTGGAGATAGAAACTGAACTAAGGCACCTGGCGCTTCTGCGGGATCAATCTTGGCTAGCTCAAGCTCTACTTCTGTTGCCAAAAGATCCTTCCGCAATTGATGATCAATCAATCTTTCATAACGGCCAGGGGGAAGATTGGGCATAGGCTTACAGGTGGGTCAAGTGCTTAGAAACAGCGCGCAGTTGCATCGAAGAATCGGTGCGCACTATACATTATGGTGTTCTCTCCCCTCATGGCTTCTGGTTTATTCCT
>JASFYO010000053.1:0-35022 GCA_045047305.1 Planctomycetota bacterium | reverse complement strand
GCCAAGTTCAACTGACGCTCATCCACAAAGCGTTTCACA
Organism: Planctomycetota bacterium; assembly: GCA_045047305.1. Taxonomy (GTDB): domain Bacteria; phylum Planctomycetota; class UBA1135; order UBA1135; family UBA1135. The sequence continues at coordinate 34,983 of JASFYO010000053.1, read as the reverse complement.
AACGGCCGCCCCATACGTGCAGTCACATTCCAATCCACACTGCGCGGGTCATCTCCCTCGACATATTCACGCACTTCCTCAAACTCAAGGCCAGTGCCGCGAAACACCGAACGGTAGCCACCAGCCAGAGCGCCCTGCACCAGACGTGCACTCTGCACTCGAATGTGCCGTACTTCGCGCAGCAGTTGCTGCAACTCACGATCGACTGGGGTGGGCATCATCCGTAACCCTTAAGGAACGGGAATGGTATCGAGAATGGTCTCCAGTAAATCTTCCACCGAGACACCTTCTGCTTCCGCCTCATAGGTGGTCACCAAACGATGGCGCAACACAGCTGGCGCAATCGCCTTGATATCAACCGGAGTGACAAAAGCGCGGCCATGTAAAAACGCATGCGCTTTGGAAGCTTGCGCCAAGGCCAAAGTTGCACGGGGCGAGGCTCCGTAAAGAAGTAACGGCGCCATCGACGCCAAACCGGCTTGTTCTGGCTCTCGCGTGGCGAAAACTAAATCCAAAATGTATTGCCTAGCAGCTTCGGCAAGCAGCACTTCATCTAACAACTTGCGCGCGGCAAGGATTTGCTCTGGCTGAGCCACCACTTGGGGCCGAGGAGGACCACCACTATGCGCCATGCGTTGCAGAATCATCCCCTCTTCAGCGCGCGAAGGGTGTTTCACTACAACCTTCAGCATGAAGCGGTCGATTTGCGCTTCGGGAAGCGCATAGGTGCCTTCCAGCTCCACCGGATTTTGCGTGGCCAATACCAAAAACGGATGTGGCAATTGGCGCGTATCTCCTGCCAAACTAACCTGCCGCTCCTGCATAGCTTCTAACAAGGCCGACTGGACCTTCGCCGGAGCGCGGTTGATTTCGTCCGCGAGCAAGAAGTTGCTGAACACGGGGCCTTCACGCACGGTCCATGCTCCACTGTCCGGGTGATAGACATGGGTGCCGAGCAAATCAGAGGGCAGAAGATCTGGGGTGAATTGAATGCGTCGAAAGCTGCCGCCTAGCGCGCGCGCCAGAGTTTCTACGGCCAGCGATTTGGCCAATCCGGGTAAGCCTTCGAGCAGAACGTGGCCGTCGGCCAGAAGCGCAATCAACAGCGAATCGATCAACGACTCCTGTCCTACAATCACGCTTTGCATTTCACGCCGTAGGTCGTGCAAAAAAGCACCCTCTACCGCGATTCGGTCCGCAACTTGCTCCACATTCTCCACCCGGAAAGCATAACCCCGCGAGACTGGTAGCCTAGTGAACATCATGCGCGGAACATGCTCTTGGATTTTCACATTGGCCTCGGTCATTTTGCTCGCAGCCCCCAGCCCAGCGCAGCAAGGTGGTGCCGATTTACCACCTGGTGTGACCCGCGAACAAATGTGGTACGCGCCGACGGCTAAGGATTGGGCCAAACCGACCCTAATCCCCTGGCAACGCACCTGGTCGGACGCAGTCGCGCTTTCGAAGCAGAACAAGAAGGCGATTTTGATCTGCGTCAATATGGACGGCGAGATTGCGAGCGAGCATTGGGCTGGCATCCGCTACCGCCAGCCGGAAATTGCGGCCTTATTTGAACAATATGTGTGCGTGATTGCTTCGACCTTCCGTCACAACACGCGGGATTACGACGCCCGCGGCAACCGAATTCCATGCCCACGTTTTGGCACCGTGACTTGTGGCGAACATATTTGGATGGAGCCGACCGTCTACGCAAAGTACCTCGACGACACCCGCGTAGCACCGCGTCATGTCATGGTGGAATTAGATGGTTCTGAAACTTATGACCTCTACTATGCCAACAGCATTACTGCGATTGTCGAAACCGTACAAAAAGGATTGGATGAGCGCACGATCCAACCGCAAGAACCGCCGCGCGGTGACCGTAGCCTTGCCGAGCTAGTCGCTAGCCCCGATTCTGCAGACCGTACACGAGTCGAAAACACCTATCGCTCCGGTGATCGACAAACGCGGCAAGAGATTCTCGCGGCTGCCAATCAACTGGGCGGGGATGCGCCAGTGGATCTACTGCGCCAGGCAGCCTTTGGCTTTGACAGCGAACTGAGCGGGCTCGCACTGGATGTTCTTTCCGCATCCGAGCGCGATAAAGCCGTGGGTTTGATTGATGACTTGCTCCGAGGGCCGCTAGAGCCAGAACGCCGGATTGCCTTACTAGCAGCCCTGGAAGGCCTCGGAGAGCAAGTGCCAGTAGCCAAGCGATTGGCATCGGTGCATCGAGGATTGAGTGGTCGTTCGGAGTTACTCGATTTGGATGCCTGGAAGGATGGCATGAAAGGCGAGACCGCAAAATCAGAAACGCTAGCGACGGAGACCGATGCTTTATTTGAAGAAGCCGTGCGTCCGGAAAACATCGCTGCCCTTGCGAGTCCCAATCCGCGCGTACGCAAAGTTTCGATGCAGAACTTTCAGATTGCACGTCAAGCCGCTGTCGATGCCATCATCGCCGCCACCATGGAAGGCAAGGCTGAAAATGCAATCGATTGGAATTACTATGCCACGATTGCGATTGCTACAAAATATTTGGGGCACGATGCGACTGCCGAAGCTCGTTCCGCAGTCATGAATCTTCCTGTAGGCGAAAGTAGCTGGAAGGCTTATGCCGTACTTTCCATTTTCGCCGACGGCCGGCGCAACGCCATACTTAAGGCTGTCGAAGCCAACACAACTTGGCCCAAGGAATGGCTAAGCGAAACTCAATCCACCTTCGCGGTGTTGCTGCAGCATCCCTTTAGCACCGATGCAGAAGTTGCACGACATTATGACTTCCTGCTTCGCCTACGTGCGATTCCAACCGCAAGCCGCACACTCCAAGATGGCCTTATGCGTTTTCCCAATTCGTGGATGCTGCATGAACGGTTTCGCTTGATTTTGGCGTCGGAGAAGGGGATTGATGGCGTGGAGGCTGGGTACAAAGCTTGGCTCCGGCGCGACGATGCCCCCCCATACCTCAAGTGGTATGCCGCGCAGGCTTGTTTATTCACAGCGGAGCAGATGCGTCGGGAGAACCGCTTGGCGGATGCAGACGAGGCCTATCAGAGGGCGCTCGACACCTTTGCCGAGCAGCGCAGAACCGCACCAGAGACCACCCAGAGCTCCAAGGTGTACGAAGTCCTTGCCTACGCCGGACGTGCGCGCCTTGCCCTCGATTTCGGCGATATCCCTAGCGCCACCGACCTCATCCTCACCGCCTTCCGTCATCATCCCGATGCCGCAGCTACCTTAGATGGGTTGATGGTCACTCCAGTCGGCACCGCGAAAAAAATTCTTGCCGCAGCCGAAGCAGCTGGCGATGCAGCCAGCGTGAAAGAAATCCAAGATGCGCTCAACAACCTCAGCGACCGCGACACCGGTCTTCTAGAATTGCCCGCCTTCGAACGCCCCGTCAATCAGCGCTAGAACCATGAACTTCCGCCTTTTATGCCTCCCACTTATCGCTCTCGCTGTTGCGGGATGCACCTCGAAACCCGCCCCTAGCCAAGGCTACCGGGTGGTGAACTCCTTCCCCCACGATGACTTAGCCTATTGCCAAGGATTGATTTTCCTCGATGGCAAGTTCATCGAAAGCACCGGGCAATACGGGCATTCTTCCATACGGAAGGTGCAGCCGGAATCTGGCGCCGTAGAGATGAGACGCTCCCTCAACGCGAATATTTTTGGTGAAGGGCTCACCCTCCACGACGGAGAGCTGTGGCAACTCACCTGGAAGGCTGGCATCGCCTATGTGCTGAACCCGAAAACTTTAGCTGTCAAACGCGAGGTCAACTACGCGGGCGACGGTTGGGGGATTACATCGGATGGAGAATATTTGATTACCTCCGATGGCACCAACAAGCTCACTTTCCGCGACCCTAAGACCTTTAAAGAAGTACGCAGTATTCACGTGACCGACGGTGATGATGTGTATGACTTCCTCAACGAGTTGGAATACATCAACGGTGAAATTTGGGCGAATGTATGGAAGCGTGAGTACATCGTACGCATTAACCCCAAGAACGGTGATTTGATTAGCTGGATTGACATGCGTGGGCTTTACGACCCCAACTTAAACCCACACCCAGATAGCGTGCTCAACGGCATTGCGTGGGACAAAGACAACAACCGCATCTTCGTGACTGGCAAGCTATGGCCGACAATGTTTGAGATTGAGGTCGTCGACAAGCCTGCGCAATAACTCTACTCGCGATGATCCGCAGTCTGCACGATAAGCTCCGTGCGATAGCGGTCGAACAAAGTAGATTTCGAAACGGTGCCGAGAAACTTGCCGTCGGCATCGACCACCGGAAGCACCCAAGCTCCGGATGACGCGAACACTTCCGATGCACCCAAGAGGGTTTCGGAATCTAGGATGTGTGGGACGTCTACATCCATGACCGTGTCGACTGGCGTCACTCGGCGCACCACCTCATCAAAGATGACGCCACGAAGGGAGGTCAAGTCGAGCATGCCCAGGAGTTTGCCCGCGTCATCTAGAACCGCAAAGTGATTGCGCACCGTGGTTGGTAGTTGACGCGCAAGATCATCTAAAGTACTTCCACTTTGAAGGGTGATGGATTCTTCATCCAGCATCTCCCCCACCTGCATCTCGGAAAGGATGCGACGATCGGACCCCGGACGCATGAGATGGCCACGCTCTGCCAACTCCCATGTGTAGAAGCTGTGGCGCAGAAATGTGCGCGATACCAAAACCGAAACTACCGAAACCAGAATCAACGGAAGCGTGCCTACCCAACCGGAAGTAATTTCCAAGGCCAACATGATGCCAGTGAAGGGAGCTTGCATAGCGCCGGCGACCAGTCCCGCCATGGCAGCTAAGGCAAAAAACTCTGGTGATGCAAACTCCAGCGACGGGAAGATTATGTTGACCAAGCCACCAAAACCGTAACCAAGAATGGCCCCGAGAACCAACGAAGGCGCAAAAATTCCACCTGGTGCATTGCTTCCCAAGGTGAGGGTGGTGGCAAGCAGCTTGGCTAAGAGCAAAAGAAGTAATGCGCCACCGACATGGAGTTCGCCATTCAGTGCAGCACTCACCGCTTCATAGCCTTCGCCGATAGCATCTGGCTCGAACAGCCCAATGGCGCCAACGCAAAGCCCTGCCAAGCCAGCAACTAAACCAATCCTTCCTGATACGAAACCGGTTTTCAAACTGCGCGTAAAACGCTCCATTTTGAAAATCATGGCGACTAATAGTACCGATAACAATCCAGCGAGCGCGCCAAGGACGCCGCTTGCCAACAGGTCGCGACCAGCCCAAGTCATATCCCCGCCCGTGACCTCGAATGCACCGTGAGATCCCATCGCCAAGCGGCCGAGCTCGGTTGCAACTGTGGCCGCAACCGCAATCGGAAGTAAGGCGCCGAGGGTCCATTCTGCGAGCACCACCTCCATCGCGAAAATCATGCCGGTAAGTGGCGCATTAAAGATGGCGCCAATGCCGCCTGCAACACCGCAGGCCAGCAACAGCACACGCTGACGTTCCGCCAATCCCATAACATTGGAAAGAGAGCTACCCACCGCAGCCGCGCTGTAGACAATCGGCCCCTCCAGTCCCGCGGAGCCACCCGATGCCACGTTTACCAAGCTTCCAATCAAACGACTAAAAATGGAACGCCGACGCATGTGACCGGCCTTACGCGTAACCGCTTCCAGGACCGCCGGGACGCCATGTCCGCCCGGCTCTCGAAAAAGAACGCGAATCACCACAACGCCCAATAAAGCGCCGATACCTGGCAAGGCAAGCATACCCCACCAAACCTGGCGGATAGGGGCAAGCGCTTCAAACAGTAGATGCACGCCATTGCGTAAAACCACTGCAACTGCAGCACTGGCAATACCCACCAATAAGGCTGCAGCAGCTAACTGCCAAGGCTCCGATCTTGCACCACGAGTGCGGAAAACAGATTCACCTTTCACTGGCCGAATCCTGCTTCAAGTTTTGCCATCAATGCCATGAGATCTTCCGCCGCGGCATGAGTCCGAAGAGAGTCGACAAAATTAGCTACGCGTAACAAGTAGGCAATGCGCGAGAGAACCACAAGGTGTTCCTTCGGGCTTGGACTCAACAAAAGGATGGCTGTGTGAACCGGTTTCTTATCCAAGGCTTTCCAATCAGCAACCCCGTCGAGCATGGCAATCACGACCATCGGTTTGGAGACAAACGCATGAGTCGGAGTGCGCGGATGAGGCAAGGAAACGCCATATCCCAATGCCGTGGAGGCGAGAGCTTCGCGCGCTTGGAGTTGTTGCAGTAGAGCTAATCGATCACAACCCTCATCCAGCGGAGCTAGCTCCACAAGATTCGAAAGCACCTCACTTGCAGAAACTCCAGGCACCCCATGCAAAATATGCCCCTGCGAAACGGCAGCGACTAGAGGTTGGGTTTCTGGATTCACTCCGCTCGGCGAGGTCGGCAATTTTCCCATCCCAACACTCAAGCCTTGATTCCGCGCCCAACGACCGAGCTCGGCCTCCTCGAAATGGAATTCGCCGCTAGGCCGCATCACCCCCAATCTACCCTGACGAGCCCACCGTCGCACCGTTGCAGGTGAAACGCCGAGCATCTTTGCGGCTTGTTGGAGGTCGAGTGGCATTGAGTGTGAATTCTATCTCATCTTGAGGTCGTTGCACCTACGGGATTTGAGAAGTCAAATCGCTAGACTCTTAGCATGGCTGATTCCCCTTCACCCCCAGGTGCAACAACCCAGTCCTTCATGGAACCATTTTTCATTATCGGGGCGGAACGCTCCGGCACCACCCTCTTGCGCTTGATGCTGGACCACCACCCGCAGATTCGGTGTGGTTTTGAATCCGACTTCTTCGTAGATCACTTAACCGAGGAGGGTGAAGACCCGGACTACGAGGAATTGATCAAAGATCTGGACATGGACCGGGTTGGCCGAAGAGAAGGATTCACCGTGGACAAGGACTTGGGCTTCAAGGCTGCAGTCCGAGATTTCCTCACCCAAGACGCCGCCAAAGCAGGCAAGCCATGCTTTGGGGTTGCGATTCACCGTCGTTATCGGCACTTGCTAGGCATCTGGCCCAAGGGACGCTTTCTCAATTTGGTGCGTGATCCGCGCGACGTTGCCCCTTCCGTCATCGCCATGGGCTGGGCTGGCAATACTTGGCACGCTTCTGCATTGTGGGCTGAATCCCAACTAGAGGTCGAAAAGCTCGAACCTGATTTGGCCCCTGGGCAACTCATCCATGTTCGCTTTGAGGATTTAGTATCGCAACCAGAGGCAACCCTGGAAAGGATCTGCAGCTTCTTCGGAGTTGCCTATGACCCGGCGATGCTGACCTACCCCGAAGATACAACCTATCCAGCACCCGATGCCTCCGCCGCGGAACGTTGGAAAAAGAAGGCTTCCCCTCGGGACATTCGGTTAGTCGAGGAAAGAGTTGGCCCTTGGCTGGAAAAAGCTGGGTACCAAAGATCAGAACATCCTGCGCTCACTTTGAGTGATGCCGACCGCAATGCCCTGCACAAGCAGAACCGCATGGGCAAGTTCCGTTTTCGCGCCAAGCGCTTCGGCTGGCCTACGGTTCTTTTCGCAGCTTTGGCCCGCAAGCTTGGCCTCTCTCGCCTGGCGAAACGGATGGATATTCGCATGCAGGAACGCCAAGAACATCTCCTCCGCTGAAGCACCTACGGGTTTCACCCCACTCGGCCGATAAGTCTTAGGAATGCGCAATTCCCCGTGGTTCCTCCTATTGTTGGCCATCGTGACCGTTTCCCTCGCTGGGGCGGCGCTCACGATGCCGTTGGGCCATGCCGGAGGTGAAGCACATTTGAGCCCTTGGGATCTGCTCCTGGAATGGCGCCAAGAAGGCCGCATTCCCAAAAAGGTAACCGCGCAGGTCCTGGGCCCGCAGACCACCAGAAACGGGATTCTTCAAGGGCTTCACATTCGAGTCCGGGTCCTAGGCGAAAACGGAACTCCGATACAAGGCTCAAGCATTGTATGCGACCGCATTCTCGCAAATAGTTTGGGCCGATCTGCTGCTGGCGTCACCAATGCCGACGGTGAGTTCGCCACCACACGCCTAGTTCCAGGAACCTATGAAATGGTCGTCACCATGCCGGGCTACCTCGCCTCTGAGCCACAAAGCTGGACTCTTCCTGCCGACGGCGGCGAGATGCGCACGGTGCAAATGACCCTGGCCTGCCAAGTAAAAGGCTCGCTCCAAGGCCAAGATGGCTTACCTCAAAACCAAGGAATCCTTCTCATAAGTGCGCAGGATAGGGATAGGGATTTCAAGGTTCGGCCAGACACGGAAGGGAACTTCCATTTTCCGGCATTGCCTGAGGGCCGCTGGATTCTGAGCTGGATAGCCCACGCACAGGCCGATCCAAATCCCAAGCTGAAACAGGAGCTGGATTTGGTGGCTGGATCCACCTCGCGAGTGCAAGTCATTCTGCCGGCCGAACTACTCACTTCACCTCTAGAACAAAGCGGTAAGGATGTTGGAATATATTTGCTCGAAAACGACTGATACCGAGCTCGAAGCCAAAGCGGGGATAAGATTTGCCTAGAACTGTGGCTCTCCCCCACGCCAAAATGAATCCTTCCCGTCGCATCCTTCTCACCGGTCGCAATGGCCAACTAGGCACCGAATGTAGCCTGGTCGTACCTGCCGATTGTGAACTCATCGCGGTTGATTTTCCGGAATTCGATTTGGCCGACGTCGACGTCCTCGCCAAAACCGTGCGCGAAATCCAACCCGACATGTTGCTGCATACTGCTGCATGGACCGCGGTAGATAAAGCCGAGGAGCATGAGGCGGAAGCTTTTGCCATCAACGCAACGGCCACTGAGGTTTTGGCTTCCTGCATGGCAGAACTCGGCGGGCGCATGGCTTATGTCTCCACCGACTATGTCTTTTCCGGCGAAGGCAAGGTGCCTTGGTGCGAACACGATTCCGTTGCACCCCTAAACGCTTACGGACGCACCAAACTTGCCGGTGAACAGGCCATGGCATCGCACTTGGGCGACCGTGGTCATGTCGTGCGCACCAGTTGGCTCTACGGCCGACGTGGCGCCAACTTCGTGCGCACCATGCTCAAACTAATGGGTGACGGACGCGCACTCAAGGTGGTGGAAGATCAACTTGGCTCCCCCACTTGGGCGGGCGGTTTGGCGCAGGCCCTGTTTGCCTTAACTCAGGCTTCCGACGCGCCATCGATCCTACACTTCACCGACGAGGGCATCGTTTCGTGGTGCGATTTCGCAATCGAGATTCGCGCATGCGGCCTGAGCAACGGCCTTGCATTAGTTGACTCTTCGGTAACGCCGTGCCCCGGCTCGGAATATCCAACTCCAGCCGCGCGACCATCCTGGAGCCCGATGCATTTCTCCGATGCTTGGGCTGACCTCGGTATTGCACCAACCCAGTGGAAGGACGCGCTCCATGCTGCGCTACCTCTACTCTTGCAAGAGGACGCGAAAGCTTCCTAGTTATGGTGCTCACGGCCACTGGCGATTTGGTCTACGCAAACACGGCGCACAAAAGTTTCCGAAATACGCGAATCTTTGGCTCGCTTGATGGTTTGCGATGCCTTTCCATTCTCGCCGTCATCTGGCACCACACTGCGAGCAATGCCTTTGATTTGCCACTAGCGGGGCGTGGGCATCATGGTGTCACGCTCTTCTTCGCCATTTCCGGGTTTCTTATCACGACTCTTTTGATTCGCGAGAAAGGTCGCAATGGCACGATTTCGCTGAAAAAGTTTTACATCCGACGCTCTCTGCGCATTTTCCCCCTGTACTACGCAGTACTTGGAATCTATGTTGTCTTGGTGTTTGCCATGGAGCGCGGAACCGAAGCCGGCGACACCTTCATGGGGAACTTAGTTCCTTATTTAACCTACACTTCCAACTGGTTTGTGGACCTGCATGGTGAACGCGTTATTTTTTACTTCGCATGGTCACTTGCAACCGAAGAACAGTTCTATTTATTCTGGCCCTACATCCAAAAGCGTTGCAGCTATTGGACTCCCGCTTACATCATGAGCGGCTTGCTCGTCATCACTTACCTCGCCTCCTATGGCTACCTCGGTTTGCCCGACAGTTTCTTATTGACGGTTCTGCAAAGCATCATGCCCGGCATCTGCCTCGGCGCAATTCTGGCGCATCTGCTGCACCACAAACGCACCTTCCCCGCGCTGATGAAAGTGCTAGGACACCGTTTTTCGGCACCGCTTTTCCTGGCAGCCCTCATCGGATATTGCGCCCTTCCCACTATCGATGATTGGATAGTGCACGCGCTTGGTATGCTTCTCGTCGGCTCTTGCGTTTGTCGCGAGGACCACTTCCTGCAACGCCCCTTTAACTGGTCCCCTATTCGCTGGATGGGCGTGATTAGTTATGGCATGTACATGTTGCACATGCTGGCGAAAAACGCCGTGGGGCTGCTGGCCGGAAAGATCGGTTTTTCACTCGAAGAAGCGACCTTGGGCATCCATCCAGCCGTTCTTGAGTTCCTTGGAACCACGATTTTTGTAGTGATCGCGGCCACCATCAGCTACAAAACCTTTGAGGCCTACTTCCTCAAATTAAAGTCCCGCTTTTCCACCGCATGATAGAGTTCCGGTTCACCCTTCGATTGCCTAAAATATGTCCATGACAGCACCACAGCGAGTCCTCGTAACCGGGGGGGCAGGATTCATTGGATCCTCCGTAGTTCGGCATCTGCTTCAAGATTCCGATGCACATGTCCTCAACTTCGATTCGCTCACCTATGCCGCCAATCTTCTGTCGCTGAAGAGCTGCGCAGAAGACGCCCGCTATCGTTTTCAGCGTGGCGACGTGCGTGATTTGGATGCAGTGCAAGAAGCCTTCCGCGACTTTCGCCCGACGCATGTTTTGCACCTGGCCGCCGAGTCGCATGTCGACCGCTCCCTGACCGGACCACAGGCTTTTATCGAAACCAATGTGGTTGGCACTGGCGTGATGCTGCAAGCGGCACGCGATTACTTCGACACCTTGGACGCAGCAGCAAAGGAAGCGTTTCGCTTCCTCCATGTCTCCACCGATGAGGTGTTCGGAAGCTTGGAAGACGATGGTGCATTCACGCCCACCACTCCGTACGACCCAAGCTCTCCTTATTCCGCATCGAAAGCGGCATCGGATCACTTGGTGCGTGCATGGGGGCGTTCCTTTGGACTCCCCATTCTGATCACCAACTGCTCCAACAACTACGGCCCATGCCAGTTCCCGGAGAAGTTGATTCCGCTCATGATCCTAAACGCAAAAGAAGGAATCAAACTTCCGGTTTACGGCAAGGGAGATAACGTGCGCGACTGGCTTTATGTCGAAGATCATGCGCGCGCCATTTGGACCGTCGCGCAACGAGGTCGCGTGGCAGAAACCTACCTCATTGGTGGCGAAGAAGAGCACACCAATCTCGATGTGGTGCACACCATCTGCGACATCTTGGACCAAGAGGTGCCCCACCCAGAAATCAAGGATCGCAAAACCCTAGTCGAATTCGTCACCGATCGGCCGGGACATGATTTCCGCTACGCGATTGATTGCAGCGCGACCAAAAAAGAACTTGGTTGGGCTCCACTTGAGAGTTTCGAAACGGGATTACGGCGAACGATTCGTTGGTACCTGGATAACGAAGCATGGCTGGAGTCGGTACGCAGTGGCGCGTACCGTGAATGGATGGAGAAAAATTACGCATGGCGCTAAATCGCAAAGGAATCATTCTCGCTGGTGGCTCAGGCACACGTCTGCACCCCATCACTCGTGCCGTATCCAAGCAACTGCTTCCGGTGTACGACAAGCCCATGGTCTATTACCCATTGAGCGTGTTGATGCTGGCCGGCATCAAGGAGGTCCTCATTATCTCCACCCCGCAAGATACGCCGCGTTTTGAAGACCTGCTTGGCGATGGTAAGCGTTGGGGATTAGACATCCAATACGCGGTGCAGCCGGAGCCAAATGGCTTAGCGCAAGCGTTTTTGATTGGAGAGGAATTCCTCGATGGAGCACCTAGCGCTTTGGTTCTCGGCGACAACATTTTCTTCGGTCAAGGATTCTCCGCCGAACTCAAGGCGGCATCCGAGCAAGAAGTTGGAGCTCGCGTTTTTGCTTACCACGTTCAGGATCCACATCGTTACGGAATCGCTGAGTTCGATGCTAACGGTAAAGTCCTTAGCCTTGAGGAGAAGCCAGAGAATCCACGGTCAAACTTTGCGGTGACCGGCTTGTACTTTTACGATGAACGCGCGGTCGAGTTCACCAAACGATTGGAGCCAAGCCCGCGTGGAGAATTAGAAATCACCGACCTCAACAAGCTTTACCTAGAGGACGATTCCCTCCAGGTTTGCACGCTTGGACGCGGCTTCGCTTGGCTGGATACTGGCACCTATGATTCGCTGATTGAAGCTGGCTCCTTTGTGCAAACGGTAGAGAAACGCCAAGGCATGAAGATTGCATGCCCTGAAGAGATCGCCTGGCGCAAGGGATTCATCGACGATGCCCAACTCACCGCCCTTGCGCATGAGCTCAAGAACAGCGGCTATGGCAGTTATCTCTTGCAGCTGCTGGAGGAAGGCAAGTGAAGGTCGAGAAAACAGCACTCGATGGCGTGCTCATTTTGGAGCCCAATGTTTTCGGTGATGAACGTGGTTTCTTCATGGAAAGCTGGAACCAACGCACCTTCCAGGAAGCAACTGGAGTCGAGCCAGAATTTGTGCAGGACAACCACTCTTCCTCCACCAAAGGAGTTCTTCGGGGTCTGCATCTGCAAATGCCACCGGTCGCGCAGGGCAAGCTTGTGCGTATTGTGAGCGGCTCTGTCTTTGATGTTGCCGTCGACATCAACCCTAAATCGCCTACCTATAAGCAATGGGTCGGAGTCGAACTCAGTGCTTCGAACCACAAGCAGCTGTGGATTCCTGCTGGATATGCGCATGGTTTTCTCACTCTGAGTGACCACGCAGAGATGCTTTATAAGGCCACTAACTTTTACGCGCCGGAAACGGAATGCTGCATTCTGTGGGATGACCCCCAGCTCGCAATTGCCTGGCCGCTCGAGCAAGGCCAATCTCCCATCCTTTCCTCCAAGGACCTCGCGGGCCAAAGCTTGCAAGAAGTCGAGAAGCGTTAGATGGCGGATCTCCGGAAATCCAAGATGAATCGGCACGTGGTCCTGACCTCTGGCCGGAGCGGCTCTAACCATCTCGTTGCGGCGCTCAACCAACACCCTGGTCTTTGCAATTTCGGCGAAGTGCTTGGTGACTGGACCCTTCCTGCACGCATGTGGTCCCCCTTTTCCAAACTAGGGGCCTCACAGGCTGGACTACTTGAAACCGTCTACACCTCCCGCGGTGTTTACTATGCGGCGCAAAGCTTATCCTACGTTTCACGCAAACGTAATCGCCGGCCGACCCACTTTCGGCGCAGAAGTCAGGTTCAAAGCCTGGGAGTGAAGGAGTTTTTCATGCACCTTCGCGATCCGAAGGTTCTTGCTTGGTTCGAAGAATGCGAGGACCTCTCCATCGTGCATCTACGAAGGGAAGATCGCTTAGCAAAAGCGCTCTCAGTGCTCCGCTTGGACCGAAACGGCCGCGCGGTTGCAAGAGTTGGCGACGATTCAGCGGACGCCCTTCACATCGACCCAAACTCGCTGCTCGAGACTCTCGATGCGCTCGAAACGGAGGCACAGGAGGAAGACGAGATCTTGCGCAAGCTAGCGCACCACAAGTGCCTGGGTCTGGTCCATGAGCATGACTTTGGGAATTGGGATTCGACCCAGGCAGCGCTGGCTAGAGTCCACCAGTTTCTCGAGGTTGAGCCCATGCCGCTCATGGATACAGGGCACCGCTCTTCGGTAAAAGGTCGTGCGATCGAAGCAGTCCAGAATCGTGAGGAAATAGAGAAAGCCTTACTCGATTCCCGTCACGCGGACAGCCTAGCCCGCCATCGCTAAAACGATGCAAAGCAACTCGTAAATGCCTTGCCCCATAAACACATCCGTGGAACTTAAAATTTTCGTATGAGTTCCGCAACTCACGTCGCCCCGAACCCCACTTTCGAGGCTTTCCGGCAGCAACGTATCTTCGGTTCCCTCGACGGCATCCGCGCCGGCAGCATCCTCGCCGTCATCTGGCACCACACCGTTCCAGGGAACGCCTACTCCCTGCCGATGCTCCACCGCGGCTTCCTCGGGGTGGATATGTTCTTTGTGCTTAGTGGTTTCCTGATCGTCACCCTGTTGCTGCGCGAACACGACCGCAACGGGAGTATTTCCCTACGCAATTTTTACGCGCGCCGCACCTTGCGGATTTTTCCGGTCTACTATGCCGTACTCGCTGCGCTGGCCGTTCTCTACCTTTGGAAGCCGGATGGAGGCAGGGCATCGACTTACTTCGCGGAACTTCCGTACTACGCCACTTACACCTCGAACTGGATCGACGCCACCATCTTCGGCATCACCTGGTCCCTGGCCACCGAAGAACAGTTCTACCTTTTTTGGCCTCCGATTGAACGCTACCTAAAGCCTCTGGTGACCCCAATCCTATTGGCGGTCATCGGGTTCAGCCAACTAGTAAATTTTGGCGTGCTCGACACCTGGCTGGCTTCGATTTTCGGAGACAGCATGGATGCCATCCCCATCCTGCAGACGACGTTCACTCCCATCTGCCTCGGTGTCTTATTGGCTCACACTCTGCACAACCCGCAGAGATTTCGCTTTATCGCGCGTTTTTGCGGCGGCCGCTACCACGCCATACTCGGCTCAGTCCTGCTGCTGGTAGTTTGCAATCTCCCCACTGATGACATCTCGGGATGGAATCGCCTGCTGATTCACCTTTCCATGGTTTATCTTTTAGCATCACTCGTCTTGCGCGAGAACCATGCCCTGCAACGCCTTCTCAGCCACGGAATACTCCGACGCATCGGCGCCATTAGCTATGGCATGTACCTTTTCCACATCTTCGCGGTGACCGTAGCGTTTAAGCTGCTCGAGCATCTTCCGTTTGCCAGCCCAGTGCTGGGATTCCTGCTTACGACACTCCTTACCGTAGCCGTGGCCGAGATTAGTTTCCGCCTATTCGAAGAACCCATCATGCGCTGGAAGAAGCGGTTCTCCTCATGAACCATCTCGACTACCTTGTCATCGCTAGGCCGATTTCAAAAAACACCCTGAGAGACCTCGAAGGTCAAGGAGCTCTCGGCTAGGTTCGGCTTATGGCGAAGGCTGTAATTCGCAACCTGCTGGCGCACACTGGACGCGCCACGGGATACCTCGCATCCATGGAGCGCGAGGCGATGTCGCAACTCAACATCCTTTGCTATCACCGCATCATGCCGGATGCGGACAAGGCTGCCTATTTCAGCCCAGACCTAGTGGTCACACCCGAAGCCTTTCATTTACATTGTGAAACTTTAGCACGCCATTACACCGTGCTTCCAGTGAGCGAAGCCATCGCCCTATTTGAGCAAGGTGGTTTCGACAAACCGATTGTTGCACTCACTTTCGACGATGGCTATTTAGACAACCTCCTGTATGCCGCTCCGGTACTAAAGGAGTTCGGTTTGCGCGCAACCTTTTATGTCGTGTCTGGGTTAGTTGGCACTAAGACCCCACCTTGGTACGACGTCCTGGCCAAATGCGTACAAGAATTAAATGCAGGTGGTGAAAGCTTAGACAGTGTCAAGATTGTGGAGGATGCAAAATCGCTGACTCCGCAAGAGCGCAAAGATCTGGTTACTGATTATTGTTCACGGCTCGATGGCGGCCCTACTTTTCGCGATGTAGATCTGTTAATGAATCCAACGCAGCTCAAGCAATTGTCTGCGGATGGCCATGAAATCGGATCGCATTCGATTAGCCACGAGATCCTTCCCCTGCTCGATGATGCAGCATTAAAACGAGAGGTGCACGATTCGAAGAAGCAACTCGAATCCATTTTGGATAAAAAGGTGACTTCGTTTTGCTACCCCAACGGCGATTACGATTCGCGAACCATCGAGACCGTCAAAGCAAGCGGCTATGAAAATGCTACCTCGGTACACCTTGGAGCAAACACCTCGGTGCGCGACCGTTATACATTGAAACGCCGCTACATTCACGAGCAGCGACTCGCCGGAGTGAATGGCAAGGCTTCTAGCACGACCCTACGCGCAGAAATTAGCGGCCTGAATGACCGCTTGTTAAGGCGAAAGGCCTATCCCCATACTCCTGGACAAAAATCGCAGAAGCGAAACATCCTCACCATTGCAGTCGAGGATTACTTTCAAGCCACGGCACTAAAGCCCTTGGTCAAGGAAAAACAGTGGGGCTTCTTGGAATCGCGCGTGGAAATCAACACTCGCCGCACCTTGGACTTCCTCGACAAGTACGGCCATAGCGCTACCTTCTTCGTACTTGGTCGGGTCGCCGACGAAATGCCGGAACTGGTTAGGGAAATCATCGACCGTGGCCATGAAGTTTCGAGCAAAGGTTATGAAGCGCACGATCTTCACGAAATGTCGCGCAATGATTTTCGCGACGACGTACTCCGTGCACGCAATGCTTTAGAAAGCGCAACGGGAGTTCAAGTCCTAGGACACCGTATCGCCAAGGGTCATCTCGGCACTGACGATGTTTGGGCACTCGACACGCTGGCGGAGCTCGGTTTCGCTTATGACTCCAGTGTTTTCCCACGCTTTCGTTCCGCCGCACGCGAGCCATGGCGACGCTTTCCTCACTTCCATCGCTCCGGCAACCGTGAAATCTTGGAGTTACCACTATCTACCTGGGGCGTCGGCGGCATGCTGATACCAGTAGCTGGTGGCAACTACATGCGTCAACTCCCACCGCAGTTGATGCAAAAGGCGGTCGCCCATTGGGTGGAATCCTATGAATCCCCTTTCAACATGTACTTTCATGTTTGGGAGCTGGACCCAGATTTACCTAAGATTGCATCGGCTGGATGGCTGCGCCGCATCCGCCAGTATCGCAACCTTCGCCATATGCCAAGAATCCTTGGCCACTATTTAGAGCGTTACCGCTTTGAGAGCATTGCCTCCTACTTAAACTTGAAGGCTGAACTCATCAACGAGCAAACGCCTCTCAAGCGCCGAGTGAAACCGATTAGTTTGCCCGCGCCGGACCTTGCGGCAGCTGCAAAAACCCTCGCTAACCTCACCCCTGTCACTGTTATCCTTCCATGCTTTAATGAGGAACGCGTATTGCCCTACCTTGCTCGCGTTCTGGATAGCTTACGGTTGACCTTAGGCAAACGTTACAACCTCCAGTTCTTATTCGTCGACGACGGGAGTACCGATGCAACCTTCCACGCGCTGGAAGAACTTTTTGGCAAGCTGGATGATTGCACCCTAGTGCGGCATGGGCGAAACGTAGGTATTGCAGGGGCAATTCTTACCGGAATCGAGCATGCCACCACCGAAATCATTTGCTCGATTGATTGCGATGGATCTTACGACCCGCACCAGCTAGAGCTGATGATTCCCTTGTTGCATGAGAATGTCGCCATGGTTACCGCATCTCCGTATCATCCATTAGGTGAAGCCGTTGGGGTCCCACATTGGCGCCTATCTTTGTCGCGTGGGCTTTCCAGCTTGTACCGCAGAGTGCTGACGCATAAGTTTGCCACTTACACCAGCTGCTTCCGAGTCTATCGAAAATCCGCGATGCAAGACTTCAAGTTAAAGAACCGAAGTTTCCTTGGAGTGGTTGAAATGTGCGCCACCCTCGATGCACAGGGTGCAAATTTGGTGGAATGCCCAGCCGTTTTGGAGGCCCGCATCCTGGGCCATTCCAAAATGAAAACCTTGCGCACTATTTTGGGTCACCTTGGTTTGTTAGTGCAGGTTATTTTTAGCCGCATGCTGACGCGTTTACAAAACCCAAAAAAGTCCGGCCGTGATGCATAAACCAGTACGCCTAGCCTTCATTTTGGGAACACGCCCTGAAGCGATTAAGTTAATTCCAGTGATCCTGGAAGCACGGCGTCGGGCAGATAAGTTTGAAGTGGTGGTAGTCAGCACAGCCCAACATCGCGAGTTGCTCGACGGAGTGTTTACTGATTTTGGCCTGCAGGCGGATGTCGATTTAAACCTCATGCGGCCGAACCAGGAGCCTGCAGAATTCTTATCCCGGGCAATGGATGCCTTGAGGGTAGAACTGAAAAAAATTCAACCCGACTGCGTGGTAGTCCAGGGCGACACCATGACCACCTTGGCCGGCGCGCTTGCGGCTAGTTATCAAAGGATCCCTGTGGCGCATGTGGAGGCAGGATTGCGTAGCTTTGACCGAGCAAACCCATGGCCGGAAGAAACCAACCGATGCCTAGTCACTCAGGTCACCGACTTCCACTTTGCCCCTACCACCACTTCGCAGGGCCACCTTCTCAAGCAAGGGGTGCCAGCGGAAGTGTGTTGGGTGACCGGAAACACTGGGATTGATGCCTTGCATACCATCGTGCGGAATCAGCAAGCAGCGACTTCCTCAACAGCAAAGAAAACCATACTGCTGACCTGCCATCGGCGCGAAAACTTTGGCGCGCCGATGGCATCCATTTGCTCCGCAGTGTTGCGCATTCTGGATGCTTGCGCCGAGGTAGAAGTTTTGTGCCCGGTGCACCCCAACCCAGCTGCGCGTTCGGTCATTGAATCCCATCTTGGCGCCCACCCCCGGGTGAAGCTTGTCGAAGCGATGGGCTATGCCGAGTTCTCAGCTGCGATGGCTGCCTGCACCTTGATTCTCACAGACTCCGGCGGCGTTCAAGAAGAGGCGCCGAGTCTCGGACGACCAGTCTTAGTCTTGCGCACGACCACCGAACGCCCGGAAGCTATCGAAGCTGGCGTGGCTCTCTTAGTCGGCACGGATGCTGAGTGCATTTTTGCCGAGAGTATGCGTCTCCTGCAGGATGACGATGCTTATCAAAAGATGGCGCGCATAGAAAATCCATTCGGCGACGGAAAAGCTTCGCTGCGCATTCTTAACCATTTGCATGAGCAGTTGCATCACGCAAAGCATAGCCCGGATTCGAAAGCGTGAGTGAAGCCAGCATCCGCGTCGTCATTGTGAACTTCCGTACTGCGGATTTGACGGCTGGGTGTTTGCGCACCTTGGCAGCAGAACGAAAGGTGCACCAGAACCTATGCGTTTCCGTGGTCGACAATTTCTCCGAGGACGGATCAGCAAAAGCACTGCAAGCCGTGGTGCAACAAGAAGGCTGGGAATCTTGGGTCCAAATCATCGCTCATCCCTGCAACGATGGCTTTGGCGCTGGCAATAATGTCGCTCTAAAAATGGAGCTGGCACAGCCCAAGCCTGCGGATTACCTGCTGATACTGAATCCGGACACCGAAGTGCTGCCAGGAGCGATAACCACCTTCTTGCAATTCTTCGAGAAGCACCCTGAGGCCTCTATTCTTGGCCCGCGCACTGAAAGCACCCCAGGCTTGACCGATTACACCGCGTTTCGCTTTCCGAGTCTGGCGAGCTCCATCGCCGAAGGATTGCGTTTCGGTTTCATCGACCGTCTGCTAGCGCGCCGCATCACTGCTCCAGCACCACGCACCACGGCCCACCCAATCGATTGGGTTTCCGGGGGCTGTATGTTTGTCCGCCGCGAGGTGCTGCAAACAGTCGGCCTGTTTGATGAACAGTACTTCCTTTATTTCGAGGAAATCGATCTCCTACTCCGTGCCAAACAAGCCGGGTTTCAAACTTGGTATGTCCCAGAGGCTGGAATTATGCACTATGCAGGCTCCTCCACTGGGGTCGTGAACGGTGCGCCTAATGAAAACCCAATGCCCGTGTGGTGGTTTGCATCTCGCGCGCATTTTTGGCGTAAATTTCACAACCCGATTTATACGCTGATTTGCAACCTAAGCTTCGTTGCAGGCCGCAGCTTGTGGAAACTGCGCAACGCCTTAACCAAACGTCGACAGCCAGATCCGCCGCATTTCCTGCGCGACTTTGTGCGTTACCATCTACTCGGCCAGCGTTGGGACTAAACCAACCGACTTAGTCGTCGTCGCGTTCCGTGCGCTGCCACCCTTTTTGGCGACGGAACAAGAAGGAGCCGTAAACGCCAATTTTTCCAACTGCGTAAAGCGGGGCTGTTAACAATTGACGCAAAGGCAAGTCGGCACGGCCGTACTTCCACCACCCTAAGAGCACCGCAATCCCTAATAAGGATAAGGCACAAAGAGTAGGCGCTATCACTGTAAGCTCGGCTGTGACTGCGCCGAGCCCGAGCACGCTTAGACAAATCAACACCAGCAGTGCGAGCGGAGGAACCAGGACATCTGCCAAGTGGAACATGCGTTTCAGGCTCGGCGGCAAAAGAGCAGAGCGCAGTAATCCCGGCAGAAAACGCAAGGTTGCAGCGAGGATGCCGTGCTCCCATCGCCGAACTTGGGTGGCCTCACCTTGCTTCGAGCCGGGCGGGTTACTCAGCACTTCGACCTCGGTGGTGAGATAAGGCCCAATGCCTGCGCGTGCGAAATTCCACCCCCAAGAGGCATCTTCCGCTAACTCGCCTACCGGCAAAGGGAAATCGGCAAGCAGCTTCCAGGGAAGCGCAAAGCCGGTTCCGCTTAACTGCGTTGGCGCACCTAAGTTTTTTAGCCCACGCAAACGAGCCTCGTTGCGAAAGCGAAAGGCAAAGCCGCGTAAGCCTCCGCCATAAATACGGTTGATGGCTTGCACTGGCATGCCACGTTGCGCAGCGCATCGGGCTAAAGTTGCCGGCCCGCCACGATGAAACCAAGTGTCGGCGTCTAAGAACAGCACGACTTCGGGTGGGTCTTCCGCCAGCCGGTCTAAGGCCCAAGCCAAGGCATAGGGTTTGCCCCGCTCAGCAGCATTTTCCCGCTCCCATACGTCCACTCCTGCATCGCGCGCGATTTGGGCGGTTTGATCGCTACAGTTGTCAGCCAATACGATCGGCTGCACACCTTCTAGATCCGTCTGTCCAAGGCGTTCAAGGATGGTGCCTAGCCCGCCCTGCTCATCGTGGGCAGGAATCAGCAAAACGGAACGTGGCGGTTTGCCTAGCGCAGAAACTGGCGGATGTCGGCCTGGAAATAGGCCCATGACCACCTCGAGCAGCAAGAAACCACAGGGCAGACACAGGATTGCGCCGCTCCAAAATGCGATGTTGCCCAAGATTTCCATCGGATGCACCTTCTGGGGGCAAGAAAGCTCCCCAAAGCACCGATATTCTAAATGCCTGCCACGCCCACTGCCTCCCCTGAGCCCGCATTCCGCGCCGGAGCATGAAAGTCCTCTACCTGATTAACCAATACCCCAAGAACAGCCACACCTTTGTGCGGCGTGAAATTCGGGGTGTCGAGGCGCAAGGCATTCCGGTAGTGCGCGTTTCCATTCGCCCTTCCGACGAAGTTTTCGTGGAAGACGCGGATCGTGAGGAAGCGGAACAAACTCAATCCCTTCTAGCCCACGGCGCCAAGGGATTACTGCCTTCCATGCTGGCCGTGCTGCTGCGTCATCCAGTGCGTTTTTTCAGAGGCCTCGCACGTATGCTGCGTCTAGCAAAAGGTGCGGAACGTGGACTCGGGGTGCATTGCGCCTATTTGGGCGAAGCTTGTGCGCTGCTGCGGATATGCGAAAGGGAAAGTGTGGACCACGTGCACGTGCATTTCTCCACCAACCCACCGATTGTCGCCATGCTCAATGAGTCGCTTGGTGGTCCGGGGTTTAGTTTTACCGCGCACGGTTCCGAGGAATACTATCGTGCGATTAGCTTGAAGCTTGCCGAGAAAGTCGAATCCGCACGCTTTGTCGCTGCGATTAGCCGCTTTGGCCGCAGCCAGCTACAACTCTTTGCCCCACCTGAAATCCACGACCGCATTCACGTGGTGCACTGCGGCTTAGACGCCTCTTTCCTCGAAGCAAACGATGTCTCCCCACCGAGTGGAAACCACTTCCTATTCGTCGGGCGGTTATGCCAGCAAAAGCAGCCACTGGTCATGTTGCAAGCTGCTGCGCTCTTGAAAAACCAAGGGGTGGATTTTCACATCGACATCATTGGCGATGGAGAATTGCGTGCCTCCGTGGATGCTGCGATTGCACAGCATGGATTGGAGTCGCACATCACGATGTTCGGCACTGTCGATGGCGCGCAAGTCCGCCAATGCATTTTGAATAGCCGGGCCATGGTGCTGCCTAGCTCTGCGGAAGGCCTGCCGGTGGTCCTCATGGAATCCATGGCTCTGGCGCGTCCGGTTGTGACCACATTCATTGCTGCAATTCCAGAGTTGGTCCGCCAAGGAGTGGAAGGATGGCTCGTTCCAACGGGCGATGCGGAAGCGCTCGCCGATGCGATGAAACTAGCGCTAGCATGCGATGCCACCGAGCTTGCGCGCATGGGTCATGCAGCTGCATCGCGAGCGAAAGCGCGGCACAATATCGATAAAACGGCCTCGTTGATGGCTGATTTATTCCGCCAGCACGCTGGATAAACAGCGTTGCAAGGAAGCAGTCTTTTCTACTTGTACTCGATGATCTCCACCCGACCCGCGCGGTGGCTTTTTCTCTCATCCATCAGACCTGCGACGTGCGGAAACTTACTCGCCACGCAATTCAACGCATAAAGCAAACGCAGCTTAGCGCTTAGGGCTTGGCTCCCACCTTGCAAGTGCCGCGCAATGCGCAACACTTGAAGCGGGTAAATGAGATACCCAAGTAAGAAAATCGGATGCAAAACTAGCGCGAGCAAGAGGATACTTAAGGGCAATATCAAACCCCAAAAATAGGCACTGCGGATTTCCCCTTTGCGGAATCCGGCCTCTGGATGACGGCGAAAATTGCCCGCATAAGCATGGCCGGCGCGTTTGCTACGCTGCCACCACTGTCCAAAACGTGTGATATCGGCATCGTGCAAAGTCATCTCGTGATCCAAGCGCTGGATGGTCCAGCCTTTTTCACGCAAACGAAAGCACAACTCCGGCTCCTCCCCTGCGATGGAGGTGTCATCGAAGCCATCGACCTCGACTAAGGCCGCCATTTGAAACATGGCATCGCCGCCGCAAGAATCTGCCTTGCCTACAGGCGTGTCCCATTCGATGTCGCATAGTTGATTATAAACCGTGGCTTCGGGGAATCGCTCGCGGCGGCGCCCACACACAACAACCAAAGAGTCCTTTACACCAAGAGCCTCTTGAGCGACATCCAGCCATGCAGGGACTAACTCACAATCACCATCTAGGAATTGCACCAGTTCGATTTCTGGGTAAGTCGCACGCAAATGCATCCAACCAGCATTCCGCGCACGGGCAGCCGTAAAGGGAACGGACAAATCCAACTCCACGACATCTGCTCCAAGCTTACGCGCCAACTCCAAGCTGCCGTCGGTGCTGCCAGAATCGACATAAATCACCACGCGACCTTCGCCAACAACGGATTCCAAACAACGGCGCAAACGGTCTCCTTCGTTACGCCCAATCGCAACTACGCCGACAGCGCCTACTTCTTCACCCATTCCGGCTCCGCCTCGATTGCCACGCTTTTCCAGTTCGCGCAATTCAAATCCAAGCCCAGCCAGTCACCGAGTTGCGCAAGATCCTGATCGAACTTCTTCTCTAGCTTTTGTAGAGATGCGGCGCTGAGCTGCGGACGCTCCGTCATCACCCAGCGACTCTTCACTTTCGCGCGCCATGCTTCTGGCACAAAAGCACGCCGAATCCAGCGCAGGGCGGGAATGGCAGCAATATCTCTCACCGGAGACTTGCGCATACGCACGGCGCTTACATTTTGATCGCCCTTGGAATCATCCCAAACAGGCGCCCCCTGATAACCGAGGAAATCGCAAACTCGCTCCAGCGTTCTTTGCGAATGCGCACGTAAGCCATCGGTGAAAAGTGGCAGGATGGATTCCTTACCAAAGGCCTCGATCCACGGCTCCAATTGCATGGCATAGCAACTGTACGCCGACATCTCTGGATGCTGCTCCAGCGCGACATCGATTTTTGCCGACACCACACCTTGCGTCCATTCATGGATATATTGCGAAACCAAGCGATCGATTGGATGCCGCATCATGTAAATCAATTTCACCGGCGCACCATCAAGCTCCTCTTGTAATCGCGCAATCGTTTCGGTGTGCACGGGCAACTTTGTGTAATGGGTGCTCGACTCTCCGCGAATGTCGCCTGGTTTTGCCTCGGCAAACAGACCGCGATACCAAGCGGGCCCTTGGGCGAAAACAGCATCGTCGCTGAAGTAATTCGGCTCCTTCGGCGTGCTCATGAAAAACCCTGGCTGTGCAGCAAGCTGCACATGAAGTGTGCTAGTCGCACACTTCATGGCTCCGATCATCACGAAATCGGGTCGCGGGTGAAGGTTCATGATTTGGGTGGGAAGTGACCGCGCCAGACTTCAGGCGGGTTCACGGGACGGAGGAAATTATGCCATAAGCCACGCCCCTCCTTCGCACATAGATGGCGCTTCTTCTGGCTAACCACCTCGCGAGTGAAGGAAACGGTGCGGCCCAGGAGCCACATTACATTTGCGGCCAGTAATCCAGTTCGGCCATAAGACTTCGCGAAAAATCGACTGCGCGAGGCATAAAAATACGCCGGCAGAGGGCGTCGCTTGGCCTGCTGCTCTTTCACCGGGCCACTTCCGCCACGTAAGTGCACCACATGGGCGGCCGGCCAGTACAGGCCCTCGAAGCCAGCTAGGCGGGCGCGTCGGCAAAAGTCGATGTCCTCGAAGTAAAGGAAATAGCCCTCGTCCATCAAACCAATCTTCTCGAAGACTTCCCGGCGCACCAAGATGGCAGCAAAGGATGCCCAGGCGAAGGACAGCGGCTCGTCTGACAGGGGAGGCGATACTGCCCAGCGGCGAAAAATTCTCGAAATCGGGCCGACACCGGCTGCGCGGTCGAGCTCACTCCACGGTGTTGGCTCGCGAAAGGCGCTGACCTGGGGCTCGCCGTCGCGCCACTCCAAACGCGGACTGATTAAGGCGGCCTTAGGGTTTTGCTCTAAAGCAAGGCGCAGCTCGGCCATGGCGCCAGGGCAAACCAAGGTATCGCTATTAAGCAGAAAGTAGACCTCGGCATCGATGGCTTGAATGCCGACATTGTTCCCAGCAGAAAAGCCATGGTTGCCGCCTGCTTCGCGCAACTCCACCCAACTCCCCCACTGATTGACCTCAATGGCGGTTTGGATATGTGGCACCGAATCATCTTGGGATTCATTGTCCACCACAATCACATGCTCGCTCTCCAACAACTGGCCCGCAAGAGTCTGCAAACAATCGACTACCATTTTGGGAGTGCGATAATTCAGAATCACAATCGCCATGGAACACCGCGGCATGCCTTCTGCGGATGGCACCGAGGAGGAGGTTGCGTTCGCGGGTTTGGTGGGATCCATCATGCGAAAAACACTCTACGCGGCAGGAGTAGAATCTCCCGGTTGGCCGAGTAGCCGAGGGTAGCGCGGTTCCGATTCATCGGCAGTATGAGGAATTTCTAACTCATCTGGCTGTTCCTCGACATCGTTCCAACCTGGTCGACAGATGACAGTAGGAATGGCACCAAGCAACATGGTGAACATGGGGTTAATCATCGCATTCAACAGGTTGTCCATGCCAACTGCAATCAAAACCGCCCCCATGCATCCCACTAGGAACATCATGGAATCATCCTTCCATAGGCGCGGAGGAGCAAATTTTAGCACCAGGATACTTGGAACGCAAAAAATGAGAAGGGAGGATATCAGTCCAACTAATCCATAGGCAGAGAAGGCTATCAGCCAAAAGCCATCGGCGGTTTCGGCACGGTCGCGGCCATCCTCCTCAACGCGATTAAAGCCACGTGTACTCCAACCAAACAGAGGTTTACGCATGGCATGCCGAGTCAGAGAATCTTCAGCGTCTAGACGGAACTCCAAGGAATGGGCCCGCTCAGCCGAAACGAAAGAACTCACTCCCACGATGGCATCCGTAGACAAGGCCCCACTGGTTCGGGTCAATGCCCACAGCAAAGGAGCGATGGTCAATGCAAGCAAAAAAGCCTTGCCTCCGGTGGTTCGACTGAACGACACTCCACTCCAAACGAGCAGGCCAAGAATCAATGCGCCTAAAGATTTCATCGCAATCAAAACCAGCAGCATAAGCGGTGGTAAAAGTTTGAGCGAAACCCCCATATAGCGGCCCAATTTTCCTGCGGATCCAAGTGCCCATCCAAGAAAGGCTGTCATTGAAATCCACATACCCACCATGAGTCCGTGCTGTAAAAAAACAATCGGGCGGTAGGTGCTACCACGAACGGATTGCAAAAAGGAATGCTGATTGAATCCGTACAGGTAGTAGTGCAGGACAGGACTAAAGCGGATTTCGAATACACATAAGGGAATGTAAATAAGGCCGCCCAAGAAAAGGGCGTACACCAAATCTAAAAGCTGCTCCTTGGTTTGAAAATGAAGCCGAGCAATGAAATAGGGGCCCGCCCAGCGCACTGTCTGATAAAAGCTAAGCGCCAATCCTTCCTTCAGGCCATAACCGTTATCCAGGGAGGTGAATAAAGGAACCACGCAATAGACCAGCATGGGGATATCAAACCAGCGCATGCGGAATTTGGCCAGCAGCGCACCGTCGCGGAAAAGGACGCCGGCTAGAACCATGAATACCGGGGCGGTATTGCGGTTCCAGTAAATCATGCCCCCGACATCGAACTCCAAGGACGGCAGGAAGAGAAAACCAAACAGCATCGTGGCCAGCACAGCCCGGTGCCGCGGCAAGTTGGCATCGAAAATCAGTGCAAGCACAGGGTAAAACGCGCTGACCAACAACGCGATCATCGAGGCACCGTGAAAGTAACTCATTCCGATTTACGCAACAACATTTGGTAGGCTGGCCGAATGGTGATTCCGACTAAGAACAAGGTGGTGAATCCAGCCAATAAAATGCCCTGCAGCAATGGAATGGTGACTGAATAATTTCCGACCCAAAACCCAATTGCGGCTAAGCATGCCAACGCCAAGGTGCCAAGGACATCTTGCTTGAGGAGTCGTGTGCCATGCTTCCAAAGGCGTACATGCAAACGCAACAAACCGCACATCGTGCCGACCCCAACGCCAAGAATGAGGCCTGGCAGGCCCAGCCACTGAAAACCGTACCAACAAGCCGGAGCCTTTACCAAAAGGATGATGAAGTTCGAGCCAGAAAGTGCACGCGAATCGCCATGTACCAGCAAGGCACTGGTCGCCGAGGCTCTTAGCGTTTCGAACCAATAGGCGAGACACAGCAGCTGCGCCACGATCGCTGCCCCGCGATAGGCGTCCGAATAAAGAATCACAATAAACAGCGGAGCTACGGTCACGATGCTAATCACACCTGACATCGCCAAGGCCATTAAAGCCTTGCGTGAGCGCAGCACTCGCTTCTCATGATTCACCTTGGAATCCCGGTAGGATTGCATCCAGGTAGGGAACACCACTGCGGCCGAGATTGCCGCCAACATCGTGGGCACCAGCGCTGCAATCGTGTCACCAATGCGATACAAACCACGAGGGCCCGCATCCAACAATTCCGTCAAGATAATACGGTCGATTTGAGTGGCTAAAAAGAATAGGGCGGTGCTCAAGAAAATCCATCGCCCAAAACCAAATAATTCACGCATGGCTTCGCGCTCAAACTGAAAGCGCATTTTTGCACCGGGCAGTAAAACATGGCTTAAAACAGTTTGGGTTAGCGAGTTGACCACCCCCCCCCCCACTAAGGCAATTGGAGAACGCGAGTAGTAAGCCCAAGTAATGGTAGTGATCAAACTAACTACCTGGCTAATCACGGTAATCAGAGTTTTGCGGCCCTGAGCGATCTGTCGGTCTAAGGTGAACCAAGCCGGCGAACGAAACCCCATGACAAAAGGTGACAAGCCCACGATGAACAAAAGTTGCTTGATGACCTCTTGCTCGCGCATGCCATCGGCAGTGACGACTTCGCCAATCAATCTCGAATAAGGGCCCGCTACCGCTATACAAATTGCATACAACATTATCCCGCGCAGGACTTGCACGGTCCAAACTGTGCGCAGAAACACCGGGTCATCGCCACGTTTGGAGCGAACAATCGTGGGGCCAATGCCAACATCGGAAAACAAAAGGAGGCCGACCATGAACACCCCCACCGGAACCATGACGCCAAAATCTTCCGGGAACAGCAGCCATGCCAGAATGACATTACTAATCAGTCGCGACCCAGACTCGAAGGCCTTGCCCAGTAAAACCCAAACCCCACCACGCTTTGCCTTGTCACCCAGGCTCTGTGGAGCAGAGGACGGTGTTCGTTTTGCATCGAGATTCTCGCTCAAAGCTTTACACCCCTTACGAGGCCAATCAGAGTCGTGCCAGAAGTGTGCGAACCGCTGACCATTTGCGGTTGCTTAGCAGGCAAAATGAGGGGCTTTCATGGGCTGGTGTTGGTGTAGCGTCAACTGAATTCTGTAGGCAGGTTCACCGTGATTGTACCCCCCGAATCACTGCTATACTCAGCATGAATTTCACGATTCTAGCCTTTTCCAGAATACCTCCAGTCCCCCTCGCGGAGACTTTGCATGACCGCCCCAAACGCTGCCATCCTCCCTCACATTGAGCTCATGGGGGTTTCTGCACACGCTATCACCGAGCGTGAATGCGTGGCGTACATAGCAGAGGCATGGGCGGCAGCACGGGGAGGATGGCTACACACCATCAACCTCGATCATTTGCGCATGATTCACGCAGGATTGTTCTTCCCCGAAGGATTGCCGGACGCAGAACTCCGCGTTTGCGATGGCGCTCCCCTAGTTTGGGCAAGCAGAATCCAGGGCACCCCAATTCCAGAGCGGGTTGCGGGCTCGGATTTGATCCGCAGCCTCACCCAAGCAGCCGCCAAAGACCACCGGCGCGTGTTTTTCCTCGGCGGCAACCCTGGCTCTGCAGAAGGGGCGGCCAAACAGCTAGCGCGAGAGTTCCCGGGCTTTGAAGTCGCCGGAATCCTGTGCCCAGAATTCGGGTTTGAGAAGGATGATGCCTCCCTGGCCGCCATCACTCAAACTTTGCAGGATGCAGACCCGCATCTAGTTTTTGTGGCTGTAGGGGCTCCCAAAAGCGAGCGCCTTATCCAGGATTGGGCCAAACTCATGCCGAAGGTTTGGTGGGCAGGGGTCGGGATTAGCTTTAGCTTCGTCACCGGAGAAGTAAAGCGTGCACCACGATGGATGCAGGTTACGGGAGTGGAATGGATTCATCGCCTCATGCAAGAACCAGGCCGCTTAGCTAAGCGCTATCTTGTGCATGGCCTGCCTTTCGCGGCACGCTTGCTTTTCTCCAGCATTGCTTACCGCTTGCGCGGAAAGGGCAAGGCGTCGGCCTAAGTGGAGCCCGCTGAGAGAGCTTTACGCTCCTTCACCAAATCTTGGTAGTAGCCATGACCGCTGAACACCTTGGCGTTGATGAGGATGGAACCCACTGACGCTGGCTGGATGGATGCCAAAACGTCGCCGGCACGATGGACTTCGCCACGCAATTGGACCTCTGCCTCCACCACTAGAACCACCAAGTCTGCGGACGATGCCATGTGTTCCGCATCAGGCGAAGCAAGAAGTGGACCACCTTTGATGAGGACCATGTCGTAGTCCTGAGTGGCTGCACGCAAAATACCATTCCATCCGCTCAGGTTATGCCCGACCTCAATTTTCGGATTTCCGTATTCAAGGAAATCCCAGCCGTCGCGTGACAGCACTTGCAGCCCTTTCCCGGCCAGCAAACCAAGGAAGCCTGAAGTAGCATAGGCCTTTTTCAAACCCAAGCCACGCGGGTTCATGGCATCGACCACTAAAATCTTGCGGCCCAATCCAGCTAACGCTTGTGCAATTTCCTCGATGGTTTCCTGGGTTCCTTTCGTCGGCTTCACATCGGCAAAAAGAATCAGACGAGAACGCGCATAAGATTGATCCCGATCCAGCGCGAGTGCGAATCTTCGGATTTGGTCAGCCGCAAGCAAAATCTGACTCTCTGACTTTTTCTGCGGCACCCAAATCGCAGGTGCGAAGCCCAAGACGTCGTGGACATCGGTAGTTGTATGAATGCGTTGATCGCGAATTTCCAATAAAATGGGAATGCCGAACGCGATTAAAAACGCCAGTATGCCAACAATGCCGTAGTTACGGGTGAGATTACTCTGGCCACGTGGGTCCACTTGCGATGCTGCCAAGGCCACGCGCACATAACTAGGCGACTTTGCCTCAATTTCAAAGTGACTAAGGCGGGCGACAATCTGCTTACGCCGCTCTAATTCACCGAGCAAAGAAGTCTCCACTACGACACCGTCTTGAAAAGCGGTCACAAAGTTACGCGCGCGGCTTTCTAGCTCTGCAACTTCCTCATCAAGTTGAGTGTTTCGAATTTGGGCCTGGCGCAAATTCTTAGCCATGGTGGCACGATCCACTTTAGCCTGGCGCTGCAGTATGTCTTGAATTTGCGTTTCAATGCCTGCTACACGTTTTTCTAAGTCAGCACGAGCGGGGTGCCCAGGTCCCATATTGAGTAAACGGCCAAGCAAGCTAGAGCGCTCTTCCACCAAAGGCGAAACCATAAGCGCAAGACTTTCACCAATCGCTTCCGCACCGCCCAAAAGTACCAAATCCAAATCTGCTGGGTCGATAGTGGGTTCACCAGCTTCTTCCACTTCTCGACGTATTTGCCGTTCTTTGCGGCTAGCCTCTACCTGGGCGAGTCGCGCGTTTTCTAACGGATTCAGCCAAGGGTTCACCCGACTGTCCTGAAAATTCAATACATTCAACTGTTCGGCAAGTGCCTTGACCTTGCCACGCTTAATTTTGATTTCTCCATCAAGCACGCCAAGGATTTCACGCAAAGATGCGGGACGGTCATCATTGGCAAAGGAAAACTCTCTATTGTGAGCATCGACGAATGCCTCGAGCAAAGCATTGAGTGCCGGCTGCAAGGCCCTTGAGTTATAGCCAACTAAATCTACTGCGATCCGGTAGCTGCGCGAAAGAAGATAAATATCTAATGAGTCGCGGAACACTCCAATCGAAGCTGCCGGACCAAGCTCTGCCGGAGCCCAAGTGCCGTTGTCCAATTGGTTACAACGGCGCAAGGCGTCTTCAAGGACATCTGGGCGCAACATGAGACCAATTTGCTCATTGCGGAAAATGTCATATTCCTGAGTATTACGCAACTCCTCGCGGTCCACCGAAAGCACTCTTTGAAATGTGCGCTCCACATGAATTTCAGCGGTGGACATAAAGACTAAGGTTTCACGCTGCTGCGCTAAATAAACCCCGCCGGCGCCTAAACTGAGCAACAGGAACAAGGAGAGCAGGATATGTTTCCGCAGCGCCTGAATTAAATTCAGGCGCTTCGGTTCTGGTCGGAGTCTCGGCCGCGCAGGAACCAGACTTCGCGAATCTTCAGAGCTCAATTGGTCGCGACTCCGTAAACTAGGCCGAGTTGAGTCAGTGGTTGAATCTGGCGGAACACCCAGCCGATTTCAGCCAAGGTGTGGCGTGGAGCGAAAACCACATCGCCCTGGACTAGCGCGCGATTTTGCAGGAAGTCGCCTTCACTGAACTCCTCGTAATCGAAGGTTTCGCTGCTGCCGGTGGAAGGGCGCAACACGCGGATGGCATCGTCATTGCAATCTTCCGTAATGCCGCCCGCGGCAGCGATGGCATCAAGGGCAGTCATGCCGGGCCGTAGTGGATAAATACCAGGGCTTCCCACTTCACCCATGACGTAAACCAGGCGTTGGGCCTCGGCGGTTACGTGAATCACGTCGCCAGGAATCAACTCAACATTGAGGCTGAGATCACCTTCATTTAGGAGTTGATTTAAGTCCACCCAAAGGATGGTTTCCTTGCCGCGCATAATGGCGCAACGCTCTGGGCGCAAGCCAGAATCATCGGCGCGCAGACCATCGGCAGAACCGATTGCGCGCAAGAGAGTGGGGACTGCGGCAAAGCTGTACTCCCCAGGAGATGCCACGCTGCCAAGCACCACTACGGAATAGGCGGTGTAGGTGTCGACACTTAAGGTCACCGCTAGATCTGGGTAGGCATTGGCCAATGCGGCAGACACCGCCTCGCGGGCAGCGGCTCTATGCAGGCCACCGAGCTCGACATCGCCGACCACTGGCAAGCTGATGTAGCCATCGGGGCCGATGCGGTGCGAACCAGAAAGATCATCTCGGCCGAATACCGAAACCGTGACATCGTCTCCTGCGGCTAAGCGATAGCCGCCTGCATTGGCGCGTTCGCCAGCTGCACGAAAGCTGTCCAGAATGCGCACCGTTTCCGCGATGTAATTCGCCGGTGGGGTGGCATCGACATCCATCTTGGGAAGCGCGCTTAAATCCGGGCCCGGCGAGGCACATGCAGCGACAAAGGCCAAAACCAAAGGTGCGGCCAAGAAAATGCGAAGGGTGGACAGTGGGGTAGTCATGTTGGGTACTGGGGACCGTTTAGAGGCAAAGTTTACCACCATTATTTCAGCCCAAGCGACGTTCTAAGACGCCGCAATCCTGTTTATCGGCTATTCCACGACCCACTGCGCACCTTGCCTTACATTTTTCAACAACAGCCTGACGAAGCCCTAGTCCATCTTCATAATTCGGCAAAATTAGCGAATTAATGTCCTAAGTCAAGATTTTTGCGCCAGTAGGTGATTCTCGGTTTTAGGAACTAAAGTGAGCCCTTATTCGCGCCGCGAATGGGCCATGACATCCCCTGTGATTCAAATCCCAGTCACTGGAGCCCTCTGGCAGAGGTCCATCCACTGTTTTGCAGCCACTGGCCTGCTGCTCAGTGTCGCCAGTTGTGGTGCCGCCACAGAACTTGCTAGCAGTGGCGGCGGCAGCTCAAACCTAAACTTCTCCTCTCCCTATGCTGAGATCAATATTGCCTCACCGGCGAATATGCCAGCCCCTGGTGCTGGGGCTGGAAGTAACGGTGTTGCCACCGGCGATGAATTCGTCGTTGCCGCTGGAGCCGAAAACGTAACCACCCAATCCACACGTGGGCGCTTTCAACCCAACTGGGGACCGTCCACTCGCAGCTCCGATGCCCGCCTAGCCTGGGCAACTTACTGGTTGGATATGACTGACCGCGCGCAGGCGAATCAAATTGTATTAAGCTGGTTAGATGCCCCGCGCGCGCAGGACATTTGGATTGGCCTCGCCAACTGGGATGCCAATCGCTGGGTATGGAGAAAGCTCACCGTTGCCGAAACCCTCACCCCACCAAGTCTTGATCCCTATATTCGGTCTGGAGACATGATGCTTGCCTGCACAATTTTGGTGATGGGCACGCAAGCGGGAACCCTTGCGGACGTTCAAACCGACGGCTCCAGCACGCTACCACCCCCGCCGCCAGGCTCCGGAGGCCTGCTCAATGTGAACTCCCACCTCGGGATTAATCTGGGGTCTGTTTCGGATTATGCACAAGCCACCCCCTTTGTCGACGTCTTCAAAACCGCCCGCGAATGGATCTCGCAAGATGTCGTAGGCGGCGTTTGGGATAACGGCATCCCGATTAGCGTCGACAGTAACGGCTGGGTGACTTCCTTAGCAACTGGACAGGCCGCCGCAGCGGTCATGCTTAACGACGCTGTCGGCGTATATCCAAGTGGGAATTATGTTTGCCTTTACGATGGCGATGGCACCATCCAATTTCTCGGCGATGCGTCAATCGTGTCTTCCGATGTTGGCCGTATTGTGGTGAATATTACACCTACCGGCGGACTGGTACGCCTGCGGATTACAGCGACCAACCCAGCTGATTATGTGCGCAACATCCGCTTGATTATGCCTGGCTTCGAAAGCACTTATGCCACAGAACCCTTCCACCCTGACTTCCTTGCAAGCATTCAGGATTTCAAAGTTCTGCGCTTCATGGATTGGGGCCGCACGAATGAATCGGAAGTCTCTGATTGGGCCGACCGCACTACGCCAAGCAGCTTCACTCAAGCTCGCGTTAGTGGCGTACATGCTGGTGTAGCGCTGGAAACCATGGTCGATCTTGCCAATGCCAACTTGAGTGATGCCTGGATTTGTATTCCCCACCTAGCAACCGACGATTTTGTGATTCAAGCTGCGACCTTAGTCCGCGACCGCCTGGACCCACGCTTGCGCGTTCACTTTGAGTACAGCAATGAAGTATGGAACGGTTTGTTCCCGGCCTCTCAGTACGCGCAAACGCAAGGAATCGCAGCGGGTCTCTCTACCGATCCAACTCGTGCCAAACTTTGGTGGTACTCCCAACGCGCGAATGAAGTATTAACCCTTTGCTCCAGCGTTTTTGCCGAACAACCGGAACGCTTAGTGCGCGTGATTGCTGGTCAAAGCTCCAACCCTTGGGTCGGCGTCCAAGTCATGGACTGGAATGCTGACTTGACCGCACTAGATCAAAGCACAGTCGCGGACCGTTTCGATGTCTATGCTGTTGCACCCTACTTCGGTGGTTACCTTGGCCGCGAACCGCAATCGGATACCACTGTCAGCATGAGCGTTACCGAGGTCCTTGCTGCCTGTGATGCCGACAGCCAAGTCATTAATGGCCTTGGTGGGCACACAGAATCCAATGCCTTAAATGCTGCCGACCGCGGTATTCCACTGATCTCTTATGAAGGCGGCCAACACCTAGTTGGTGTCTACGCCGCACGCGAAGTACAAGCGCTGACCAATTTGTTTGTAGCTACCAACCGTGATGCCGGAATGCGTCAGGTTTATGCTGATGACTTGAATCGCTGGAAGACATCCGGTGGCGGCTTGTACATGTCCTTTACCCATGTGACCAAGTTCAACAAGTATGGAAGTTGGGGTGTATTGGAATCGCAAAACCAAGACATCGCAACAGCGCCGAAGATGCTCGGCCTGATGGATTACCTCGCGACATTCACAGCGCAATAAGGCGGGAGACTACGCCTGACCTCGACGCGACTTCCGAAGCGCGGCCCGTTTTGC
>JASFYO010000052.1:0-7896 GCA_045047305.1 Planctomycetota bacterium | reverse complement strand
AGCATGATCAACGATGTCTCAGGCCTGTCTGATCCTGCCATGGCACCACTCTTGGCCGAGCACGGCTGCGACATCGTCCTCATGCACATGCGCGGCACCCCCGCCACCATGCAAAAGCAAACCCAGTACAAGCACCTGCTAGGCGAAGTTTGCGATGAGTTGATGGGCATTGCCCAGCGGGCATTCACCGCCGGGGTGGCTTCAAATCAGATTATTTTGGACCCAGGCATCGGTTTTGCCAAAGACGCACAGCAATCGCAGCAAATAGTCGCTAAGTTTGGGTGCTTCCGCGCTTTAGGCTTCCCGCTACTCGCTGGACCTTCGCGTAAATCCTTCATGACCGACCTCCTTCCCGGCCTTGCTCCCCATCAGCGTGATGGCGGAACCACAGGTGCTGCTGCCTTGTGCGCAGCTCAGGGTGCGGAGTATTTACGCCTCCATCGCGGTGGCAAGTCAGTCGATGCCTTCAAAGTCGCGGCTGCCTGCGCCAACCTTTGCCCAGCGGAGGAACCATGCCACTCGGTATAAGCGGTTTCCAACTCACCGACGGCTTCGAGATTGCCATCCTCAGCGCTGCCATTTATGGCATTTTGCGTTTCATTCGTAGCACTCGCGGTGTGGGTGTGTTGCGCGGGCTATTCACCTTCACCATCGCAGCGATTTTCAGTGTTGCACTACTCGACCGCTTTGCGCCAGGGGGCATGGATGTCATCAAGTTCATCCTCGAGAAGGTCACGCCTTACTTTGCCTTGATTGTGGTGATTCTATTCCAGGAAGAACTGCGCCAAGGCATTAGCCGTTTTGGACAAAGTGGATTCTTACGCTTTGGCGGCAACACCGCAGAATCACCAACCGAATTGGCTAAAATCGCTACTACCGCCAAACGCTTGGCAAACCAGCGCACCGGCGCATTGATTGCTTTCGAACGCAATACTTCGCTCAAACCGTTTAGCGATGGCGCCGTCAGCCTCGACCTCCCCATCTCCTCCATTTTGCTGGAAACCATCTTCTTTGATGGCGGTCCTTTGCACGATGGTGGTGTGGTGGTGAAAGGCAAGCGCATCACCGCTGCAAGTTGTGTGTTCCCCCTCACCAACAACCCCAGCATCGCGCGACGCCTAGGCACCCGCCACCGTGCGGCACTTGGATTGTCAGAGCGGACCGACGCGGTAGTGCTCATCGTCAGCGAGGAAAGTGGTGAAATTGGATTAGCGGCCGACGGTGAGCTCTATAAACCGATTGCGCAAGATCAACTGGAGAAGCGTCTTTCCGAACTACTGAAAACGGAATCAAAAATCGCAGCGGCATTGCAGGCTGGCGAAACTCCTGATGAGGCGAAAGCATGAATAAGGTTGCTGGATTCTTCTTAATGGATTGGCGCCGTAAACTGTTGGCGCTTGGCATTGCGTTTTTGATTTGGTCTTGGGTTCAAGGCCAGATTGCAACCGACCGAAACGTAGACTTAACTCTGGTGGTAAGCGAAAACGCAGTGCGCTCGCTCAACCATTTGGAGTTGTCGATTGAAGTGCCAGAAGGCTGGGTGCTCACCGACCCCCCTGCCGGACGCACGGTGCCGATTACCTTACACGGCTCAAACTCCGAACTCACCGACTTCATTACCCGTCAGTGTGCTGCATTGCTAGAAGTCAAATTCGATGCGGACCCCTTGCAAGACAGCGTCGATTTTCCAGTCACGCCCGATGATTTAGAGTGGTTACGCCCCTTAGACGCTTCCTTTTTATTGGGTGGAGTCAAAGGTGGTCAGCAGCTACAAAAACTAACCTTCCAGCGCATCGCCAAGGAAGTGTTGGCACCAAGCTTCCGTGAGGTCACTATTATCGGCAAGCCCTCTGAGGCGCACGAAGCGCGCATGGAAAGCATGGTTTTCCTACCTAGCCAAATCACTTTGACTGGGCCCAAACGCGCGATGGATCAACTTATGGCGCGCATCAACGATGCGCATTCTGCAAATGGAGAGTTGGAAACATCGGGTTTATTCTCTACCATGATTCTGGCCGGTAACGAGCGCAAAAACGTCACCACGTCCCTTCACTTGGCAGCACTTTGGGCGAAACGCGGCATCAAAATGGATCCGCCGCGAGTGATGGCGGAACTGCCGGTCGGCCTGCGTGATCCAAAATCACAAACTTGGCTGCCCGACGCAAACGACCTCATTCTGCTGCCCGCCGATGATGTCGCGTCGAATGGACCGTGGACGATGGAACCCTGGGTTCCCACCACTTGGATTGCGGAACTCCCTGAAGTGGAGTCGGACTTGGAGCTGAATGCGCAGTGGGTCGAAGAACATGTGAAGTTACTGCTTCCCATGCACACCCTCAACGCAAACTCGCTAGACCGCACCGCCCTCCCCATCGAAGCGCACTTGTTTAACTTCGACGACCCTGCCGAGCGGGATTTTTACCGCAAGCATTTGGTCATTCGTCCCCTCGACCCTGATTCTGCGACGGTCACCGTCACCCGCAATCCATGAACGCTCAAACCTTATTCGGCACCGACGGAATCCGTGGTCGTGCCGGGAGCTATCCACTTGTACCTGGTCTGCTGGAGCGACTCGGGCTGGTTTTGGCCGCCCGCATCCACGGCGACATGACCGAAGAACAAAAGGACCGCCCCAAAGTACTGATTGGACATGATGGACGCGAAAGCGGTGAGACTCTGGTCGCTGCCGTCGCTGCTGGCCTTACCAAGGGCGGTATCGATGTCGACGTCATCGGCTTAGCCACCACTCCATGTGTGGCTTACCTCACCTTCGCAGGCCCCTATCAGGCAGGCGTGGTGGTTTCGGCATCGCACAATCCAGCGGCGGATAACGGGATTAAGTTGCTCGGACGCCTAGGTGCAAAATTAGCCGAGGCGGTTGAGCAAGAACTGGAAGCCGCATTGTTGTCGACCGACGATCCGCTGGAAGCAGCCGAGGCTGGAGAGATGCGTCGGACCAAAAATTTGGTGGTGGATTACATTGCGTGGTTACGCAGTGAAGCGTTTCCAGATTTGGATCTGGCGGGTAAAAAGTTTCTGGTGGATTGTGCGAATGGCGCGGCGTCGAAGCTGGCACCACGGATTTTGCGCGCTTTTGGAGCAGAAGCAATCTGCATCCACGACAAGCCAGATGGGCTGAACATCAATGATGGCTGTGGCGCCTTACACCCAGAGGTGGCGTCGAAAGCCGTGGTCGAACTCGGTTGCGATTTAGGCTTGAGTCTCGATGGCGATGCCGACCGCGGTATGTTGATCGATCGCAAAGGCCGCATTCTGGACGGCGATGCAATCCTTGCTGGACTCGGCGTCGCCATGCAAAAACGCGGCGAGTTGAAAGACAACACCGTAGTTGCCACGGTCATGAGCAATCTTGCGCTGGAACGCTGTTTACACGATGTCGGCGCCACTCTTTTACGTGCGCAAGTCGGGGATAAGTATGTGGCTGCTGCCATGCGCGAAGGCAGCTTCAACTTGGGTGGCGAAAAGTCCGGCCACATTCTTTTTGGAGATGACCACGGCTACCGCGGCGATGGCATCTACACCTTGCTGCGTGTGCTACAGAGCCTTGCCGCCGATGGCCAAGAGCCGGATGACTTTGCACCTGGTTATGTCGACCTGCCGCAACGCCTAGTGAACCTGAAAGTTTCTAAGCGTGTGCCATTGGAGCAACTCCCTTGCCTCTTCGCAGCTTGCGCCGACCTTGAAAAAGAACTCGGTGACCGCGGACGCATTGTGGTGCGCTTTTCCGGCACCGAATTGCGTTTACGCTTGATGGTGGAAGCGCTGGAGGCCGATTTAGTGGACTCCT
Organism: Planctomycetota bacterium; assembly: GCA_045047305.1. Taxonomy (GTDB): domain Bacteria; phylum Planctomycetota; class UBA1135; order UBA1135; family UBA1135. The sequence goes on along the minus strand of JASFYO010000052.1, from coordinate 4,088 downwards.
CCATCGCCAAGTTAGAAGCTGCAGTCAAGCAAGACGACATCCTCGTCTAAAGCACCATGCTGCTAGCCCTCGAGCTTTCTGGCCCGCGCAACTCCGTCGCTCTATGGAATGGCACCGAGACTGCGGAGGTCGATTTCAGTGAGCAGCGCGGCAAAGGTTTGATGCAAGCGGTGCAATCCTTGCTCGCAAATGCAGAGGCAAAACGCGAGGACTTGCGCGGGGTGCTGGTCGGTATTGGTCCAGGTTCCTACACCGGACTAAGAATCGCGTGCAGTGCAGGCATCATGCTCGGTTATGCACTCGACATCCCTTGCGCCGGCATCCGTTCCTTCGACGCCGCCGCCTTCGCACACAACCTGCAAGCGGAACCGCTGCACCTGATCCTCGATGCTTATCGCCAAGAGGTTTACCACGCCACCTACCTCCGCCGCGGCGACTCGCTAGAAACCCTGCAAACTCCGCAGGTGATTGCGCTGGCAGACGGCGCAGCACTCGTGGGTACTGCTTCCTTTTTGGGCGATGTGCGTTTTGCACCTCATGGTGTGCAGTTGCGCACTAGTTGTCAGGCGCATGCGAGTGATTTGCTTGAGTATGCGCAAGCGATGGGAATTAAAGCACTTGGGACAGGCCTGAATCGGTTACTCCCTCCGGAGCCTCTTTACCTGCGGCCGGCTGCTTTTAGAGCCTAAAAGTAAGCGCAACATTTCCGGTTGCCGAGCACTTCAAGGGGTAAAGTAATAGGCATGGCTTATAAACCCCTATTCTTCTTGGCAGCGGCCATGCTCGTTGCTACCCCCCCCCCTCATTTCTCAAGTAGGCACAACTGTTGTGGTGGATGCTAGAGGAGGAGCCGACTTTGAGAGCATCTCTGCGGCTGCAACAAGCGGGATTACATCCGGCGCCATCATTGCGGTTCAGGGGCTAACCGACCCAGCGACTGGATCCCCGGTTGCTTACTCCAACCTAAACTTTCTGGTCCCGACAAACGGATCCGAAACCTTTCCGATTCTGCTTCCCCACGGCGTCAGCCTCATTCCAGTCGACAGCACGCCGGTTTACATCTGGCCGACAGCCGGCATGACACCGCCTTCGGTGATTCGGGTGGTCGGAAGCTCCCCAGATCTAACTGCGATTGGACGCATGAATATCCTTGGCGGAATAGTTGGAGTCGATATCGACAGCACAGGTGCAGACAAAGATGTCCTACTCCGCGATGTTGTTCTCGGACGCTCTGGGACAAATCTTTCGGCGATAGCATCTGGTGGGGCAACCATCGATGTCGAAGTCTTGAACTGCAGGATTGTTGACATACCTTTCCCAGGCGCAGTCCCCGCTCCGACTCTGTTGATGACATCGGTTGGGCTTCGGTTTAATAGCATTGAAACAACGGGTGGCCCTCCACGAGTGGTGGCGGAAGTGAATAACTTAACTGCGACTGGAACATACGCCAATCTTTCCGGAACCGCGCTGCGCAATTCTATCAATGACCTCGCCACTACTGTTGGCGAACCATTTAGCCGACTCATGGAAGCCTACGCAGTCGGATCTTCGGCGCAAGGAGCTGGAGCCGCAATCTCCGAAGTCATTCTAAATGTCAATGGTGGCGAACTCGAGGGCGGCGCTACTCTTACCGCCGAAGGTTGGGATATTGGTATTTACTCCGCCTTAGACACAAATGGGACTGGGGAAAATCGAGAGTATCGTGCCGGGACTGTAGTCACTGCAACTGGGGCTTCCATCAGTAACTACGTTGAGGCCGGAATTTATGGCACGGCAGATCTGGAAACCCGCGGCCAAATAATCTTGCGTGGCAAAACCGAGGTCTTTGATACAGGCAGCTTGCTCGCCCATACCCCGGGTGACTATTTCCATAGTGGAGTTCATCTGTATTGTCTTGAAGGGTACATGGGATTGAACGCCGTAAATGCAACGATCCACGACAATACTGGACATGGCATTGTCTTGCGGTCATCAGGTACTGTGAATGGTAATGCCACAACCCACTTCGGAATGCCTCTCGGTCTGCGCCGATGTGGGATCTATCAAAATGATGGTGATGGAATCGCATTAGAAGGGGGCGTTGCAACCCCTACCAGCTCAGGGTTTACGCAGGATGGAATCGTTGGAGGCACTCGGCTTGATTCTATGGGCTATGTTGTCCTGGAAGAAGGCTCACCTGGCCTTGCGCTGCCTATTGGGCAAGGCGTGGTCGACCGCTGTGCCATTAGCAATAACGGAGAACGTGGCGTTCGTGCCTTTGCGGGCGACAGCGATTTCTTCGTTTACTGCCGTTTTGTGAATACTTTCATCTGGAATAACCCACTCGGCGGTTTTGTTGGGGATTTCAGTTCCCCGATTGCGGGACCAACCGTCTCCGGAGGCCGAATTCTTACACCCCTCTTGCATTGCACCCTTTACGGCAATGGAAGTGCTGCAGCGCCTTACAACATTGAGTTTCTGCCGGTTGGAGGATTGGGGCAATACTTCTACGCTGACCCCTTTGTTCCAAGCTTTGCAACTGCAACGGAGATTGATAACTCGATTTTTGAAGCGCCTGGAGCCGGAACTTTTGATTTCGGCCCGAGGCTTACGGCTGATGCGGTTAGTACCTCGCCGCTCGGGTTTGTACCGTCAGGCTCGGTTGGGGTTGGAGGGGTACGGGTGCAGCAGCAGCTTCCTCCAGCCTTCCCATTCTCTACAGAAGACCCTGTCTCTTTCGTTGGCCCGATCACGCTGAGCAATTTACTTCCGAATATGCTTTTCTTGAACGCAACAGGCAACTTGAACATCATCGACGCCTCACCTTCCTGGATTAATGTATCCCAAGCCGAATTAGGATTTGATTTTGAGGGAACTGCCCGTACCGGTGCCATTAACACCTACGATAAAGGAGCAGACGAATGGCAATAACCCTACTACTTTCTTCTCTCATCTCTCTCATGGGTGCTGCAAATGTAGCACCCATTCAAACCCAGTGGGAAATCGAACGAATGATTTCTCCAGAACCGCTTACTGCCTCGGGATACTCGGCGTGGGGAGCCGCACTCCCCCTAGGGAGCATTGTTGGGGATTCTCGCTCCCAATTCGTCGCCTCCGGCACGAACAGTGAAGGGCTCACTTTACAGGATCAAAACCTTGTTTCGGGAGGCTCTGGGGCGCCCGATTTCCGCTTCAACGTACGTTCTGCCTCAGCCTATGAATCCTTTGGCATCTGGTGGAACCCGGGGTTTGCATTACTCAAAACACCCACTGGATACCAAGCAGTTTCTCGTAAACACCCGCTCCTCTTAGATTTTCTGAATTTCCCTAGCGGTGGCATCCTCGCCAGCCTTTCGCCAGAACCTCCCAGTCCAGGAGATTTGGAACAGTCTTTGTGGAAAGGTTTCTGGAACGCTGGAGACATTAACCAGGATGGCTACGACGACCTGTTTTATCAGGCCAATACTCCAGGATTGATCGATGGCTACACCGGCATGATTGACGGGGCTACGCATCAACTTGTTTGGAGGAAATATGCGCGCTGGGCAAGTGCCCTGCGGCCCATTACTCCAGACCCTACTACCGGCTACCCGGACCTGAACGGAGACTCGGTCCCCGACTTCGTCTCAGGCTGGCTGAACGCCATTCCTCCCTACACCAGCTTCAGTAAGCGCCTCATTGCATACTCTGGCGTAGATGGTTCCATCATTTGGGACGTATTGGTTGGTAGTAGCGCGGGCTATGGCACATCCGGCCGTGACATGAATACGGACGGGGTTGCAGACATCGTCACCATCGGATCCCAGTTCAACGCCTTAGCGGTTGACGGCGCTACCGGAAACGTCCTCTGGAACAGCCCCATGGCTCCTATTGAGCTCATGACCCCAGGAAGCGGGACCGATTATCGATATGGGTCTCTGGTGTTCTTTGAGAATGTTTCTGGGCCAGGAACTACCGCCACAGTCTCCATCGCCTTTAATCGCGTTTCATCAGGGCCGATTAACGGGAACGACCACTTCATCGCCAAGTTAGATGCTACCGATGGCACCCCGCTATCCGTCTCCCCCATGGCAAGTGATCTCAATCCTTGGCTCGACGATTTCGTGCGC
>JASFYO010000051.1:0-5428 GCA_045047305.1 Planctomycetota bacterium | reverse complement strand
TTCCCTGGGGTTGCCCCCGGTGGTCGTTAACCACCATCGCGCCCTATGGAGCCCGGACTTTCCTCGTGTGGCGCAAGACCACCCGCGGCCGTCTAGGCAACACTCGCGCCTATTGTAAACGCAGTTTGGAATTGTGGAGGCTTGGGAAAGACTTGATTTCGTCTTTCGCGGGCAACAGCCAACTTCCCTAAGCCTGAGTCTCTAGCCATTCGCGCAGAATGACGACGGCAGCGACTGAGTCCAATTTCGCTTTGTGTTTCTTACCGCGTAAACCCGATCCCCTGAGCAAGCTCTTCGCCTCCTTGGTGGTGTGGCGTTCATCCTGATGCCCTAGCTTCACTCGTTCCGGCAACTTCTGACGTAAAGCATCGATGAAAACGTAAACGTTTTTGGCCTGCTCTCCTTCGCGTCCATCCGGCATATAGGGCATCCCCACAATCACCCGTTGTACTTCTCTCGCGATCACTAAATCCACAATCGCCTGCACGGTTTCCTGCAAGGAAATGCTTACCACCGCTTCGAGTGGATGTGCAGCAATGCCTAAAGCATCGCATACCGCCAGCCCGGTGCGCTTTAAGCCATAGTCGACGGCAAGTGTGCGCCCGATCAAAGTAGCTCGGTCCGGCCTTCTTGCTTCAAGCGTGTGACGAAGCGCTTCACTTCTTCCGCGCGCTCCCGTGGGGCAACCAAAATTGCATCGGCAGTGCGCACCACGACGATGTCTTCCATGCCCAAAACAGCAATCACCTGTGGCTCTGAAGAATAGGCCAAAATGCCGTTGGAATCTTCTGCCATGAGAGTCCCGCCACTAGCGAAGATGCCAACATTGCCATCGGCATCGTGTTCCACTTCATCGTAAAGCGCCTTCCAAGATCCGACGTCGCTCCAGCGATAAGGCGTGGCAAGCACTTGTACGCCATCCACTTTTTCCATAATCGCAACATCCACTGGATCCGATGGTAGGGATGAATAGACCTCGTTGACGGCACTTTGGAAACGATCGCTCCCAATCGAGGGTTGGATTTTTTCCAGCCCGGCCATCAGGTCTGGCGCGTGCGTGGCGATGGCTTGCAAAATGGTGGCTGTGCTCCACACGAAGATACCTGCGTTCCAGAAGTAGCCGCCGGCGGCCAAGAATTCTTCAGCAGTTTCTTTGTCCGGCTTCTCGCGGAAAGAGTCCACGTGGAAACACTCAAGGCCTTCATGGGTTCCTGCAAGGCCGGAGCTCTGGATATAGCCGTATCCGGTAGCTGGATAGGTGGGTGGGATCCCAAAGGTAATAAACACCCCAGGCTCGGAAGCGGCTTCCGCCCCGGCGCGTAGACTGCGCTGGAACTCCTCGTTGGGGGAGATGGAATGATCTGCAGGCAAAACCGCCATGACCGCTTGGGGGTCTTTGGCGTGGACCACTGCAGCGGCAAGCCCTACACAGGGCGCGGTGTTGCGCGCGCAAGGTTCAATCAGGATGTTCTCCTTTGGCACCCCAGGGCAAGCGGCAATCACGCCATCGACCTGTTGTGCATTGGTCACAATCCATGTGCGTTCGAGTGGAATCAAGGGATCCAAACGGGCAATGGTTTCAGCCAACATGGAGTCACCTCCAGTGATGGGCAATAATTGCTTCGGACGGCTGCCACGACTCTCTGGCCAAAAACGAGTACCGGATCCTCCGGCCATGATTACAGCATGCAACATGAATCTTACCTAAACGTGGGTGGGTGGCGACCGTCTGGACGCAACGCTCCCTACAGTTTACGGCCGCAGCCTAGTTTTAATCGACCGGAAGTACTGGGGAAACTTTCCAATCTGGGCGGGGCGGAGCCGGAACCCAAAGAGGAAACGGTGGACGTAAGAACTTGTCGCCGCCAATCTTGCTCACTGCACGTTGGGTAATAATCGGAGCTTCGGCTGGACCATACACTTGTTGCTCGACTAACAAATCTATGAGGTCTTTGAGGATGGGGAGGCGTCCGAGAAAACTGAAGGTGCGTAGGGTCACCTTGAGGCTTAGGTTGGTATCCATGTCGATGGAGCCTTCGCCGCGTACTTCGAGAAGATTGTGGTTGAGACTCATCTTTTCTACATAGATGGTGCCCGTGCCGTCGGTACGGAAATGGAGGTCGCCTTCACTGAATTTAGGAGGATTAATCCCAGCCACTTGCCAAATGGTATTCAACACAGGCACGGTGCCGAGCACCCCATTCTCTATATGTAGCTGGCCTAATCCTCTACAGAAGGTAGGAGATGGTGTGGGGCTCTTTAGGAATAGGTACCCACTAAGTTCTCCTGCAAGGGAACCGCCGAGGCCCACTTCGCGCCGCATGCGTTGCAGCGAAAGGTTATCAGCAAAACAGCGTACGCCAATGGGTGCACCTGGGGTTAGGCCGAGAGTAAAGAAGCCACGCACTTCTTCGCCGTCGCGGGTTTTGCCGTCGGTTGTGAGTTTGCCTCCCAGCAGGGAAACGTTGACATCGGTCCAACGAATGACATTGGTGTCGATGTGAATGTGCGCAGAAGCATCGCTCATGCCGATCTCGCCCAACTTGCCGGTGCCATCGCTAAGGTTTAGCTCAGCGCCGAATTCGGTGGTGTTATTCCACCAAGCTTTGCGTACCTGGACCGCGGCATAACCTCGGGTGATAGGGCTAACTCCATCCATCGAAACATCTTCAAAAATGAGGCCACCCTTCGCACGCAGGCGAGGCATTTTCCCAGCAGGAAGAATGGCTTGAACATGCAGGTTGTCAGCTCTAATTTTGCCGTCGAGGCCAATCTCAGTGAGGGCTGTAAGCGCATCGGGGCTGGCGATGGCAGCCAGACGGGAGCGCAGTGAAACCCCTTGTTGGCTATCTAAAATGGCATTTAGGTTGAGAACGTCGCCATCAAAAGCGCCCTCGATTTGTCGGATGCTTAAGTCGGAATCCTCACTGTGCAGGCGCAGGATGTCGGCCCTAAACCCATTGGGGTAGAGATGAATCGCGCCTTGCAGGCGAAAGGTCTCGTTGCGCAGTTCTTGCCCCATCGTCATGGTGAGCGGTTTCAAATCAACCCGCGCTCGAAACTGCTCTGGGTTTCCAGGGTTCATTGTGGCCCGCATATCAGCGGTGCCGCTCCAGTCCACATGGGTACCCCAAGGTTCTTGGCCGGTGAAGGCTTGCATACGGAACAGAAGGTCACTGTTGATTTGTAAATCTTGGCCATAAACAGTGGCTTGTGAAAGGCCCGGCAGGGAACTCACTTGCAGGCTTGCGCGCATGTTTCCGCCATCGACCTCGGACCATGAGCGCGGCAGGCTAATTAGAAAATCCTCGCCGTGCAAGGCAATCGCACCTGCTCCGTTAAGTGGAGTAAAGCTGAGCCCCATTGTGGGCCATTGCAGGGAAGCCCCATTGCTTTGGAAGTTGGCCAGTAAGTGCGGTGGGGCTTCGCCAAGGGGTAGGACCATCTGTAGCCCATAACTGACATCTCCCATTACCGGGAAATCTGCAATCGCTGGAGGCAAGTGGAGGTAAGCCGATAGGGTGCGCAACTCGGCTTCTGTGGGGTCAGCCCCAAGGCCTTGCAGGGTCATCCGCAGCACAGAATCAGCGTTTTCCTCATTCGCTTCTCGCGCTTCGCCGCTGAGATTGAAGTTGCCGCCGACTGCGCGTAGCAAGCCACCAAAGCGTGCCAAACCAGGCTTCCACGAGAACCATGCTGAATCGGCATGCATGGGTAGAGGCAGCAGCCCGGGGATGGCATCTACGTCGTGGCCTTCGCCGCGAATACTGGCCCCCAGTTCCTTGCCGTCGTAGCGCAGCAAGACTTCAATCCCGGCAGTGCCACTGGTGGGGCTGCCGAGATCACGCCACAAACGCGCGACTTCTGGGTTCCCAGTAAGCGCGTGATTAATCCGGGCATCGAGTGCGACGTTTTCCGCAGCTAAATCAATCGCAAACTCCACCTCTTCTGGGCGAAAATCAAAAGTACCCGTGGCCCATGCACGACCGCTTTCACCGAGGTCAGTTTGTCCGGTGAACAGCAAGATGTTGCTGCCAGTAACCATATGCCCGTGATGCACGTGGACTGGGTAGGGGAAGGAAAAGCGACTGCCATCGGTCTCGTTCAGGAAACCGCGATAGGTCAGCTTGGTATTGGAGCCATCGACGTGAAGGGACCAGTCAAACCCAAATTCTTCATTCCAATGCGCGGCGAATTCCGTTTGTGGAAAGCCGCGGGGCTCTAAACCTTTCACGATTTCACCAACTTTAGGAAGGATGGTCTCCAACCAGTCCACCAAGGGGCCATCAATCTCAACACCTTGACTTTGGGCAGCAAGGTCTATGGTCGGATGGGCGCCAGCGGTCAAGCGGAGCGCACCTGATCCCACAAAATCACCATGGGTTTCGGCCCCGTGCAAGGTGAATCCGATTCCCCTGGAGGAGTTTCCCTCAAAGTTGGCGCCTAAGTTGGAAAGGTGGAGGTCGTATGACGGATAATCCAGTTTGGCCAAGGCGAATGAGCCTTTCACTTTGGACTCCCCGATGCTCCCTGCGTTGCCCGAGGTTTGCGTGCGCAACTGAAGATAAGCACCCGACCACGGGAACTCCTCGCGCATAAGCAAGGGCCAATCTTCTACAAAGCGGACGTCGGCCGTGGTTGCGATACTCCACTCGGCGAAGTTTTCATTCGCATCGATGTGAATGGTTAGGTTTCCTGCAGCCGGAAGCTCGGACTGACTGTGTACCGCGAATCGGGCCCCTTGTGGAGAGAGGAAACCCGCCACCTGTACATTCGTAATTTGGTAAATCTGCCCGTTTTCTTCCGTCCAACGTAAGGCACTGTCGGAGATTTCGAGCTGCAGTGGAAAAGGACTCGAGTTGCTGGATTTGAGTTTTGCAAAGGAGCGCAGGATCTCGGGGTTCAAATCACTGTCGGCTTCGCGGATTTTTAGGCTAATGGGTTTGCCAAAGCTACTGCTCCAAGGACGGAGATCTAGGTATGCCTCGGTGCGATCAACCCGCGCACGCTCTACGTCATGGTGTTTCAGGCGCAGATCCGCCAGTGCGATTTGTCCGCGCCCCCAGCGCAAGGTGGCGCCTTCTGCAGCCAAGCTCAACTCTGGTGCACGTAAGGCGATCGCCTGATTGATGAGACCAATCGGGATTGGCATAGGCAAATAGGCCGTGATGAGCAAAAAGCCCGTCAGCAGTAACGAACAGCGTGCACCCCGGCCCTGTGGCAGCGGGAGTCTCATGATTCGAGCTTCCTGTCGCGTTGTGGTTCTGCCGCGGACGGCGCATCGCGGTATATCCGCTTCACTCGCGATCCGAGGCGGCAGGTGATCTCATATGGGATCGTGTCTGCGGCGTTGGCTACGTCGTCGGCGGTCAGGGTTTCGAGACCATCGGTGCCGATGAGGGTCACGCGGTCGCCAATGTCTGCATTT
>JASFYO010000050.1:0-17384 GCA_045047305.1 Planctomycetota bacterium | reverse complement strand
GATGACCGTGGTGGCTATCGCGGCGGCGGTGATCGCAACCGCGAGGACCGCGGTGGTTACCGTGGCGGCCAGAGCCGTGATCGCGATGGCGGCGGAAGTTCCAACGTATGGGGTACTGCTCGTCCGCAGTCTCCGCAACGTTCAGAAGGAGGGGATCGTCCAGCCTGGAAGCGGGATGAACGTGAAGAGCGTCCGCAAAAGCCAGCTTGGAAACGTGAGGAGGGCTCGCAAGATAAGGGGCGCTCTAGCGATAGCCCCGTAGATAGCCCGTGGGGCAAAAAAGAGGACAACGATGCCTAGTGCGAGGGTCGGTGTGATTGGTGGCAGCGGTGTTTACGCGCTGGACCAATTGGAGGACGCCCAGGAAGTTTCGATAGAGACTCCCTGGGGCAACCCTTCCGACACCCTCTTAGTGGGCCGCATTGGAGAAACCGAGGTCGCATTCTTGCCTCGGCACGGACGAGGACATCGTTTTACTCCAACCGAAGTGCCTTATCTTGCAAACTTACACGCTATGCGCAGCCTTGGCGTGCAGCGCTTGCTTTCGGTTTCGGCCGTGGGTTCCTTGTGCGAAGAATACGCACCAGGCGATTTCGTGATGATCGATCAGTTCATCGACCGCACTTACCGCCGACGTCAAACTTTCTTTGGAGATGGCATCGTCGCTCATGTGCCGATGGCGGAGCCGGTTTGCGCAGAAATGGTGCAAGCCGTGGTGGAAGCAGCGAAGGGTTTAGACATCTCGGTGAAACGTGGTGGCGCTTACGTTTGCATCGAGGGGCCGCAGTTTTCCACTCGAGCAGAGTCGGAGATGTTCCGCAGTTGGGGGGCCAAGATAGTGGGCATGACCAATGTCACAGAGGCAAAGTTGGCACGCGAAGCAGGCATGAGTTACGCCTGTATCGCTATGGTCACAGATTACGATTGCTGGCATCCTGACCATGACGATGTAGACGTGCAGCAAGTCATCAAAATCGCACATGCCAATGCGGCGAACGTACGTGATCTAGTCGCGCGTGCTATTCCAAAAATCGGCGCACTCCCAGATTCCAGATGGCGCGACGTCCTCCGTTATGCGGTCATGACCGACCCCAAGTGCCAGTCCGAAGAGGCGCGCGCACGTACGGAAATTTTGTTCGGCGCATAAGCAAGTCATGGCCGTCTTCATCCCAGAGCGCGAAGGCTATGGCGAACATGAGGATCGTGGCTCCCGTTTTCTAGCCTATGTGTTTCACGCGCCCGAGGAAGATGTCTTTCACGCGCGTTTAGAAGAACTGAAAATCGAACACCCCAAAGCACGCCATCACTGCTGGGCTTGGCGCATCGGCAAGGCTTATCGTTTTTATGACGACGGAGAGCCTGGCGGTACTGCGGGACGACCAATGCTGCAGGTCTTGGAAGGCTCCGACTTAGAGCAAATCGCAGCCATTAGCGTACGTTATTGGGGCGGTACGAAGTTGGGGACTGGCGGTCTCGCCCGCGCTTATTCTGCATCCACCGCCCGAGCACTCGACGCAGCCGGTCGCCTTGAAGTGGTGCCACGCCTGCGGGTAGAACTACGTTTGCCCTTTGCATTGCTTGGTTTACGAACAGAAATTGAAGCCTTGTGTTCTTCCTGTGAATTTCTAGGAGACTTTTGTGAACAAGGCTGGCTAGGCTTGTTGGACATGGAAGAGCAGGAATGGATTACGTGCCGCAAGTTATTGGATGAGAAATCCGGCGGTCAACAACTCTGGGGTCTCGTCACGGACTGTTAGAATCACTGCGCCCGCATTTGTCATGACATCCAAGCACGCCGCCGATCTTCAACTTGCCACCCGCGTAGCGGAAGGGGATGAAGATGCAGCAACTGAGATGTTCAAGCAGTTAGCCGGTGAGATGTACGGATTTGCGCGCAAAATGGTGGGAGATGAATCCACCGCAGAAGACGTTTTACAAGATGCTATGGTTGGCGTCCTTCGAGGTGCTAACAAGTACGATGGCCGCGTTTCCCTTCGCGCCTTTGCTTTTGGAATCCTCCGCCACAAAGTTACCGATGTCTTTCGCAAGCGTGGCCGCGAGATTTTGGTGAGCAGTGATGATCCAGAACGGGATAGTTTTATTGCCAACGGCCACTGGGAAGACACCCACTTTCAGCCGTTCAATGAGCAAGCTGAGTTATTGGATATTGTGCAACGCTGCATGGAAGCCCTGCCCTTTCATCAGCGCGAAGCTTTAGAACTGCGCGCCTTGGAAGGACTCAGCTCTCAAGAAGCTGCCGAGCTGCTGGGCGTGAGTTCGGAAAACCTACGTCAGATTTTGCATCGTGGCCGCGCTTCTGTGCGTAAATGCGCCGATGCGAAATATGAAGGCGCAGCCTAGGCGTTTCGTAGGGCGTTTGATGCAAGAAATCGTGCCCGTTCTGCGTCCCTAAGAAATGAAGTTTCTAAGCATGGCTATTCTGCTTTGTGGGGGGATGATTTCTTGCGCTACCTCACTTAGAAACGAAACTCTCATCGTCCCGGGTAATGGCGTCGGCCCTTATGACTTGGGCGTGACTACGCGTGAAGAGGTTTTGGCCGACGGTCATTCTCTTGAAGAGAAAGACCCTCAGAAACTGAGATTCGAGTTTCAGTTTGATGAAGAGGATCGGTTGGAGTACATCTCGGTGCATGCGCCTGGTTGGGAGACGGCCTCCGGAATCGGAGTGGGCTCTAGCCTAGGGGATATGCTTCAGGCCTATCCTGTGGACGGACTTATTGCACAAGTGCATCGGGACGCTCATGTCGGCTATATCTATTGGTACCCGGGCATACTCTTTGGCCTGAAGCAGGAGCTTGGGCAACTGGCGGTGCATGATATTTTCATCATGCGTTTTCCTCCTGAAGAATCTCAGCCCCGCGGGCGATAATCTGCAAACAAGCGGCCCCATTGGCTGGTTTCAGCCACCTTCTGCATCCGCTTACGTCCATGCCTACGCCACCAAAACTCGTCGTGGTACACGTGTGACCCGGCACTGAAGAAATGTACTAACGGCGTGTGGAAGAACAAGTTTTGCAGTCTCTGCAAAGCACCAAACCACATCACATCGCCGAAACGAGAGGCGAGGTTGTCGCCGACGTCGAAGCCCCACCCGAATTCAAAATCATCGCCAACCATTTCGATTTGGGATTCATCGATAACCCCCAAGCCGCGCTCTGCGCATTCGCGAAGGTAATCAATCTTCCCTGGCTCAAACCCCATGAGGCGGGCGGCCACAGCATCCATGGCAACCGGATCGCTCGATGCAATCAGCACGTTTTTCTCCACTGGAACCATGGTGCGGGGTCCCGGGCCATTGCCGGCGAGGGTGCCGTCGGCAACGGCAAACATGCCGCTATGCAATTCTTTTTGTACGGCAACTAAGTCCGCTAAAACTCCATGAATCCAAGTGTGACAATAGTGACGCTTCGAGTTCAGCAATCCGCCGAAGCTGTTTTTAATCGCGCCGGTGGTGGTGGTGTAAATGTGCGTTTTCACCGTAGGGAAATGCAACACACTCTTGCCGTGAAATAGATTAGGGAACTCAGCACCTTCTGGATAAACCTTGTCTAGCCACGGAGTTTCCGTTTTCGGCCGCCACTTCGACCAAGAAACACTTTCTGGCTCATTGACGAAAAACTGTTCAATCTCATAAGTGCTGTAAATCGGCTGCAGCTTAAGATTGATTAAGCCTTCTTTGGGGTCGGTGACCACGGTGTCGTTATGCACTGCAATCATGTCGCGTTGATGGCCCTTCAACCAGCGCACGGCGCCTTCGAGCTGCCACGGTGTGGTGTTTGCCGAAAGAAAGGGTAAATGCCAGGTGATGTTGTCCTTAAGGATCACCGTGGATTTTGGCGGCAAGGCTTCCGCAGCGCCACCTAGATCCATGACCCGTGCCATGTCTTCGAAAATCGTGTCGGCCGAAGCGCGCACTAGGGCGACTTTTGATTTCATTGTGGGGCCGAGGGTCTGTCGCTGTGCGGAATCGACTTGGCTTTGATGGGTTGCCAGGCACGCACGGCGCAGCGCCAGCGCTCGGAGTTGGTCAGCGTAGGTGGGTTGCGGAAGATGTCGTTGCCTGGTTTACGAACGCGGCGTAATAACATTTCTGAACGTAAAACTGCCGCGCGTAGTCCACGTTGCAGGCGCGCACCAACGCGTTCACAGACGGGTAACCCTTGGCGCAGAAGATCACGCGCCCACTCACATTCCAAAAGTAGGAAACGGTCCACAGCGGGCGTGCGCACCATGCCAAAAAGTTCTTCGCGACTCAAACCAGCTTCTTCTAGGTCGGAATGAGGCAAATGCAATTTGCCCGCAGCCAAATGTTTGGGCAAGTCGGTGAGTAGGCGGGTGACTACAAAACCACAGGCTAAACGCTCGGCCGGAGCTAAGGCTTCGGGGTCCAAGCGTTGCGCGAGCGCCAAAGTACAGCGTGAAAGCGTGGAAGCGCGCGGGTGCAAATAGGCCAATAGCTCGCCGCGGGTGGCGGGGGACTCTGGCATCGGGACTGGCATACGTTTCAGAATCCGGCGTAGATCTTCCTGAGGAATCTCGCCACTGGTCGCTGAACTCCATAGCGCCAATAAGAGCGGGCCATCGGGGCGGCCGCGCAACATATTTTCGAATGCAAGATGGAAGGATTCGCGACCTTCTAGCGCTGGACCCAACGCAACCGCTAGGATGGGGTCAAGCCCGCGCAGAAGCCCCCGAGGCATCAGCACTGGCCCCGGGTAGAGGTCACCCGCTATGCGGCGCGCCTCTCTCGTCGCGAATCGTCTTGCATGGCCGTAGTCCACAGGCAAACATTCTGGCATAGGGACTCCCGATGACCAAATCTGAATCCGATTTCTCCTCCTCTGAGAGCGCCGAACCGCTGGAAGCGGCACTCGCTGCGCACGACATCAAGAATCTTCTTGGAGTGGTCATCGGCAATGCAGACCTGCAGTTGCAAGCCGCGCGCAAGAATCCAGACGCTGTCACCCCATCACGCACCCAGGATTTGTGCAGCAGCCTAGATGCCATCCGCCTTTCTGCAGCACATGCCATGAACCTGTGCGAAGAAATGTTGGCCCTTGCCGATGGCCGCCCGCCGCAGAACATGCCGGTGGATTTGGCCAAGTTGGCGGTGGAGGCCGTGGATTTGTTTCAGGCGCGTGCCGACGGCGCTGCCACGGTGAGCTTCGCAGGCCCGGATACACTCTCCGTCCATGGTCAGCGGGTCGATCTCCAACGAACCCTGCTCAACCTGATGTGGAATGCATTTGAAGCCATGGATGGTGCAAGTGAGCGCAAGCTGTTCATCCGGTGGGGCGAATCGGAAGACGGCGCCTTCGTCGAAATCGTCGATTCCGGCCCTGGCTTACCGCAAGGCCACCTTGCCGACCTCACGCGTCCATTCCTCAGTAGTAAAGGTGGCGAAGGCAAAGTGCGCGGTCTCGGATTGCATTCTGCGGCTCGCGTTATGCGTCGTCATGGAGGTCGGCTTCTCGGCAGCAATCGCAAGTCCGCTCAGGGTGCGATTCTCACCATGCAGTTCGGTCTGGCGCCAGAGCTAAATTTCGATGCTCTGCCCGAGATCCTTCCTACTGCCGAGCAGAAGTCTAGCAGCTAAACGTCCGACGGCAGGGGCGCAGGTCATCCCGTGTCCACCCAATCCGGCGACCCAGTGCAAGCCTTGCAGATTTGCGTCGGGGCCGATATGAAAACCATTCGATTCTGGGAAGGTGCGCATGCCGGCCCATGCATGCGCGGCATTGAGATTTTCCAAACCCGGTAGCCAGCGTAAGGCTTTTTCCGCGACGTAACTCAGCACATCGCGATCCAGAATCTCTCCATCTTCGGCGGAAACAGCAACGTGGTCGCAGGCGGACATGAGTAATCCGCCACTCTCCGGTCGGAAGTAAAACTCGTCGGCGCCGAGATTCCACACCACGGGAGCTTGCGGATTGATGGCGTGATCCACACCACTGACCATTAAGTGCCGGCGTCTTGCTTGGAAGGAGGGAGCAGAACTGCCGTGCTGCTGTGCGAGACGTCCGGCCCATCCACCCTCCGCAAGCACTACGCACGCAGCGTGGATGGGGCCTTCGGGGGTGGAGACGCCAAGAATTTGGGTGTCGTCGAGGAGCAAATCCGTCACCTCGGTGCGATAACGAATCTCCACACCTGCCGCTTGCGCATGGTGCAGGAAGCCATGCAGGATGGCGTGCACGTCCAAGACGCCTTCATCGGCAAAATGCCAGGCGCGGCCATTTTGAACTTTCAGGTACGGGTGATGCGCTTGCACCTCTGCCCAATCCACTTCTTGGCCGTGGGTGACCCAGGGGAGCAGGGCGTCGGCATCGGCAGCGGTGGTGGTGGTGAGGAAGAGTCCGACTTGGTCCACTAGCGGTTGCGGGGCAAATCCGGCTGGTGGGGCACGGTAAAACTCGGCGGATTCCAGGGCCAGCGCCTGAAGAGTGTGGTTCGGAATCGCGGTGCGCAGGATGGCAGCGTTGCGCCCAGTGGAATGCACCCCCGGGGTTTCGGCCTTTTCCAGCAGCAAGACATCGGTCATCCCGGCTTCGGCGAGAGCCCAAGCTGTAGCAGCACCTGCAATGCCGCCTCCCACAATGATTACCTGACGTTTCTTCATGAGTCGCGTAGACGTATTCTAGTACAGCCATGATGAAACTCTCACCCTCCTTACTCATCGCTTTTGGGTTTTGCGCCCTGATAATCCCAACTCTTTCTGCAGCGGAGCTTCCGCCGCAGGAGGATCCGTACGAAATCCCCATGGAAGACCTGGAAGGGGAGGGCGGTCTTTCTCAGGAAGAGCTCGAGGCGCTTGCTGCCGTGATTATTCCACGCGTCGCGGAGTTGCGTGGCTGGGAGTGGAAAAAGGAAGTTCCGGTGGGCATCACCACTCCGGATGAGTTCGTTGCCTTCGCCGAAGGTAGCTTCGATGAAGAGTATGGTGCCGATCGTTTGGCCGGCATGACTTCGAGTTACGTGTTGTTTGGTTTCATGCCTGCGGAGATGAACTTTCAACAAACCATGATGGATATGTTGCGCAGCCAAGTCGGTGGTTATTACGATCCCAAAGAAGGTAAGTTCTTCATGATGTCGACCTTCAATAAGGGGGCGATGGCCGACTACATCATGGCGCACGAATTGACGCACGCTTTGGATGATCAATATTTTGATTTGGAAGCCATCTTTGACCAACATGCGGGCAACTCGGATACGGAATTCGCCATTCGCAGTGCGGTCGAAGGAAGTGCAAGTTCCGCGGGTAACCTTTACTTGATGAAAGGCATTCGGAATCAGTGGCTAGATGCCAGCACCATGATGGATGGCGACATGATTAACGCCATGATGGGCACTATGGACAAGGTTCCGCCTTACTTCATCATCAATATGTCATTGCCTTATATCGATGGCAACACCTTCGTTTTGCGTCAGACTTCCGAGTCCTTTATGGCTGCCATGATGATGGCGCCAGCAGATGAAGATTTACAGCACATGTTTCGCGACCCTCCAACTTCCAGCGAACAAATCCTCCACCCGGAAAAGTATTGGGATGAGGATCTTTTCGATGCACCCATCGAGGTTGAGGTTGCCGACCGCAGCGAAAGCCTTGGCGCTGGCTGGTCCTTGGTCGATACTGATACGCTTGGCGAGCTTGGTTGCGCCATGTTAGTGATGAAAAATGTGCCAACAGCAATGGCTGTTTCCATGGGTGGTGCGCGTATGGCGGTCCCTGAGAGTTCTGGCTGGGGCGGTGATCAATACCGCGCATACCTCAATGAGGATGGTCGCAAAATCATGCATTGGAGCACGGTTTGGGACAGTCAAGCAGATGCCGTGGAATTCGCCGCAGCCTTGCGCAGCCGCGGGATGGAGCGCGCACCCATGATGCGCAGTATTGATCTCCAAGGTACCCGCGTGAACGTGGTGTTTGCATCGGATGATGCGGTTGCTGACATGGAACTGCTTTAGAGGTTCCGAATTCGAGTGACTAGACTGGGGGCATGTTGTTGGCTCCCACCCTCCTAAGTCTCGCGCTCGGCCTGGCCCAAACATCGGGGCAGGGTGCGGTTGCGACCTCACAGGCCGATGCCACCGAAGTGGGTTTGAAAATTTTGGCGCAGGGTGGGAATGCCATCGATGCGGCAATCGCAGTACACTTCGCTTTGGCGGTGACTTATCCGTATGCCGGGAACCTCGGTGGCGGCGGTTTTTTGCTTTATCGCGATGCCGAGGGCCAAGCATGGTTTTTAGATTTTCGCGAAGTTGCCCCGGCGGCTGCGACCTCAGACTTGTATTTAGATGAGGCCGGGCGTCCGGTTGCGAAAGCATCGCAGGTGGGGTGGAAAGCGGTGGGCGTGCCTGGCGCGGTTCCTGGCATGTGGGATGCGCATCAGCGGTGGGGGCGCTTGCCGTGGAGTGATTTATTGAAGCCGGCGGAAGATTTGGCGCGAGATGGGTATCGGATTGATGCCCGCGAGGCCTCGCGTTTAGAGAACTATGGTCAGGCGATGCGCGACGATGCAGTTGCAAGCGAGGTGTTCTTCCCGCAAGGACGTGCATTGCAGACCGACGACTTGTTCCGCCAACCGCAACTCGCCGAAACGATAGGCCTGATTCGTGAACAGGGAGTTAGCGTGATGCAACGTGGCGCTTTGGTGGATGGCATGATTGAGGCAAGTGAAGCAGGTGGCGGCATCTTGCAGCAAAAAGATTTTGCAGACTATCGGCCCACCCTGCGTGAAGTTTGGAGCTTCGAATGGGATGGACGGGAAGTTCTTGCTGCACCATTGCCATCGAGTGGCGGAATTTTCCTGCAGCAGGCTCTCTTCACCTTGGAGGGGACACCGTTCGACGTTTGGGGATTCGACGACCCACGCAGCATTCAATTTCTTGGTGAAGCAACTTCCGCTGCATTCCGCGACCGCAACGCTTGGTTAGGAGATCCAGCAAGCCTGGACTTTGATCCCCATGATTTGGTGGAGACCGAGTATTTGCGCCGCCGGCGCCGGAGTTTGGGCAGTTCCACTTACACGCCGCCAGCGCGAAACCTATCCTCGCCGCCGATTGAGCATTTGGAAACTACACACTTCTCGGTGGTGGATGGCGCTGGCGCCGCAGTCAGTTGCACCACAACCTTAAACGGAGCGTATGGCGCGAAAGTGATGGCGCCAGGTGGTTTCGTCATGAACAATGAAATGGATGACTTTGCGGCTCTTCCAGGAACCGCCAATCAATACGGTTTAGTGCAAAGCAAGTACAACGCGGTGGCTGCTGGACGTCGACCACTTTCTTCCATGTGCCCGGTCATTGTGGTCGAAGATGGCAAGGTCGATGCCGTGGTCGGAAGCCCTGGTGGTCCGACGATTTTGACTACGGTGTTGCAAGTACTGCTTGCCCGTTACTCCTATCACCTGAGCCCAGCCGCTTCCATGCGTGCCCCACGTTTTCACCGTCAAGACTTGCCGCCAGAAGTGCAGTATGAAACGGAACGCTTGAATGCGTCGCAAAAAGAGGCTCTACGTTCTTTCGGTCAGCCTATCCGATTGCGCAAACGTTTAGGCGATGTCAACGCCATCTTCCGCACCAAGTCTGGTTGGGAAGCCATCGCCGACCCGCGTTACAGTGGATCGGCGGGGGAGGTTCCGAACCACGTTCCTAGCGGAACTGGAATTCCACAGTAGTGGATTCGTTGGGACTCAGTTGAGCGTTGCGCGATTGCACTTCGCCTTCGTATTCCACTTCCACGACATAACTACCCGGAACAAAAGTACCGAGCGGCATGGTGCCATCCTCCGAGCCAAACATGCGTGAGAATGCAGCTGTCGGCCCATCCAGACCATCAACGCGTTTACCTTCCGAGTCGAACACCTTGATGCTCGCTTCCGGTAAGGGTTGACTATTCGGGCCAAGAATCCGCGCGTTCAAGCGCACGCCTTCTTCGATTTGGATTTCGACCTCCACGGTTTCCGCTTCACCCACGACGACGCCTTCGATTTGTGCTTTAGCGAAGCCGCGCCCTTCAATGCGTACGGTGTAGGTGCCTGGATTTAATCCTGAGATGAGTCCTTCACCCCCAACCCCCCAGTTGGAATTCGGTTCGACCCCTTCCTTTTCGCCATCCAGGATCGCAGTCAAGGTGTAGCCTTGATCGGGGCCATCGCCTTTCGCGTCGGTGACCAGCACGCGAATCGCCGACGAAACAGGCAACATGATGTCGGCAATGATTTTCGTGTCGTTTTCGTAAAGCGCGAATCCTTTGCTGCGCTCTTTGCCTAGGGGAGTGGCTTCGCGGTTTGCATCCGAGTCGCGCCACGAGTTGATCTCAACCTCAACGTGGTAGCGGCCAGCTGCTTTGCCTTCGAACTCAAAGTAGCCGTTTTCATCGGAGTTTCCCCAATCGGTTTCTTTGCCACCCGTGAACATGGCAAACATGCCGCCAGTGGAGTCGTCGCGCACTAGCTTCACGGTTGCATCTTCGACGGGTGTTCCATTGGTCTCGGTAAGAACGCGGCCGCGCACCACGCCTTGTGGAGTTTCTAGGACTTGATAATCTTCATCGGCATCTGGAACGATAAGTTCCACGCTGCCCTCCCATTCCTCGGAGTCAATCTGGACGGAGTAATCACCAGGCGCGAGGCTTTTGAATTCAAATTCACCAGCGTCATCCGATTGTGCAGTAGCCACGCGAATATCAAACATGCCGCTACCTGAACCCATCGCGAACATGGTGGCGCCAGCAATCGGCATCCCCTGATTTAAGAGGCGCCCTTTCATGTTGCAACCGCCGGCGGATAAGTCCTCAATATCGACTTCATGAGTCTCGCCTTCTTGCGCATAGCACTGCACGATGCGCGAACCATTAAGCACGGCCATTAGGTTGCCGGTGAATAGCGCTTCGTCATCTAAGGCCGCGGTGATGATGAAATAATTGCCCGGCTTTACATGCTCCACATGGTAGTAACCGTCTTCATCGGTGGAGGTTTGCCAGAAATCTTGGGAGTCCATGGCGAAACCGCCGACCAAACGTGCGGGGATAGGTACTCCATGACGGTCGTAAACGTGGCCGTGAATATTAGATCCTTGGCGCACTTGAATCACCACTTCTGTGCGAACCTCCCCTTTCTCCATGGGTTTGCCGTGAATGCTGGTGGGCGAAAAACCCTCGGCGATTACGTGCACCCATTCCATGCCAGCTTCAATGCCGTGAAGAGTGAAGGAGCCATCGGCTTTCGATCGCGCCATAGCAGTGGTTTCGACTCCCATACGGAAGTAGGCATCAAATCCACTTTCTTTGGAGCGCCCAATGGTGACCACTGCGCCTGCTACTGGCTCACGGGTTCCAAATGCAACCACGCGGCCACTCAGGGTCGCACCGCGTGACATTTTTAAATCAATGCCTTCGGTAATGGCTCCAGGCTCCACGCGAATGTTTTTGTACTTCTCGACCACATAGCCATCGGCCCGGCCTTCAATGGTCCAGTTGCCAGGCATGAGACCTTCAAACAAGAAAGTCGGGTTGCCGTCTTCCTTCATTTGAATGTTGCGCAAATTATCCATAGCCGATTTCTCAGGCAGCACGGCGGTTTCACCGTCACGGATGATGTTATCCACCATCTCGCGCTTAGCATTCTCTTTGCGCACATCAATTTCTTTCAAGCGCTCACTCCACTCTTCACTTGAGAGATCCAAATCCGAAAAGTCATCCATGTCTTGGTCGGGAGGTGTGAAGTAAGAAGAGTCCTGTGTGCCATTTACTGCATAGAAGGTCAGTGGAGTGCCATCTTCCAGATTGGATACAGTTCCGGCAATGCCGCCCGGTTGCATCATGATGAGTGCCAGCTTCTTATCCTCCATTTTGCGTGGAATGGAGTACACCGCCTTTGAATAATCGGCAGCTTCGACGCGTAGCTTCGCGCCTTCCCATGCGGCAATGTGAAAGCGGCCGCTGCTATCGGTGAGCGCCCAGGTTTCTGCAGGAATCAGCTCCGGCAGAATCTCTTTGGCCATTTCTATGAGCATATTTTCAGGCCTTGGCACACCACTGCGTCCCTCAGATTCCGGCATAGGGATACTGTTGAGCAAAACTTTGGCCCCTGCAATGGCCTTGCCGTCCATGCCAATCACGCGTCCAGAGAGGTCATGCATGGTTTGAAGTACTAAGGGTTTGCCAACCACGGAGTCTTGCGAAGTCACCGCGCTGCCGACAGGGATCGCGCGCCCATCACGCCCTTGCGCGAATAGGACAACGCTGCGTTTCGGCAATTGTGGAAAGGAAAAGCTGCCATCGGATTTAGACTCAACGATGTACTCCGGAAAGGCACGCACTACGCCCACCAACATGCGCAGGTCAATTGGGATGGCTAGAATTTTTGCGCCGGCAACACTTTCGCCTTCGCTATTTTCAATCGTCCCGCTTAAGCCACCAGTTGCAGTTAGTTGCAGCTTGATGTCGGCATCGGTGCCAGGGTTAAGCGGACCAAAATCGCGCATGCCAGGGTGGGTCGCGCCATCGAGCCCGACAATAGCCAGCTTCATGTTGGCTGGAACCACATCGATGGAGTAGTGGCCGGAGCTATCGGTGAAAACGCGGTCAAGATAAATATCGCGGTTGCGGATGGCTTGCGGGATGTACATCAATGATGGCCCCACAAAGATTTCGGCATTGGCTACGGGCGCTCCAAACTCATCCATCACCGAGCCTTCTAAATGTGCGCCTGGAATGGTATGCACCAGCAAACCTTCCTCAGTATCCAAATCGCTTGGACGGATTTCTTGACGTCCGCGGGTTAAGTGATGATGCCCTCGTGCCACCAAGTATTGCCCCCGTCCGTAAAGCCCTTCTAGCTGAAACTTGCCATCGGCATCCGAACGTGTGGAAGCGATGGGCTCCAAACTTAACTGCAAAGGGTTTTCGATAAGCTCTGCGACATCTAGCTCAAAATCAAAGAATGGGTAAGGTCCGCCAAAAGCTGCGACCCACATATCTGCCATCGGTACCCCCTTTTCATCGACTACGGTGCCGACTAGGCCAAAGTTGCCAGCTCCCACTTTCTCGATGCGTGGATCAAAGGGCTCCGCTGCCTCCTCGGCTAATCGTTCTGGGCCGCGGTCCAGAGTCGCCGCTGCCATGGGTTCTCCTGCCTCGGCGATCGCCGGCGCCGCGAGTATCTCTTGCGGCGTGGAATCGTCTTGGAAAATCCAAAATCCGAGCAAGGCAATCGCGATGAGCGCGATAAGTGGGAGAAGTCGTTTCATGGGTTTGGGGACCGTAGGGAGCCCTGCGGCGGGGGAAGCCAGCAGGCCTATTCTCTACGCAGGAAATGGTCGAATGTGGCCTCTTTTTCTCAGGAATACACCGATTTGCTAGGTGCTGAGCTTCGCGTTGGGAAATCAGGCCCACTCAGGCCTAATCCGGGCTCCCTAAACTTCAAGCACTGGCAGCGAAGTCGCCTGGATTTTCGAAATCTCGGCGGCCACCTTGCCAGCAATCTCGGCGAAAATCTTGGCGACGTTGCTCGCGGCATCTTCGATTACCACCGGCACGCCAGAATCGCCGCATTTGCGAACACTGGCCTGCAGCGGGATGCTGCCGAGGAATGGGATGTCGAATTTTTCAGAGATGGTTTTGCCGCCGCCTTCGCCGAAAATCTCACCAGTCATATTTTCAATGACACCCAAGATGGTGGTCTTCACCTGCTCCGCCATGCCAATCGCCCGACGCACATCGGTTTGCGAAACTTCTTGTGGCGTGGTGACCACGACCATTCCGGTTAATGGCACTAACTGCGCGAGCGAAAGTTGTGCATCGCCGGTTCCTGGTGGCATGTCCACAATCAGGTAATCCAACTCGCCCCACTCGACGTCTTGTAAAAACTGCTGCAATGCGCGATGCAACATCGGACCGCGCCACATGACTGGCTGGCCATCTTCGATCATGTAACCAACCGACATGGTTTTGATGCCATGCGCCTTAATCGGGAATAGCTTATTGTCGCGCCCTTCCGGTTTGCGGTGGATGCCCATCATGACCGGGACGTTGGGGCCGTAGACATCGGCATCTAAAATTCCGACTTTGGCTCCGCTTGCGGAAAGCGCTGCGGCAAGGTTTACGGCACAAGTACTTTTGCCAACACCGCCCTTGCCCGATGTAACCGCAATCACATGCTTGATATCGCCACCGAGCTTATTGCCTACGGGAAGCGAAGACTTCACCTGGGCGGTCATTTCAATGTTCACCGTTTTCACGCCATCGATTGCCATCACGGCATCGTAGGCCTGTTGCTTCAATTGCTCCTTCACCGGGCAAGCTGGAGTGGTTAGCTCGATCTTGAATTTCACCACGCCAGCACAGACCGCCAAATCCTTGATGAATCCCAAGGTGACGATGTCCTTGTGCAAGTCTGGGTCCTGAACAACTTTCAGGGCTTCGAGTACGGCTTCTTTGTCGTTCATGGCAATGGATGTTTTGGCTCGCGGTTAACCCTATTAGGACGGGGGCGGCTCAATGGGGAGAAGGATACGCGAAAACCGCGATTTTGCCTAAAACGGTGAGCTAGAAATCCAGGTGCCGGCGGCCGGGTCTACAAACGGGTGGAATGTGGACGTCGGCTCCAGAGCCGAACGCGTATGCACCCTTTCGAATTCCGATGGAATGCTCCAATAACGCGGCGGAGTGGAATCCGTGTCCCACCAAAACATGGTCATGTGTAAATGCGGTTCGAGGGTGACGCCGGCGTTCCCGACTTGCCCCAAATAGGTTCCTTTGGGTAAAAATTCGCCTGGGACAATGTGGGCTGGAATGGTGCCTTGGCGGAAATGCAATAGGTACAGGTAGTAGGACCCTTCGATGTGGATGCCAACCATGTTGTTGACTGCACCCGATGGGTAGGAACCTGGGGTGTTATCCGGCTGGTCGCGTATGACATCGACTACGGTGCCGCTGTGGGGTAAATAGACTGGGTTGTCCCACACGAGATAGTCCTCGTTCTGGCTCCCGTCGTTGGAGTAGCGAACCCCAGTCGAGTCCGTGCGCATCAGGTCCCACGCGAAATCGCCGAAGCCATTTTCTTCCAGATGATAGGTGTCGTTATGGGTAAAGGCTTGGAATACACCTAGTAGTGGGGGCTGCTGAATCGTGAACCCTCTTGTGCGCATGAATATTTGGTAACCGTGGAGCTCGGTGGAAGAAGGGGCGTGCACCGAGACGACATCTGGAGTCGTGCGCAGCACAAGGCTCTTGTCGTTGGGGTAGGGCGCAGAATTCTGTGGCTGGAATAAGAGATAAGTAGTTTCCGCCGTCGGATTCCACCACAGTGATTGGTGAAAGCTGGTGACCAACTCTCCTTGAAGCTGGGTTCCATTGGATAGATGCAGAGTTGTAAGCCCGCAG
Organism: Planctomycetota bacterium; assembly: GCA_045047305.1. Taxonomy (GTDB): domain Bacteria; phylum Planctomycetota; class UBA1135; order UBA1135; family UBA1135. Next base: position 1,978 of record JASFYO010000050.1, on the reverse strand, counting down.
TGACTTGGAATCCCAAAAGCAAAAAGGAGGAGGAGCGGTTTCCACATTTCAGGTACTATTGTGGGCGATGGAAGGTGATTCGGATACTAGAAAATCGGCAGTGGTCCTACTGTCTGGCGGGTTGGATTCGGCCACAGTGACAGCTTGGCTGCAGCGCAGCGGTTACGACGTGATTGGGCTTACCGTTGACTATGGGCAAAAGCATCGGGCAGAGCTCCAAGCGGCGATTGCAGTGGCGACAGCGTTGGAGGTGAAGGAACATTTAATTATGCGCCTAGACTTACGCGCGATGGGCGGTTCCGCGTTGACTTCGGATCTTGAGGTCCCCAAAGCGGGCGACGCCCTGGCCGATGTCGCCGCAGATATCCCTGTGACTTATGTGCCAGCTCGCAACACGATTTTCTTGTCCTTGGCTTTAGGATTGGCCGAGGCGCGCGGAGCGCATGATCTGGGGATTGGAGTGAATGCTTTGGATTATTCGGGCTATCCAGATTGCCGCCCGGAGTTCGTGCAAAAGTTTGGTGAGTTGGCAAACCTGGCGACGCGAGAGGGAGTGGAGGGGCGCCCGATGCATGTGCATACACCACTGCTAGATTTATCCAAAGTGGAGATTTTGCGTCTTGCACATGAATTGAATGTTCCGGTTCACTTGACTCTCTCTTGCTACGACCCGCATGCCGATGGCGCCCCATGCAGATTGTGTGATGCCTGCCGCTTAAGGATTCAAGCCGAACAGGAGTACGCGAAAGAGGCGGTGTTGCATAGCCATGTCGATGCACAACGCACTTGGCATGTGCGGCATAGGAATCTGCGTCAGGGGCAACCCTTTGAAACTGTGGACTATGGAGAAATCGATCGGGTGAGCGACACCATCCACATGGTGCTCACCGCTGATGAGAAAGAAGTGGGCTGCGCGACCATCATGAAGGAACAGCGCGATGGTGGATTTGAATATCGCATTCGTGGGATGGCAGTGGACGAAGCCTATCGCGGTTTAGGCTTTGGGCGACGTCTGATGGAGTGCTGTCAAGACTTAGCAAGGGAGCAAGCTACTGGCCTGTGGTGCAATGCGCGCAACATAGCGATTCCTGCTTATGTTGCATGTGGTTTTAAACAAGTCGGTGAGGAATTTGATATCCCGAACATCGGCCCGCACTATGTTTTGGAATGGTTACCCTCTTAGCCATGACGGACTACCCAGCTAAGACTTGTGAGATTGACTCTTTAGTCACTCATGCCAAACTCGTGGAAGCAGCGATTGCCGGGCGCAAAACCCAGCAACGCCGAAATGGTGTTTACGCTTATCCCGGAGAGACCTTTGAGCTCGATGGCACCCAGTTTGTGGTTAAAGATTTGCGCAGAGAATCGCTCGGCCAAATGACCGAGGAAGACGCAAAGGCGGAAGGTTATCCAGGATTAGAGGTGTATCGCGATTTGATTTTGCGCATGCACAAAGGCATGGAATGGAATGAATCCGCCATGGTATGGGTGCACGAATTCACTCGCTTGGATGCGCAAAGCTCCTAAATGGGTCCGTCTTGTAGTCGGACTCCATAAATACAGTAAACCCACCAGTCGCGGAATCCTGTTTGACCACCACGTTGGCGCCAAGCGGGAGGTTCGGTATGCAGCTGTTGAAATGTTTGTTCTCGGTTGCCCGAATAGCAAAAGAAAAGTTGCCTTGCAAGTCACTGACATTAGCGACCTCCAAGAAATGGCAGCGACTAAGTAGTTCGCTGTTCTTTGCTGCAACCAATGTTTGGTGGGTGCCGGTCTTTGGGTGTAGGAGCTGAAGGGCTCCTTCCTGGTCTAAAACATAGAGCTCTGAGCCGTCTTCCGCGATCACGAGCATGTCTCTGGCGATGCTGAAGCAGTCTCCCCGGTAAAGTAGGCGACATTCGAGTTTTTCTTTTTGATCAAAAGTCGGTACGAGTTGCGCGAGCATCCCATCGCCGTTTTTTGTGTCATATCCTGAAAC
>JASFYO010000049.1:0-30765 GCA_045047305.1 Planctomycetota bacterium | reverse complement strand
AATGATGTCGATGACATCCTGCTCTACCAATCCGACCCCTCCGCCTTTCGCGAGCATTTACGGGAGCAGGGAATCGCTCGCGTTGGTTTGATTAATTATGTCTCGCCCAAGCTGATGGGCTTTGATGCGAGCTGCAATGATTGGATTGCGAAATACCGCGATTTTGATCCATCCATGTTCATTGCCTGGGGTGGTGTGCACCCTGATTTCTGTGATGATGTCCCCGCCGAAATGGAGCGCATTTTGGATGAGTTAAAAGTCGATGGCATCAAGATCCACCCGCCACACCAAGAGTTTCGCGCCAATGCCTATTGCCAGAATCAAATGCCTGGCCTCGCCGAGGTTTATGCCGCCTGCGAAGATCGCGGCGTGCCGGTGATGATTCACACTGGAACCTCGGTCTTTCCCGGTGCCCGCGCTTCCTATGGCAACCCAATGGACATCGACGATGTCGCCATCGATTTCCCCAACCTACGTATCTTGCTGGCGCACGCCGGACGTCCGCTTTGGTACGACGAAGCCTTTTTCGTCGCACGACGCCATTTGCATGTGTGGTTAGAGCTGAGCGGGATTCCACCGCAGCAGCTTCCGCAGCAACTCCCGCGCCTAGATGTGATTGCTGACAAAGTCTTGTGGGGGACGGATTGGCCCAGTCCGGGGGTGCGTCAGATGCGCACGAACCTTGATACTTTCTGTGCCCTGAAAGAGTTCAGCGATATCCTGAAGCACAAAGTTTTAGTGGAAAACCCTAACCGTCTGTTTCCGCCGCGGCCTTAGTCGCCTGATCGTGCTCTTTGGCGATTTCCAAACGATCGGCCAAATCAAACAGCGCATAGATGGCAAGCAGCAAAATACCAATCAGAATTGCAAAACGCACCAAGCGACGCTTTTCCTCGCTAGTGGCACCACTCATGCTTGATCAAGATAGGCGGCACCAATCAATCCTGCGTCGTTGCCAAGGTCTGCGGCAAGCAATTGGAAGTCATCGCCGGTGCGCCCGAAACAGCGCTGTTTGAGAACCGCTCGTGCTGGTTTTTGGAGTAAATCCAGAACTGGGCCACCACCACCGCCGAATAGAAAGACGCGCAAATCTAGGAGCAAAGTCACTTGCGCCAAGGCCTCTCCGAGGCAGGCGCCAGCGGTGTGAAAAACCGCTAAGGCGTCGCGGTCGCCGAGGCGTGCTGCATCGGCCAGCTCTTTCAGCGGAAGCGACTTGCCTAAGTTTTGGGCGGCAAGGGTTTCCATAGCACGGGCCGAGGCAATCGCTTCCAGGCAGCCTAGAGCGCCACAACCGCATTGGCGATCATGGCCGACCGTAAGGTGACCAAATTCACCCGCCATGCCGCCTGGGCCATGGAACAGGTGGCCGTCGAAAATCAAACCACCCCCAACCCCGGTGCCTAGGGTGATGAAAAGAAAGTTGGGGTGATTTTGTCCAGCTCCACATCGTGCTTCTCCAAGTGCAGCAACATTGGCGTCGTTTTCAAGCATGACGGGGCAATCGCACGCTGCACTTAAACGGTCTGCGAGTGGGAGGTCGACCAAGAAGGATAGATTTGGGGCATCGACCACGCGGCTGCGCCCATGTTCAATCACTCCAGGCAGCCCAATGCCAATTTGGGCAGGGGGGCCATGGGGAGAGAGCAAGGCCACATGCTCGACTAAGGAGCTGAGGCAAGCGTCGGCCTCATGCGCGGTAGGGATTTCGAAACGCTGGACGACTTGACCATTTTCCACCCGCCCCAACTTAATGTTGGTGCCGCCGAGGTCAATGCCGATACGAGTGGTGGTGGAAGGGGTCATTAGTAATCCAAACGCTGACGGAAGGGTACTGCCATGGGGCCGTCGGATTTGGCCTTCTGGTTGAAAAATACGTGGTTCAGGGAAAGGTAGTCCACTGCTTTGAGTCGGTCCAGGCGGGAGTCGATTTGATGTAGGACCGAGGCCGCGTGGCGGCAAATAAGCTCCATTCCGTGCAGCTGAATCCGCTCATGGAGGTCGCTAGGGCGGTGGTAGTCCTCATGCGCGCCGGTGGTGTAAAGCAGCGTTGGGATGCCCATACGATGAAAGCCAAGCTGGTCGCTTTGGTCGAATAGAAGCTGGTGGTTTTCTTTCAAGGTCCAGCCCTTTGGCATAGCGACAGCTTGCACTAAACCCTCTAAGCCTTCTGCACTACGTCCGCCAATCAAGGTAAAGGACTGTTCTTTTGTACGCCCAATCATTTCTAAGTTCAGCATCAGGGCGATTTTTTCAGCTGGAATGATGCGTTGATCAAGGAATGCGAAAGAGCCGAGCAATCCGCGCTCTTCTCCGCTAAATCCGACAAACACCAAGCTTCGGCGCGGCCGAAATTCAGGCTGCATAAAGTGCGCAGCTAACCCAAGCAGGCCGGCAACTCCAGAGGCATTGTCATCGGCCCCGTTCCAAATCCTTCCATCTGGATGCATTCCCAGATGATCATAGTGCGCGCCAATCACCACATATTCCTGCGCCAAGCGCGGATTCTTCCCTGGAATCATGCCAACCACATTGAAGGCCAGGCTTTGTTCTTGCCATGGATGGTGGATCGCAAGAGTGATCTTCTTTTTACAATCGAACCCACGGGCTTGCTGCGGTTGCGCATCGGTTTGCTCGGCCCAAGCGCGCAACGTGATGCCGCTTCCATGCAACATTTGCTGGGCAACACTACGTGAAACGTAAGCAACTGGAATGGGGGACGCAAGCGCTACTTGATGCTGCATCCGACTAACCACTTGGTCCTTGGCGTCCACCGTTTGGAAATTCATCGCATGGAATTCCCTCCGTACTTCGGCGGATCCAAGAAGCGGGTTTAGTAGGCGATAGAGGGGAGAAAAAGTCGGCCAGTAGTTCGTGCCCACAGCCAAGGAATCGTGCACCTGGCTAAAGGCAGTGGGTGCATCAGCCAACAACACGGCTGCGGCGCCACGCGAGGCGAGGAGCTTCAGTTTTTCTTGGAGACGGGCTTCTGGAGTGAGCTCTTGCCCCAGGAATCCGCCCTGGGTATCCATGACACGCGGCTCAAAGCGTAAAACTAATACCACTGCGCCGCGTAGGTCTAGGCCTGTTAAGTCATCGTAGTGATCGGCGTCTCGCTGTATGCCATAGCCGGCAAAAACTAATCGTCCGGCAACATGGCCCTCGGGGGCTGCTGGGTGCGGGAAGAAGGCATCGCCGAGCTGAAAGCGATGCTCTTCCAGTTGCAGAAAGGTTGCACTGCGATCCAGCATCAAGGGCTTCACGCTAAACGCATGCAGCCAGTCATCGCCCACTTTTTGCAGCCCAGTCTGCGCGAACCGAGTGGCGAGGAATCGTGCTGCAGCATGGCCGCCAAACTCAGCGGAATCACGCCCCTCAAAGGCATCGTCTGCTAGGAACTCCAAATCCGCGGCCAAACGCTGGGTTGACAGCGGACCGACTTCGACCTGTTGGGGGAGCAGTGCCGCAAGCAGTAGCGGCAGTAGCAAACTCAACGCTTCAACGCAGCTTGGTAAAGCTTATTGGCTTCTGGCATCAAGGCGCGCAGACGTTCAATGCGGGTGCCGGGGCTTGGGTGCGTGGATAGAAACTCCGGTGGTGCCCCCGAAGAAGCAGCACCCATGCGTTCCCATAAACCGATTGCAGCTTCTGGGTTATAGCCAGCGTTTGCGGCAAGCATCAAACCGATTTCATCGGCCTCGGATTCATGGCTGCGCGAGAAGGGGAGCATGACGCCAACGTTGGTACCCACGCCTAAAGCCATCATGTATCCATTTCGCTCAGCCGGATCCATATCCTTCATGCTGAAGGAAGCGCCAAGCATGCCTAACTGAAGCAGCATGTTGTGGCTGACACGCTCGGCTCCGTGGTGCGAAGTGGCATGCGCGATTTCGTGTCCCATCACGGCGGCAAGACTGTCTTCATCCTGAGTAACCGCAAGCAGCCCAGTGTAGACCGCAGTCTTGCCTCCAGGTAGCGCCCATGCATTCACGGTTTCGGGGGAGTCAATCAGTTTGAATTCCCAGCGGAAACGCTTGGCATCGGATTCCGGCAGCAGCTCGGTGGCGGAGCGCGCAATGTTTTCTCCAATGCGCCGTACCATCTCAGCATCGGGCCCGGAGGTGATGACGCGTTCCTCGGCAAGCATCTCGGTGTAAGCCTGCGCTCCCATTTTCATTTCTTGACCGGCAGACATGAAGTTCAGTTGAGAACGGCCGGTTCCGGGGACCGAAGAACAAGCGGCTGCGAGGACCGCAAGCAAAAGAGAAGGGAGAAAAACGCGCATGATGTCTCTATCGTAGTACCAAACCGTGCCAATGGCACCCTCCCATGACTTCGAAGCGCCCAAAACTTCTCATCGTGCTCGATGGTTGGGGATATGCCCCTCCTGACGAGAACAACGCTATTACCCACGCTCCAGCGGAAAATTTCCTCTCCTGGTGGGAACAATGGCCCCATGCGCTGCTCTCGGCGTCAGGGAAGGAGGTCGGTTTACCCCCAGGATTGATGGGGAATTCGGAAGTCGGACACACCAATATTGGTGCTGGACGAAGGGTTTATCAGACGATTTCTCGCATTGACGAAAGTATCCGCAATGGAGAATTTCAACGCATTGGGGCTTTGCGTGGGGCGGTAGAAGCTGCGCGCGAAAGCGGTGGGCGGTTGCACCTTTTCGGTTTAATCGGCAATGGTGGCGTGCATGCTTCCGATGAGCATCTTGAAGCGGTGTTGGCGTTGGCCGCGTCCATGGATTTTCCTGGAGAACGGATTTTGCTCCACGGCTTACTGGATGGCCGCGACACATCGCCATCCTCCGCACTCAATTACGTTAGGCGATTAGAGCCTCTTTTGCACAAAACAGGGGCACGCTTTGCCACCTTGTGCGGACGCTACTCGGGCATGGACCGTGACAACAACTGGGAGCGCACGCAGTTGTTGTGGGATTTGATGGTGCATGGCAAAGCTGACTTCCACGCTTCCAGTGCCACCACTGCGGTGGAGGAGGCCTATGCGCGAGGCGAAACCGATGAGTTTGTTAAGCCCATTGCACTTGGTGCTGCGGCCAAGATGGAAGACGGTGACTCGGTGTTGAGCTTGAACTTTCGTGCTGACCGGGTGCGTCAGATCACTGCGGCCTTCCTCGGCGATGAGCATTTCCGTGACTTGGAGCGGGGCAGTGTTCCAAAGGTGCACTACACCAGCATGACCCAATACTCAAAGGAGTTTTCTTGTGCTGTCGCCTACCCGCCATTGGAGCTGGCCTCGATGTTTGGGGAGTTGGTGGCCGAGGCTGGCATGCGTCAATTCCGCTGCGCCGAGACCGAAAAATATGCGCATGTCACATTTTTCTTTAATGGTGGGCGCGAAGCGGTCTATAAGGGAGAGGAACGTCACCTTGTGGCATCGCCTAAGGTGGCCACCTACGATTTGAAGCCAGAAATGTCTGCCTTTGAGATCACAGCTGCTGTGCTCAACCGACTCGAGCAGGGCGAAAACGATTTGTACGTGATTAACTTTGCCAACTCCGATATGGTCGGTCACACCGGCATCGTGAGCGCAGCAGAAGCCGCGGTCCGCGCAGTGGATGGTTGCTTGAAACAAATCGTGGATGCTGCACTCGCAGTTGGTGGGATTGTTGCGATTACTGCGGACCATGGAAATGCAGAACAGATGATCGATCCGGTGACTGGAGATGTGCATACCGCGCACACCGTCAACCCGGTTCCTTTCCTTCTCATTGGAGAGGAGTTTCGTGGTGCCAAGCTGCGCGCAATGGGTGTTCTTGCCGACGTCGCCCCAACTCTCATGCAGGCTATGGAGATCGCACAACCCGAGGTCATGGATGGTCACACTCTCCTCGTTTCATAGTCTCATGAACTTGCGCTCACTCTGGCTACTGTTCGCTCTTTTCACTTCATCGTCTTTATCCGCGCAGACCACATACTTTGTGGACCCGAACACGGGCAACGATGGCGCCGACGGCTCCCAAGGCACACCCTTTGTGAGTCTGACTTTCGCGCTGACCCAAACCACAGTCGGCGATGCGATTTCCTTGCGCAGTGGAACCTATGCCGCGGCAACGGAAACCTTTCCAATCTTGTTGGCTAATCGTGTCCATATTGAAGCCTTCGTTGGCGAAGACCCGATTTTCGATGCTGGAGGCGCAGGCACACTCTTCCAAGTAGGAGAAGATATTTTGGCAGGCACTGTCTTTGGTGGAGTGACTCTGACCGGTTGCACCGTGGGCGTAGAAATCCCTAGTGGCCGTAGCGTGAATGGACTCACCATTCAGCAATGTAACTTCAGCAACTTTTCGGACTCCAGTGTTGGCGCGAATGATGGCTACGGCGTCCTTGCCGTGCTCGATACAGGCGGCCTCGCTGAGCAGCTGTTGATTGAGCAATGCACCTTTGCCGGCAACGGCGCACGCGATGCGATTGCTATTCAGGTATCCAATGCCACCATTTTGAGTTTAGGCGGGATTACTGGAAACACAAGCTCTGGTGGCGTTGATCGCGCGGTCTCCATACTGGCTGCGAGTGGTGCGGTGGTGGAGCAAAACTTTGGAGTGCACGAAAATATCTTTGCAGGATATTTGGAGGCCGGGATCTTGATGCACGCCTTTGGCTCAGGCATTGGACTTGGCTCGGTTTCCTCGATTCTTTGCGCGGCTAATGGGAACTTCCTAACTGGCCCTGGTGTCGCGGAAATTGGTATGCATCTGCGCGCGGAACATGGGTTGAATAGTGGAGGTGCGATGGTGGCGCCGTATATTTGTTTTTCTAACGTCACTGGGAACCATATCAATATCCTGTGTGAAACCATCAACGGTGGTGGTGATCAGGCCGACATCCTCGCCGACTTTTACGGCAACCGCATCGAAAACGCAGTGCGTGCAGGCGTGGAGTTGACCTCGACGGTGCCGACTGCCGGTGGTGAAAACAATGATCCAAACTTTGGCCCAGGACATTTTGGATTTGCAGCATGCTTAAATACTTTCTCCGGTAACGGTAGTGATTTCCGATTTGGTGCTGCGGTGGTCAATTCTATTTCGGCGCGCAACAACTTTTTCCCCGATGGAGCGGTGAGCCAATTCGGAGGTAACGCCGATGCCAACGGGATCCTCAACGAGACTCTTGAAGGCAGCTTTGGTGTGAGCTTTGCGTCGGGTACGGCCGGCGAAGTCACTCTTACCGCAGCGGCGGGTAGCGCCTTTGTGGATTACGATGGTGGAGGCGCTACCGGGCAACTTAGTGTCACTCTGGATGGAACCACTATTTTGCAAACGGAAATCGGTGTCACCTCCTTGGGCGGCAGCGTGGTTCTGCAGCTGCCGGCACTCACAGCTGGTATTAAATCTTTCATCGTGACCAACCCCGGCGGTCAGACAGGCTCCTTCAACTTGACCGTCCGCGCATCAGGGCTCGATGTCCCTCTGCCCAATAATGACTGTTTCGTTGCGACGGCCGCTCTCGGCAATTATGAATCCCACGAGGTTTTTGCACTGCGTCGCTTCCGCGATCAATACCTGAAGGCGACTCCCGCGGGCAAGCAGTGCGTGGATTGGTATTATGAAAACGGTCCTAAAGGTGCAGCATTCCTTTTGCAGCATGAATGGGCTCGTAAAGGTGCGCGGGCTGCATTGGTACTTCCAGTGGTGGTCGCCGATGGCATCACCCAATGGAACCCAGGACAACGCTTCGCCTTTGGCGTGCTCCTACTCGGTTTTCTACTGCGGCTTACTCGGCGTAGAAGCTGATTTCTCATTTGCCAGCAAAGGCAAAATAATGAGGCCGAGAGGATACAATGCGCGGTCTCATGAGCGTCTCCTGCGGCATTGTGGGGCTTCCGAACGTCGGCAAGTCCACCATTTTTAGCGCCCTTTCCTCTGCCAAGGCAGAGGTGGGTAATTTTCCCTTTTGCACCATTGAACCCAACGTGGCGGTGGTGGAGGTGCCTGATTCCCGCCTTGAGCTGATTCACGGCTATGTGGAAACACAACGGGTTTTACCTGCGGTGGTCAAGGTTGTGGATATTGCAGGCTTGGTTGCCGGCGCTTCGGAGGGGGAAGGCATGGGCAATAAGTTCCTGGGTAACATCAAAGAGTGCGATGCCATCATGCAAGTGGTGCGTTGCTTTGGTGGTGATAAAATCCTCCGCGACACCCCAGTCGATCCGATTGATGACATCGAGGTCATCGAACTCGAACTTGGCCTTGCAGACTTGGAGACTTTGCGTCGTAACTCCGACCGTGTGTCGAAGAAGGCACGCGCAGGTCATAAGGATTCGCAGTTAGAGAAAGAGGTTTACGATTTAGCGCTTGAGATTCTCGATAGCGGCAAACCATTGCGCACTCATGATTGGAATGATCGTCAACGCAAGTTATTAAAGCCGCTGTTCTTAATGAGTATGAAGCCAGTGCTCTACGTCGCGAATGTCTCAGATGAAGATCTCGATGGCGAAAGCGAGTGGTGTCAAAAAGTGGCAAAGTATGCTGCCGATCATGGCTCGCAATGGTTGCCGATTTGCGGCGATCTTGAGTTGGAGTTGCGCTCGATGGATGAAGAGGATCGCGCCATGTTTATGGAGGATCTTGGAGTGAAGGAGCTAGGTTTGGGACGTTTGATTCAAACCATATACAAGCTTCTCGGTCTACAGACTTACTTCACCGCCGGTGAAAAAGAAGTGCGCGCGTGGACCATCCATGCGGGGGATACTGCTCCGGTTGCTGCCGGTGTGATTCATACTGACTTCGAGAAGGCATTCATTCGCGCCGAGGTCTACTCGGTCGATGACCTCGATGAACACCATTCTGAAGCGGCAATCCGTGCTGCCGGGCGGTTGCGGACTGAGGGCCGGGATTATCCGATGCAGGATGGGGACATCGTGCATTTCCTTATCGGGAAATAGTCCCAGAACGGCGTTCTGGCATATTTTTTGCAGAAGACGCATAACCGACACATCTCCGGGATCTATATCTAGGCCATGGCCTTTTCCCGGACCACTCTATTCCTCACCCTGTCCGCAGCATTCCTCGCTGGCGCTTGTGGCGCCGGTAAAACCATCGGCGATGTGATTGGTGGCGGCGGAACAGGGGGTGCTGGGACCGACGGTGGCATGGGTTCTGGTGGCGGGACTGGTGGCAGCGGAGGGGGAACGGGCGATGGCGGCGGCAGCGCGGAGTTGCAGAGCTTTCTGATGGACCTGCACCTCCACGGTTCCATGAGTGAAGGTTTCGGCACCATGCAGAGCCATACTGCACAAGCCGAAGCAGCTGGCTTCGATGGATTGTGGTGGACCGACCACATGGGGCGGCAAACGCTGGAAGCCCACCAGCACGCGATTGATTTTGAGGGCAACCTCGATGGTTCCATTCGATTTGGAAATGTCACCAGCCGGCGTTGGATGAGTGAGAAATCAAGTGAGTTCGCAACTTACAATTCCTATTTTGACACCCAACATGCCACCAAAGGGAGCCAGTCCTTTCACATCAACTTTGCCTCCAACGGATTTCAGGATTGGCAAATCGGTGCCTTGACCTATAAAACTGCGAACAAGGCCGAGAGCATTTCTTTGGCGGCGGATCCGCGAGTCGGCTTTGATTTTCGCATGGACGAATTTTCTGGCGACGTAGGGCTTGCGGTGCGCGTGACCCTTTCCTCGGTTTACTCCAATGGCCTAAAAGAGGGCGCTCCACGAGTGTTGCAGTTTGTTCCCGCTGGCTTTCATGTGCCGCCAAATCAGGATGTGCAATCAGTCACTTTGCCTGCAACCGCGCTTGGCACTTGGGTCCATTTTGATTGCGATGTCCGCGGTGAAGCGGCGCGCTTTTGGCCCATCGTCGACGACATGTCGTTAAAGAAAGTGGAGTTACTCCTCGCCACTCGCTCAGGCGGTCATCTTTCCTTCTCGATTGACACCTTTCGTATCGATCTCAATGGCTTAACTGGCGCCGATCTCTTCCGCCTGCAGCAACAAACCCTGGAGCGTAATTACTCCGACAACATCTTCCACCACGTAGGTGCAGAGATGGGTGGCCCTTACGAGCAGGCCATTACTTCCATCAGCACGCGCGATCACCTCATCACCTTGTTGCCTGAAAATCTCGGGCAGATCATGGAATTCCCTGAAGGGAGCGTGAACGCGCGGGAATATCCGCGCAGTGGTGTGGAGTGGACGCACCAGCGCAATGGAGCGGCTATTCTCGCGCACGTTTTTGGCGCTTCGCACGATGGTGTGACTCCCGATTCCGCAGTCAAGCAGTTGGTTCAGCGTCTGAAGACGGAACGTGGTTTTGGCGCCGACGGTTTGGAGGTCGGATATGTCGAACGTGGGCGTCCGATGGCAGATTTTGTGGCGCTGTGGGATGACCTCGCGTTGGAGCAAATCTACCTCACGGGAGTTGGTTCTTCGGACAATCACAACCTTGAGGATTGGAGTCAGCGCGTCAACCACATGGCTACGTGGATTCTTGCTACCGATAATTCAGCGTCGAAACTATGTGCTGCGATTAAGCAAGGCCACGCTTTCTTCGGCGACCCGTATGTCTTCGATACCAACGGCACCCTGACCTTCGAAGAGCAAGCTGGCGCCTACACCATGGGCGATGTCGTACCTCTGCCAGAGGGAGCGCAACAGCTCAACATCGAGATTGATGGTGCGAAGAGCGGCGATGTCCTGGTGCTCCTGCGCAACGGCGTGGAGGAAACGCGCTGGAACTTTGAAGGCCGTAGTCTTCAGGTTTCTGGCCTAGTCACTCCCGAGGTCGGCGATTGGGTTCGGCTGGAAGTCCGTGACTCCAGCGAAACCCCAATCCTGTTTTCGAATCCGATTTACTACATCGCTGCGGGAGAAACTCCACCCGTAAATCGGACGCCTTAACCTTCTGCACTCGGCCTAATTGGCCAGCAGCGGGTCGAGCTTGCCTTCCTTTTCCAGGGCGGCAAGGTCGTCAAAGCCACCAACCATGGTGTCGTTGATGAAAATCTCGGGGACGGTGCGTTTGCCGCCAGTTCGCTCTAGCATTTCGTCGGTGCGCTCCGGGTTGGTATCCAGGTTGATTTCCTCCCACTTTTGACCCTTATTCTCCAGCAGGCGCTTAGCCATGGTGCAGTAGGGGCAGGTGGTGCGTGTGTAGATTTCGATCTTTGCCATGTTGGTGTATTCGTGGGACAATGCCCATTGTGACATGCGAGTCCTGTCCTAGGAAATAGTTCCTCGGGCCATTCCATTTCACTCATCAAGATGGACGCAAAAACCGTAGAAGAAATCGTCACCAGTAAGCTGGAAGGCGCAACCTGTAAAGTAACCGACCTCACTGGAACCCTAGATCACTGGGGTTTGGAAGTGAACTGGCCTGGCTTTGAGGGACTGACCCTGATGCAGCAACACAAGCAAGTGCTTGAGTGCATGCGCCCATACATGTCGGAAGGGGATAACTCCATTCACGCCGTTCAAATCAGTACCGTTTGTTGAATCATGGAAATCAAAGAAAAGTTAGAAGAGATCATCAAGCAACAGCCTGTTCTGTTGTTCCTCAAGGGCAATAAAATGTTTCCGCGCTGTGGTTTTTCGCATGCCGTGGTCGAAGTGTTTAAGGAGCTTGACGTCCCGTTTGAAGCCGTCGACATTTTCGAAGACCCAGGGATTAAGCCTGCCTTGGTTGAGATCACAGATTGGCCGACCACGCCGCAGATCTTCCTCGGCGGAGAGTTTATTGGGGGGGGCGACATTGTGCGTCAACTGCATGCTCAAGGCGAGTTGAAGGCGATGGTGGATAAGGTTCTGGCCGACACCACCAACTAGAAAATCCCTGTTCTACCAACGAGCCCGGCGAAATCCTTCGCCGGGCTCGTTACATTAGTAGGCATGCGGCTACTCGTGGTCTACCGCGGTCTCCCTTGGCCCTACTCCGAGGGATACCATCTACGCATTCTCCACCTGTTTAGTCGGTTGGCGAAGCGCCATGATGTGCATTTACTTGCGCTCATCCAGGATGAGGAACAACGCGCAAAGTTAAAGCCGCTGGAGGAGCAAGGCATCTTCTCCTCGATTACGTTGCTGGATGTGCCGGAGCGTAGTGCGATTGGGCGCCTGATGACCAACATCGGGCTCACTCCGGTCTCCGCTTTCCGTTCTGAGTACCCCGGCTTTGATAAGCAGGTTGCTGCAGAAACTGAAAAGTTGGTTTCGCAGCACAAGATCGATGCCGCCTATGTGTTTGATCCATGGGCCGATTTATGGTTCCGCAGTGGTGCGCAAGTCATTCCAACTCTATTAGATGTTTGCGATTGCCGTACCTTGTTCTATGACCGCCATCTGGATCGTGGTGGCCTAAGCCTGGCTGAAGGATTGCGCACACGCCAATTGCGCCACCGCTTTTTGGCCTTCGAGACTTTCGCGATGAAGCTCTACCCCGTGGCCACGGCAGTGTCGCCACTGGATCAGGAACGTCTGCAACGCATGCATCCGCAAGGGCGCGTTGAGCTCATTCCAAACGGTGTGGATTTAGATATGTTCCAACCGGTGGAAGGTATAGAGGAAAAGGAGGGCAACCTCATCCTCTTTGGCAATATGGATTTCCTACCTAACGTCGATGCCGCGATTCACTTTGCGCGCGACATCCTACCTTTGGTGCGGGCGCGTCATCCTAAAGCCAATTTTACCATTGTTGGCACCAATCCGGTTCCAGAAGTGCTCACCTTGGCGGGATTGCCGGGCGTGGAAGTAACCGGGCGTGTGGAAGACTTAAAGCCCTGGATCCAACGTGCTGCCATGCTGGTCGCTCCGATGCGTTTTGGAGCTGGCATTAAGAATAAGGTGCTGGAATCGATGGCGGTGGAAAAGCCGGTGGTGACCAACAGCACTGGGGTCGAGGCCATGCATCAGGAGGTGCGTGATCTTCTGGTTATCGCCGATGAGGACCAGGCCTTCGCCGATGCCGTTTCCGACTTACTCGATGACCCAGAGCGTCGGCAGCAGCTGGGCAGCCATGGGCGCGAGGTCATGGGGCGTCTGCACTCCTGGGACGCGGCCGCCAAAGCTTACGAGCGCCTGTTTGAGGAGCTCGCAGCTTCGGCGAAGTAGACGCTTCCTACTGCACCTGCAGGCGGAACAAATTCGAAGTCAGAACCGGGCCGTTTGCGGTCGCTGCTTCGAAGTAGGCGGTGCTGCCACTAACGCCGGCGGGCACATTCAGGGTGTAGCTCGCATTGCCGAGGGCGTCGGTGGTGCCGCTCCCAAGTAGAGACCAGCCAGGGCCGACTTCAAAGGTGGTGCCGTACTGAGCCATGCCTGCATTGGAAAAGCTGAAGAGCAAGTACCAGGTGGAATTCGCTGCTGCACCACTAAGGTTTAAGTTGGTGCTGCTACCGGCAGGGACCGATGCGGTGCCAGCCAGGTTGATGTCGGCATCATTGATTTGAATGACGTACAAACCATTGTCTTGGTCGGAAAGGTATACCAAGCCTGATTGCGCAAAGGGATAAACTCCCCAAGTACCTTCATAGCCAATGCCGGAGTGATTGCTGGAATCGAAAGTCGCAACCTGTTGTGGAAAGCTTGGGTCGCTGATATCGATGCAAGCAAAGCCGAAGCTATACCAAGAAGCGTAAACCCGGTTGCCTTTGATGAAAGCATTATGCACCGTGGCATTGCTGTTGTTCCAAGTCGAGAGCAACTGGATGTTGCTTTTATTGCTGATATCGTAAATCGCTAGGCCGCCGCCTGGGCTTTCATCGCTGGTCACTGCCAAGGTGTCGGTAGCATTCACGCCTACGTTGTGGGTGAAGTTGCCAGGCGTGGTGACGGCATCCAAAGACGGGAAAGAAGGCAAGTTAGACACGGAAACTATGCGGTACTGCCCCCCGTAGATTTCCGCAAAGTGGGCATATCCATTTTGCACGGAGGCATCATGAACATAGTGTGCGCCGTAGTTCGCAACTTGCACCGGGGCCGTTGGGTTGCTTAGGTCTAAGACAGGCATGCCTACATTGGTGCCAATGATGTAGGCCATCCCGGCGCCTTCATCAATGGAGATGTTGTGCGCATCATTCCACAGACTAGTTCCGAAAGTGGAAAGCAGAGTGGGATTGCTTGGTGTGCTGAGATCAATGATCTGCATGCCGGACCCGCCTTCAGTGACAACGTAGCAGTAGTCTCCATAAGTCGCCATGTCGCGCCAAATCGAGAATGGGCCGTTGATGAATTTGACTAAGATCGGAGCGGTCGGGGTGCTGACATCGTAAAAAGCTGTGCCGGTATCGGTGCCGATGATGGCGTATTCATCTCCATTCGCAGCGGTGTAGCCCCAGACCTCGTTGTAATAACCGTATTGGTCGGTGCGGGAGAGTTCGGTGGTGCCGTTTTGCGCTGCAGCCGGGGAGGTGCACAGCCCAAGGAGGATGGCGGACAAAGTGATGTAGTGTGGCTTCATGCTGAGATTAGTTGACGACCAGGGTGTGCAAATTGGAGTTTTCAATCGAACCCGCATTGGTTGCGGCTTCAAAGTAAACCGTGAGGCCGCTGCCGTTTGCAGGGACACTCAAGGAATAGGATGCCTCGCCCTGGGTATCGGTGGTGCCGGTGTAGAGCAACGCCCAAGGAAGGCCAACTTCAAACGGAGTGCCAAAGATGGTGCTGCCTGCGTTGGAGAAGCTGTAAATCAGGTACCAAGTTTGGCTTGGCGCTGCGTCATCTAGATCGAATGTCGCAGAACCGCCTGCATTCACCATGGTGGTGCCGGATAAAGTCATATGGCCTCCGCCTGCGGGCTCCAAAGTGTAGAGCTCGAAGTCGTCGAGGTTCCATCCACCAAACTCAAGTCCTGCATCGGATTCGAGACTGAAGCGGACGTTGACCGCTGCGTTGTTGTCTGCGATAGCGGAAATATCGATATCTTGGATGCTCCAAGTGTTGTCGATGATGTTCCCGCTAGATGGGTTTTCCCACACCACCTGCCCATTGACCCGGATCTTCGCCTGGTCATACTGGCCTTCTTCCACCGTGAGCCAGCGTGCAAAGCGCAGTTTGACTCCGGTTTGACCGCTGCAATCGATACTTGGGGACTCCAGGTAGTTGTCCACATTGCTGGCATAAGAGCCATTGAAGCCACTTGGGCCGAGGTCATTGCCCCAGCATTGATTGCCGGAGAATGCACTGCCTGGATCTTCCACCTTGCCGGCTGGCATGCCGCGCTGCCAATCGTCTTGCGTTGCAATTTGTTGGTGAAACCATCCCGCGTCGGTGGTGCCCTCAAAATCGTTGAAGTAAATTCGGTTGTAAACACCAACTACGAAGCGGTAAAGATTTTCGCCAGCCTGTAAACCATCGGGAAGGAAGCGCGTGCCTGCGTTGGAATCGAATGCCACCATGTAGTACTCCAATCGGATTGGACTCTGCTGGCCTGGAATGTCGCCGGACCACTGGTTGGTAGTGCCGCTTGGAGTCATCGCTACGGTGGTGAAGTTGGCTGCACCTTCAGCGCGCCAGAACAAGTCCACTCCACTGATGGTGGCGGCCGTTTGCGAAACAACGTCGACCACCGCGGTGTAAGGGCCGGCTTCATTTTGTGTATCACCTAACGCAACATGATTCATGGTCATCGCCAGCGGACGTGCCAGTTCTGCAACCGTCGCAAGCGCACCTTCTGTGATCATGCGCGCTAAGTTGAAATCATTGGCCGAGGTTCCGCTGGTGTCGTTCGGAGTGTGAATGAAGGGGCTGTAGGCGCCTAAATCCTCAAACGGGAAGGTCGCGGGGAATCCGTGGTTGAAAAACGATTTGTGATCGCTGGTACCGCCCGACAAGAAGGCAATGTTGACGGCCAATCCAGGAACGTAGGCGGTGTAAACGTCCATCGCAAAATTGTTCAGCCCGGTGTCGGTGTCGTTGGTGACAAAATCCACGCTCAAGCTATCGCCTGGTGCGCGGTAGGCAGTCATATCTAGCTGCACCATGCCAATGACATTGGCGCCGGCGGCGTCGAGCGATGCGGCATAAGCTTCGGAGCCAAGTAAGCCAAACTCTTCACCGGAGAAGGCGCAAAAGCGAATGGTGTAATCGAAAGATTGCCCAGCCAGCACCCGAGCGATTTCTAAAATGCCCGCGGTTCCAGAGGCATCATCGTCCGCGCCTGGAGCAGGCGAGCTGGCACTGCCTTGCCAGTTCACCGAATCGTAGTGCGCACCAATGACAACGATTTTGCTGGGATCGGTTTGCCCAGGCAGTTCCGCAATCACAACGTCGGCGCCAGAGTCATAGTCGAAGGTCGTGGTGCTAAGGCCTATGCCTTGGAATTGGGCAACCAACCAGTTTTCCGCGTTCACTTCTCCGTTTTCAAAGTGACGACGCGTACCAAATGCTTCCATGGTCGCGACATCGTTGTGCAAATTGCTTTGTGAAACCTGCGCAACCCATCCAGCAATCTGTGGGTTTGGAGTGATGGCACCCAAGCGTCCTCTCTGCAAAGATGTTGGTTGTATGCCCTGCAAACTCATCTTGCGTACTGCGCCGTGACAGCGAAAGTTGCTATTTGCCGCAGCAGCAGCTTGCGATTTATTCAAGGCGCGCAGCATGATGCGCTGATCCGCCGAGGTCCACAATAGGCGTCCGGATTCGCCGACGCCGTGCGCATCTTCCCCATGATGCTCGATGATGGTGAACACGGATTCGCCATCGGCAAGTGCCGGCAAGCCAATCATGTCGACATCCAAGCGTGCCGCGAGTGCAGCATCTTTGGTGCCTAGGATGTAGCCTCCGAGGTCATCGAACATCATGCCGTGGCGAATTAAGGCATCGCGTAAATCCAGATCCTTGCCAAATGCATAAACCGCATAGCGCGGTTCCGAGGCCATCATTCCAGGTGCCACCGAAGGGGCGATCACAGCTGGCGCTTCGGGCGGCAAGGGTTGCTGCAGTTGGGTTGCTAGAAGCAGGCTAAGGAGCATGGGAGGTCAGTAAGGAAAGGTGCCTGGTGGCTAAAGATCTGTGGGGGCAAGGAAAGGGAACGGCCCAATCAGGCCGTTCCCTTGCAGTTTGCGTTTACTGAACGGTAAAGGTCAGCAAGTTGGAGTCTTCCACTCCAAGTCCACTTTGCGAACCAACTTCCATGTAACCAACAGCACCAGCTGGCAAGTTCGATGGAATGGTGAAGCTAGTGGATGCGTTACCCGAGCCATCAGCGACTCCGGTGTCCATGATGTTGTAGCCTGGACCGACCTCAAAGGTGTGACCCAAGATGACCGTGCCAGCATTCGAACCACTGGCCAAGAAGGCCCAGGTTGCTCCAGCTTGCATGCCACTCATGGTGTAATTCACCGTGGCGCCAGGAAGGGCCGTGGTGTCGCCACTGAGGTTAATGGTATTGCTGCCACCGGGAACAGGTTCCAGCGTCATGAGTTCAAAGTTATCGATGTTCCAACCGCCAAACTCTAATCCTGCATCGGATTGCATGGAGAATCGAACTTTCACCGAAGGGTTGTTGTCGGCAATCGCGGAAATATCAATCTCCTGAATGCTCCAAGAACTTTCCAGTGCATGTCCAGCGAATGGGTTTACGTAAACCTGAACTCCGTTCACAGTAATCCGAGCAAAGTCATAGCGACTTTCCTCAACATTGAGCCAGCGAGCAAAACGCAGAGTGACGCCAGTTTCTCCACTACAGTCGATTGCCGGAGACTCTAGGTAGTTGTTGACGTTGGCAGCATAGGAGCCATTGAAGCCACTTGGGCCAAGGTCGTTGCCCCAACAGTTGTTGCCAGCGTAGGCAGAACTCGGATCATCTACTTTGCCTGCAGGAATGCCACGCATCCAGTCATCCTGAGTTGCGATTTGAGCATGGGTCCAGCCTTCGTCGGTAGCACCTTCGAAGTCGTTGAAGTAAATCTGGTTTTCAACACCAACTACGAACATGAGTTCGCTGCCGTTGCGTGGGAAGTTCTCCGTGTTGCCGCCGCTGTCACCGGTTTCAATGTGGTAGCTCACGCGAGCAGGAGAAACCTGTCCAGGAATGCCGGCACTGTAGGAGCTGCCGCTGTTGGTCATCGCAAGGGTAATGCTTGGGCCACCGTCGACGGAGTAAACCACATCTGCAGAAGTGATGATGTTTCCAATCAAGCTGGTGATGTCTGCATCCACTACGTATGGGCCAGCTTCGGAGAGGCTGTTGCCGAGTGGGGCGTGAGTGATTTGAATGAACTGAAGATCGACACCATCAAAGCCTTGCTGGCGGAAACCACCATCAATGTCTGCGAAGTTCGGGGTGCCGTTAAAAATGTTGCCATCGTTATCGTCTAGAACCAACCAGTGTTCTTCAATGAAGGTGCGAATCTGGCCATCGTTGTAGGCGTTCATCCATGCCACGAAAAGCGTGTCGGCGGTGAGGTCACCGGAAGCGTTGCCTAGTGTGTTGTTGAGGTTCGCGCGAACCTTCCACAAGGCACCCATGAGTACTTCTCCGTCTGCGTGGACTTCGCCGTAACAGCCTCCATTGGTATCACCGCAGAATTGGCGGTTGTTGGTGCCGCGACGAATGACGCCGCCATTGGTGAAGAAGTCTTGACCGACCACTGGAGTGTCGTAAATGTACATGGCAAAGACATCGGAATTTCCTTCACCGAAACCATCGGCACCGTTGCCGCTGCCGTAAAGGGAATTAAGCCAGTGGCCTTCTTCGTGGGTAACCACAGTGCTGAAGCCAGTATTGTTGCAGCCGCTGCCTGCGCGGAACATGTTGATGGAGAAACCATCAAAGTAGGCATTGCAAGTCGAATTCAAGTTTGCGTTGGTGCGCACCTGGAAGTCAGCAGTGTTGTCGCTTGGATCGATGTTTTTGAGCCAAGCACGAAGGTCCATAACCGAGTCGTAACAGCTGGCTTCCGAAGTGATGAACTCCGTTTGCGCAGTGTTCATGTCCATGCTACCTGCGATGCCTGGAGTAAAGCTAGCCGTGGTACTGTGGTCGCCACCAGCTTGGTTGAACACACGACAGAATGGGCCGTTGTAGGTCGCAGTGATGTTGACCGGGTTGTTGTTTGGCGTATTCAGGACAAAATTGCCGTTCCCATCGGTTTGCGTGTTGCCCACCGGGCTGGTCAAGGTCATGAACGGCATGGTCTGCAAAGTCGGAGGGTTGGATCCACTGTGAGCTGCAGTGCCTGGAGTGGCGTAACTGTTTACGGTTCCAGTGGCTTGTTGGTTGTGGATCAGATTGCGCTCCTCGAGCATTTCCATGGAAGCATTGTCTGCAGCAATGAAAATGGTTCGACCTGCAGGGTTTTCAGGAGTCTCTTGGTTGCGTAACTCAATCGACCAAGCAAGGCGCGGCTCCATAAATTTTCCTGGGTGACTTTTGATAATCACCAACTCTGGAATGCCAACGAAGCTGGCTTCACGGCCACCTTCAAGCTCCGCGTAGTAGGCGATGGCAGCGCTGACTGCGGCGAAACGGTCGGCGACAGGGCGCACGGAAATCGATTCCACACCAGGGATGGCGCGGCTGTCTAAGGAGAGCAAGGAACCTTTGGTATCGAAGATGGCGTGGGCCGATGCCTCGAGTACTTCAATGCCTTTCACGTACTGGCGAAACTCCACGGCAACCTTGTCGGTGGTGCCAATCTGCTGCAAAGCCAAATGCTTGACCTGCTCCAGAGTTAGGGTGCCATCGGCAACCGCGAACATGCCATAGGCCTCATCGTAAGCCATGCGCGCAAGCTCCTCATAATCAGAGTCGAGCGATGGAGTGAAGCGAGCTTCTGTGTGGTAGCCCCACAAGTGGCGACCTGTGGTGAGGTCATCGTGGAGTCGTAAGCGCCAATTGGCGCCGTGATCCATCTGCCAGGAATCAAGCGCCGTGCCGACGGGATCCTGAATCGGTTGTTCGTTTTGAGAGGAGGCCGTGGCGGACAGGCCAAGGCATGCAGCAACCGCGAAAGAAATTAGGGTCCTTGTTTTCATGGGTAGGAGGAGTAGGGAAGTCCCAGGCGCAAGGGGAGCACCGGTAGGAATGGGACGGAGATACAGCTAGTGGGTTCCAGAAACTTGGTTAACCAGATTTATTAGGATATCCTCTGAAGGCAGGCGAAAGTGGGAAAATGCATACTCCTATGGAGGAAATTTGGGCTTTCCCAGGAAATCTCGGTTAGTGAGGGACTTAGGCAATAAGATTCCACTGAAGTCGAATCTAGCCTCCCCCTTATTCGGGAGAGCGATTTCACCGCCTTTCACGCAAATTCGGACCCTCTCGTCCCGAACCATGTACCTTTCTTCACGAATCCCCACCATCGGACGCAGTCTTTTCCTGCTGTCTATGTTCTCTTTAGCGGCCTGTGCCCACCCAGGGCCAGACCTCCTTTCCGCTACAGCCGGCCCTGGTACAGGCGGAACCGGTGGTGGCACGACCATCACATTCGATCTTTCCAACTTGGATGGAGACTGGGTGGGGCAGTTGATCCCAGACAACCTGGCACGTCCAGAACGTAACTTCTACCTTCGGATTGCCGCTGGTGCCGTAGACGAAGCAGCGGACAGTTTGGGCAACGAGTGGAAGGGGGCGGATTCGGTGCGTAGTCTCGATTTCTCTGAGACCGGTGTTATGCAGACCATCATGGAGTCGAACATCTTCACCAACAACTTGGTTTTAGATGCGCAAATGGACGATGCCATGGCGACCCTTACCGGCACCTTCAGCCACCTCGCGATTGATGGTGCTTTGATTGAAGGCAGTTTTACTTTGGTGCATAGCATCGGCGACGGCCACTTTCCAGCTACCCTGTTGGAAGGACTTTGGGATGGATTCGGTGCCAATGAGATGGCCAAGCGCAGGAGCTTTACTGCTAACTTAGATGCTGCCGGCATGGTCTTGAGCGGCGAGATTCGTCGCCCGGATAATGATGAATTAATCCACGCCTATTCTTCTGGTTCTGGAACATTCAGTTACTCGGATAGCGCTATCGGCCGCATCGACGATGTCGTGGTCCTCGCCGACGACGGCTCCGTGCTCACCTTCGTCTATTTACTCATCGATGAAGAAGGCTCCCTCATGGGCGGCCCTGGCTTTGATTCTCAGTTAGGCACTGGGGTGGTGGAGTTAAACCGCCTTGCGGTGGCTCCGAAGTAGGTTTCCACATTCGGACATATTTTTTTTGAAACCAATCTCTGGATGGTGCTAGAGTCGGGTAGCTCCTATCCCTCATTCTTTTCTTTGAAACCACACTCCCACAATGTGTAAAACTTTCCTACTTTCCTTCTTAGCGATTTTTTCGCTTAGCAATCACCTTTCCTCGCAAACTTTTTATGTAGATTCCACAGCAGCACCGGGTGGCGATGGTTCCATCACCACCCCATATATGTCTCTATCTTATGCCATAACCACGGAAAGCGGCCTCGCTGGCTCTGGCGCACCTCTAGTCTTTTGGGTTGCTGGTAGAGGGGCTGCTAATCCCTACACCTTTAATTCTCTGCTCCCTGTCGATCAGACCGAGACCTTCCCCATGGAACTTCCAGACGGTACCCGAGTTCGCTATTGGGATGTCAATGGCACCTTACCCGTAAGGCCTCCTTCGGCTGTATTTACTGCCGGCCCCGTTCCGGGGGGAACCTGCTTCGAGATGCTTGAAGTGAATACAGGCTCGAATATGACTGGGATTACCGGCTATTTACCGGTGGTTCCATTGACCCTTCCAGACACTAACCAGGGTTTTGAGCTTCGGGACTTTGAAGTTGGGATTCAAATTGAGGACAACGTTCCATTACAGCCAGGCACGACCGATTTCTTGGTTGATGGAGTTGCCTTTTATGAGTGCAGGCAGGCTGTCCGCGTTCGTGTGTCAGAGTCGATAGGGTCGAGAGCTCTATTGCGTAGGTGTCTTATGCGCTCTCCCTCAGTTTCGTTTCCTTCGGATCGTCCTCAGATTGACCTTGAGTTTACGGATGCGGCAGGCTCTGGTGCGCATACCTATCGATTCTCTGTGGAATCCTCAGATTTGCGCCCTTCCGACTCCGACACCATTACTTCTATGATGGCGTTTCAGGGCTACGATGCACAGGCAGACGATACCCTCATAGTGAACCTGCGCAATATTGAGATTTCAGGCCGCAGCTCCACGATCCCTATCATTCCGCCCTTTACCCAACAAGCCATTGGAGGCGCCGGAATCGAGGTCAGTATTAGGCAGGGTGTGCAGGGCCGCTTCAATCTGGAAGGTGTTTCGGTTCGCGATGCCTTAGGCGAAGGATTTTATGGCGTGGTGATGCAGAATGACTCCGCCGGTTTTCTCGATTGCACTAATTCTTCATTTCGCTTTAATGGAAGCGCGGCAGGCGGCAATAGTTACCTGCCTGTGAGCCAATTGGGGCAATCAGGGCTTCACTTGCAAGTCTTAGAGGAAGGTGCATGGACGGTCGATGAAGGGAGGGAGAGCCATTTTGATGACAATTACCGGCACGGAGTTTGGTTGGATTCTGGCTCCTTTGACGATGAAGCCGATGGCTTCCCGCTTGCCGAGTTTGACTTATGTACCTTCTTGCGCAACGGTCTCGATCTCGACAATTCGGTGAGAGGGCACGGGATTTATACCCACATGCTGGAATCAAATATTGAACTTCACGTGCACCGTTCCGCAGCTTCTGCCAACCACACTAGTGGAATTAACATGGTGTTTTCTACATCCGGGCCGTCTCGCCAACAACGGCTTATCGTGACCAATTCTACGGTTTCACAGAATCTAGGAATCGGACCTCCTATGTACATGTCGACGGGAGCATTAGCCAAAGAGACCAACCCGATTACTGTCATCTCCACGGACGAGTCCAATGTCTTGCTCATGAACTTGTCCCACGTTACGGTTTCGGATAACCCTACGCCTTATGCATTGTCTTTGTATGGGAGTACTTCTCTAGCCCAAACTTCCCTGTGGCCAGCCATGTCTGGCTCCCGCATTGACAATAGTGTCTTGAATGAGAACGGGTTTAGCTCTTCTGGTGGCAGTGTTTCTGATCTGGCCTATTACCCAGAACCGCCCCCAATCGGTTCTATGGGGCAATGGAACGACATTTTTGCGGGAACCGATTACTCCAATCTTGGTCGACTTCAGAGTGGGAGTATTCTCCCCCAATACACCACTGCCCAGTTCAATTATTATGATCCTCCACTGCTTGGATCCTTCACCTTTATGGGGAACCTCCTTGGAGATGTCTTTCCAACCACTTCTAGTCCGGTAATTGGAAAGGGATTGAATGTGCCATTTGCCACTGAAATTACCGACAATCGTGGTCCTGGTTTCCTTAGGACGGTTGCTCCAGGACGGGATACAGGTGCTTTTGAGGTACAGTAACCATGTTTCTAAGTAGCCAAATCAAGCCTTGTGATAAAGTTCAAACAGGAGATAAATCATGATAATCACCATATTAGCCAGTCTAGTTCTTGCTTCCCCTGCGGCTTTGCAAACCGTGGGGGGAGACTGGGATTCCCTTGGACAAGTGGAAGGGGCCCTTATGGCTACCGATGCCATTGGTGGCACTCTCGAAGTCGGCCCGGATCTTGATGGGGACGGTATTCCAGAGTTTGCAGTAGGCAGTCACGGACATCTTAATGCTTTTGGCCAACAGGTAGGCTTGTTGCAACTTTACTCTGGGAAAACGGGCACCATCCTTTGGGAATACGAACCGCTAATACCAGATTCTTACCCAGTGACCAGCGGTTCCCTCTCTTTCGTTTCTGATCTAAACGGTGATGGAGTCGCCGACTTGTTGGCTGGCAACTTGGGCTTTGATGGCGTTAAAGGAAAAGTGGTAGTCCTTAGTGGGCTGGACGGTTCTTTGATCCGGGAGCACTTTGGGGTGGTCGGGACTGTCCAAGGCGCTGGTGAGGGCTTGGGGGCCGCCCTGCTTGGGCTTCAAGATTTGGATGGAGACGGATTTGGGGATTATCTTATCTCCTCTCACAAGAGTGAAAACCCAGCGGGAGATCGATCTGTCGGACGAATTGACTGTTGGTCAGGCGCCACGGGTTTCCTCCTTTGGCAGAGTTACGGACGAAATGAGTCTGATTTTTTTGGCCGAACACTTACATTTGGCCCTGATACGAGTGGTATCGGTCAGCGCGATATTCTTACCTCCACTCGGGAAAATGTGAATGGTGTTCTCGATGCAGGCATGGTGTATACGCTTAGCCAACCGAGTGGAGTGATCCTTCGCAGCTACCCTCCAGCCACCATGGAGCCCCTCCAAGGCTATGGTGATGCACTTACCACCCTCCCAGATTTGGATGGAGATTCCATTGATGAGATTATTGTGGGGGCACGCTATTTCGACACTCCAAACAAGCAAGGGGCCGGTTATGTAACTATGCTTTCTAGCGCCACAGGACTGCCTCTGTGGAGGACCGACGGCACCGTGGGGCATGGCTCTTTTGGCGAAGATGTCATGGCGGTGGATGACCTAAACCAAGACGGATATAAAGATCTCCTGGTTTACCAACCCACCCTCGCGCAACTCGATGAGCCCCGCGTCCTCGTGCTCAATGGCCGTGATGGCTCCATTCTCTGGGAGTTTAAGGGGGAGAGCCAATACACAGGCTTCGGAATCAGCATGGGGGCTTTCGACCGCACTGGCGATGGCATACCGGAGTTGCTGATTGGGGAACCTCTGTACGGCTTCAGCTTCCCAGGCCGCGTCGTCGCCCTGACTCTCGACCCCTTCCTCCGTAACCGAGGCAGCCTAAGTCTCTCCGCTTCGGCGCCAAGTGAGTTGCGCTTCCAAGTGGATTTCCCCGTTAGTGAAGCTGGAAAATCCTTCGGCATTCTCGCATCGTCCACCGGCAATTCTTCCACTCCGCTTGGCGGCATCGATGTGCCTCTGACCTTCGATCCTTTCTTTCAAAGATCTCTGCAAAGCCCGCCGCCAAACTTCCGCGGCAGTTTGAACTCCGAAGGCGATCATCAAGTCCGCGTCCGTGTACCAGCTGGCCAACTCACCAACTTAATCGGCACTACGCTCTACTTTGCAGCCATAAGCTACTCCGGCACCCAAGCAAGCCTGAGCTCTGTAGCTGTGCCCATTGTGGTGGTGCCTTAAGTCAACGCCGCCTCCGCTGCTAAACTAAGGGGCTCATGGCGAGCCCCTTTACTTTTTTAACCGACTTCGATGGCGTGTGGACCAACCCGTGGCGTGAACTCCAGGCGGTACACAAGACGGTGCGCGGTGAACTTGCACGCATGGTGGGGCACAGCATGGAAGAAATGGAGCCCGCCTACCAGCATTTTCGCAGCGCGGTGCTAGCGAATCCAGAACACCATGGCTGGCAGTTGGATGAGCGTTTTAGCTCTTATGTAGATGAGGATTACTTTGCCGTGCCGACCGCGATCGGGCAGTACATCGATCAGGCTGCGTGCGATTCTTCTTCTGCATTTCGCGCCTTAGTGCTGCAAGAATACGGCACGGTGCTGGAGTTTTTAGACCATTGCTATCACAGCACCTGCGACCGCTTCCGCGTGGAGGTTGACCACGATTTAACCGAAGGCGCCGAACGCGTTTTGCATTGGCTGTTAGAGAACGATGTCAACGTGGTCTTCGCTACCAATGCGCCCAGCGGCAAAGTCGTCGATTGGTTTTCGCATCATGGTTTTGGAGTCGATGACGGCCGCGAAACCGAACCCGGTTCTTCACCCTTGCGAGTCTATGGACGTTGCGGCAAGCAGTTCCTCGGTAAGGAGCATCGCAGCATGGATTTCAGCGGACGCAAGGTGCATGTCAACCGCCCGCAGTACCGTGCGATCCTAGAACGCGAATCACCCAATCTGGTGGTCGGCGATGTCCTATCTCTAGATTTGTCTGAGCCTTTAGCCATGCGTGTCGACGGCAACCCAGCAGCACCGCAAGGGGTGGGGATTATGGACTTGGCGCACACCCCGCAATGGGTGAAGGATTCGGTTTCCTCCGCCCCGGGTCATGTCGATTACTTAGTGCCGCACGTGACCGCACTGCCACGCATCGTTAACCACCTTCGCGGATAGATGCGACTACCTGCAAGGCGGGCTCAATACGGTTAAACGGGGCCGCAACCTGGAATCCAGCCACTTTGCCATGCAAAGCCGCAACGATTTCTTGTGCGATTTCAATGCCCACTTCTGCGCTTTGCTCGCGGTCTTCCGCCGCGGCCATGCGTTGCAAAACCTTCTCCGGCAAATGAACGCCTGGCACTTCCGAGTGCAAAAACTCGGCATTGCGACGACTGCGCAACGGCCAGATTCCGGCAAGGATGGGCGGAGTGTGAGCGGGCAAGCGCTCGATGAGTGCAAGCAGCGTGTCGGCATCGAACACCGGCTGGGTGATAAAGTAATCGGCGCCGGCATCGATCTTCCACAACAGGCGTTCCAGTTCTCGATCCAAATCCAATGCGGTATGGTTGAGTGCTCCGCCACAACAGAAAGTAGTTTGTTGGTTCAACGCGTTACCGCCTAAATCGAGGCCGCGATTGAGCATGCTGATCATGTTGGTGAGGCCAATCGAGTCGACATCGAACACCGCCGTCAAATCTGGATAATCCCCCTGATAGGGTGGGTCTCCTGTGATGGCCAAAATGTTGTGCAGGCCAAGTGCTGCAGCACCGAGTAAATCGGATTGCATGCCTAGCAGGTTGCGGTCGCGGCAGCAAAAGTGCAGCAGTGGCTCAATATTGGTTTCACGCGACAAGATGGCAGCACATGCGATGTTGGACAAACGCGCGGACGCCCGTGGTCCATCGGGCAAGTTCACGGCATCGACACCGTGGCGGTCTAAAGTGCGCGCGGCTTGGAGCAATTGGCTCATATCGGGGGTACGAGGCGGCACGAGTTCCACCGAAACCACCGTACGTCCACGCGCGAGGCCGGCGGCGAAGCGGGAACGCTCGGCTAACGGCACTAATTCCATGCCCGGATCTGGCGCTTGCACTTCTGCGCCTTCGCGCACACTCGGTTGCTTGGTTGCGCGACGCAATTGAGCGGATCCCGCACGTGCAGCACGCGCAAGTGCACGAATGTGGTCAGGGGTGGTTCCGCAGCATCCGCCGAGTACCATGCCACCGGCCTGCAGGAAGCGCCGCGCAAAACGTGCGAAGTAGTCTGGATCGTTTTCGTAGAAAACCCTGCCGTCGACCTCGCGCGGCATACCGGCGTTAGGTTTGGCGGCGAATGGAATTTGAATTTCGCCTTGGGAAGCTTCTAGCACCGCATCCAGAACCACGCGCGGTCCGCTGCTGCAGTTGAAGCCCACTAGGTCGGCGCCTGCAGATTCGGCGCGTTTGGCGCACTCCAAAGCGGTGGTGCCGTGGAAGGTGCGCCCGTTGTCACCTACGGTTAGAAAGGCAAAGATGGGAAGGTCGGTGACTTGCTTGAGCCCTTGAATTGCGCATTCCAGCTCCGCAACATTGTCGAAGGTCTCTAAGGAGAAGCCGTCGACAAAGGGGAGCAAATATTTGGCAGATTCGGCAAAGGCGGCTTGTGCCTCTTCCCGTGAAAGCCGGCCGAGCGGTTCCAGCTCCACACCAAGTGGGCCCAGTGATCCAATCACATAAGCATGTTCACCAGCGGTTTCGCGTGCTAATCGTCCGCCGGCTTCGAGCAATTCCTGCAGCTTGTTTTCCAGCTGATGCTTGGCCAAGCGATAGCGGTTGGCACCAAAGGTATTGGTCAGGATGGCATCCGAGCCCGCATCCAAGAAGGACTGGTGGATTTCCTGTACCCATTGTGGGTGTTCGAGGTTGGCGGTTTCAAAGTTGCCATGAAAGGGCAGCCCGCGTTGGTGCAATTCCGTCCCCATGGCGCCGTCGAGAAGCAGAACTTCTTGCCCGAGAGCTTGGCGGAGGGGAATGCGTGTTTTAGGCGTAGTATTCATGTGATTGCGCAAGCGACCACTTTTAATACTAGGCCGAGCCATGCTTTGGAACAAGGACACACGGCAGGGGGAACCGATATCATGAGCGCTCCATGGCGGACCCCCTGACCTTCGAACGTGTTTGGATGCCGTACATCTACCTATACGGGGTAGGTGGCCTGTGTTTTTTCAGTGGATTGTTCCTTGCCTATAAAAGTGGCGCCTTCAACCCCAAGCGCGCTGAGCACCGCCGCTGGCTTGGTGTGCTTCTTTTTGGATACTTCTGGTACGCAGGCTTACACGCCGCCGGAATTCTCGCTGCGACCCATCTCTAAGCCATCATGTTCCTGCTTTCTTTGCTGCAACAGCATGTGACCGGTGACTCTACGGCGATGGCTGCCGAAGCCGCCGCCGCCGCCGCCTCTTCGCCTGTTTTCTGGGGCATTCTGATTGGTTACTTCGTCATCGTGTTGGGCTTCGGCTCCTACTTTGCACGTTTCAATCGCAGCACCAGCGATTTCTTCTTCGGCGGCCGACGATTCTCCTGGTGGCTTATCACCATGTCGATCGTGGCCACGGGAGTAGGCAGCCACAGTTTCATTAAGTACAGCGGCAAGAGCTTCGAGCATGGATTTTCCGGCTCGATGGCTTACATGAACGATTGGTTTTTCATGCCACTCTTCATTTTTGGGTGGTTACCCATCGTGTATTACATGAAGGTGAAGTCGATCCCGGAGTATTTCGAGCGTCGCTTCAATCCAACCGTACGCGTGCTTGCCACCATTGTGCAGTTGGTTTATATGATCGGTTATGTGGGCATCGGTTTTTTAACCATGGCACGTACCTTAGAACCGATTGTTGGTGGGGCATTGGGGTGGTCACTCATGGAAATCATTTGGGTGGTTGCAGTCGTTGCAGGCATCTACATCACCTTTGGCGGACAAACCGCGGTGATTTTCACTGACTTGTTGCAAGGTTTCATTTTGCTCTTGGCTGGAGTGATTCTGTTCATGCTCGGATTGCAGTGGTTTGGCGGTTTCGACGCCTTCTGGAGCATTCTCCCAGCGGAGTTCAAGCTACCCTTAGCCAACTTCAACGACGACCCAAGTTTCAACTTTATCGGCGTGTTCTGGCAAGATGCGATTGCCGGTTCCATCGCCTTCTTGTTCATGAGCCAAGCGCTGATCATGCGCTTCATGGCATGTCGCTCGGTCGACCACGGACGTAAAGCCGCCACCTTCAATGTGCTTTTTGCACTTCCGATTTCCGCGATTGCGGTTTGTTGCGCTGGCTGGATTGGCAAAGGCATGATCCTCACCGACCCCGGCGTGCTGCCTTCGGATGTCGCGCCCGACAACGTGTTTGTGTTGGTTGTAGAGGTCCTGAACTCCACCGCAGGCTTTGGTTTCTTCATTGCTGCAGTCACCGCTGCACTGATGAGCTCGGTAGACACCTATATCAACGCTTCGGCGGCGATTGCCATTAACGATGTCTACCGCCCGATTCTAAATCTGCTCAAAATCGAAAAAGACGATAAGCACTACCTGCGCGTGGCTATGTTCGTATCCGCTTTGGGTACGGTGCTTGGTGTGAGCGCAGCATGGGGATTCTCTCGCTTCGACGACCTCTACACCGCACACGCGGCGTTCCAAAGTACGATTTCACCGCCTTTGGTGGCCTGCATATTCCTCGGCATCTTCTGGCGACGTTTCACTTCCGCCGGTGCCATTTCCATTTTCGTGGCAGGGGTTGGACTCATCGTGCTTGGTAACATCTATCCGGTGCAATTGATCGGCCCGTTGGCTCAGGGCATCCCGCTGCCGGAGGATGGTTCGCGCCCATTCCTTTATATCGGTGCGCTGTACAACTTGATTGTCTGTTTCGGCGTAGGCATCTTGGTAAGCCTGTTTACGCAGCCCAAACGCGAGGGGCTTGAGGGCCTCACCATTTGGACCATCAAGGATGCACGCCGTTACTTTAAAGGCGGGGAGCCCAACGATAGGAAGGGTTTCAAATTGCCGATGACCTGGGAGGTCGATGACTCCCTGGCGCCTGGAACCGTGCAGGTCGATCAAGAAGGCATGCACCATTTGGCCGCCGATGAAGGCGATTTGGTTTACGTCTGCGATAAGCGTTGGTGGCTCGGAGGACTGCGCAGCACTCACGCCAAACTCAAAGGCCTCCATGGCCTTGGCGAAACGGTGCGCATTGCTCCAGACATTCTCCTAGCGGCCCACTTCCTAGACGGAAAGCTGGTGACCATCGAGAAAGAGTTTTAGGCGAGAATACTCGTCTTCGCCAGCGCTATTCCACCTCAGAATCCCAGTCCTCGGGCAACTCCGACGTCGCTTCGTAAGAGTGCTCCTCGGTGGGGAAACTGCCGTCGCGAATGTCCGAGATTAGGCCTTTCAGTGCCTGACGCATGACTTCTGCAACATTGGCGTAGCGCTTCACGAATTTGGGTGCCGGTCCCATCGAGAGTCCCACCACATCGTGGAAGACCAAAATCTGGCCATCGCATCCGCCGCCTGCGCCAATGCCGATGGTGGGGATCGTCAACCTTTCGGTAATCCGAGCCGCTACTGCACTCGGCACGCCTTCTAGTACCACCGCAAAAGCACCGGCGTCTTGCAGGGCAAGCGCATCTTCCAAAAGCCTACGCGCACTATCCGCAGTCTTTCCTTGCACGCGAAATCCACCGCGCACATTCACAGCTTGGGGGAGTAAACCCACATGTCCCATGACTGGGATATCGGCTTCGACCAAAGCCTGCACTAAATGCGCACGTGCAACACCGCCTTCGAGCTTGACTGCTTGTGCACCGCCTTCACGCACCAGGCGTAAGGCATTCACGATGGTCTCTTCGACCGATACGTGGTAAGTGCCAAAAGGCATATCGGCAACCACCAAGGGGCGGTC
>JASFYO010000048.1:0-10763 GCA_045047305.1 Planctomycetota bacterium | reverse complement strand
TTGCCAGCTCAGAGGATTCGAGAATACGTTCGATGCCATCGAGTTTGGCGAGTACCTTTTTCGTTGGCGCAAGGTCTTCGTCATTGGCCACGTACACATGCGCGATTTGATGATCGCAAACGCAGAAGGCTTTGCAATTGCCTGGGTCTAATAACGAACCATTTCGTGCTGCATGGATTTGAAGGAGTCCCGCCTCACGCAAGGCTCGGTTAGGCAATACAGCTTTACGGACTTTTTCAATACCATATTCGCTGACCACGACCACGCGGTAGCCAAGTGCGCTTGCCGCCTGATGCAAACGATCAAACTCATGGTCTAAATCTTCAGCGGCCGTGAGTGCTTGCGCGGAGTCGGGGCCGAAGCGTTGCAGGTCATAGTCCAGATGTGGCAGGTAAGCCAAAGCGAGACCTGGTTTGTGCTTCTGCAAAATGTGGCAAGTGGCTGCGGCAATCCATCGGGTGCTGGCAATGCCCGCACCCGGCCCCCAAAATTGGAAGAGTGGGAAGTCGCCCAAAGTTTCCTGCAGTTCATCGTGCAGTTGTGGGGGCGAGGTATGGAAATCGGGGCCCTTACGGCCGTCGGCGTAATAGGTCGGACGCGGAGTCACGCAAAAGTCAGCGAAACCAGGTAGGTTCCACCACCAAAAAATCTGTGCGGTGGTGGACTGAGGATACTTCTTTTTCCAGCGGTCAAAGATTGAGTCCAAACTGCCGCCGCCATCAATCAAATGGCAAGATTGGCGCCATGACCAAACCTCGGCTAAGTCTTTGAAATACCAACCGTTACCGACGGCGCCATGCTGGCTTGCAGAAACCCCCATCAGCATGTCGGCTTGCGCCGTGCAGGTGACAGCAGGCAGCGGGGGCGTCATGGTGCGCTCCGTTTCCGCCGCCGCATAAGCCTCTAACGCCGGCATCTTGCCGGAATGTAAGAGCTTAGGGGTTAATCCAACCAGATTGAGGACGAGAATGTGTTCCATTCGCGTCCCAGGGTAGCAACGCCCACCCTAAACTCGAGTTGGTGACACGCATGAGAATACTCCCATTCCTTCCACTTCTAATCGTCGGCGGCCTCGTTGGCGTTTTGCTCTCTGAACACAACCAAGCGCTGGCTTCGGTCAATGTGCCGACCCAGCAAGATTCTCTAGAATTACTTGGGCTTGCCCATGAGCCTTACTGGAATAGTGTGAATGTTGATGACGATACTCCCCGCATGTTGCTTCGCGTTCCCAAGGGCTATCGCTTTGTCCTAACCGACATGTGGTTCCTCTCGCGCGCGGAGCAGTATTTAGCTGTAAACGACGAGGACCGCGTATGGTTGGAATGCCAACATGGCAGTAATCGTTTGGTTGTCTTCGACTCGCCCATTCGAGAGTTGCGTTTGCCTCTGCAATGGCAAACTGGCGTGTCTTTTAGTCAAGGGCAAGAAATGTGGCTGAACTACCGCTCGGTAGAGAAGACCGACTTGCTGCGCAGGATTCACTTCACTGGGTACTTCGAGCCGATGGTGGCAGCACCTAGGCGATGACCATTCTCTAGGTAATCGGCCAGCAGGGAGGGTTCGAGGGCCTTGGCGAATAAAAATCCTTGGCCCAATCGACACCCAAGGTCGAACAACTCCTGCAGTTGTTCCTTGGTTTCAATGCCTTCCGCGATGGTGTCGAGCTCTAGTCCATGGGCCAAGAGAAGGATGGTTGAAATCACTTTATGACCGGTGTGGCTGCGACTCATATTGACCACGAAGGAGCGGTCAATCTTGATAAGGCCAACTGGCAGGCTATTGAGATAGTTGAGCGAGTTGTATCCAGTTCCAAAATCATCAAGGCTTAGGCTGATACCACTACGGTGAATGCTCTCGAGCAGTGGAATGACCTCTTCCGATGTATTCAGTGCCTCGCGTTCAGTCACTTCCAGGTGTAGGTGCCTTGGCCTAAGGCCATAGCGAGTCAGAATCCGTAAGGTGCGCTCCAGCATGCTTGGATCACGAAGCTGTTGCACCGAAAGATTGACACTGACAAATAGGTCCTTCCAACGAGGATGTAAATCATGGCACGCCCTAAGTTGTTTGCAGGCTTGATGAAGCATGAGCCACCCGATGGAAACAATCAGCCCATTTTCTTCGGCAATAGGAATGAAATGCGCTGGAGGAATCATGCCGCCTTCGGGATGATTCCAACGAGCCAAGGCTTCAAAGCCAACGGGACTGCCATCGTTCAAATCGACGATAGGTTGTAGCCAAGCCTCAATTGCTTCTTGGCGCACAGCATCGTTGAGCTCCTCTTCTAATTTCCAACTCGACAGAATGCGTGTATGCATGACCGGTGCAAAGACAACCTCGGTGGCGCCACCAAGTTGTTTTGCGGAAACCATGGCGGTATGTCCTTCTCGCAACCAGTCGGCAGGTGATTTATGGCGTACCGAAGACAACGCGATACCAATACTTGCGGTCGCAGCGATGCGGCGTTCATCTACCAGAAAACCATCGCGGAGGTTGGATTGCACCTCTGCGGCCAGGCTTCGGGCCTTTTTTTCATCTGGAGTATTCTCTACTAAAACTGCAAACTCGTTGGTTCCCACTCGCGCCATCAAAGTGGTGGGGGCGAAAAATTCGCGCAAACGGCCAGCGACTTGGGCAAGGAAATGATTCGCGGATTCCAGTCCTAATGCATCGTGAAGATTGACGAAGCGATCGAGGTCGAGGAATAGGATTGCGCCGGATCCGGTCATACCATGCTGCTGCCGGTCTAAATACTGCTGCACCCGATCGAGAAAGAGAGTCCGGTTGGGCATTTGCGTGACCTTGTCGTAAAGCTTTTCTCTCGAAAGCCGGTCCTCTGCCGTTGAGCGGTCAGTGACATCGGTAGCAATGACGATGAGCTGTTCAATGCTGTCCCCTTTACCCAAGACTGGGGTGAACTGCCCGTCAAAAACGCGATCTCCAAGGCGGATTTCAGAGCGAAAATCTTGCCCGGAAATACCACGCTCGAGGCTTAGCAACATTTCTGGAGATTTAGAAAGGAGGTCGAAACCAGACTTTCCAACCAGTTGACCGGCAATCACTCCTGCACGGGCGAGCGCTCGACCTTCCGCAAAGAGAATGCGGCCGCGTGGGTCAAATACGAACATCGCGACGGGGGCATAGGCAATAAGAGTTTCAAATTGTCCCCGGTTGGAGCGCGCCTCTTGCTCTGAATCGCGGTGGGAGAATTCCGAGGCTGCGATTTCTGCCACTACGCGTAAGGCTGCGGATTCATCTTCCAGCCAAGTTCGTGCCTTGGTGACAGAATCAAGCCCCATAAACCCTAGTACCGTGCCGCGGCTAATCATCGGCACCGCAATCATGGATTGCACTTTTTCTTTCACCAGAGCATCGCGAAGTAGCTTGCCCTCGTTTGGGATGGCACTGGTTTTTGGAATCTGAACTTGCTGCCGTCGCAAGATGCGGTCGGTAAACCAGGCGTAGTCCCGCATCGGCAAGTCTTGCAGTGAATCCATCTCTAAGCGGATACCTTTTTTTGCCCAGCCATGCGTTTTGGAGAAACTCTTATGGTTATCCGCGAACAGATAGGCAAAGGCGCGGTCCGCTTTGAGGAACTTACCTAGCACACCAAGGGACTCGGTAATGGAGTCATCGAGTTCCTCTTCCGAAACGTGAATGAAGAGATTGGAAATCTCCATCAGCATCCGGTTCGATTCGGCGCGGTACTTTAGAAGGTGGTAACTACGGCGACCTTCTTCAAGCTCTTGAATGAGTTGATGGACTTTCCCCTTGGCCTTTTTCTGCCGCCATAATTGGAGAGCTAAACAGAAAAGGCTGACTGCGGCGCAAAATTGCAACGCGTAGGTCAAAATATCACCTTGCGTCATGTCCCCAGCCTAGCAGAGAGTATGGCTTGCGGGGTCACTCAATCGTTGCTGCGCCTGAGTTGTTCTAGTTTTCTGCACACACGCTGCCCGCCTGCGTCCATCAGGAGGGCAGCGGAGTCTTCTAACCGGGTCCAGCGAAGGATTCTGGATTCTCCGGCAGCAGGCTGAAGCTCTTGCTCGATGGTGGCAACGAAGAGGTAGCGTACATCCAAATGCTTGTGCTCCGGCATCGAGGCACGCGCTGGAATGGTGTGGACATCGAGGTCAAAGATGACCGGATTCCCATAGAAGGAGAAGTCTTGCAGGCCACTTTCTTCTGCCAGTTCGCGCAACACGGCTTTGGCCGGATGTTGTTCGCCATCATCGTGCCCGCCAAACTGCAGCCATCGATCGAGCTTGCGGTGATGGTGTAAAAGCATCCATTGAAAATCTGGGGTGACCACAAAGGAGCTTGCGGTGACATGTCCGGGCATGGTGTCGCGGTGCCACCACTGAGGTGTGGATGCGACATGCTTGCGAATGAACTTACGATGCGCTTCTTCCGCAACATCGACGCCGCGGTAGATATCTAGTTCTGCGAGCAAGATTTCCTGCTCTAAGGTCAGCGTCGCACTCAAATTTCGAGTTCCAGTAAAGGAGTGCCCTCTTCTACGTCGTCGCGATCCTGAACCAAGATGGATTTGACTTTGGCGCGTGGAGGCATACCAGGGGTTTGGCCATACTTGATCGGGTTGAAGGTTTTCATGACCTCTAGTAGGCCAAGGGTGCGTCCGACTTCCAGTTCATCGCCCACCTTGAGAAAGGGGGGAGAATCGGGGTCGGGTGAGGCATAGAATCGGCCGGCTTGGGGAGAGCGGAAAAGCAAACCGCCTTCGCCGTGGTCTGGGCTGAGGATTACGTCGATGCCGTCTTCCGCATCGAGTTGCGGCTTTAACTGCAACAGCTCTTGACCATAAGCAACAGCGTGTAAGCGCTCCACACCGAGAGACAAACTGGCGACCGCGCCGCCAATATCGTGGGGGAGCAGGAGCGGGTGGCGTACGCCGAGGACCTCGAGGAAACCGCAGGCTTGTCCAGGCTGTAATCGACTCCCAGTTGCTGGTAAACCGCGCACGATGCCGACACCAGGGGCCTGCACACTCCAACCAAGCTCGCCCTCGAGTGGTTTGGAAATCATAACGATAGGGCTAACCTTCATGTTTAAGCACCCCCATGGATAGCGGCTAAGTCATGCAGCGACCAAATCCGGGGGTTCTTCACCCGGCGATAGCCTTGAGCTTGATATGCGGATTCCACTAGGCAACACAGCCAGGGGCGTAACTCTGCTGGGGAAATGATTTCATCGGTGTCGCGTTGACTGGCCGCTTTGTATGGATCCATATCGCCTTCAATACGCTCTTCTACTGCAGCCATGCCAGCCTTGATTGCGGCGATTTCTTCCGGATCCTTCGATGCGATTTCAAAATCGTCATCTAGCTTGGTGTTGTAAGCCGCAATCGCCAGGGTGCGTCCTTCCATAACCGACTGGCGTGCAATCACCGTGCTGAGTTGAACCACTGGCTCATAGGGCAGGCCAGCCATGGCGTAGTATCCAGCTCCACTGGCTTTGCGCATCAACACCGTAAACATCGGAGTTTGATTGGTGCTGTTGGTATAGATTAAGTTGGATCCATAACCGAGTAAGCCGCGTGCTTCCGCGTCGGTGCCAATGTCGAATCCGCTGATGTCCTGCAGCCACACAATTGGAATTCCATCCGAATCGCAAGCGCGTGAAAACTGCGAAATCTTAGCGATGCCATCGCGGTACAAAATGCCGCCCGGGCGTAACTTGCCAGGATGCTCTGGATCTGCAATCGGCCCTTGCACATTTGCAATGATGCCGCAGTAAAGTCCATGGATGCGTCCGACTCCAACCACCATTTCCTGCCCGAAGTCAGGCATGATTTCCCAAAACAGGGAGCGGTCGACTAAGCGTGCAATCACTTCGCGTGCGTCGTAAACCGTGCGATGATCTGGTGGGAAGAGGCTATCTAACTCTTCCGCTGGGAACTCGGGTTCGGCTGCTGCAACCCCACCGCGACGATAATCAGCACCCGAACCGGCAGTGCTTGCAACTTCTCTGCGCAAGGCTGCGATGCAGGCTTCGTCATCAGGTACGCGTTCATCGGCACAGCCGGATTGGTGCACATGCACTTCTGGACCGCCAATCCCAAGCGAGGTTAGGTGCTGTGACTTGGCACCCTTAATCAGTGCCGCCCCGGCGATCACCATGTAGGCCTGTTCGGTCATGTACACGCGATCGGAGATGATGGGCATATAACCACCACCGGCAATGCAATCACCGAACACGCCAGCAATCTGCGGAACACCGGCAGCCGACAACTGCGAGTTCTTCATGAAGATGTGCCCGGCTCCAGTGCCGCCGGGGAAGGAGAGTGACTGCTCTGGCAAGAACAGGCCACTGCAGTCGACCAAGTAGACCACAGGCAAACGCAAACGTAATGCTATCTCTTGTGCGCGCTGGATTTTCTCTGAGGTCTCCGGCCACCATGACCCACTGGCTACGGTGTTGTCATTCGCAATGATGATGACCCAGCGCTCTTCTACCTTGGCGAAAACAGTGACTACGCCAGCACCAGGAGACAGCATTTTGCGGCCACCTTGATCGAACTCGCGTCCCCAGTTCACAAAGGTGCCTAGCGGAAACACCGGGCTGCCTTCATCCTTTAACGCATCCACGCGTTCCCAAGCAGTCAGTTTGCCTTTGGCATGCACGCGCTCGGTGTATTTTTCGCCCCAACCAAGACGCACGGTAGCGCGGTTGGCGGTGAGCTTCTCCTTGGCAGCATCGAGGAAGGCGACATTGCGCGCGACCTCGGCATCATCCAGGGTTTGCTCCCGGGGGCTGCCGTAAGGGTGGAGTGGGACGATGGCCATGGCAGCAGATTAGCCTCGCGCAAGGCCCCTCGGGTGGGACTCAGGTGGAGTCGTGGGGCCTAGGCTTTGAGGAATTCCCCAAGCCAAAGGGTGTCGAAGTTGCCGGCCCGGAAGTCCTCATGCTGCAGGATGCTCTGATGCAAAGCTGCGGTGGTTGGGAGCCCTTGGATATCGGCGCCAGCAAGGCAGTCGAGCATGACCTTGATGGTTTCTTCACGGGTGTCGCCGTAGGCAATCACTTTGGCAAGCAAAGAATCGTAGAACGGAGAAATCTTTGCATGCGCAACCATGTGCGTATCGATGCGCACTTGCCCAGCGGGGAAGGAGATTTGCTCCACAACTCCTGGTGCTGGGCGGAAATCTTGCTCTGGGTCCTCTGCATTCAAGCGTACCTCAAGAGCATGTCCATTCCATTGCACTTCTTCCTGCGTGCAGGGAAGACCTTCGCCTGCGGCAATCCGAATTTGCGCCTCCACGATATCGATGCCAGTAATTTGCTCGGTCACCGGATGCTCAACCTGCAAGCGGGTGTTCATCTCCAAGAAGTACAGCTTGCCGTCATCGGCCAATAGGTACTCCATGGTGCCGGCGCCCGCATAATTCCAGTTGGCCGCTGCCGACGCCGACAATCCACCGTAATAAGCGCGCTTCTCTGCGTCGATGACCGGAGATGGCGCCTCCTCCAACAACTTTTGATGCCGACGCTGAATCGAGCACTCACGTTCGCCGAGGTGAATCGCCTTGCCGAAGCCGTCGCCCAGAATCTGGAACTCAATGTGACGCCCGCCAAGCAGGTACTTTTCCATGTACAAATCGCCATTGCCGAATGCGGCCACGGCTTCGCGCGATGCTTCTTGGAATGCACCACGAATATCCTCCTCGCGGTCACAGCGACGAATACCGCGTCCTCCACCCCCGGCGTCAGCTTTCAGCACCACGGGGTAACCGATTTGTTTCGCAACCTCGACGGCTTCTTCCACACTCGAAAGTAGACCATCGCTGCCAGGTACTACTGGCAAGCCAGCTGCTGCAGCCGCGATGCGCGACGACACCTTGCGCCCCATGCGGTCCATGACTTCTGGTGCTGGGCCAATAAAGGTAATGCCATGTTCCTCACACAGGGCAGCGAAGCGTGGGTTCTCGGCGAGGAATCCCCATCCTGGATGCAGCGCGGTGCAGTGGGTTTGCTTGGCCGCTTGCACCACCTGCTCCATCTTTAAGTAGGATTCAGCGGCGCTGCCTGGGCCCAAATTGACCACCTCTGCTGCCTGCTCCAAGTAGGGGTAACCAGCATCAAGGTCAGGTTGCGAGGCTGCACATACAGCTTCGATACCCATCTCTTGGCACGCGCGAACCAGACGGGCCGCGACCTCGCCGCGGTTGGCGATAAAGATGCGATGGAACATGCGCCAAAGACTAGCGTTGGTCGGACGAATAGGGAAGCCGCAGGTGCATTTCCTCTTGTCCGCCAACCGTAATACGATGCCGCACTGGAGCTTTTCCCGGACGGTAGAGCTGAATCTGATACTCACCAGGCAACAAAGGCCCTACTTTTTGCTCTCCGCCGGAGAAGAAAGCAGCATTGGTGGCCTGAGTTTCTGCTTGTGACCAGGCAAA
Organism: Planctomycetota bacterium; assembly: GCA_045047305.1. Classification (GTDB taxonomy): domain Bacteria; phylum Planctomycetota; class UBA1135; order UBA1135; family UBA1135. The sequence goes on along the minus strand of JASFYO010000048.1, from coordinate 2,343 downwards.
GGAGGCCGGAGCGCCGCGCGAATCTAAGGCGGTGACCAGGATCCCAGACATGGGGTTGCCATCGGCATCGGTAGGAGTCACGTAAACCCGCGTTCCGGCCTTGAGGGTTGCTTCGCGTTTGGTGAGAGTGCCCGCGCTGAGGTCGACAGGGATTTCCGTAGCTCCAAGGTTCGGGTGGCGAATGAGAATGATGCCGGGGCCAGAAGGCAGGCCGGAAAGTTCCGCGACACCCTTGGAATTGGTGCCTTTGGTGGACAGGATATTCATGATTTGCCCGTTGGAATCGAGGTAATGCATGTGCACGCCCTTGAGTAAGTTGCCATTACTGTCGCGCACCCGCACGCGGAAGGTCGCACCTTGATCCAGCTGCACTTCAAAGCGTTGGATGCCGCTACCTTCACGAATCTCAATCGGACTAATCTGTTTGGACCCGAGTCCGGCATCGCCGCCAGCCAAGAACACTGCGGCAAGGTTGCCAACCGATAAAATGTATTGTCCAGGCTCTAGGCTGCCAAGCTCCAGAACGCCATCGTTATTAGTTAGGCCAAAAGTACCGCCTTGAATGTTGGTGCCATCCATCGGACGCATGGCGACGGGAAGGTTGGCCAAGTCTTTGCCAGAGCCAGCTTCAGTCACATGCACTTCGATGCCTTCCAGGGGCATCTCAATGTCTTTGCGTACGGTACCTTCGGAAGTGAGCTCTAGAAGGCCGAAAATCGTGGACCCGCCGCGCAGAGGGGTACCGGCAGTCACGGTGTAGGTGTAGGTTCCTAAGGGAACACCCTTCACTTCGTACCAACCCTGTTTATCCGCAATGCCAACTTTGACCCCAGAATCGGTAATGATGGCAATGGTTGCGCTTGCCATCAATTCTCCTGCGCGCCGGACCTCGCCCTCGAGGTCTGCACGAGGCACAATGCCACCAATCACCAGGGTTCGTTCCTCATAATCCTCAAGCGTGACGAACTTCATAGCCACATCAAGAGATCCGGTGTTATCGGTGGTGTTGAAGCCGGCCAAGTCGGTGAAGGTGACTTGATAGTTGCCTGCAGCCAGTGGCGGCAGTGTCGCGATACCATCCATATCAGTGGTTGCACTCTCGGCGATTTGGCTTTGCGAGTTTAGAGCGTTTACGCTAGCGTCGCTGACGGGAATACCTTCACTATCCAAAACTTTGACGTGTAGCGTGGCCCCCCTATGCAGCATGATGGTGATGTCTTCTACCGCAGTTTCTTCGACCATGAATGGCCCATACTGAGTTTCTGAAAACTCATCATGTTTGGCAGTGATGATGTATTCGCCGGCGGGTAGGCGCGAGAAGTGAAATGCTCCATCTTCGGCACTGCGCGCCTCCCAGGTTGCTTCGCCGAACATGGCCAAAAACTCATCGCTAGCTGCGGCATCAAACAACTCGATTTCGGCGCCAGCAACCGCAGCGCCAGAACTCCCATCCATGATTTTTCCTGCGATGGAAGCACCGGGGATTAGGGTGATCTCCAATAAGTCGGTGCCGCGGCCAGTGCGCCCGGCGAAGTCGTATTCCTCTGTATGGCGCGCGTAATCATCGTGGACTAAAGTCAGAGTGATACGTTCGCTGGGTAGGCCACCAAAAAACACGCGACCCTCTGCATCGGTCTGTGCCACTGGAGCGCGCTGATTACGGCGGAGGCTCATCAACGAGTTGGTGGAAACGCGAGTCCATTGCACCTCCACGCCTTCAATGTTTTCACCATCGCGATTGCGCACAACTAGTTCCAGGCCAAAGCCTAGAGCTAAATCAAAATCACCAAGGTCGACGCTCTGCCGGGCAAGGATTTCATTCTTTGGCGATTGGATGGTGGGGAGATAATCCTTTGCATGGATCAAGACTTGATAGGAGCCAGGCTTTGCATTGCGGATAGAAAACTTCCCATCGGTATCCGTGGTGACGATGAGATCTTCAGGAATGTTGCTAGGGAAGACACCGTGGCTGCGGAATAGATCAAGGGTGAATCCGAAAATATCGTCGCTGCGTTCGGTAAAAAGCAAGGCTACTTTGGCGTTCGCATAGGGCTTGCCGTCGACCAAAACACGTCCTGTTGCTTGGCCGGCAGCGATGAGCTCAAGCTCCACGATTTGTTCGCCGCCACCCTCTAGATGCAAGGCTTGTTCGCTTGGTACGTAATCCTTAAGGTGCGCTGTAATGGAGTAGTCACCCGGTGGAAAATCATCTAGTCCGGTGTGTTGAGAGGAGCCAAGGATTTTTGGCGGCATGCCAAAAGTTGCGCGCAAGAAAGGTGCCGTGAGGTTGCGATTGCCACGTGCTGCAAGCTCCAGCCAAGGCGCGACGGCCTTCCATCCATC
>JASFYO010000047.1:0-18739 GCA_045047305.1 Planctomycetota bacterium | reverse complement strand
ATGTAGGTCGAGAAGTTGAAGCCTCCAGCAATCGCTGGGAAGGGAGGCGTGATTATGTCGGGGTCAACCTCCATCACGCCGTAGCGGCCGTTGTAAGGGCCGTTGCCATTGGTGGAGAAGACTAGCTGCACAAAGGAGTCAACGCGCATGCCGCTGACCGTAATCGTTGCGAGCTCCCCTGCAACCATCGGCGTGGAACGAATCGTGGGCTGAGAAATCTCCACCACGCCATATCCGCCACTGCCATCAAAATCGTTCCACTGGCCACCGCTTACAATCTGAACGAAATCCTCATTGCCACCGCCGCCATTGTTCGGTTCTCCCGCCGCCCAGTTGGTGTAAGTGAGAGCTTCGCCGGAAGACCAAACGAAGGTGCCCTCTAGTGCGGTGTCATTCAAGCCCAGTAAAAGGTTGCGCTGGGTGCCGCCAAAGTTGCCGAAGTTGGAGAGCAACCAAGAATTCTCGGCACCACTGTCGATGGAAACTAAGTTGCCGCCGAGCGCAATCGCCATGGCATTGGCTGTTGAGAAATCGGATTGCCCGAGAAGGAAGTAAGGATGTCCATTGTTTGGATTGGTGATACTAGCGAGTACGGGAACTGGCTGGTCGTCCACAATCACATTATCCACCCACCATTCCTGAGCGAAGTCACCACTGAAATGCAGTCCAATCTGAACGTTGGAGCTGCCCAAATATGCGGATAAGTTAAGCGTTGGAGAGTAGGTGTCGCCACTGTTCAGAGAGGTATCCGTCCACAGTACAGTCCAAGTGAGACCACCATTGGTGCTTATTTCCATGTTGGAAATACCATTTCCATTTGAGGTGGGATGGTTTGCGAGATAGGTTGCCCAGTTTGTTTCACCATCAAAGTGAAGGAATGCAGCGGTGGCACTACTCAAATCGATTATCGGTGAAACTAGCGTGTTGTCTGTTTGGCCAACGCCACCACCTTCGTCTTCGTGCCAAGCTCGATTACCGGAAGATATCCAACCCGCAGAGGCTGTATTGCCGTTGTTATTGACCGTGGTCCAACCTGGTGGGGGCACCGCACCGGAGTTGAAATTCTCAGCAAGGAAAGTGGTTTGGGCAGCCGCAGCCGGTGCCGTTACGAGTAGAAGTATTGAGAGAGTTAGGAAGTGCATGGATTTTGTCAATTGGGAGAATCCAGACTTCTGGGGGGACAGAAATCAAAGGGCATTCCAATATTAGCGCTTAAAACCGCGGTGAAACGGGATTTCGCGGTTTTATTGGGTCAAACAACTACTGAATCGGTGCTGAGAAGGCATCAGAGAGGTCCGTGGTGTTGTCAGCGTTGAACTGAATGGCTTGGCCGTAGAGCGTGGAGCCAGATAGAGCACTTGGAACATACGTCGAAAAGTTGAATTGACCACTGATCGCAGGGAAAGTTGGGGTGATCATGTCTGGGTCGACGGCAATGACACCATAAGGGGTGGCGGTCGGGCCTGCACCGTTGGTTGAGAAGACCATGATGACGCTAGAGCCTACGCGGAGACCGTTCACCGTGATGGTGGCAAGCTGCCCGGCAATCAATGGGGTGGTGCGGATGCGTGCCTGGGAAATCTCTACCACTCCATGTGCGCCGCTGCCGTCGTAATCATTCCAGCGTCCACCACTTACCATTTGCACAAAGTCTTCCCCGGTGCCGCCATTATTCGGCTCCCCGGCAGTCCAGTTGGTGTAGGTCAAGGCTTCTCCCGAGACCCATTCAAAGGAACCTTCCAAAGCGACGTCGTTTAGGCCCAGCAGGAGGTTACGCGGGCTGCCGCCAAAGTTGCCAAAGTTGGACAGTAGCCATGAATTCTCTGCGGCGCTGTCAATCGAAACTAAAGAACCACCAAGTTCGTTGGCCATGGCTTGCGCGGTGCCAAAGTCGGATTGTCCAAGCAGAAAGTAAGGGTGTCCGTTGTTTGGATTGGTGATGGTGGTAAGAACAGGAACGGGTTGGTCATCGATGATGACGTTATCCACCCACCAAGATTGGTCGTAGGTTCCGTAAAGGTGAATGCCTAGTTGCACATTCGATTGTCCAGCCCAAGCGGATAGGTCCACGGTAGGGCCGATGCGCACATAATCAACTTGAGCCGTGTCGGTCCAAACCACGGTCCAGGTTAGGCCACCATTCGTAGTAATCTCCATGGTGGAGACGCCATCGCCAATACTGCTGGGATGATTCGCCATCCATTGGGTGTATTGAGTTTCACTTTCAAAGTGGAGATAGACGTTGGACAAACCAGTGAAATCCATGATTGGGCTGACCATGACATTGTCTGAATCGGCGATGCTCTCATCATCGTGCCATGCCATCCCGTTAAATGGGTTGGTGCCAGCTTGCCATCCAATCGTGGGGTTGCCGTTGTTGTTCACATTGATCCAACCAGCAGGCGGAACCGCTCCCGCAAAGTCTTCGGATAGAACCGTGGTTTGAGCACTGAGTGTGGCAGTGCTTAGCAGGAGAGAAAGAAAAGTGGCGAGGCGCATGAATGAATGGTCTTGGCGAATCCGAGACTTTATCGGAGGGGGCTGAAGCCAGGAACGAAACTGGCTATGCAAAGATTACCACCAAAAAAGGCTGCGAGCTGTGTTCTAAGCAAAATCCTGGGTGAACCGCAGGGCCTAGTTGTCGGTAGTTGGCCTACGTGCCGTATAGGGATAGCGCAGGGGATTTGCTCCCTCGGGCCCAGAGCTGCCACTGGGTAAAAAATGCGTCTAATTCTGCTTCCTCAAACTCACCATAGGTTGCGATCTGAGCTAAGCGTCGGCTGCAGAGGTAGCTTGATTGACCAGCGAGTTGATAACCCCAGGAGGCGGCAAGGTTTAGGAATTCAGGTGTGGTCAGGCCTGGGGGGACTTCAAAACTGGTCATGACTAGGCTTGCCGCACTCTCTGGAGCGATTACCTGGATTTGGAGCTCAGCCAGATGACGACGAATCGATTGGCCCAAGCGGGTATAGAATTGTTGGCGCGAGGCTATCCGTTGCGGCGCACAAGCCGTGCTTAAGCTTGCATGTAGGGCAGCTAAAATCGGATAGCCCAAAGTGTGCGGTGGGTTGGTGCTGTTGCGATGGGTTGAAAAGTCCAAGGAAGGCGGCCATGGAGTGTTGGTTAAGCGCAGAGCCCATTGGGTCGCTGCCGACACCATGGCGATCCCGGGTAAGGATTGCAGTGCTTTGCCTGACACCGCGCTGGCGAATGCGAGTCCCTGCGGTAGTGGGAGTGCGCCTAGTGTGCTAATGGCGTCGAGGCAGAAAGCAGTGTTGCGGTTGCCGAGCGTAATCAGTTCCTCTATTGGATTGAGAATGCCGCAACTAGATTCACAATGCACCGACCAAACCCAGGCGGGTTGGTGGGTTTGCAAATGTTGCTGGACGCGCTGTAAATCCCAAGTTTGCCCCCAACCAAAATCGATGACTTCGTGGGCCAAATGCGCTCCGCGTGCATGATCGCGCAAACGTTTGCCGAATTCACCATTGCACAAAATGAGCCCAGGGCGTGATTGGGAATCGGGCAAGTGGCTTAGGATTTGCGCGATGACATCATTCGCGTGGGTACCGCCTCCAGGAAACAGTGCGACGTCGTGGTCGTCCATCCACGCAGAAACGCTCTTTTGCACCTCTCGGTAGACCTTCAGGAAGGTGGCACTGCGATGATATTCCGGTGCCGAAGCGGCGGCGTGGAGTGTAGCTTGATTAAGACGCGCAGGCCCGGGCAGGAGAGTGATCATCTTGTGCGTGCGGCTTGAGTGCATGCGAGTCGTCAGGCGTTTCAATCCAGATGGTAAGCGGTCGAGTGAAACTCGCATCGGTGTAAACGCGACGTCGCCATCTGGGATTGCTGGACCCAAGGCTTCAAAACCAAGTTTGCGGTAAAGCGGCAGCTGTTCCTCGACTCCGGAAATCCAAAGTTCACGATAGTCATGTGCGAGCGCGTGGGCAAAGACTGCGGCCATGAGGCGGAAAGCGATTTGGCTTCCACGAAGCCCGGGCGCCACGCAAAGTAAACGCACCTCTAAAGGGCGATTCGCTAACTCCGCCATAGGGGTGTGTGCCGGCATACGCGCGGCGACCGAAAACGGCGCCTCTCCATGGACTGCAATCATGCCGACAAGCTCGCCGTTTTCTCGTGCAAGGTAGGCCTGGTTTTTGTGCTCGAATTTGTCCGCATGCTGGCCCAAACCGGAATCGGCGTACTGGCCTAACTCGTCGACAAAAGTGCGATGCAGCAGCTGACGGACCTCTGGTAGATCTTCAGAGGTGGCGAGTTGAATTTGAAGTGACACGCGAATCGGGGGAGGTAGGGGAATCCGTAGGCGTCAATGCTACGGGAGGAAATCCCATTTGGTAGGTTTGTTCTTGATTGATTCCCTGCTTCATGTGCTTTCCAATGCACAAGGAGCCTTGGTGTTTGCCTACTCCGCGCAGGCAACGGTGCCGTAAGGCGCGGGGTTAAACCTGGCGTGACCACCGCGTAAAGCGGTAAGCCAAACCGTTCTCTTCCTCTGCTGCAAGGATTTCGGCACGCGCAAATCCTTGAAGTGGAGGGAAGAATACTTGGCAGCCAAAGTCGTGATCGATTTCGGTCACAAATACATCGTGGCAACTTGGGTGCGTTAGAGAGAGCGCGTAAATCTGCGCACCTCCAATCACATAAACGGAGCCGAGGGCAGAGGATGCCATGGCGAGGGCGAGGTCAAGTGAAGTAGCGCATTCCGCTCCCGCTATTTGCAGCCCTTCTTGGCGGCTAATCACGATATTCCTACGCCGCGGCAAGGGGCGATAGCGTTGTGGAATCGTGTCCCAGGTTTTACGTCCCATAATGACGACGTTATCTCCCTTGCCTACGGTGAGCTTGGCAAAGTATTTTAGATCACCAGGCAAATGCCATGGCATGTCTCCATCTCGCGCAATACCACGATTGCGGTCCATCGCTACAACGAGATCGAAATTAGACTGCGACTTCAAACTTAATGAACGGGGCGTGCTCGTAGTTGTGGATTTGGATGTCCTCGTATTGAATCTCATCCAATGGTTTGTGCGCGACTGCCAGTTGCGGCAGCGATCCAGGAGTGCGCTCGAGCTGTGTGCGAATGCCATCCAGATGGTTCTGGTAGAGGTGCGCATCGCCCAAAGTGTGGGTGAAAATGCCGGGCTCTAAAGCGCATTCCTGTGCCACTATGGTCATCAGCAGTGCATAACTTGCAATGTTAAATGGGACTCCAAGCGCGACGTCGGCGGAGCGTTGATACAGCTGGCAATCCAGACGGCCACCTTGTACATAAAACTGGAACAATAAATGGCAAGGAGGCAACTTCATGTCGGGTAGGTCACCTACATTCCATGCACTGACCAAAATCCGCCGCGACTCAGGATTGTTTTTGATCTGATCGATGGCGTTTTGGATTTGGTCGATGCCTAGCCCACCCCAGTTGCGCCATTGGTGGCCATAAATCGGACCGAGGTCGCCGTTTTCATCGGCCCAGGCATTCCAAATGGGCGTGTATTCGGCAAGGTCATCGTGAATGTTGGTGCTGCCACGTAGGAACCACAAAAGTTCCCGCACAATGCCAGTGAACAACACCTTTTTCGTGGTGAGAAGCGGGAAGCCTTCACGTAAGTCGTACTTGCTTTGCGTGCCAAAAATGGAGCGCGTGCCGACGCCAGTGCGGTCTTCACGGTCTTCGCCATTCTCCAGAATGTCGCGGACGAGGTCGAGGTATGCCTTCATGGGATGGGGGGCTCAATGCCTCCCAAATGATAGGCGCTGAGCTGACTTTCCTCAGCCGCTTAGGGCTTAATCTCGCAGCGCAGTTGGGGGCGCGAGGGAGGGGGAGGCTGGTATAGAGCTTCTAAGTGTGTTCCTGGAAAAAGGCAGGGCTTTTACACCCTGCCTTCTATTTATTGAACCACGGTTGTGGCTAAGTTGGATATTCGAAATGCTCCCGCATTATTTTCCAATACTTGACTCCACACCGTTGCTCCAGACATTCGGGCCGGAATAATTACGGACATGTTGGCATTGCCGCTGGCATCTGTGATGTGTCCCCAGCCGGGCGTAAGGCCCCCATGGATAGGCACTGATAGGTCCAAGATTGCCCCGCCATTGATGGTGGTTGGACCGGGTCCTTGAAGGGAGTAACAAAAGTAGACGATTGCGCCAGGAGTTGCACTAGTTACCGAGAGATTCAGATTTTGCCCCGCGCTCGCAGCAGTGTGGTTATAGGTTGGCTGGGCAGGATCATTTCCAGCTTTCCAGCTAAATCCACCATGGAGGTTGAAATGGCGGTCATTTCCTGAGGAATCAGAAGCGGTTGAGCCGGACCCTTCATCAAAGTGCCAAAGACCATAAGTGAAGGCGTCGGTTTGCAAGCGACGCTCAGGGATAAAGTTGGATGAGTAGCGACGGTTAGTTGAAATGCGCGCTTCATCGATTTCCCCTAGATAGAATTCTCTCCAACCCATGAAGTTGATTGCGCCTAAGCAAAGTGTCCACGTAGATCCAGGTACATTTTGAGTAGGGCCTTCGGAAAGAACAAGTTGGCCGTCCACGTAAAGGTCATAGCCGGGGCTCGAATTGCCATCGGTTACGGTTGCTAAGTGATGCCAAGTACCTTCTCTAATCGTACCTGGCGCCGTACGTTGCGAGTGGCCGATTCCGACGATTCCGGTTGCTTCGCCAGTTTTGAGGCTGAAGGAAGGCATGCCAGTGTCCCACCAACCCCAGCGGGCTAAAGTCCATGCGTAGGCATCTCTGTTGGTGACATATTGGTCGATTTTAACCCAGCATTCATAGGTCGCGTTTTGGACTGGAGCAGAAGATACGCCCACTTCGCCATAAGCAGTTGCTCCGTCAAAGGATAAACATTGATTGGATTGGGCGTTTGCTGTTGCCGAGCAAAGGGCGCAAAATAGAAAAAGAGAGAAAACGAATTTCATGATTGTGATTTGTAGTGGGTTGGAGTTCATCTATTTGGCTTCAGTTTTGGGTCGATGGTTCGTCCCAGTTGCTCCATGAACTCGGGGGAGGCGAGGATCCGTTTTTGCTCTCTTGCCTTTGGCTAGGGTCTCCTGCAAAAACGTGGGCGATCCAAGTAGGAGATGGCCTGCGTGGTTCTCCAGCCTGATGCGATCCCGGCAAATAGTTCACGCCGCTTACATTGACGCGGGGAATCGCTTGGATTCCCTTTACCCATCCGGGGAATCCTTTTACGTGGACGACGTAATCCACAGAGAAAGGGCTAGAAGTTCCTTCCCAGGAGAAGATTGGGTATGCAAGCACTTCGCAATTGGCTTTTGTAATCGCGTCATAAACAGCAGCCGATCGCAACTCCCCCAAACGCAAGTCATCTATGTCGGGGATCAGGCCGAAATCGGTGGATGTGCCTACAACGCCATTGGCCAATTTCCTATCTCCAGTTTTCCAAAAGAGGAATTGCCCACCTTTTCCAGTGCCGGTTACCCGTTCTTGTCCAAATTCCATATTTAGCGCCCAATCTTGGTTGGCGACGATGGTTCCAAGTGGGTTCCCAAGGGATTGAGCTTCTCGTTGCGCTATTTGGCAAGATCCGAAAAGTAGGAGTGAACAAACAAAAAGTTGAGGATGATTCATTGATTTTTTTGGGGGTGTGGGGGATTCCCTTAACAGAGAGGTCAAGGCATTGTTTGTGACATCATTTTTGGGAAATAGGCGAAAAATATTCGATTTGACCATTTGGCCTTATACTAAAGGAGATGAGTTCCCCCACAGACTCGCCCGCTTCTACGGGCCATATTCCTTTTGTCTCTACATTTCTTGGTCCTGCGGCATTGAGGCTATTGCACTCGATTGGAGATTATTCCGATGCGGAGCAAGAGGACTCATCCTGGGATGAAATCGACAGCGTTCTTGGACTAGTCTTTAAAAGTATTCAGGAAGGCCATGCGGAGAGCGAGGCCTTGAAGAAGGAGTTCTTTGGATACATTTACGATTTGTGCTCCGAAAGACGTGGTTTGACTAGAGACTTCCCTGTGGTGAAGCCCATTGCCAATACGCACGATTTATTGGGAGAGGTGATTCTTGGTTTACTTGCTTCGGAAACGTCTTTAGTGTTTCTTGGCCGCAATCGTTTCTGTACTCTTATTTGGATGCGTATGAGTTGGAAGGCACATCAGATTTCGCGGAGAAAAAGAGCCTCAGGTACTCAAAGTGAGTTAGTCAGAAGCCTTGCCTCGGAAGGAGATTGTCCGCAAGAAAGTTTGTCCAAGAAGGAAGGGCATGCTCAGCTCCAGGTTGCTCTTGGCCGCTTGAATCCACGAGAACGAGATATTTTAGGGTTTTATTTGGAAGGAAAGCCGTCTTCAGAGATAGGCCAAGCTTTGGGAATGAAGGATTCTGCGGTTAGGAAAGCGATTCAGAGAGTCCTGGATCGTCTTTCCACCTACCTGAAGGCCCAATGAGGAAAGATTCACCCGCGAGAAAAAGCCCAGAGGATTGCTTTCAAGAGTACTTAGAGCAATTGCAGCACATCGGGTGTTTGCAAAAAGAGGAGTTTGTGGCTGCATGTGTGCCAGATCGCATACAGTCTTCGACACTTGCACTCATTCGAGAAAATGAAGCTCAAGCGATTCAACTCTCCCAGTGTTTTTCAAAGAATGAGGAGCAACCAGATTGGCAAGAGGGAGGGATTGTTTTTGGAAGATTCCAGTTAGAAAGGCGCCTTGGTGCAGGGAGCTCTGGAGTGGTTTGGCAAGCAAAAGATGTTGTGCTTTCAAGAGTCGTTGCATTAAAGGTCTTGCGCGAGCATCTTGTCGATGAGCGGGCCACCTACCGGCTCGCGTTAGAGGCTCGGGTCTTAGCCGGTCTTGATAGCCCCGGGGTTGTTCGCCTATTTAGTACAGTGACAGAGAATGGATCACATGCACTTGTCACCGAATGCGTTGGCCAAGGCGAAACTCTTAAGACACAACTGCAAAATGTTGCCCAAGCATGGCTTGCTCAAGGTGTTAAAGAAATAGTTCAGCTTCTTTTGATTCCGTTGCGTGGTTTAGCGATGGCACACCGCCATGGAATCCTTCATCGAGACATCAAGCAATCGAACATTTTGTGGAGTGGTGAGGCTTTTAAACTTTGTGACTTCGGTCTCGCTTCTGTCTTGGATGCTCCCGATCAAATGACACTGACTGGAGAATTCTTAGGCACGAAGGTCTATGCCTCTCCGGAGCAAACCCGTGGTGAAAAGCTAGCACCAAGCACCGATGTTTTTTCTTTTGGCCTTTCCTTATTAGAGGCTTTGATTGGATCCAGTCAGGTTCATGAAGGAACGCTCCGCTCTCAAGTGTCGTGCTTTTGTTTTAGTCGGGTGGCAAGGAATCCAGCACTGCGGCGTTTGCCAAAGGACTTACAAGCAATTCTGCGGAAATCATTAGATGAACGGAGCGATTCTCGCTATCCCGATGCCGGAGAATTCGCGGCAGATCTTGAGGCGTGGTGTTCCGGCGAGCAGGTCGCTGCTCGAATACCAGTTTTCCCGATCAGGATTGCACATTGGTTGCGGCGCAATCCAGTACCTTCTTTTATCGGTGCAATTTTATTTGGAGCAACCGTGATAGTGGCTTTTGCCGGGTTTTACGCCAAGAAAGCCGAGGCCCAAGCCATTCGGACCTTGCATGTCACGCGAGGGATTATTCAGTCTCAGAATTCATGGCTTTCAGCCGATGTCCAAGGCGCCCGGCGTACTCGGTTTTTAGAGCTGGATGCCCTCCTCGCCTCTGATCGTTTCATGCCAGATTCTCTTAAGGCGGGGCTTTGGTCGGTGTTAGGTGAGGGCCTTATGTCCATTGGCGCATTCCATGAAGCAGACAGGGCTTTTCTGAAAGCGGAATCTTTATCAGATTATTCTCTGACCTTTGTAATGCATGCATGGAGTAAGCTGGAGCAAAGCCACGCCTTTCCGAAAGAGGATTCTGGGCGCCGAAATTTCTTGGAAGAAGGGGAGAAAATCTTAGCGCCGATAGCTTCGCGTGACTTTGGTATGAATTCTGAAGAAGATTACGCAACGGCACTTGCGCAGAATCGATTGGCAACTTTACGGATATTCTTAGCCGAGGTTCGGCCCGGGGTGTCCATCTCGGAATGGGACTTCTTGAAATTGGGAGAATACTTGGAAACGAGGACCGACTTCCCGTCATGGTTTGGGCCTATGAACCAAGTCGATTTGGGAGTGTACTATTTGGTATCAGAACAGTTTGAGAAGGCGTTAAGCACTTTCGATAAGGCCCTCAGGAGTTTTCGAGAACACAATCTTTCTGGGCACGAAGAAATTATCTATGCCTATATTGGAAGGCAACAGGCGTTTGCTGAATTGGGCGATGAGGAGGCTTCTTGCGAAGCGTTGGAAGATATCGTTTTGGCGTTGAGATACCAGGGTAAGGGATACACTTCCCTTGCATTGACTCACCAAAAGGAGTGGGTGAAATCTTTAGATCTCATAGGTGAATCGATGCAAGTGCAAGCTGTTTGGGATGATTTGCTTTTACGCGTGGAAGACCCCCGGTTTGAAGGCACGGTAGGGGAGGCTCGACTCCTTTTGGGCGAGCTCTAAATCCTGAAACGTCTTTCCCTCGGGCCGCCTTGCGTCACCGTGATTTTTGCTTTGAAACCAGGCCTAGCAAGGACTTGACAAGTGGTGCCAGATAAAGGTAACCTCAAGGTTACCAATGAGCCCGGATCCGCAAACCCCCGAGGACCTCGTCTATCAAGCCATCGCCCATGCTGCACGGCGGCAGATGATGGATTTGGTGAAAGCGACCCCGGGCATGACGGTGGCAGGGGTTGCATCGCACTTTTCCTTTAGTCGCATTGCCACGATGAAGCATCTGGCACGGTTGGAGCAGGCTGGTTTGATGACCAGTGAAAAGGACGGGCGCAGTCGCAAACTCTATTTCAACCCGATGCCAATCCAGGGCATCTACGACCGCTGGACTTCTGATGAAAGCTCATTCTGGGCCGGACGTTTGGCGGATATGCAACAGCGCGTGCAAGCACGTGCGCAAAAAAGGAATAAGAAAAATGCCTGATGCCCCCAACCCCGCTCAGCCCATGGTTTTCAAAGTTGTCATAAAAGGCAGCATTGCCGATGTCTGGCACGAGATCACGCGTACCGATTCACCCATCCCAGCATTTTTCAATTCGCAAATGCATGTTGAAGAGCTGAAGGCCGGATCAAAGCTCGCGATGCGCACTGGCAATGGTAAATACACCGGCGTTGTCGGCAAGATTTTAGAGTGCGAGGCGCCACACCGATTTGTGCATACCTTTCGCTTTACGAGCTTTACTGATCCAGAGTGCATAGTGGCCTATGACCTAATGGAGGTCAGTGGAGGCGTAGAGTTCACGCTTACCGTTACGGAAGCACCAGAAGGCACCAAGACTGCCAAACAAATGAAGCAAGGCGGCAGCATGATTGTGAATACGTTGAAAGCCGTCATCGAAACGGGGCGCCCCAGTTTTGGCACACGGCTGCTGTTCGTTCTCTTCAAGGTGCTTGAGCCGATTTCGCCGAAACGTTGCCGCTCCGAAAACTGGCCAGTGGATGGAGAATAAGCATGGGACGCAAAATCCTGGCTGTGTTGCTCGGCTCCGGTATCCTGGCCCAAGCGTCGTATTGGAGTGTCATGCCATTGTGGTACCACGTTTCTTTTCTTGCCGCCTTACTGCCCGTGTGCATGATTGGCGCGCGTGTGATCACCATCAATAAACCTGATTAGAACCCTATGCCCTTGCGATCCCTTCACAGAATTTTTTGGGTTGGTGCCTTGTTGTTCGCGGTTGGATGCGGATGTACTGCTTCCGAGGGAAGTTTGGAAAAATCATCTGCCAAGGTGAATCAAGCAGCTGAAGTTGCTGTCACTCCCGACGAATGGTTCTTGTTTTTCCCGACCACCTATCCAGATGGGAACTGGGAGCCAGAAGGATTGGATTATGCCGATGTCTGGTTCCGGGCAGAAGACAACACCCCATTGCACGCCTGGTATTTTGAGCACCCTAATCCCAAGGCGGTCGTGCTCTATGCGCACGGCAATGGCGGACATCTTGCGCACCGAGGCTCGCTGATGCAGTACCTCCGTGATTCCCTCGGCGTCAGCGTGCTGATTTTTGACTACCGAGGTTATGGTCGTAGTGAAGGCGTGCCAACGGTGATTGGCGTGTTGCAAGATGCCCGCGCTGCACGCTCCAAGCTTGCCGAACTCGCAAGTGTCAAGGAAAACCAAATCGTCTTGATGGGGCGCTCTCTCGGCGGTGCCATCGCTGCTGACCTCACCCGCGACATCGTCCCCCGTGCCTTGATTCTTGAAAGCACCTTTTCCTCCTTTAAGGATATCGCAGAAGTTGCAGCGCCGAATCTGTCTTGGTTGGTGCCCAAGGACAAGTTGAACTCCCTGGATGCGCTGCAGAACTATGCAGGCCCCCTGTTCCAAAGTCACGGCAATCGCGACGCAACCATTCCTTTTTCTCTAGGCAAGAAGCTTTTTGCTGCGGCCCAAGGCCCCAAGCAATTCGTAGTGATTGCCGGCGGAGGCCACAACACCCCTCAAGGATGGGAGTATTATTCAGCTCTGAATCGTTTCTTTGCTTCGCTCGAGGACTAACCCACGCCCCTTGCGTACCTGGTTTTCTTCAACCTAACGCGTTTCTTTTTTGCCTAAGACTGACTCCGAGCTCTATCGCCGAAAAGTAAAGCCATCGCTGGCATACTTGGCCGCAGCAATCGTCTTGGCCTGCTCGAGCTCCTTCGCGCTCCATGCTCCAGCTGTAAAGTCGTAGCCTAGAGCAGCACCTAATGCGGCACTAAGCGCGTCGCGGTCGGGCTCAAAGCCTAAGGCAGCAATCCCAGGGTTCTCTACCGGCTTCTCTAGCACCAAGGAGCCATGGAACAAGATCCATCCATCCTTGCGTCGAGCGGCACTGCCAAGGAGCTTGCGCGCGCCGAGGGTGAGGTCGAGCGGGGAGCTGTCCTCAAAGCACCAGGCGCTGCCTTGATGGTCTGAGTGCAAGGTGGACTCGCGTCGGAGGGGGACATCGACCCCGGCTTGTCGCGCGAGCTCGCCTCCGAGAGCTTGATGAATCGCGGTCATCGCAGCTGCGGGCCCGCCAGAGAGGGCATCGATCTCTGGCGCACACAGGGAGTAAGTGAGTTCTGCCTCATGCAGAATCGCCTTGCCTCCGGTGGAGCGGCGAACGATGTCGCAACCACGGGCGCGGACTTCCTCTAGAGGAAGATCATGCGCAGGTTGGAAGTAGCCCAAAGACAGAGTCGGTGTGGCCCAACGGTAGAAGCGCAAGGTGGGGATGCTGCGACAAGCCAATAACGCCTCGTCACGTGCCATATTGAGTGCACCGTGCAAGGCGCCGTCTTCAAGACGTCGCCCAGCACGGTGCTGTGGGTGGGGAGAAATCCTTAGCCCTCGTTGCGAAAGCGAAGATAAGGATTCTTCACTGCCATGGCTTCATCCACACGAGTTACCGGCATGTTGCGCGGCGCGGCGTGTAAGAATTCTTCACCAGCAATCGCTTCCTTGGCCACTTGAATCATGGCTGCTGCAAAACGATCTAGAGTTTCGCGCGACTCGGTTTCGGTTGGCTCGGCCATGATGGCTTCGTTGACCACGAGCGGGAAGTAAACCGTAGGTGGGTGATAACCAAGCTCAATCAGGCGCTTGGCGACATCCATGGTGTGGATGCCAGCTTCACGCATTTGCTTGGTCGGCCGCGCAACGAATTCGTGCATACAGATGCGGTCGTGGGGCACGCGCCAGTGGTCACGCACCTTCACCCGCAGGTAGTTTGCATTGAGCACCGCATTCTCAGCAACCCGACGAATGCCGATGGCACCCAATCGTTTCACGTAAGAGTAGGCGCGCAACAGCACCATGAAGTTGCCATGGAACGCGCGCACCCGACCAATGCTGGCTTCTGGGGTACGTAAGCGATACTTGCCGTTTGTTTCGACCACTGAGGGTGCCGGCAAATATTTTGCGAGCTCTGCAGTAACGCAAATCGGTCCGGAACCAGGGCCGCCGCCACCGTGAGGCGTGGACATGGTTTTGTGCAAGTTTAAGTGCATCATGTCGATGCCGAAGTCACCCGGACGTGCAATGCCCATGATGGCATTGAAGTTCGCGCCGTCCATGTAAACCTTGCCGCCCGCTTGATGGATCAACTCGCAGATTTCCGCGATGTTGTCCTCGAACAAACCAAGCGTGTTCGGGTTGGTGATCATCATGCCCGCGACGTGATTGCCAAGATGGGTGCGCAAGTCATCCATGTCGGTGAGCCCCATGTCGTTGGACTTCACGGTGACGACTTTGAATCCCGCCAAGGTGCAGGATGCAGGGTTGGTGCCGTGTGCGCTATCCGGAATCAGAATCGTGCGCCGATCCTTTTGCCCTTGCTCATCGAGCCAAGCGCGCAGCACCATAAGCGCGGTGAGTTCGCCATGCGCACCAGCAGCCGGATGCAGAGTCACGCCCGGCAATCCAGTGGCTTCGCCGAGGTCCGCAGCCAAGTCATGCATGACTTTTAATGCGCCTTGTACCGAACTATCGTCCTGCAACGGGTGCAGCCCAGTCCATGCAGCTTGACCTGCAATCGCTTCATTCACCACCGGGTTGTACTTCATGGTGCACGAACCGAGTGGATAGAAGTTGGTGGTGATGGCGTAGTTGCGCTGGCTCAAACGCGTGAAGTGACGCACTAAATCGAGCTCGCCCATTTCTGGCCAAGCAACGGGTTTTGCGCGTAGTTCTTCACTCGGTAGGCCGACGGTTGCGGCAGCGCGGTCCGCTCCAGGTGTCTGCATGGTGCGACGTCCGGGGCGAGAATCTTCAAACAACAAATTGACGGGGGTAAGTCTCATCGTGCGACCTCCTGCTGCAAGACCGATGCAGCGATTTTGCCCAGGCGAACTAAATCTTCTTCCAAGGTGCGTTCGGTGCAAGCCATGGTGAAGACGTCGGCCATGTTCGGGTAATCTTTGCCCATGGGGAGGACGCCGTAGAGCCCTTGGTTGCGCAGTGCGGTTTTGAAGGACAACATGTGTTCTTCGCTTGGCGCGCGGAAGGCAACCTCATTGAAGAAGGCGGCATTGGGGAAGGCACGCTCGAAACCGGCGCTTTCTAGAATCGAAACCATTTCCAGTGCACGTTGTCGCGAAACACAAGCGACCTCCTCAAGGCCTTGTGGCCCCAAAGCTGCCATGTGCATGCAGCCGCGTAAGGCAATCAAAGCGTTGTTGGTGCAGATGTTCGAAGTCGCCTTTTCGCGCCGAATATGCTGCTCCCGAGTTTGGAAGGTGAGGGTGTAAGCCCGTTTGCCTTCGGTGTCCTCAGAGATGCCAACTAGGCGCCCTGGGAGTTTACGAACCGACTTTTGCGTCGATGCAAAGAAGCCGAAACTTGGACCGCCATAACCGAGCGGTACGCCCAAACTTTGGCCGTCGCCCACCACAATGTCGAAGCCGTGTTCGCCTGGAGAATTCAGTAGCCCTAAAGCCACTGGATAGACCGATGCCACCGATTGCGCTTTGACTGATTTTGCGAGCTCTACCACTGGCGCCATCGATTCGATGTTGCCGAGGTAATTCGGTTGCTGCACCATCACGGCAGCGGTTTGATCATCCACTAAATCCCTCCATGCGGTTACGCCATCGACTAATGGTGCTGTGACCACTTCAGCATCGATGTGCTTGAGGTAAGTCTCAATGGTTGCGCGGGTGTCGGGGTGCATGCCTGCAGAAACCACCACCTTGCTCCGGCGCGTGGAGTTCATCGCCATCAGTGCGGCTTCCGCAGCAGCCGAGGCGCCGTCGTACATCGAGGCATTGGCGACATCGCAACCGCACAATTCGGCGATCATGGTTTGGAACTCAAAGATCCACTGCAGGGTGCCCTGCGAACACTCCGGTTGATACGGGGTGTATGCAGTCAAAAACTCCGAGCGCTGCATCAAGTGGTCGACTAGCGCCGGCCAAGCATGATCGTAAAAGCCACCACCGAGAAAACATGCACCTGCAGCAGGTAGGTTTTCTGCACCAAGTTTGGCGAGGTGGCGTTGCAGTTGATCCTCATTGAGGCCGGGATCGATAGCGAGGTCTCGGTCGAGCAATTGATCCTGCGGAAGCGAATCAAAGAGTGCGCGTACCGAGTCCACGCCGACTTCAGCGAGCATGGCTTCGCGGTCGGCGTCGGAGTTCTGGATGTAAGGCATAGCTAGGGAATGGGTTTAGCTTTCGGAAGCAACCACTTCTTCATAAGCAGCTGCATTCTTGAGGCCGTCGAGGACGTCGGCGCCAGAGACTTTGACCTTGATTAGCCAACCGCCGTCGAGTGCATCGTTTTGCAGGGCTTCGAGGTCATCGGGGAGGCCTGCGTTGGTTTCAATGACCTCACCTGCGACGGGGGAGTTGACATCGGAAACCGCTTTCACGGATTCCACTTCACCGAAAGCTTCACCTTTATCTAAGGTGCGGCCTACCTCTGGCAAATCTAGGTAAACCAGCTCGCCAAGTTGCTCTACAGCGAAATCGGTAATGCCGATGGTCACGATGTCGCCATCAAGTTTGGCCCACTCGTGGCTGTCTAGGTAAGAACGGTCTTCAGGACGCATGTTTCTATTTATGTGCTTGGGGTAAGCGAATGAGGGTTAGCCGCGCGAGTTATGCGCGACGAAAGGCATGGCAGAGCGTTCGACCGGCAACTGTTTGCCACGGAAGTCGACGGTGAAGGCGCCATCGACGCCTTTCTTGATGTAGCCGGTTGCGATGGGGTGATCGAGAGTCGCAGAGTAGACGCCGCTGCAAATCTCACCGACCTGTTCGCCATCACAGAAGATTGCATAGCCTTCACGGGGTACGCGCTTTTCAGCAGTGAATCCAGCCAACTCAATGGTGGGCTCACTCATGGCACGTAAAGCTTCGCCGCCGATGAACTCCCGTGTTTTCCATCCCTTAATGGCAAAGCGCAGTCCGGCGTCGAGCGGGGTGATTTTCTCGTGGATTTCGTGGCCGTAAAGCGCAAGACAGGCTTCCAAGCGCAAAACATCGCGCGAGCCTAGGCCGACGGGTGCAGCGCCGAGCTCCAACAATTTTTCCCACACTGGAACGATTTGCTCTGCGGAAACGAAGATTTCATAGCCGTGTTCACCGGTGTATCCGGTACGCGCGATGAAAAGGTCACCCCATGGAGATGGAATGTTGGCTAAGTCGAGGAATGCCGGGCAGAAGTCATCGGTTCCACTGAGTTGTGCAAGCATGCGATGAGATTCCGGGCCTTGGATGGCCAAGATGCCGCCTCCATCTTCGGTGAGGTCGGTGCATTCGGTTTGATCGAGGCGGCTGGTAAGGATTTCCCAGTCGCGATGCCGGTTTGCAGCATTCACCACCATGAATATCTCCTCATCGGTGGTGCGATAGGTGATGAGATCGTCCATGATGCCGCCGTCTTCCTGCAAGATCATGGTGTAGCGGGCTTTGCCAATCGGCTGATCGAGGATCGAGCCACCAAGTGCTGCATCCAGTTCCGCAGCTGCATGCGGGCCAGTGAACAGAAAACGTGCCATGTGCGAGACATCGAAGATGCCAGCCGTGGTGCGGACGGCGCGCGATTCGCCCAGGATGGAGCCGTAATCAAGTGGCATCTTCCAGCCAGCGAATGGGACCATTTTGGCGCCCAGGCCCTCGTGATTGCTCGCGAGAGGGGTCTGGAGGACAGTTTCGGGTGAGGATGTAGCCATGAAAAACGAAAAAAGGACGCCATGGTGGGCGTCCTGTCTGGGTCGGGGTGACGATTCAGGGTCCGTCGGGCTGCAGTTCATTTACCTGAGAGATTGGCTGCCATTGCAGTTTGCCCCTTCGGTGCCGGTGTCCCGGTCTCTCCCACAGCCGTCTTGCGGGATGATATTGTCTCGCCCCCCTAGATTCTGGTCAAGGTAGTGCTTGAAGATGGATAGAAAGCAGTTCACAGCTTGCCATTGACGTGGAATGCGTCCGCTCCTAGAATATTCGGCCCGTTTGACCCCGGTAAGCGGTCAGAAAAATAATCATGGCACGACGTTGCGAAGTAACAGGTAAAGGCACCAAGGCCGGCAAGAGTATTGCCCGTCGCGGTTTGCCTAAAAAGAAAGGTGGTGTTGGTCTTAAAACGACCGGCCACACGAAACGGAAGTTCAAGTCGAACATCCAAAAGCTCCGTGTACTGCTGCCAAATGGCACCGTACGCCGTATGCGTCTGGCCACTTCGGTGATCAAGCGCGGCGAGATTGAGATCATGTTGGAAGGTCGCATGCAGACCGTACCACTGGTCAAAGCTTTGCGCGGACGCAACCGCGAGTTCAGCAAGATCAACTCTTAAACGCTCTCGAGCGTATTCCTAATTCTCCCGGAAACCAATTCCAACTGGTTTCCGGGAGAATTTTTATTTTGTCCGCCGATGGGAACTAAACAAGCACCACATGTCGTAGGCATGAGGTGTGTGTTCTCCCTCGACGTGCCCACATGTTTAGCCACCGGGTTCGTTGTTTCTCTGGATCCAGAAACGGAGTCAAGATGGCTGCAAGAAAAAAAGCTACTAAGAAAAAGGCCACTAAGAAGAAGGCCACAAAACGTAAGGCCACCAAACGGAAGGCCACGAAGAAGAAGGCAACCAAGCGTAAGGTGACCAAAAAGAAGGCCACCAAGCGTAAGGCAACCAAG
>JASFYO010000046.1:0-10876 GCA_045047305.1 Planctomycetota bacterium | reverse complement strand
GAGGCATGAGAGGAACCTGTAGTTTTGGCGGAAGGTTCGGTGCCGGGTTTGCCTGGTCATGTTGCAGCAGACCATCCGGAGCCGGAGGTGGGTCTTCATCCTCATCCACATCATGCTCTTCGGACGGTGTGGTTGTCAAGCCAGCAAATGCGACAGTCTCTCGAAACCCAGCAATGACAGACCTTGCCGCTGAGTCGGTAAAGCCCCATTCTGGCTTCTGTAATTCATACGACAAGGCCGCGTCAGGGGGTAAGCCATCCTCCTTCCACCGCTCCCAGAATTTCTGGTATATCTTGGGGCCGAGGGCGGCATCTCTTAGTGCAACCTGGTATTCCATGGATTCACGATCTGGATGCTTCAAAATCGTGCGTGCGGCCTCCGTGACGGTCAGCATCCGGTCTTTCCCGCGACCTTCTGTACGGACAAGGCCGAAGTCCTGGAGTGCTGAAACGAGGCGAGCGCCCGTACTGCTTGTGCTTCTCACGCCCATGTACTGGCATGCAACAGAAATGGGGATACTCGAACGATTGGCTTGCTCAAACAGCGCGGCAACCTTCTCTACGGCCTTTGGCAAGCTTACTGATGGGTAGTTGGGGCTACGCTGTGTGACCTTGGACCCCTTTGGCTGGGGTGTATCTGGAGTAGGCTTCTTAGGCATGCGAGGAAATTACCCTTCAAAAAGCGACAGGTCAAGCCTATTCGTCAAAAAGATGTATATTTTTTGTCGTTTTCTGTCGCACAAGCCTTGCGTCAGGTTCCACTAATGATATACTACTCCCATGACACAAGGCAAGAAAACCCCGCCCAACCCACTCCTGGCAAAGCTGAAAGCAGCCACCATGGATGAAGCCAAGGCTGTTGAGTTCTTGGAAGAGCGCCGCTGGGGCGCAAACGAGTATTGCCCAAAGTGTGGTTCCGTTGCTGTTTACACCATGAAGGACAAGACCACGGGAGAACGCAACAAGGACAACCGCTGGAGATGTCGTGACTGCAAGAAAATGTACACCGTTCGCACGGGAACCGTCTTTGAAGAGTCCCGCTTACCGCTCACCATCTGGTGCTACGCCATCTGGAAGGCAGCATCGAGTAAGAAGGGTGTGTCAGCCCTTCAAATCAGCCGAGAGTGCGAAATCAGCTACAAGACTGCCTTGTTCCTGATGCACCGCATTCGTCATGCCATGGGCATCGAAAACGGCCCAGGTGAGAAACTAAGTGGCACCGTTGAAGCCGATGAAACCTACGTCGGTGGCAAACCACGATTCAAAGGCGTTAGCAAGCGTGGTCGTGGCACCAAGAAAACTCCTGTCTTTGGGGTAGTGGAGCGTGATGGCAAAGCCCGATTGAAGGTAATGGAGCGCGTGAACACTAAGACGCTCAGTAGTGCAATCACAGAGCATGTAGACCTTTCAGAATCACGGTTGGTTACTGATGAGCTAGTGCTTTACAAGCCAATCGGCAAAGCATTCTCAGGCGGTCACGAAACCGTTAATCACAGCCGCAGGGAATACGCCCGTGGTGATGTTCACTCCAACACCATTGAAGGCGTGTTCTCTCTGCTCAAGCGTGGCGTTTACGGAACCTACCACTCCATCAGCAAGAAACACTTGCACCGCTACCTCGATGAGTTTGCCTTCCGCTACAACACTCGCAAGATGAACGATGCCGAGCGAGCCAGTGCAGCGGTAGACGCCACGGTCGGAAAACGGTTGACTTACGAGCAGCAGGTAAGCTAGTCCCGTGTTTCAACAACTACATAGTTCCGAAAAAGAAAGCCCCTGCGAAACCGCAGAGGCTTTATGCAAGGAAAGAATCCTTCGCGTTCCGATTACCAAAGCATTGGGATCTTCACGTAATCAATCACCGGCAGTGGACTGGACAGGTCGATTCCATTGCCTTGCGCATCCGCTTGGAAAGTGACGCGGTAGCGAATGAAGCGAGCTCCATCGAGAAGGGTCAAATCTGTGTGCCACACCTTGCCGCCAACATCGATTGGATCTCCAGGAATGCCGTTGCCGATCTCAAGACCAAGTCCAGTTGCTTCATCAGCGCCCTGAAACTCGAAGGTAATCGAAGTACTTGCAGGAAGACTGTTTTTAGCGCCAACGGTATCGACGCGGAAGAACTTCTCACGGACCGACCAGGTTGGATTTCCACCGTCTAAAGCAAAGAGCAAAGGGCCATCGCTAACTGCGGAAGTGAGAACCATGACGTCGGTGCCACTGTTGTAAGTAGCGCTTACGATTTCAAAGGTGCTTGAGTTCGCGATGTTGCTTGGCAGGATGTCATAGCCGATCAACAGGGTTGGAAGACGCAAGAACTTTGCATCGAAGAAAGTTGCTGCATTAGGAATGGTGAGAGTGAAACCATCGAAGGTCACTACACCAGTACCGCCCGTTGCTACATCCGAAAGAGGCAAAACCGAATCGCCAAGCTTGCCAACCAAACCATTGTTTGGGTTGATGCCGCTGAAGGCGAGGAGAGAATCCCCATACTTAGGGTAGCTTGCCGGTTGCCCAAGGCGAAGCTCCGCAAGGCCGGTATCAATCCATTCAGAGACCACCATCGAACGGGAGGAGAAGAATGGAATCAACGAGTAAGCCTTAGGGGCAGTGTAGAAGTTGAGCATCTCTTCCACAAAATCGGTAGGCTCTTCACCAGCACCCGTGGAGCTGTTGATGAAATCCAAGATGCCATCGCGGGAATTGGGATGCCAAAGGATATCGGTAAGAGGATTCGGAACGTGAATCTGAATCACACCGTTTGCACCCGCGCCACCCCGACCGACAGCAAAGGTATCGTTGCCGTCTTTCTTGGTTCCCTGGGACCCACTGTGGCGTGAGTAGCTAGGACCAGCCCAACCACGACGACCACCAAAAGCTTGAATGTTGTCAACGGCAGTGAGATTGCCTAGCTGAGCCGCATTGGATGCCGTGCCAATATCGATTGCAGAGAGGTCGAGGCCAGTAGAAGAGTGAAGCACCAAATGCCCACCTGCACCGCCACCGGAACCGGAGATACCGTTATCCGAGTAAATCAGGGACTCACCGGAGAATCCAATGCCACCGTTGACTTGGATTTTAGCGCCTGCACCAATGTGAATCATGCCAATCGCCATAATCAGCACCTGGCCACCACCACCACCGCCACCAGCTCCTTTACGGTAACTCTCCCAGCCTTGGGCATTTCCGGTTGCAGACTTCTGGAAGGGTACCACTGGGTAAGAACCTAGGAGGGTTGCACCAGCGACGACCCGAATCAACATGGAGTCTCCACTGCCGCCACCGCCGGCTCCCGCCCACGGAGTGAGCAGCTCACCACTCACAACCGAACCATCGAGACTCAAGCGTGTGCCCCAGAAGTCGTTCCGGGTGTTGAAGCCGGTAAGGTCATTACTGAAAACGCTCGGGCCACCCAAACCTGGGTCTGGGCCAGCGGTTGGGTTTCCGAACTGAAACGGGGGCACAGTTCCAGTGTTCCATGCGGGATCGTACAAGGGGTGGTTGGTGCCAGCATTAAAGCCATCAATGACGACCTCAGGCAGAGCATCTTCCATGCCCAGCGGGCCCGAAGTAACGGTGGCCGAAACCGTGGCGCTGTTGACACCACGAATACCATCTTCCGAACCAAAAATTCCATTGCCGTTTGGGTTCTCGGGAGTGATGCCAATGCTGGCCACCATCTGCGAGTGAATGTGTTCCGTACTGAGTGGGTCGATGTCGTGGTCCGGCCCAGCGTTGTCAGTACCAGAAGGCACCCAACCCGTGGTGATTGGCCATTGATCCCAGAGCACAGCCACGTTTTCAGTGACAGCAAATCCACCGCCACCACCGCCAGCTACCACAGTATTGTTCAATCCAAGAACACCACCAGTGCTAGCGTTGCCGTTAAAGCCGCCTTCGCCGCCTCCACCGCCGCCGCCCGTGATGAAGAATGGGCCATCACCGTTCATTGCGCGTAAGGTTTCGGCATTGCCGATTTGGGAGGCATCGCCACCACGGCCACCACCGCACTCACCGCCCGCTCCACCTTCCACGAATTGAGGAGAGTTCAACGAGGTTGGCCAAGTCGCGTTATTGCCACTGGCATTGAGAGTTCCACTGATATCCACGGCACCTGTGGCGTAAATCACCAACGGGTTAGCGCCACGACCACGCAAAACCGCGCCAGCCTGGATAGTAAAATCATGCACATTCATCACGCCGTTTTGCACGGTGTGTTGGCGATTATTAGAATCGGTAATCGTCGACTGCGAATCGGTGAAGATTTCACTGCTGACGCCGGTTGCGAGGAAGAAGTTGTTGTCCGCAGCAACGAAGTTACCGGGGTAATCGAAGCTCGCTGCAATAAAACCGTCGCCCACTTGTGCCAGTGGAAAAGGAATCGGTTCTGCCAAAGCCAAGTTTTTACTGGTATCGAAGTCGTCGCGAAATTCGTCTACGGTTTCATCCGTTTCTACCCAAGTTGGGTCCTTGTAAATCGAAGCCAACGTCGGCGTAGTGTGGGTGGCAACGACCAGTTGCGAAGTGTTTACCTGGCCAATGATGTCGCCAAACTGATTGCTCATCAACAGGCGTAAATTGCGGTTCACCGGCAGTAAACCAGTGATGCGAAACTCCACCAAAGCGCCTGCAACCGTACAGTTCTCAATCAGGACCACATTGCCTGGAACCTTATTGGTTGAAGTAAAAGTGTTTTCATTTCCAGAGCCGATTTCACCATCCGAATAGAGCAGGGTGAGGTTTTTGGTATTCAAGTTGGCCGAGCGACCATCAATCGCTTGATTAAAACGAATCGAAACCACTGGGTCTGGGTTAGCAAAGAAGTTCAGGCCTTTCGGGAAAACTACCGAACTCACCACAGCAGGGCCTTGCACCAAATCCAAGAACGCTGGTTGGGTTTCGGGCGGAGTGGTAAAAGAACGACGCAGACCAGAAGAAAGAGAACGGCCGTCGATATCACGTAGTACCGTGGGGCTGTCAGCGCGAGTTGGCAAGACCAATTCATAGGAAACTGAACCCGGAATAAATGCGCCGTTGGTGTTGGTCTCGTTGGTAGGGCAAGTCGGGCGGAAAACAATGGCCCGGCCAAGCGAACCAGCTTCAATCTCAAAGGTGCCTGTTACAGGATTCCCCGAGCCTGCGGCATCGGTGGAGCGCAGCTGAATGGTGCCAAAGTTAATCGAGTCAGGATCGACCGCATGGTTGAACTCAATACGAATAGGACGGTTGATTTGCCAGGACATCCCGTCGAGGATGTTGGAACCCTGGGCAAAGAAGGAACCACCAGCGTTAAACGGATCCCCGTTTGAGTCCAGTTGAATGTTGCTGCCGGGGCCGCAACTCGAGATCAGCGCTAGGAATGCGCTGGCAAGAAAAATGCTGAGAGGTTTCCGCATGGGATTAGTGGCTTACGCCAACCCGATTGTAGGGTTTTTTGGCTTTGGTACCGCTGTTCTTATGGCAAGACTCGTGCCAACCCTAATTGGACCTCTCCCACCCCTCAATTGGGAGCGGCCCCGCCCCGGATGTTCGTTATCGCACGCAATCTCTGTGTACCCAACCACGCATTCCCGTGTACACTCAAAAAGCCCCTGTTCTACGGCCTTTTGCCAAACCCTGACCCCGCCCTACGCAAGCATGTTCCTAACCCTACTCGCGGCGCCGTTGTGCGCCACCATCCTCATCGCCCAGACACCGGAAGCGTCCACGATTCCGCAAAGCCCTCAGAGTCCGATTCCTGGCTTTGATCAGCTCGAAATCCAGGCCAATACCTTTACCAGCAACCGTCAACAGGACCCTTCTGTGGCTGCAGACCAAAATGGCAACCTCATGGTGGTTTGGGGCAGTCGGCGGCAAGAACAGGGAACATTCGGCATATTTGCCCAATTGTTGGACCCACGCGGGCGCCCTCTCAGCACCGAAATTCATGTCAACCAGTTCGTGCCGAGTGAGCAAGCCAAGCCTTCGGTGGCTTATGCCCAAGATGGCAGCGCTTGGATTCTATGGCACTCAGTAGGTCAAGATGGGGATGGCGTTGGCTTATATGCACGCCGTTTCGAAATGGTCGACGGCGGCGTAAACCCTTTAGGGGACGAGTTTTTAGTCAACAACGTCACCGCGGGGGATCAGTTTGATGGTGTCCTTAGCGCCACCTCTGACGGCGGCATGGTGTTCGCCTGGACCGGACACGAAGCACTCCGCGAGGTCATTCTCGCACGCTACTTCCAGGCCGATGGCACCCCAAGTGGTGAAGAATTCCGCCTCTCCTCCTCCACTAAGTACAGTGAGAACCTAGTTTCTCTCGCATCCTCCCCACAGGGCGTGGTTGCAGTTTGGGGGCGCAGGAATAGTGCTCACTCTCCAGAGGGAATTGCGGGTAGCTTGGTTCATATCCATCAAGGCCAAGCCAAAGTTGAGGAATTCACAGTAGTTTCTGGCAACGACGCCCTGGTCGTGGAACCTTCGGTCGACACTGCTGCCGACGGCAGCTTTGTTGTCGCCTGGATGAGTACCCTTAGCGGCGATGACTACCATGCCGTTTTCCAGCGTTTCGACGCCCAGCTTGCGCCTCAAGGAGACCAAGTAGAGGTCGATGCCGGAGGTACGCATGTACGTTCTGGCGCTCAGGTTGCAGTCGCCCCAGACGGACGTTTCCTCATTGCCTACAACGCTTTATGGCCAAAGGAGTTCTCCCATCCAGCACACCGTCCGACCCGCCCGACCTCGATTCAAGCGCAACGCTTCGCAGCCGATGGGTCCGTCTTCGGTACAAGTTTTCGCCTCAATCAGTTCGACGATGGCGAGCAAACCCTTGAGGTTGGCCTGAATGGCAAACACCTGCTGTGGACTGCGCAAGATCAACTCGTTGCAGCTTGGCACGGGAATCTGCCGACCGACCACCGCGCCGTTGGCCTCACCATGTTGGTACCAGAAGGCTTTCAGCCGCATGTACCCGCTGTCATCGAGCCACAAGCTGCAGGCAGCGACATCACCGAAGAAATGGTTCATGGCCGGGTGGCCTATCCGGATTACAACCCGAATTTCCGACGTACCGCTTACTCCAACCCACCCCTCGCCACCGGCGGATCGGGTGGATTCGAAGCCATCACAAACACCGGATGGACCCCGCCCGATCCAGATCTCGCGGTTGGACCAAACCATATTGTGACCGTAGCTAACGGAGAGATTTCTTTCCATACCAAAGCTGGAGTGCGCACCTTCGTCGACACCATTGCCGGTAGCGCCGGATTTTGGGGCTCAGTTGGCGCTGGTGGATTTGTGTTTGACCCAGTCGCCTTGTTCGATCCTTCGATCAATCGTTTCATCGTGGCTGCGGCCGACGGTGCCGGCACCAATGATGCCATCGTGATTGCTATGTCCGACGATGATGACCCCAACGGCATCTGGCATAAGTACCGCTTTCCTATTTCCAGCACTTGCAACTTCTACGATTTCCCCAATCTAGGGGTCAACTCCGAAGCCATTTTCATGGCCGGTGACTGCTTTGGCGGTGGCGGCAACCGCGTCTTTATGTGGGATAAAGCCAAAGTCATGAATGGGCAACCCGTCACCATGAAGCAATTGCAAACCTCCGGTGGATTGATTTCGCTTGGTGCTACCAAGAATTACGATGCCAACTCCCCAGGTTACTTTGCCTCGACTTACTCTTCGAGTTCTAGCCGCATCACACTAAAGGCCATTACCGATCCAAACGGAACTCCGGTATTGACCCAGCTCGACATTACAGTGCCCAGCTTTAGCTTCCCACCTGGAGCAACTCAATTGGGCACCTCCAACCGCGCCGCCACTATCGACTGGCGGATCAAGAACGGAGTGGTGCGCAATGATCATCTCTGGCTCACTCACAACACCGGGCCAACCACCGCTCGCGTTGCGTGGTATGAGTTTGATCTACGCGGTTGGCCCGCCAGTGGCAGCACCCCGATTTTGGTGCAGTCGGGCACTTTGGATTTCGGTGCAGGAGAGCACAACTGGTTCGGTGACATCAACGTCACTGATTCCGGCGATGCTGTAATTGCCTTCAATCGCTCATCCTCCACCCAGTACATCTCGGTGGAGTTCGCAACGCGTAAGGCTGGTGATCCGCTTGGCACCTTCAGTCTTCCAAAACAACTGCAGATTAGTACTTCGCCGGAAACGGGTACGCGTTGGGGTGATTACTCCGGTGTGGAGCAAGATCCGAACGATCCATTAACTTTCTGGAGCCACCATGAATACCGTACGGCAGGTTGGCGCACTTGGGTTGGCGAGTTCAGCCTAGCTCAGGACTTGACCTTGAATACACCAGTTCTCACCCCTGGAAGCAGTTCTTCGTGGATTGTCGACGGCGCGAATGCAGGCGAAACCGTGCAATACCTTGTCAGCTTGAATGCTGGCACTTGGGCACCACCACAGCTGGGTGGTTTGATTCTCGACATGGGCACGCCTGCAACTTACGTTGGCGGAGCGATTGCAAACGGTGCAGGAACTTCGAGCTTGGTGATTACCGTTCCGGGAGCAGCTCCAAGTGGCGCCACTGCTTATCTGCAAGCTGCAGCCATACGCGGCGTGAGTGGTGTCGATTCGGTGAAGTCCAACTTAGTCACCACGGTGATTCAGTAAACGATTCGAACCGAACTTTTACCGCCGCTTCCCGCATCGGGAGGCGGCGGTTTCTTCATTCTTGGCCAACCGCGGACGCAAGCATGAACTCGGTAAGGGCGCCAGATACCTCCAGCGCAAGCGAACTAGCATCTGCATAGTCGGAGTTGGAAAGCACAATCACGGACAAGTGATAATCTGGAAAGCGCAACAGCTCCGAATTGAATCCCGACCACGAGCCACCATGCCAAATCATAGTGCCAAGCGAGGTGCCCTCCTCCACGCTTAATCCAAAAGCATAGTCCTCCAAGGAAGGAGTCAACATCCGTCGCAGCCAAGAAGCATTGCCAACCTTCAAACTACGAAAGTTTTCTTGCCACTTTGCCAAATCCAACACAGTGGTAAACAACCCACCATCGCCGACATGGGCCAGCGGGGTGTCCCAATTCACCCAGCCGCGAAAACGCTCTTTGCCATATCCATGTGCCACATTTTCGACCACATGATTAGGGTCAAAATGGAAATGGCTCTGCTTCATACCTAATGGATCAAAGATTTCCTGCTTGGCAAACTGAGGAAACGGGATGCCGGATACACGCGTTATGATTTCAGCCAAAAGGAAATAATTGGAGTTCGAATACTCGAACTGGGAACCTGGGGTGAACCGTGGGCGGCCTTGTTTACACAGCAGAGCAAAGGATTGCGCTGGGGTAAAAAAATCCTCTTGGTGGAGGTCTAGATAATCTGGAATACCAGAGGTGTGGAAAACCAAATGCCGTATCTCCACCCCTTGCGACCAGGATGCGAGCTCTGGGAGAACTTCCCCCAGTGGAGTCTCCATCGAAAGCTTGCCCTCCTCTATGAGCATAGCAATACAAGCAGCGGTGAACTGCTTGGAACTTGAGGCAATACGAAAAACGGTGTGTGCCGAGTTTGGCGTACGCTTAGCCAAATCGGCGCTTCCAAAACCGCGAAGATAAAGAAACTCTCCATCCTGAACCACCCCAACCGTCATGCCAGGGCTGTCCGCTCGATCCCACTTGGCAAATACCGCGTCGATTTCTTGCTCTATCTCTAGCGGCAATGGGGTGACTGTCGTCGGTGGTGAAACCGCACAAGAAACAGTGGCCAAACCAAGCAGGCCAGCGCAAATTAACTTCGCAATCATGAGGTCAGAATGGAGTGGTTTGGACGCGTGAACTCGCTCAGGCTTGCAGTGACTGCAAAGACATATGACGGTCCGAATCTTCTACGACTTCAGCACCGGAGATGCCGGCTGTGCGCGCGACTTCGACTAGCTCATCCGGGGTAAATGCAGCGCATAAACTCGCGCGGAAAAGTTCACGTGCATATTCGGCTTCGTCGGCGGCGTGAGTGGAGACCAAGTCAGCTACCGTTTTGCTGTCGTCTGGGCGGAACAAATCGCGGATCAGGAAAACACCACCCGGTTTCAGCACGCGCCAGGCTTCGCGCAAAAACGGCACAGGGTCTGGAATGTGATGCAGGATGCTGTTGGAACAAACGGTATCGAAGCTGTCATCGGGGAAATCTAGCCCCTTGGCGTCGGCAATCACAAATTCGACCTGTTCTCCATGTGCACAAACCGCACGGTGTTCTTCGGCGATCTTGAGCATATTGTGAGACAAATCGACACCAATCACCTTCAGCTCCGGCTTTTGCGTCACCAACTGCAGCGGGATATGACCTGGGCCACAGCCAATGTCGAGCACGCGTCCGTGCGCGCCAAGCTCTAACAGGCGAGTGACAAAGGCATCGTTAGCGCCGGAGTGATCCATGGCATCGTAGGCCTCGGCATCTTCCACTGTGTCCATGACTTCGGGTTCAAGCACGCGTTGCATAGGCGAAAGGGTACACTCCCGCCCCATGGGGCTGATCCAAGTCGACCGAAAACTCTCCGCCGCTGTAGACAAACTCTCCTTTCCGGAGCCGGTGACCCACGTCTACAACCCACTGGCCTACGCGCGCCGCCCGCATGAAAAGTTTTTGAAACGTTATGCCCAGAAAGGTGTTCCAAGCCTGCTTTTAGGCATGAATCCCGGCCCGTGGGGCATGGCACAAACCGGCATTCCATTCGGCGAGGTTGCCATGGCTCGTGACTGGCTCGATGTCGCAGCAAAAGTCGATAAGCCGCAGGTGGAACATCCCAAACGCCCGATTGAAGGCTTCGACTGTCAACGCTCCGAGGTCAGCGGTAAACGTTTGTGGGGTTGGGCGCAGGATTTCTTCGGCACCCCCGAAAAGTTCTTCGACAAGTT
>JASFYO010000045.1:0-36311 GCA_045047305.1 Planctomycetota bacterium | reverse complement strand
AAGTTTGTCGCACCGTTGTTTGCATCGTGATAAGGCGTGGGCACGCCTCCGACCAAACCGCCAGCAACATAGCGGCAAGCGTAGATATCTAAATCCCCATCGCCATCTGGGTCAGCCACGGAGATGGAGTAAATATTTGCAATGTCGTTGTAGCGCAAAACTTTGCGCGTATCAAAAATCCCACTTCCATTGTTGTAGGCAATCAAGATGTTAGCGCGAATCGTGACCACGAGATCTTGGTCTCCATCGTTATCGATGTCCGCGAATAAGGCGCCACGCGTATTGTCGAGGAAGTCGACCATCGCTTCGGCGGAGATTTCTTCCACTTCGCCGTTGGGCAGGTGGTGGTAAAGACGATTTGCCATGCCACCTTGTTGCGGGATATAGATGTCATCCAGGCCGTCATTGTCGATATCTCCAATCGCCAGACCTTGACTGCCGACGAAGCTTCGGCCAATCAGCCGGTCGATGCGATTCACCATTAGCTCCACGCCGACCATCATTTCAGGCACCCAACGTTTGGTGCTCGCAAACACGCTGGTGGTAATGTCTTCGAAGGCTGGCCGCGGGGTGGCCAGTTCTTCGTAGTGCATGAGCCTCAGGGTTTGAAGCTGCACCTCTTGGTCCGAGGCGCCGACAATCCATAAGGCTTCGCCTTCGAAGTTGACTTGAGTGACGAAAGGGTCTGCAGAAATCGCAGCGTGATAAAGGAAATGCGTGCGAAAACTGCGCCCCCCTTGGAGCTCGACGGTAATGATCTTGAAGAAGTCATCGCGCAGGTTGCCGCTTTGAAAAACGGCTTGCAAGCTCTGCGCAGCATCCAGCACATTGTCCTTGGTGTAGGGCAAGCTTTGTTCGCCTGCTCCATGCCGCACTGTTATCGAGGCATCTTGAAACACCACCTCGAGAGTTTGCGGACGCAAAATCGAGCAGCGGAAATCGTCGGCAAGGATTCCGGCCGGTAAATCTTTGCCATGAGCAACCCAACCGAGGAATCCTTTCAGGCCAGCTTTTGCCGAGTCATGCAGAACCTCTGTGCGCCAGCCCTCGGCCTCCGGGTCAACGAATTGCAAGTTCTCCGCGACCCCCTCAGCAACTTCTTGGTTGCCTTTGAGTAGGGTTTGTTCGGGTTCAAGTTCCTGTGCGCTTAGCTTTACGGGGAATAATGCTAAACAAAGGAAGACCAGGGTCGTCTTCCGAAGGGGGGACATGCTTCCATCCTATACGAAACTTTCACCACGGGTGTGCTAACCTCAGCCCGATTGTGTTTTTGACTCTGTTCGCCTACACCGGATTTTTCGTTTTGGTCCACACTTGGTTTCTATTGCGGGTGAATCCGAATTACCACAGGTCTTTCCAGCTTTCGCGTGGCCTTGCTGCTGCGGTCCTCACCGCGATTGGTTTGACTGCTGCTGTGGTAGGGATTGGGCATTGGAATGAGGCCTACCTTTACCATCACTACCCGCAAAAAATAGCAGGTGATTGGTGGATGTGGCAGGGTGTTTTAGTCGTGATGGGGCACATCCTCTCTGACTTCGCGTGGATGGGGTACGGGCGCATAAGTCGCGGAATCATTCCGCGCACCGATTTGGTCATCCATCATCTGGTGGTGCTTGGCACCTTCGGCTATGCCTTATGGAAGGACGTTGGTTTTGCGGTTTGTTTAATCGCCCTGGTTTCGGAATTAATGCCAGTCACCTCAGGGATTAGCGGGTGGGGGCAACATAAGGAACGTCCGCAACTGGTCGAGAGGGCGAATAAAGCCCGGCTTTGGGTACTCATTTACTGGCGACGCCCGCTTTGGTTTATCATGGCTTTCCTTACCGGTCGCGCAATTTTGCTCGGCAACGTGGCCGACGGTCTGGGTATTGCCTTTGGAATCGCGGCAGTTGGTTTTACTACCTTGATTTTCCTCGATAAGTACTGGATTGAGAAGTGTTCTTGATGGAGGGCGGCATGGGATCTTCTGGGTCGCTTTCGCGAGGTGCTAAGTCCAGTCCCCAAAACTCTACATCGTGCCAAGAGCCTAGCTTGTAGCCACAGGCCTCAAAGCGTCCGCTTGGACGAAATCCAAGAGCGTGGTGAAAGCGGGTTGATTCGGGATTCGGCAGGGTGATGGCTGCGTAAGCCACTACATAACCCTGCGCCTTGAGTTGCTTTAACAGTGCCGCATAGAGCGCTGTGGCGATACCTTTCCGTTGGTGGTCAGGATGAATGTAAACCGAAACCTCGGCCGACCACTGATACGCCCGACGCACACGCCAGGAACAGGCATAGGCATAACCGAGAATGTTCCCGTTGTCATCGACCGCCGCGAGCCAGGGATAATTTTGCGACCCGGTTTTGATGCGGTCGCGCATTTCCTTCAAGGATGGAGGCACATATTCAAATGAGATGCAACTCGCCTTCACGATGGGCGCGTAAATCAAAAGCAAACCGGGTGCGTCGTCCATTTGGACTGGACGTACCCGGTAAGGAAAGTCGTTCAAAAAACCTTAGGGAAGGATTTCGATGATGGCGCCTTGGGTTGCCGACACGACTCCACCAGGAGCACCTAAATCGTCCACCCACCATTGCATGTAGAAGTTACGGCCAATGAGGTTTGGGCTGGTTGGCAGGGCAATGGTAATCGATTGCCATCCACCGTCAGGCCCGCTTCCATGAGTTGGCAAGCTGAAGAACTGCAAAATCGGAAGCGAGATATTAATCAAGCGCCCGCCGCGCATGAGGCCGGATCCTGCAGCGCCAGAGGCTCCAAAGTGAGCCATGGAACCACCTAGTACTTGGCTGACTCCCACTTGGAAGTTGTGGCCCAAAATGGCCGGCATGTGCGCCGTAATCCTAGGCTCTACCCCAGTTGCGCCCGGATTGAATGGGCCATAAAGGTTGGAGCTAAAGGGATGTAAGTTGGAGTACAAGGTTGGGCGATCGAACGGAAAGGTCTCATTTGCAACTCGCGGGTCAGTCAAGGCAGTGCCAACGAAATCATTGAAAATATGTTCTAAGTTAATTCCAGGTACGGTGCTTAGTGGAACCAACAAAGGATCACGGTTATCGAAGAATCCACCGCCGCCGCCCCAGTAGAGGTTGCTCACGCCTTGAGGCCATAGGCCTTGAAAAAAACCATTGTGGTAGAAGCTCGTGCGCAGGCCAGCATTGCGAAGGGAAGGCGTTTTGAATTTTCCACGGTCATTCACATCATTGGTGGTGTCCTGTAGCCCACCATCCCAAAGCGTAGGGCGGAGCCCGTTGTTGTGGAAATCCCCGTCCGAGAATATGGGTGGGGCGTGGCACATGTAGCAGTTGGCAATGCCTAAGAACTGATTCATTCCATCTATTTGCTGTGGTGTCATCGCGTTGGGAACACCACGCATGTGCTCATCATATGGCGTTTGGTCGGGCACTAAGGAGCGTTCATAAGCCGCAATTGCGAAGGCTATGCGCTCCGCAGTGATGTCCGGAGTGGAGAACGCACGCGCGAACAAATCCGGATAAGTTGGGTCCAGCGCGATGGCATTGACCATATCCGGTGGGATGTTGGAAGCGATACGCAGAGGAATGGCAGCTTTTAGTTTGGCAATGACTTGCGGCCAATCGCGCCCCGTGTGGCCCATTTCAACTCCAGAAATAATCGGCTCAACAGCCTGACTCTCTAGGGCTCCTCCCGTTGGGATACTTACGGCACCGGTCTCTGGGTTAAGGAACTGATCTGCAGCGCGCCCATCCCAGAAAATTTTGGTTTGATAAGCAGAGCCGAAAATGTCGTTGGTGCGGCGCCGGGTTTGTTGCGGACGTAGACCGAACAGCGGAGTAGGAATGAGCTGCTTGGTGGCATTGGCGCGCACGACTCCAGGGGAGGTGATGGAATCGTCGAGGGTTCCCACCAGGCCGTCATCCCCAGGATGCACGAATTCGCGGTTATCGGTAAAGCTAAAGGCGGGGATGTGGCAGGTTCCACAAGCCACGGTGTCGTTGGATGAAAGCTGCTCCTCCCAAAAAAGTATCTTACCGAGAATGATTTTCTCCGGTGTGCTTGGGTTCTGAGCTGGCTCCGGGGGCGGTTGGAGCTGAGCGTGCGCCTGTCCGGCAAACGAGACGGCCACGAATAGAGAAATACAAAGCAGGGAGAGTCGCATGCGGGAGCTTAGGGAGAGAGGGCTCTTAAGGAGGGGGAATGAAAGGGCTCTCGGCGAAGAGGGCCCCACACTAGGCTGACGGGCAAGAAGCTTTAGAGTTCCTCAAAATCCTACTTCATAATCGCGAATCTCGCTATGCAGAATCCTATTGCATTTGATAGGAATAGCCTTGAGTGGCTGCTCCATGGCCGCCTGGGGCGAGGAAATCCTCAATGAAGGCCTGCACGTGGAAGTCGATTCCCGCCAAAGAACTCTGATTTGGAATGTCAAAGCGGAAGGTTGCGTATCCTCGTCCAGCAGCATCGATTTGGAGGGGTGCAGCGATCCAGGCAGCTACGGGCCCGCCAAGGTTGAAGGGGACACCACGCACTAAGGTCCCGCTGCCACTGGTGCGGGAGATGCCCAACATGGCGGTGGCGGCGGAGATTGGGGCATCCCGCAATCCGATTTTGAAGGAGGTACTTCCCAAGACCCCGGGGGTCAAAGTGATGAGACGTGGATGGACGCCACTTCCACTTGGGTTCGAAGATCCGAAGCGGTCAGCGCCTTGCGCATGCAATTCACTGTAGAGAGTCGGTTTGTCGAATGGTGGGAGTGCACTGGCCACGCGCGGGTCAGTGAGGCCATTGCCGACGAAATCCATAATCTGCTGCATGTTGATGCCAGGGCGTCCGGCGAGCGGAACTAAAAGTGGATCACGGTTGTCCGGGAAGGGGCCACCGCCTGCGATGTAGATATCATCGACGCCACCGGGAGCCGGGCCGTTGTTGAGCACGTTGGCTTGGCCGTTATGAAAGAAGCGTTCACGTAAACCAGCATTACGCAGGGATGGGGTTTTGAATTTTCCACGGTCGGCGAAAAGCCCACTCACGCCTTGGCGACCATTGTCCTCTGCGGAGGGACGTAAGCCCAAGTTGTGAAACTGATTGTCGCTAAAGAAAGGAGGCGTGTGGCAGTTGGTGCAGTTGGCAGGTCCTGAAAACTGATTCCATCCGGCGGTTTGGTTGGGAGTGAGTGCAGTTAGGTCACCAGATTGAAATGCGTCCCAAGGGCTCTGATTAGGGAATAGCGTCCGTTCGTAAGTGGCGATGGCATAGGCAATGCGTTGCGCGGTGATGTCGGTGGTGCCGAATGCAGCGCGGAACAACTCGGCATAGCTTGCATGAACGGCGAGTGCTGCAACGATGTCGGGCGTGAGGTCGGAGGCCAGCGCGAGTGGGCGAGCTTGCGCTAATTTTGCAGTCACTGCGGGCCAATCACGATTTTCATGTGCCATCTCGGCATCGCTCAGAATCGGGCCGATGGCTTGACTCTCGAGTGCAGCTCCAGCAGCAATGAGAAGAATTCCAGTTTCGGGATCGGTGAAGCTGGAGGTGCCGCGCCCATCCCAAAAAGTTTCTGGAGCATAAAGTGCAGCAAAAATATCCGGGGTGCGGCGTCCGGTCAGTTGTGCGTTGAGGCCGAAAGTCGCGTCGGGAGCATAGGTGCCATCGTCTGCAGCACGAATGACTCCAGGAGAAGTGACGAGGTCGTCCGGAGTACCGAGCACACCATCATTGCCAGGGTGGGTCCGCATACGCGAATCGCTAAATCCAGCGGGCACACCGTGGCAGGTTCCGCATGCCATGGTGTCGTCGCTAGAAAGCTGCTCCTCCCAGAAGAGAATCTTACCCAGAATGGCTTTTTCTGGAGTGACAGGGTTCTGCGCCGGCGCGAGTGGTGGCGGCAGAGGGCCGCCTTGAGGTGCTGCAGCGAGGTTGCTTGCCCAGACGACTGGGAAAAGTAGGGTCAGAATTAAGGTTCTTTTCATGATGTTGCTTGGGGCGAACAGTGGCGGAACCCGATTATCTGGGATTGGTTCTTCTGGGATTACGGACATCTTTTTGCTCATGGAGTATGCTTAGAAGATGGTCCCTAGCCGTTTTTGTACCGCCCTTGCCCTCGGCGGATGTTTTCTGTGGACAGCATGTGCCACAGCCCCCGTCCCACCGATTGATTTCGATAGTGGCTACTCCCCACCTCTTCCGCGCCCCGCAGGCTTCGAAGAAGGTGGTGAAAGTTATGCCGAACGGCAGGAGTGGATTGAGTCGATGCACCGTGCCGCCCCGGGCTTTGATTGGGAGGCGCAGGAGGAGGCTAATGTTTTAGCAGCTATGGCGCGACGCGAAGATGCCCTGCTTTCTCGTGCCCCAACCACCGGGCGCTGGAATGAAATCGGAAGCAATAACCTTCCCGGCAGTGTGTTTGTTGCGGTGCCTTCGACCAATGGCAACGACCTTTACGTCGGCACAGCACGCGGCGGCGTTTTCCGTGGACCAGCCGATGGCACTGATTGGGTTGCGATCGGTGACGGCGTTTTTGGTGGCGCCTACCACTTAGCGGTGATCGCACCAGCTTCCGGAACCACCGACATTATTCTTCGCGCCACGTCGAACTCGATGTGGCGCAGTGCGGATCAAGGAGTGACTTGGCAAACCCCCTCCGGCACTAGTGGCATCAGCAATGTGCGTCGTTTAATTAAGCTGGAAGACAGCGCGCAAACCATTTTGGCTGTGGTGTGGCAAGGCGGATGGAAGTTGTTGCGTTCCTCTGACCGTGGTCAAAGTTTTTCAGTCGTCCGCAATTTGAATGGAGAATCTGATTTATTCACTCCACGCGACACCCTAGGTGCGCTTTACTTGTTTGATCAAGATCGCATGTACAAGTCGACCGACAATGGAACAACCTTTGCAAACCTTGGCAACTCCATTGGCTTTAATGTCACCGATATTCGCCTCGGGGGCCACGAGTCTTCGGGTAACAACACTTTCAGCTTGGCGGTAAAGCAAGGCGGCAGCTGGGAGCTCTGGCGCACCACCGATGCGGGTAATAGTTGGGCCTTTGCTCACACAATGAATGAGATGTGGAGCGCCTTCTGCACTTCTTCTACAGATAGCAGCTTAGTGGTCTACGGCGGGGTTGAAATGTGGGTTTCACGCGATGCAGGCACTACTTTTACCTTGCAGAATGCATGGTGGGAACACCCTGGGAACCGCCACCACAAATTGCACGCCGACATCATGGGCGTCTCGGTTATCGCAGACTCAAGTCTGAGTTCTGGGGAGCGTTGGTACATTAATACTCACGGTGGCTTGTCGGAAAGTGTCGACCAGCTCGGCACCACCGACTGGCTGACCTGGGCAGGCATGGGTGTGAGTCAGTACTACAGCACTCATACCAGTCGACGTAATCCGGATTACCTACATGCCGGATCGCAAGATCAGGGGTATCAAACTTCGGAGCTTGGCATTCCGGGAAGCTCCGGTTCATGGGCAACTTTCCGCGAGGAAATCACTGGCGACTATGGTCACCTGAGTTCTGGTGATGGCAGCCATGACTTGGTTTACTCTGATTACCCAGGCTTCGTTTTGGTCACCGCACATGCGCCGAACCCCGCCTTGTACACGGTGGATTTTCCAGTTGGATTCGATGCGCAGTGGCTACCGTTCCTAACCGCGGATCCTGTAGACAATAATGTGTTTTACCTTTGCGGAAAAACGATTTGGCGTTACCAACGCGTTGGCACCAGCGGCAGTTGGACTTACAGCGCGCTTCATCCCAATCCGTTTGGGCAGCAAATCTCGGCAGTTGCATTCTCCAAGATTGATCCAAACTTTGCGGTATGCGTGACCACTGGCGGAAACCTGTGGACCTCGCAAACCGGCGGCACATCTTGGACTTCGGCCGGCGGTGGCGCACCGACCGCGCATTACTTCTACGGCACCACCATCGTTCCGTCTTCCACTGATGTCGATACCGTGTGGGTTGCCGGTGCAGGCTACAGCGGCCCCCCAGTCATGGTGAGCACCGATGGTGGTGTGAACTGGCAAGACCGTAGCAACGGGCTTCCCGCAACCTTGGTTTACGGGCTTGTCGAGGCTCCGGATGGCAGTGGTCGTATGTACGCCGGCTCTGAAAACGGAGCCTGGGAGTACGATCCTACTACCCAGCAATGGAGCAGCATTCTTGGTGGATCTGGTCCCATTACGACTTACTGGTCGGTCGAGGCAGTCCCCTCGAGTAACGCTATTCGTTTTGGGACCTATGGTCGCGGCGCTTGGGACTACTTCC
Organism: Planctomycetota bacterium; assembly: GCA_045047305.1. Classification (GTDB taxonomy): domain Bacteria; phylum Planctomycetota; class UBA1135; order UBA1135; family UBA1135. The sequence continues at coordinate 28,065 of JASFYO010000045.1, read as the reverse complement.
CGGAAACACCAGGTTTCTTTCCATACGGAGAGTTGCGTAGTGGCGCGAACACTTTGCAACTGCGTTCCAGCGCTCAACCACTGCTTGGTACCAGTGTCACTTTGACCGTGAGTGGAGCTCCACCAGGAGCCGCGGGATTCCTTTCCGTTTGCACGACCTCGGACGATAGCCCACTACTTGGCGGTGACATCCTGGTGGATACTGCAACTCAAATTTACCGTGCCACTTTGGTCGCGGATGGGTCTGGAGTGGCAACAACTCCGTTGCTGATTCCGAATAATCCAGCCCTGATCGGTGTGGAGCGTTACCTGCAAGCCGCCATGCGCGATGCATCGCAGCCGAATGGGTGGGCGATGAGCCACGGCTTGCGTGCACTGGTTGGGCAGTAAGACTTACGCCTTCGATTCCCAGAATGAGACCAGCCGCGGATTTGGTGGCTGGATCTCGAACTCGGCGTATGCGCTGCTGGGCCAGGTTTCCACGTTGCTGAGCCAGGCGCAGTCGTGGAGCACCTGTTCATGCACAGGGTTGGCGTAAACCAGGCGCAACTTTCGGGGGATGCGCAATAGGCTTTGCTGCAAGAGCTCTAACACTTCTTGTAGGGTGTCGGCGCCGAAGGGATTGAAGAGGAAGACCACCGTGGTGCTATCAAAGTCAAAGTCTTGCGCCAATCCGTGATGAAAGTCGACTTTAGAGCGGACGTCGGCGACGGCGGCCAAATTACGGCGCGCGAGTTCGAGGAATCCGTCGTCCTGTTCGAGACCTACAACACGTCCGACCTTGGTGCGCGCAGCCATGCAGGTCACACGGCCTTTACCGCACCCAAGGTCGAGGAAGACATCGTTCTTACCCAAATTTAAATAGCAAAGAATGTCTTCTAATAGTAGATAGGGCGTAGCTTCGTAAAGCATGCCGTCGTTCAGCTCGACAGCGACCCAGCCCTCAGTGTCTACTCCTAGGCGTTTCTCCCAATAACGATTGTGCAAACGGAGCTGATATGGAATGGCGCCAACCACGCAACGCTTTTGTACGTAACGCCGCCAGACTAGGCGGGGATGCATTGCCGCGTGAAACGGAATACGTAGAGCCATGAGGAGGGCGGTTTTGAGCTTGCGAAGCAGCGGCATTGGGGTGTAAGGATAGAGGAGACCGAGACGACATCCAAGGGCCTACTGCCCGCATCCTCGAATAGAGCTTGATGACGCCATTTAAGACCTCAAGTTCCTCATTTTTCTGCATAATAACTGCAAAAAATACGACTGTGGATTTTGGTCAAACAGGGGGCCGAGGTTATCTTAATGGCCCGATGAGACACATCCCCCTCATTGCATGGTTGTTCCTTTGGTGCCCCCTCACCGCATTTGCCCAAGACGTTTTGGAAGTCAATTTCCAAGGAGTCGATCCGGCATTGCAGTCGCCGTGGACTTCTACCACCTACCTAGCACCTAACCTTTCCTTCAGTGGTCTGGATTTTGGCGCAGGCGCTTTTGCCAGTCCCGGTTTTAACGACGTCTATGCGTTCCATCTCACGGCGGCGAGCATCGATACTTCGTTGCAAGACGCGATCCGTGATGAAGAATATTTGTCGTTTACCTTGGCACCCACAACGGGTTTCTTGGACCTTGGTGGGAAAGATCTAGTCTTCAGTATCGAGCGCGGCAACTATTGGTCGCCAGTGACCTACAGTGTGTTCACCAGTATTGATGGTTTTGCGAGTGGCCAAGAAATCTTCACTACGCCATCCTTTGGCAACACCGATTACAACGAAACCAGGTTCCTCTTTACCATTCCAACTACGGGCTATAACAGCGTTACAGGTCCGGTTGAATTTCGCTTGGTCGCATTTGGTGCGCGCTACAACCATGACTTAAGTCTTACTGAGTTAAGCATCACGGATCCTGGCCCAATCTATTCGCCAGACATGTTGGATGTAGATTTTCGCGGCACGAACCCCGCGCTTAACACCCCGTGGACTGCAACTACGGCGCTGCAACCGAATCTTTCCTTTGCGGGAGTCGATTTAGGGCTAGGCTGCTTTCCTACTCCAGGCTTTCAGGATGTCTTTGCTTTTCACCTTGCCGCTCCAGCGATTGAAACGACGCTGCGCGATGCCGTACTTGCCGATGAGTATCTGTCCTTTTCCTTGGCGCCAACTTCGGGAGTCATGAATCTTGGTGGTCAGAAAATTCAATTCAGTATCCAGCGCACTGATCATTGGGCGCCGGCAGTCTATTCACTATTCAGCAGTATTGATGGCTTCACCGTCGGCAAGGAATTATTCAGCACCGAAGCTGTCGAGCGCACAGATTACACCGAGAATGACTTTGGGTTCATTTTCCCTCCATCCGGGTATGACGGCATCACTAGTAGTGTGGAGTTTCGCTTGGTGGCTCATAGCGCGAAATACAATCACGACACTACCCTGACCAAACTGAGCATCATTGACCCAGGTCCGGTGTATTCTCTCACCCTTGGAGCGCAGTATGGCGGACAAGTGCGTTCTAACCCTTATGGTAGTTACTTTGAAACTGGGAGTGCGGTTCAGCTTATTGCAGACCCGAACGATGGCTTCCGTTTTAGCGGATGGACTGGCGATGTGGTTGGGCGCGGCAATCCAAGAACCGTCATCCTGGACCGCAACCTAATGATTACGGGGAACTTTGAGTCTGTCCCCTTGCCGAACATGGAGCTTGGAATGAACCTCGGTGCGGTGCGCGATTTCGGCCCTAAGTTCGATTTCGTCGACATCATGGAGACGGCGCGCCCCTGGTTGACACGGGATTTTTTCTCAGGTCTTTGGGATAGTGGATTCGGAGATGAAATTCCAATGGACCAAAATGGTTGGCCAACCCATCTTCCGTTTACGGCGAGTGATGGCAACCTGCATTATGTGCATACCCTTTTGGCTTTGCGTAGCGCGGGGACGTATACCGTTGAGGTTGAAGGCAGCGGCCGTTTTGAGTTAATCGCGGGCCAGACTCGCCAAACTTACAACCCAACTGGCGGAAGCTCCACCTATACCTTCGTCGTTCCGGTGCCAGATGCGGTGAACAATATGTTCCTCATGCTAGAGGAATCTTCTGCAGCCGACCCGATTACGAGTCTTCGCGTGATTCGCCCAGGCTTTGCATCGGTGGTGGCTACGCAACCATTCCATCCGGATTACTTAGCGGGCTTGGCGCCATTCAGCTCCGTTCGCTTTATGAACTGGGGTGAGATCAACAACTCCCTAGTCACGAGCTGGGCCGACCACGTTTCCAAGGACCATTACTCGCAAGCTACTTTACGAGGAGCATCTTTGCAGTACATGGCTGAGTTTGCCAATGCCACGCATGCAGACCCTTGGATTTGCATTCCGCACATGGCCGATGACAACTACGTCCGCGAGGCCGCCCGGTTATTGCGTGATAACGTGGACCCGAGCTTGAAGATTTACGTCGAGTATTCCAATGAGACTTGGAATGGAAGTTTTCAGCAAACTGGTTACGCAGAGGATCAGGGTTTATTGCTTGGCTTGTCGACGGATCGTTGGGAGGCCGGGCAGCGTTATGTCAGTTTGCGTTCGGTTCAGATTTGGACCATTTTTGAGCAGGAGTTCGTCAATAACAATCGCCTAGTGAAAGTGCTTGGGACGCATTCGGTGTTGATTGGTACGACTCAGACTCGTCTAGATGCGTTGAACGACCCGGAGATCAACCCGAATTACGTCATGCTAGATGCATTGGCGATTGCGCCTTATTTTGGGCACAGTATTAAGCCGGAAGAAATCCCTCCAATCGCCCCGAGCTATCCAACCGTAGATGACTTACTTGACGTCGTCGGCCCGTCATCTATTCAAGAGGTGAAGCTTGAAGTGCGCAGCCAAAAGTTGGCGGCCTTACGCCAGGGAGCAGAGTTGATCTGTTACGAAGGCGGTCAGCATTACGTTGGCCTCAATCAAACTCGGGATGATCAAATTCTCACCGATATTTTGGTCGCAGTAAACCGCGACCCGCGCATCGGCGAGCTTTACCGGACTTACTTGGACATGCTGCAGAGTGAAGGGGTTAGTGTCTTCAGCCATTTCACTTATATTGGCGCATGGAATAAGTTTGGGTCTTGGGGCTCGAAGGAATCGCAAGAACAACCAATCAGTTTGGCGCACAAGTACCGTGCTTTGGTCGACTGGCAGACCCCTGTACTCAAGGTTGGTAATCTTATCCCGGGTCAAACGGGTGATTTTGAAATTAGTCGCTGCACGCCGGGCGGACCGGTGACTTGGGGCTTCTCCGCCACTGGCGGGGGACCGACTCAAATTGGGATTGGCGAGCTCTTATTAACAGCGCCGTTCTTTTTGATGCCGCGTATGCAAGCAGGTTCAGATGGCATTGTACGTACTACCCAAGCTTTGCCTCCAGGACTTACGGGCGCTCGAGTTTGGTACCACGCCTTTGACGTCGATTCGCAAAGCTTCTCGAACGGTCTGACTTTCTTGCTGCCCTAGCTCAAGACTAAATCAGAGTTTCCTTTACGTTTTTATTGTATAACTGAATCCTTTCCCCCGCGCTCATTTTGGTGACTAGGTCGCCAGCTAGCGCGTAAGGAATGGTGTCCATTTTTTTAAAACGGATGCAGATATTGCCCAGCTGGAAGGTGCGATGAAGTTCTTTTGCGAGGCCATACTCAAGAATGGCTGCGGAAACTCCGGAGAGCAGTGGTAGCCATTCATGTCTGCCTCATTCCTATAGCGGCTGCCCCCTTCTTGAATGAATTCTGGAGAACATATTTTGCATGCCGGGAAAAGACCATGTAGTTTTCTGTCTTTCTCGCCGTCGATGCAGCATGAGGTTGCTACCGCTCATTACTCTCCTAACACTTTCCCTTACATCGACTGCTACATCCCAACAAGACACTCTCCAAGTTGATTTCCGTGGCGTCGACCCCTCACTGAACACGCCGTTTGACGCCACCACTTATTTAGCGCCGGACTTATTGTTCTCTGGCATCGACTTTGGCTTAGGTGCGGGAGCCAACGGTGGATATTCCGATTGCTTTGTATATCACGTATCTCCAAGTAACGGTCCCAGCACTTTGGCCGACGCTATTGCAGAAAACGAGTTTCTAACCTTTAGCCTTACGCCAACGGTAGGATCTTTAAACCTTGGAGGGCAGAAAATGATTCTGGGAGTGCAGCGCCTCAATTATTGGGCGCCGACAAAGTACAGTTTGTTTTCAAGCTTAGATGGGTTTTTGGAGGGCCAGGAGTTATTTGAGATTCCTGGCCTCGCCCGCGAAAACTATGAAGATGCGGAATACGGTTTTATTTTTCCTCTAGATGGCTTCGACGGGATTACCGGTCCTGTGGAGTTCCGCCTGGTTGCTCACGATGCGCAATACAACCATCCCACTTCGCTGACGGCTCTGAAGATTGTCGATGGGGGTCCAGTTTTTACTTTAAATCTAAATCAAATGAGTGGTGGACAGGTGTCCACATTTCCCGACGGTGATTTGTTTGAAGCTGGAACCAAGGTGCAAATCTTTGCTAATCCAGAGGTTGGGCACGCGTTTGCAGGGTGGAGCGGTGATGTTGTCGGAAAAGGGAACCCGCGCACGATTGTGATGAACCAGGATTTTTTGATTGAGGGCGAGTTTCAGGAAAACTCGACCACGCATATGGAGCTAGGTATGAACCTAAACTCGATTCGAGATTGGAATACTGCTCGGGACTTTGTGAACGTTATGGTCACGGCGCGACCGTGGTTAACCAAGTTAGAGTCTGATCCAAGCACGTGGGATACAGGCTTTGGCGCCGAGATGCCGGTGGATGAAAATGGTTGGCCATTGGAATTGCCTTTTCTCGCGAGTGATGGCGGGTTGCACTATGCGCATAACTTAGTGTCTCTCCGCGTCCCTGGAGAATATACATTGCTGGTGGAAGGTTCCGGTCGCATCGTGCTGCGCGCGGGCCTCACTCGGCAGACCTTTTACCCTGTTGGCGGATCGTCTACCTTTAGCTTTACGGTTCCGCAAAGTGATGCAGGGACCAACCTCTTTATCGAGTTGGAAGAATCCTTGGCCGCGGATCCATTGAACAATATTCGCATTATTCGCCCTGGGTTCGCATCGACTTATGAGACTGACCCTTTTGACTCCGTGTACCTCGAGCGCTTGATGCCTTTTGGGACTGCTCGATTTATGGATTGGAGTGGTACGAACAACTCGCCCGTGGTGACCTGGGCTGACCACACCAAGAAGGATTTCTTCAGTCAGGCAACTCCGAACGGTGCGTCATTAGACTATGTAGTGGATTTCTCGCGCATCTCTGGGCAAGACCCATGGATTTGTATCCCACACGCTGCGGACGACGAATACATTCGGGAGGCAGCACGTTTGTTGCGCGACCAGATTAGTTTGGATAAGAAAATCTATGTGGAGTATTCCAATGAAACATGGAACGGGATATTTAGTCAATCCGCTTATGTTCAGGATATGGGAATGGCACTTGGCCTGTCAACGGATCGTTGGCGTGCGGGCCAGATGTATCATGCCGTGCGGTCGGTTGAAATCTGGACCATCTTCGAGCAGGAATTTATAAATGATGCCCGCATTGTCAAGGTATTGGCCACTCATTCGGCGAATCCTACAACCACAGAAGTTCGCTTCGAAGCATTGAATAACGCAGACTTGAATCCGGAATATGTGATGCCAGATGCGCTTGCGATCGCACCGTATTTCGGCAAAAATTATACTCCGAACGAACTTCCGCCTCTGGTGAATAGTTATCCAACGGTAAGCGTATTACTGGAAGATGTTGCGGTTAGATCTATTGCGGAGCAAGAAGGCTTTGTGCGCACACAAAAACAAATCGCAAACGAACAGGGCGTGACTCTGATTTGTTATGAAGGGGGACAGCACTTTACTGGGCTTTCTTCGGCCCAGAACGACGAAACCCTTACCAACCTTTTGATGGAGGCCAATGGAGATGTGCGTATGGGCACGCGATACCTAGAGTATTTAGATATGTTGCAACGGGAAGGTGTTTCTCTCTTTGTGCATTTCAGTTATGTAGGGAGCTGGGGTAAGTTTGGTTCGTGGGGGACCTTGGAATATCAAGACCAACCAGCTGCAAGCGCACCAAAATATCAAGCGCTGTTGGATTGGATGGTGCCGGTGCTCACGATTGGGAATTTGACTGCTGGGCAAAACGCAGAGTTGGCAATCAATCGCTGCACGCCTGGTGGAACGGTTTTGTGGGGCTACTCCTTAACCGGTGCCGGCCCAACACCATCTTCGCTCGGCGACATGATGCTCTCGGCACCAATCCATTCCCTTGCGAACGGTGTGGTGGATGAAAGCGGAAATGCAACTGCAACCAAGCTGCTATCGGCAGGATCCTCCGGTGTTAGTGTCTGGTTTCATGCCTTTGATGTTGCTTCTCAGACATTCTCCAATGGCTTAGATGTGACCATCCCATAAGCGCCATATTTGCGTTGCTTCGTCAGGGCTGCAGTAGCCACTGTGCAATAGATGTGTTGCGCCCTGACGACGCACCCCAATACTAGGAAAGGAGTGGCCGTGAAGTTGGTTGCGCAATTGGAAGTCGGCTTCAAGCGCTTGCTGGGTTTGCTCCAACATCATGTGGTCAAGGAATTCCTGCTTCGGAATTCCAAGGGTAACCGCGATTTCGACGAGTACATTTAAATCCGAAGGGTTGCGCGCCTCTAAGTAGTAAGCGTGTTGGATCGACTGGAACATAGACATTTCTAAATTGAACATTCGAGCCACCACGACCGCTCGACATGCAGGGTAAGTGGACCGCCGAGGCGAGCACCGCTCCCAGAAGTCGAAGTTGAATTCCACATCACACTGCGCAGCGACATCGCGCCAGGCCTGTTGGATATAGCATTTCAGGCTGGCTTCCATCGGTTCTTCGGAGTCGGGTGCCAAACCGCCTAGAACAATCTGCACTGGAACTTGGGGAGCGATTGCTTGTATCGCCTTCAGGCTGGGGGCGAATCCCCAACACCATGAGCACATTGGGTCAGCAAGATAGAGAATGGTGGTGTCGGTTTTCATGGCGAGTGGTATGTTAGTGCTGCATGGCACGAGCAGAGAACAAGACCAAGCCGACCAAGGCAAGTGTAAAGGCCTTTTTGAATAGGGTTGAATGCGACTCACGTCGCGAGGACGCGTTTGCCGTTTTGGAGTTGATGCAAGACATCACCGGCGAGCCTGCAGAAATGTGGGGAACAAGTATGGTTGGCTTTGGGCGTTATGATTATCGTTATGCGAGCGGCCGCGAAGGCAGCTGGTTCCTTACTGGGTTTGCGCCACGGAAAGCAAAGTTGGTGTTATATATCATGGCTGGTTTCCCACGCTATTCCACGCTTATGGAAAAGTTGGGCAAGTACCGGACCGGTAAGTCATGCTTGTATCTGAACCACTTGAAGGATGTCGACCTCAAGGTTTTGAAACAATTGGTCAAGGCATCGTCAGCACACGTCAAGAAAAACAATTCAGGGTGTTAAGAATATGTTGCGTACCTTTTTCCGTCGTCTCCTAAAAGGGAATCCTGGCCCACTCCGCGTGGGGTCAAAATGCCCAGCGTTCACCGCACTAGACACCGAAGGCGAAGTGGTGACGCAGGCTCACCTTGCTGGAAAACGAGTCGTGCTTTGGTTCTTCCCCAAGGCCAGCACCCCAGGCTGAACGAAACAAGGTCAAGGGTTCCGTGATCGAATCCAACAATTTGATGCCCTAGACATTTTGGTCATGGGCGTTTCCATGGACTGCGTAAAGGACAACAAGGATTTTCGCACCAAGCAGGGCTTTCCCTTCCCACTGCTATCGGATTTAGATGGAAGCATGAGCCTAGCCTTTGGCGCTGTTGGGGAGGCACGCGACCAGTACGCGCAACGCTACACCTTTGTTCTCGGAGTGCATGGTGTAGTGGAGCAGGCGATAGAAACGAAACAACCCGCCAACCAGGCTGAAACCTTGTTGGCGGGTTGGGTGTAAGTGATAGCTCTAAGGCTGAATGCTTAGATTGACCGGGTTCGAGGTGTAGACGATTGCGCCTCCGGAGACGGTTGCATAGGCGAAGGAAAGCACCTGGCCTGCAGCGCCCGCTGGCAAGGATGCCGGAGCGATGGTAATGGTTGTAGTTGCCATACCAGCGCTATCCAGGGTGCCTTTGCTGTTTGCAAACTCCGCAGTATTGGTACGTGCGATGGACAAGCTGTACACGGAATCCTGATTCAATGGCAAGACGGATCCGCCAGCGAACACGATACCCGGTTCGTTTCCAGAGCCTGAGGCAAGGACCCAGTAGTTTTGGCCTGCACGCGCCACACTCGCTTCCAGAGTTAAGGTCACTACACCGCCAGTGGCTGCACTGATGCTGTAGTTGTCTGCGCGTAATGGAGCATAGGCGTTAAGTAATGCTGGGACATCAACACGGCCTGCACCGTATTGGTTGTCCATGCCAACCGCGCCAAGGTCGACGGCAGTGCTCATCAAAGCATCGCGTACTTCATTGATACTCAAGTCTGGGCGCAGGGAACGCAACAATGCAGCAACGCCTGCAACGTGTGGGGTGGACATGGAGGTGCCGGAAAGGCTTTGGTAGCCGTTACAAGGCAATGTGGAGGTGGTGTTTACACCCGGAGCACTGACGTTTGGCTTGACCAATCCCGGTGGGAATGGGAAGTCGTTGTATCCAGCAACTCCGGTCCAAGTGACAGGGCCAACCGAGCTGAAGGATGCTGCATTGTCGTTGCAATCGGTAGCACCTACTGTGGTCACCTCGGGTACGTCTCCAGGAGTGCGCACATTATCGGTCGAGGAAAAGTTGCCTTCGTTGCCTGCTGCAATCACCATCATGGTGCCCATCGCTTGAGTATTTATGCAGTTGGTGCGCCAAAGTGCGCGGTCTGGATTCCAAGAATGCCACCACCCGAGACTCATGGAAATGACGTCGGCGTTCATGAGTGCCGCGTACTGCATGCTTTGCCAAACTTCGATCTCCTGAGAAATCTGAGTGGAGGTGCGGATAGGCATGAGTTTCGCGCCTGGAGCTACACCAGTTTGTATGCCACTGGCGCCATTACCAATTACAGTTCCAGAAGTGTGCGTGCCATGCGTTTGGTGGTCCATTGGGTCATTGCTGCCAGGTGCAGTGAAATCAAAGGAAAATCCGATGAGGTCGTCGACGTAGCCGTTGCCATCGTCATCGATACCGTTTTGGTCAGCAGGATCCCAAACGATGCCATCGCCGCCAAGATCTTCTCCTGGGTTCACCCAGACCTGATTAGCAATGTCGGGGTGGGTGTAACACGAGCCGGTATCAATCACCGCTACCACCATGCCTTGGCCAGTTGCATTCATCCGATTCCACGCGAAAGGAGAGCCGATGGTCAATTGGTCGCAGGTGGGTACTCCACCAGCTGTGGTGGAAAGCAAAGTTCCTTCGCGCGGTGGGTCGTAATGGATGTAAGCGATTTCCTCAAGGTCAGCGAGCTCGAGGATGACATCGGCGGTGGTGCGAACGCCAACCACGTTGGTCAACCACAGCGGTGCAATCAGGTCGGCCAAGCCTTGCTTTTCATAACTGCGCAAAAGAGTAAGTGCAGCGGCTTGTTCTGGCGTGCAGATTTCAAGCGCGCGGTCACGCAATGCGAAAGGTAAATCACTTTCCGGCATTGGCCCGAGCTCCAGTTTTAAGGCCTCGAAGTTTGGCTGGGTACGGAAAACCAAATCGACATGAATTCGTTCCCCCACAGGCGCGTTCTCAATAAGTTGATGCAGCTCTAGCTCCTGGAGCTTTTCATGCTGCTGGTCGGGTGTAATGGTTTGCGGTGCAGCTAGTGCAGATGCCGCAAGGATGGCAATGGTCAAAGACATGAATGGTCCTGGGTGGGGAAGGGTGAGGGAATTGAATACCGATTTGGTACCCAGCTAGGATAGCGGAAGAACCGTTAAAAAAGGCTGATTCATGGGAGAATCAGCGCAAAAATCTAAGTTGCAACAGCCTAAACGTGGTGGACAGGGCCGTCACCCTGGGCGGCAGCTAGCAAGGTGCGCTTGGTGTAGACCGGAACCATTGCGTGGCGGTACTCGTGATCGCCAGGAATGTTCGGCATCGGCCGGCACTGCTTCGCGGCCAGGGCAGCAACTTGGTCGACCGCATCGGCGAAGCTGGCCTCGCCGGGCTTGGTTCCCACCAATAGAGTTGCCGCTTTCTTCAGCGGCCATGGGCGTGCTTGAAGAGCGACCGCGCAAAGTGCAGCATGTTCAATCGTGCCATCTGCGCCGCAATCGAAACGTACAGCGATACCGAACAGTGGGAAATCGATGGAGCCTCGGTCACGTAACTTTCCATAGGCGCCACGTTGGTCGGCGCTTGGTTTCGGAAGATGGATCGCAACCAAGAGATCAGTGTGCGGCACCTTCTTGTTCCAAATGCCATCGGCTTGCCATAGGTCAGCAATCGGCATGCGCACGCGTCCGGAAGCCGTAGCGAATTCCAGCTCCGCGTTTAAGGTCATGAGTGCCGGAGCGGTGTCGTTGGAGGCAGCGGCAACGCATTTGGAACCGCCTTCAATCACGTGACACTTGGTGCCATCCTTTTTCATGCAAAAGCCCAGCGCCGAACGCCAAAAGTAAGTTTGGTTGTACCATTGGCAACGCGTGTCGAGCATGATGTTGCCACCAAGCGTTCCCATGTTGCGAAGTTGAGGGCCACTTACAAGAATTGCAGCTTGGCTCAATGCCGGGAAAGCGGCACCTAAGTCTGGGTGGGCGGCGACATCGGCCAGGGTCGTCATAGCACCAATGCGTATGCCACCATTTTCTAGGGTCTCGATGCCGAACATTTCTTTGACGCCACCTAGAGCGACCACTCGCTCCGGAGTGAACAAGCGATGCTTCATGTTCGGATTCAGGTCGGTGCCGCCAGCTAGGAAGCGGGCTTCACCCTCAATCGCATGCATCATGGTGACGGCCTCTTCCACGCTGGAAGGGTTCTGCACCTTAAATTTTGGCAAGCGCAACATTAGTTTTGTGCCTCCAATTCGCGTAAGGCTTTTAGAACTTTCGCGGGGGTGAACGGAAGGTGGCGCAAACGAATGCCGACGGCATCAAACACCGCATTGGCAATCGCAGGGATGGTGGAGTGAAGAGGACCCTCGCCAGCTTCTTTCGCACCATAAGGGCCTTCTGGATCAATGCTCTCTACAATTCGCGCTTCTAAGTCAGGAGCGTCAAGTGAGGTAGGGATGCGGTAATCCAAAAGCGATGGTCCGGCGTGTAAGCCGAAGCGGTTGAGGTCATGGTTTTCTAGCACCACTTCCGCAGCACCCATGTAGGTGGAGCCTTCAATCTGCCCACGCACGATGGTCGGGTTCAGCGCGCGACCACAATCATGTGCAGCCCAAACGTTGAGTACGGTAATGCGGCCGGTTTCGGTATCGACCTTCACTTCTGCGGCGTGCGCGGTAAAGGAGTAGGCAGGGGAGGCGCCAATCGATCCTCCGCGGTAATCACCACCGAGTTCCGGGGTGTTGTAAGCGCCAGTGCTGCCGAGGGTGTCGAACATTTCTTCCGCGAGGTGGAATGCCTCCACATGCGACATACTGCGTGCAGCTTCACTTAAATCCACAACGGTGCCATCCATGAGGCGAACATCACGCGCCTCGATTTCCCAGTGCTTGGCGACGGCTTCGACGATTTTCTTGCGCAACTTTCGCGCACCATCAATCGCTGCATTGCCCACCATGAAGGTAACCCGGCTGGAGTAAGCGCCGAGGTCGACCGGGCAAAGATCGGTATCGGCAGAAACAACTTTAATGCTGGTTGGGAGGATTCCCAACTCTTCGGCAACCAGATAAGCCACCATGGAATTGGAGCCTTGTCCGATGTCGTTGCCACCGGTGAAGACAGTGACCAAGCCGCTGCGGTCGATTTTTAGTTGCACACCAGCCTGCGGCATCTTGTTGGGATACACAGGGTAGTTGGTGCCAGAGATGTACATCGAGCCGGCAACTCCAAGGCCCCGGCCATGCGGCATTTTGCCGTGCTTAGATTTCCAGTCGCTGGCATCCTCTACTTCATCGAGGCACTGCATAAAGCCGTTGGAGCTAATCCGCTGCCCATTTACGGTTTTGGTGTCCGCGCCAATGAAATTACGACGACGAATCTCAATCGGGTCGATGCCAAGATGAGTTGCGATTTCATCCAACTGCACTTCAAATGCAAAACGCGGCTGCACCGAACCGTGTCCACGCTTGGGACCATTCGGCGGCTTGTTGGTGAAGACGCGCGTGCTGTCAAAACGATAGTTCGGAAAATCATATGGGCCGGTGAGTAGCTGCCCGGAGTAGTAAGTGGTCACCAAACCGAAGCTGGAATAGGAGCCGCCGTCGATCAGTAGCTTGGCGTCCACACCAGTAATCGTGCCATCTTTCTTGGCGGTGGTGCGGTAATGCATTTGCATCGGGTGACGTCCACGGTGAGCGTAAAACACTTCCTCTCGTGTCCACAACATCTTCACCGGACGTCCCGTTTTCAGTGCTAACTGGGCAACCACAAACTCTAATGAGAATGGATCTGATTTTCCGCCGAAGCCTCCGCCGAGGCAGGGTTGAATTACGCGAATGCGCGCAGGGTTTAGTTCTAGAACGCGTGCCAGTGCACGATGCACATAGTGGGTGATCTGAGTGGAGGACCACAAGGTGATGCGGCCATCGGAATTCGGTTGCGCAACGGCACAATGCGGTTCAATCGGCGCATGCGTTGTGCTGTGGAAACTGTAATCGTTTTCCATGACCAAATCGGCATCCGCAAGCTGCGCGTCGACGTCGCCGAATTCCAATTCCACATGCTTGGAAATGTTATCGCGACGTTTACGGTCCTCATGAATCGCTGGTTCTGGGGTCACCAAAGCCTTTTGCGGATCGAGAATCGCCTCGAGGATTTCGTATTCCACCTCAATCAATTCCACGGCCTCATTTGCCGTGTCTTCGTCCACTGCCGCGACAGCCGCGACCTCATCGCCGATGAAGCGTACCTTGTCCGTGGCAAGTGCATTTTCATCGGGAGTCCATGGAATCACTCCATATTTAATCGGCAGCTCGGCACCGACCAAAATGCCAACCACGCCAGGCAGTGCTTCCGCCTTGGAAGTGTCCACCGACAGAATCCGTGCGTGTGCATGGGGACTGCGCAGCATTTTGGCGTGCAGCATGCCGGGGAGTTGGATGTCATCGGTGTAAATGGCTTCGCCGGTCGCTTTGGCCAAGCCATCGACCTTGCGGTTCTCTTTGCCAACGACACGGAAGCCCTGATCACCAGGAGCCTCACTGCCATGTAAATCACGTGCAGCCATCAGACTTGTTCTCCCTTTGCAGCGAGCACCACGGCTTCGTAAATCTGGGTGTAGCCTGTGCAGCGACACAAATTACCGGACAGGGAATCCTTGATCTCCTTTGCGCTTGGGTCTGGATTCTTCGCCAACAGAGCCTTTGCAGAAAGGATCATGCCGGGCTGACAAAAACCGCATTGCAAAGCACCGCAGCGGTCAAAAGCATCTTGCACTGGATCGGCACCCTCGCCGCCGTTGGCGCGATGCGCAGGGAGCAAGCCCTCGATGGTGGTGATGGCGTGGCTTTCGGAAGTCGCAGCCAAGCTAAGACAGGCTAGTGTCGGAACGCCGTCCATGAGCACCGTACAGGCGCCACAATCGCCTTTATCGCAACCTTGCTTGGATCCGGTCAAGCCCATTTTGTAACGTAGGACCTCGAGCAAGGTCCAATGTTCGGGGGCCGCAACCTCGACGGTATCGCCGTTGACTTGGAGTCGGAAGACGCGCATGAAGAGCAGATTGTACCGGCGCGAGCTGAAAACGCCCCTTCCGAACCGTTCTGCAGCAAGCTTCCGCGGGATTTCTTGTAATTGGAGGTCGCTGGTGGGGTCTATGATGATGATGCCCTGCAGTGGGTAAATCAGTTTTCCCTTACACCCATCGAAAATGATTTTATTAGCTTCCCTGATACTTTCTCTGCCATTAGTTCCTCAAGCAGATGACGGTCCCGATTTCTTAGAACCGAGCCCCAGCGCAAAAACTGAGACCGCTTACTGGAGCAAATCGGAAGGTGACTTGCGTTACATGTGGAGACTGCCCGAAGGTTATTCCGCAGACGACCCGCGGCACATGACTGTCCTTTTGCATGGCACAGGAGGGGACTATCGCTGGGGTTATTACAACAACTTCAATGAACGGCATAGGAAGCTAAATCCGTTCCGCCCCAACGACATTTTGATTTCAGTCGATGGCACTAGTCCAGGGCAAAATGATTCTCGTTTATTCCTGGGCAAGGATGCCGATGTCGAGAGCTTTCATGATTTCTTAGTTGAAATGCGTGAGCAGTTCTCCGTGGACAAGATATTCCTTTACGGTCACAGCCAAGGGTCGTTCTTCGTCATTCACTTTGCTGGGGAGCATCCGGAAATGCTTGGCGGTGTGGTCGCCCATGCAAGCGGCGCTTGGACTTGGAGCAAGGTTGGTCGCAAGATGAAAGACTTGCCGATATTGTTTTTGCACGGCACTAAGGATCCTGTTGTGCCTTATCGCCAATCGGTTGGCAGTCGCGATTACATGCTAGACCAAGGATTAGAGCTGGTGGCCTTGTTGCGTATGCCAGGCTATAACCATTGGCCAAATCCGACTCGCGCAACAGAAGGCTTGGATTGGTGTGAGGCCATGAGCAGCTCCGACCCCGAGCAGGTCCTCGGCTTGGCAAATGCCTTAGCTTCGCCCAAGGGAGCAGATTCCTACCAATATGAAATCTCACCTGCGCTATCTTTGAGTCGACGGGTTACGCGCCGTCTATTGGGAGAAGGCCCTCGCCCGTTGGAGAATGTTGCAGCTTCGATCAGCAAAGATGCATCCAAGTTGGCTGCGGCAATTGAGCGCCAAGGATCCCTTGTGGTGAAGGAGTTGAGAAAGGCGTATCCGAAAAAGATCGTCTTGGATGAGGATAAACCGCTGGGCATGCTCGTTGCCGTACGTGAGGACTACCGCGGCGTGGATAGCGTGGAAGCTTGGTACAAAAAGGTGGGCTACGACAAGTTAAAAAGCAAACAGCAAAAAAAGGCGGACAAGATACATTCCATTTGGTGGAAATCAGAATCCCCCTCTGAAATCTTCGCTACCACAGTAAATCTAATGAAAGATTCCTTTTTGATTGAAGGTTTTCAGTGGAATATGCAAGCCAAGATGGAAGAGTGGAATGACTCCGCCGCAAGTTTGAAACTCGACAAGAAGTCGCTCAAGCGGTACTCCATTTTTGAAGCTTGGGCCGATGGCTGGGAGCTCGGCGATAGGGAGTACAAAAAATTGTGGATGAAGTGGGATTGGAAAGGCTAAGCCGTGCCACCGGTTAAGCGTGATAAGGATCTTCATCGGTGCGTTGGTGTTCTCGCGTGTTGAGATGAAAAGTGTCTTCTAGAAAGTGCCGTAGAATCGTGGTTTGCGGGGCAGCAATTTTGTGTCCCGCTTGCGCGATTGCCCAGGCGACTAGCATCAAAACCAAGAGCGCAAGGCTGGCACCAAATGCCCAGGGGTTTTTACCGAGGAAAACCTGCACGCCTCCTAAGGTGAGCAAAAATAAAATTCCCGTTCCTAAAGCAAGATAGCTGAATGCAATGGCAGTCCAGACACTGGGATTCGGGCCGATTAGGCCAAAGAGAACCGTGCCGCCATTGTCGTTGTCCTCGAAATGACCAGAAAGTGCAGGCGACCAAAGGTGACGCTCGGTTTGACGGATGCGCAAGTCATAGTGCAGTTGCAAATCCGCAACCATGCCGACGCAAGGGCATTGCGGGTCATCCAATCGAGCTTGCAATAGCTGTAAAGCTTCATGCCCCACCATGGGTAGGTCAATTTGAAAGCGGGGTCGAAGGCGATGCGCAGGCACCGCCCCATCTTACTACTCGAAATCGACTGTGCATGCCCACTCGACACCCTCTAGGGCGAGTAATGCTTGACGCAGTTTCACACTTACGGGCTGGTCTAGTTGAATGGCATTAAATGCGCGGTCAAGATCTACGTCGCGACCAAGTGCCAGATTGGCAAGGTTGATGCCATGGTCTGCAATGGTCGCGGTGATGGCGGCCAGTCGTCCTGGTTGATCGACATTGCGTACAAAGAGCATGGAGCGATGAAGCTTGGTCTCAAGGTAGAAGCGGTCCACTTGAACCAACTTAGGCTTGTCGTGGCCGATGACGGAGCCAGCAACCACACTTTGCTTGCCGTCAACATTTAGGCTCACTTTGAGTAAACCAGCGAATCCAACCGTGTCGGTGCCCTGGACTTCCGCGATGCTGTAGCCGTTTTCGTGTGCAACTGAAACCGCGTTGACTAGGTTGATGTTGCGGCTAAGCAAAACCTCGAGAAAACCATAGAGGACGGCAGACTTAATCGCAGCAACAGGGAGATCCAGCAGGTCGCCGGCACACTCAATTTCAATTTTGGAGACTGCTCCATCTAGCATGTTGGCATGCAAACGGCCGAGTGAAGTAGCAAGGCGTAACCATGGTTCAAGGCGGATTGCAGTCGGTCCATCGACCGAGAAGGAGTTGACAGCATTGCGCACGGCACCATCCTTGAGGTAAGCCGACATCTGTTCCGCAATGCGCACTGCAACCTTTTCCTGTGCCTCATCGGTGCTCGCCCCGAGGTGCGGCGTCAGGATGAGCTTGGGGTGGCTGCGTAGCGGAGAGTCTGCAGGGAGTGGTTCCTGCTCATAAACATCGAGTGCGGCGCCAGCAAGATGGCCGGCATCGAGGGAGGCGAGCATGGCAGCCTCATCGACCAAACCACCACGTGCGGCGTTGACCAAACGTAGCCCAGGTTTGCAGGCGGCGAGAACGTCGGCATTGACTAGGTGATGCGTGCGCTCGGTTAGGGGAGTGTGCAAGGTCAAGAAATCAATGCGCGGCCAGATTTCATCTAGCTCCAACAATTCAATTCCAAGACTCTCAGCAACATCCTTTGGCAGAAACGGATCGTAACCCAAAACCTTCATGCCACAGCCCTGCATGCGTCGCGCTACGGCTTGACCGATGCGGCCGAGCCCAATCACACCAATGGTTTTGTCGACGAGCTCTACGCCCATCAATCCCTTTTTCGACCAGGCGCCAGAACGCATGCGTGCATCGGCGGCTGGGATGTTGCGGCACAAGCTTAATAGCAAGGAAACCGCATGTTCGGCAGCTGACAAGGTGTTTTCACCCGGAGCATTCATGACCAAGATTCCGCGTTGGGTGGCGGCTTCGATGTCAATGTTGTCGACTCCAGATCCTGCACGGCCGATGACCCTTAACTCGGGGGCAGCATCCATCATCAGCGCATCGACCTTGGTAGCCGAGCGCACCACTAGGCCAACCGCATCATTCACGGCCTTTAGCTTTTCATCGATAGGTAAGCCCGGGCGGTTATCTACCTCCAGGCCGGCATCTTCCAAAATACGGCCGCACTCATCGGCAACCGCGTCAGCGAGAAGGATTTTCATGCTTGAACCTCGGCGTTGAGGGCGACGTCGAAGCGCGTGAAGAGGTCGGTGAGGTCGGTCATGTCATGTTCACCCATGTGGCCGATACGGAAGGTCTTGTTTTTGAGGTCGCCGTAGCCATTGGAAACCAAAATACCTTCTGCTTTCAACGCGGCAAGGGCGCCGACAAAATCAGGGCCATCACCCCGTGCGATACAGCTGACGGTATCCGAACGGTTTCCCTCTCGAGGGAAAGGCGTCCATCCATGGCTAGCAGCCCACTTGCGTGTGGCCTGCGCCATATCTGCGTGCCGTTGCCAGCGGTTCTCTAATCCTTCTTCATCTATGCGCTTCAATTGCGCAACCAAGGCATAAAGGTGCGCAGTTGATGGCGTAGTTGGCGATTGCTCCTTTTCATTTCCTTTCGCCAGCTTGAGATAATCCAAAAACCAACCGCGGTTGGGCACTTCGGAAGCGCGATGCATCGCACGTGCGCTCACCGAAGCCATCGCCATGCCAGCTGGTAATGCTAGGCACTTTTGCAATCCGAAGAGACAAACATCGATGCCCCATGCATCGACCAACACTGGGGCTCCTGCCATCGAGCTGACGGTGTCGACGCACAGCAGGGTGTGTGGAAAGTCTTTCATGACTTCCGCTAGTGGCCCCATGGGGGTCATGGTGCCGGTAGACGTTTCGTTATGCACGATGGTGACGACGTCGTAATTGCGCTCCTTCAAGGCGGCGCGCAAACCGTCGGCATCGACGCCCTCGCCCCAAGGGATTTCTAAGCTGTGGGCATCCTTGCCATTAGCCAGCGCAATGTCTCTCCAGCGCTTGCTAAAGGCTCCGTTTACCACGTGCAGGCTGGAGCCCGCGACCAAGTTGCGAATGGCAGCTTCCATCATGGCGGATGCCGGTGCGGTTAGCATCAACACCTCGTTTTGCGTGTGCATCAACTTGCGTAAACCACTGCGGGCTTGCGCCCATAAGGCGGCGCATTCAGGAGTGCGATGACCGATGGCAGGGCGTGCCATCTGTTGCAGGATGTCGGGGTGAACCTGAGTCGGGCCTGGAATGAAAAGTTTCATGAGACGAGGTCGAGTTGCTGTTGGGCAGCAGTGAAGAGGTCTGGATCGGCGGCTTTCAGTTGAGAAGCGCGTTCGGATCCGGCGGCGAGCAGTGCTACGCCGGCAAGTGCAGGGCCAGGAAGGAATATGGGGGCTTCATCGCGAATACGATTACGCGTGACTACGCCGCCGAAACCAACAAATAAGCCAAGTATGGGGGCTGCTTCGAGGTCAGAAGCGCCATCGCCGACCAGCATGGCCTGCTTCAAATCGATATCCAGCTTGGCGCAAATCTCGGTAATAATTTGAGGTTTGCCACCATCACGAGCCAGCGGGTGGGCGCAAGCGATGTCGATGGCGTCGGCCAAATTGTTTTCGTCTAGTGGAAAGGGCACCGCATGGATTGCCCCACTTGAAACACCAAGTTGCCGCGCGAAAGGCTCCACTGCAGGGTACAGCCCGCCTGAAATCACGTGCACGGCAATACCGAGGGCTAACAAGCTTGCGATGACAGCTTTGGCGTCTTCCAGCTCGGTTTCGCAGTAGCGGGAAACCACCCATTCCACATCTATAGGCGTTGGCGCGATGGATTCCAAGCGCTTGCGGAAGACCTCATCTAACGGAAGCTCTCCAGACATGGCGGCTCGCGTTAACCCAGCCACGTCGACGCCACGTCGAGCAGCTAACTCGTCGATGCCCTCAATCCCTGCGAGTGTGGAATCGCAGTCAAGAAAGACAATTTTGGCTCCTGGCCAGCCCTGAGTGAGGCTCACGGAGGGAATATTAACACCCTCGCATGGCACTTATGAGCGGTTTGACGAGCTTTCACCTTTCAAGATGACCCCGCGTGCTGCACGTCCGTCGAGGAGCACTTCCAGCGGTTGCTCAAGCCGAATATGCTGCACACCATGGGAATAAATCTCGCGTTGCGGTCGACTGCGTAGCCAATCCAAATCCAGACTTCCTTCCTTGGTATGTGGGTTCACGGTGAAGTAACCCACGCGGAAGGAAGTGATGTTGTGAAAGAAGTGCGAGCCCTCCGATGGCGTGACTCGCATGCCTTCAAATCCAGTTTCCACCAGTACTCGTGCTTGGCTGATTTCGCTCCAATCCACGCCAATCCCGAGCCACGGGTCTTGCGAGCCCCAACGTCCGGGGCCGACTAAAAGGTAGGGCCGTTCATGGTTTTTGAGCTGTGCATTCAACTTGGCGATTTGCTGGGCGGTGGCCAAGCTGGAGCTGCGGTCGAAGTCGGCAGGGTCGACAAATAAGATATCGCGGATGCCGGCGATGCGTCCATTACCGAGTGCGCGATCGCTTTGGCAGAGCTGTTGCTCCGGCTTGAAATTCTCGATATCGAGGTGTATTTCTGCTTCAGAAAGGGCCAAGGGACGAATCTGTAAAAGCCCAAGTTGTTGGGGCTGACCGCTTGGAAACTCAAGATCTACTGCGAACTCGACTTCCACCGGACACCCCATCGCTTCTTGTCCAACTTTCAAAATTTGCTGCACTAAGGGCGCAAGGGGGAAGGAACCGTGCTTCAGAATGCTGGCGAAAGTGACAAGGCGTCGGCCGCTGCGGGAAACCCCGTCGGTGATGCGGTGGTCTTCGCTGAGATAGGTCGATGCGAGATTCTGTAGGACCCCGTCCCGTTCCGCCTCCGGGATTGGATATCGACAAGGCTGGAAAGGGTCGATGCAACTTGCCCCTTCGATGATGTGCTGTGCTTGCTTCGGATCGCTTAAGGGGAGTGCATAAAAGTAGCGTTGGGCGTTCTGCAAGATGTCGTCCACCGCGGAGAACTCAGGGAGACTTTGCGGGCGCTGTGGGCAGAATCGAATACCGCCCTCTCCCGCCACAAGTAGGCGCCCGAGTCCAAGCGCCACAATGCAAACTCCGTCCTCTGGTTTGCAGTCACCATAAGGGTAGTAGTTGTGCGAACGTGCCACACCAGAAAAGCTGGGGTAAACGCGCCCGTGATGCTCGCGCCCGAATACCGGCTGAATGATGACGGCCATCTTTTCCTCCTCATGTCTATATGCAGTGGCGTTGCGGTAGGCGTGGGCGCGATTGGAGTACGTGGAGGCGTAAACGCGCTTCACTGCATCGCAGAGTTCAGCCAAACGTTCACGCTCACTGCCGACGTTGCGGATCATCACAGTTTCATAGATTCCGGCAAAGGGTTGATGATGTGAATCTTCGAGTAAACTGGACGAACGAATCGCAAGCGGTCCATGCATGGTGCGTAGAATGCTGCGGAAATCCGAAGTCACCTTAGAAGCGAAACGTCCGTGCATGAAACGCGTGACGCGTTCGGTTTGATCGAACTCCATGCCCAATGCCACGTGTTGCAATTGATTGCGGCGCAAGAATTGGTCAAAAACTTCAGTGGTCAAAACTACACTGCGAGGTACCACCACACGCACATTTTTCAAGTCGCCCTCGGGCAGAAAGGACGGTAGCAAGCGATTCACGAAAGCCAGGCCACGAGCTTTCCCGCCTAAGGAGCCATTTCCAATACGCGCAAAGTGAATGGTCTCGTCGTAGGTGGCGCGGTGGAAATCCACAATCGCGCCACGTTGCATGTGGATTCGCGCTCGGCGTAAGGCATCAAGCAAGTAGGTACGGAGTTCTTCGCCGTCCTGAAAGGAAGCTGCCGGTTTCGCCTCTAAAGCATTGGCCAGGCGAAAGTGCGTGCGCGCTCGGAGCCACGTGGAGAACCGTTTTTGTTTGGCAAGTTCCAGCAAGGAGCCTGCCGACACCTCAAAAACCGCGGCTTCTAGCTCCTGCAGTGATTGAGCATAAATCTCAGCGTGTCCAGCTTCCGTGGGGAAATGAAAGGGCCCAAAGCCGAAGTGATCGAGCAAAAAATTGCGCATTTCCTGATGTAATATGCTCGAATCCTTTTGCACGAAGGTTACACCCAAGGCTTGCGCAAGTTCTGCATTGTCTGCCCGTGCGGACTGCATCATCACAGGAAGTTCCGGAGTTATCCGTCGAACATGTTGCACGAACTCCGCGCCGGCGGTGGCATCGGGTTTGTGTGAGTTGCGAGCGCGCGGA
This sequence comes from Planctomycetota bacterium, assembly GCA_045047305.1. Taxonomy (GTDB): domain Bacteria; phylum Planctomycetota; class UBA1135; order UBA1135; family UBA1135. The sequence continues at coordinate 5,405 of JASFYO010000045.1, read as the reverse complement.
ATCCCAACGTCGGAGATGACACCGAGCATATGTTCCCGGTACTCATCAAACAGGTCCCGCGCATTGCGGAGATCGCGCGCAAGGAGTAATTTTGGGCGCGCACGAAGGCGCTGTAGTTTGTCAGGTAGGTTTAGGCCTTCGGTTAATGCACTGCGTGACTGGTGAAGAATTTCTGAATAGAGTAGGGGCAGATAAGAAGAGAGGAAGTTGAGTGAATCTTCAACCAGCAAAATGCAGCGCACGCCGACTTGTACACAATCATGCAGACAGTTGGCGCGGTCCTCAACTAAGGTCACGATTGCATTGAGAATACGCGTGTCGCCGGACCAGAGGAACACGCCGTCGAAGGGGTTGTGAGTGGCGCGTTCGAGCAAGCTGCGTGTGGCGGCGGCATCGTATCCAAGCAAAACCACGGGGACAGCACCAGCATGTTGCTTAACCTCTTGTGCAAAATCCACTGGATCAATCCCGCCCATTTGCGGGGTGACAATGACCAATATATTGCGCCGCGATTTGGCGATGTGGCTTAAGGCGTCTTCTGCATCTGCGATGCGCACAATCTGAGGAGCATCGCGCATGGCAAGCTCTCCGCCTTTTAGCAAGAGCTCTGCAACTTGGCCGTCTTCTTGCAAAATAAAGGAGTCGTATAAGCTCGAAACCAACACCACTTCCTCCACGCGATAGGGCATGAGTGTTTCAAAGCCCCTTCTTCCAGACCCTGAATCCGGCGGTAGGAGATAAGGTGGTTTGGTCAAGTGTTCTAGCCTAACGTGTTGGATGCTATGCTGTTTTCATGCAATAGGGAAACTCCGCTGCTGCGCTAGCCCTTTCTCACCTCGAGGAGGGTTCCCCCTGCAGCAACATCGCTTTTACAGCATGGTTAAGTTGATTTTTACTCAGAATTTGTTGCGCCACGTCCAGGCCCCTACCTTGGAAGTGAAGGGGGGCACTGTGCGCGAGGCATTACGCGCTTACTTTGTGGAGTACCCGCAGGTCCAAAGTTACATTCTTGATGATCAAGGCGAAGTGCGCAAGCACGTCACCATCTTCCTGAATGGCGACATGATTTCTGACCGTGTCACGCAAACAGATGTGGTCACGGTAAGCGATGAAGTCTTTGTCGCTCAAGCCCTTTCCGGAGGATGAGATGAAGAATAAATTATGGATTGGAACGCGCAAAGGGTTATTCCTGATGCAGCGTGATGGCTCTGGGAAATGGGGCATGGAACAAAACTGGTTTCTCGGCGACCCAGTTTCCATGGTTGCTCCCGAGGCTGATGGCAAACGCGTGGATGCGGCTTTGGATTTAGGTCACTTCGGGGTAAAGATGCAACGCTCCCTAGATTGCGGCGCTACCTGGTCAGAGACGACCACTCCGAGCTATCCAGCGAAGCCGGAAGGGGTGGTGGATAAAGACCCAGGACGTGGAATCGATTTACCGTGGAGCAATAAATTGGTTTGGGCATACAGCAAAGGAGCTCCAGGTGAACTATGGTGCGGGACTCTTCCTGGTGGCTTATTCCATTCCAGCGACGACGGGGAGTCGTGGGAGTTGGTGCGTTCTTTATGGGATGACCCGCGTCGCCAGAAATGGTTTGGTGGGGGCTACGATTTTGCCGCAATCCACTCCATTTTGGTGGACCCTCGAGACAGCCAACATGTCACGATTGGGGTTTCTGTGGGTGGAGTTTGGACGACCCATGACGGCGGTAAAAGCTGGGAGCTTATTGGCGAAGGCTTACGTGCGGCGTATATGCCAGAGGAGCTAATGCGCGACCCCTTAAGCCAGGATCCACACTGCATCGTGCAGTGCGCAGCGAATCCAGATGCAATGTGGATGCAGCATCACAATGGAATCTTTCGCAGCATCGATGGAGGTGTGCACTGGGATGAGGTTGAGAATGTTGCGCCATCGAGTTTTGGTTTTGCCGTTGCGGTTCACCCGACCGACCCTCAAACCGCATGGTTTGTGCCTGCGGTGAAGGATGAACAACGCGTGCCAGTGGATGCTCGCGTGGTCGTAAATCGAACCCGCGACGGTGGGAAAACCTTTGAAACCCTCCATCAAGGGCTTCCGCAACCACCGGCTTATGATTTGGTTTACCGCCACGCTTTAGACATTGATGCAAGTGGAGACGTGCTCGCCTTTGGCAGCACCACAGGAAGTTTGTGGGTCAGCGAGGATCAAGGCGACAGCTGGCAGGCTATCAGTAAGCACCTTCCCCCTATTCTTTGCGTTCGTTTTCAAGGCGAGTAACTCTTAATCAGAGTTTCCTTAATGTTGAAGGACTTCAGTACTCGCCCCGTGGGGTAGAGAGTCTTTTCTAAAACAGGTATAGGGAATATGGCTTTGCATCATGAGTCGATCCATCGCGGCAAGGGTTAGGCCTACTTGTTTGGCGAAGGTGGAAGCAAAAACGCTGGTTCCAGCACCTTTGATTTGGCTCAGCGTGCGCCGGTATTGCTACGAACAAAGATGGCTTTATCCAGCTCGTTGAAAAAATTTCGATACACCTCGGCCGAGTAAATCGTGTGATCGGAGTTGGTTGATTGACCGTATTGACCAGACATTCTTTCGGCCTCGACGAAACTGACACGGATGCGAGTTCCGCTGCGGTTCCAAGGCTCTTCAAAGACAGAGGCGGTGGTTTGCACGGAAGAAGACCTGGACGCTAGATCCCCAAAGAGGTTGGTGTTGTCTTTGGTTTGACCAGCTGCAGTGATAAGTCCGGTTTCGTAATCAGCATTTTGCAGTACATAACCAGCATCTTGGAGGACGCTTACGCTGGCATTGAATACCGTGCGCTTATCGGTTTCGATAATGCGTGCTTGAAGTTCTTGCGCTTCCAAACCAGAGAGTTCCGGTTGGGGGGCTGGGCAGCGCGAATCAAATAGTTCTGCGTAGGTGGTGGGATTCCAAAACTCTTGGTCGGGAATCCAGCCAGGGAATCCCAAATCATGCATGAGAGGCAGTCGGCGGCAAGCAAGCAGTGGCGCGGCGTATAGGGAGGAAACGACGTAACCCCGCCACTCTTTGGGCTAATTTTGAAGGATTGGAAGGTCGGAGCTGCCGAGGAAGAAATCGTTGCCCTTGTCATCGGTGATGAGAAAGGCAGGGAAGTTCTCGACCTCAATGCGCCACACGGCCTCCATGCCGAGCTCCTCGTATGCAAGGACTTCTACTTTGCGGATGCAGTCTTGCGCCAAGCGCGCTGCAGCGCCGCCAACCGAACCCAAGTAGAAACCGCCATATTTGCGGCAGGCATCGACCACTTGTTGGGACCGGTTTCCCTTTGCCACCATCACCATGGAGGCGCCATGACTTTGAAAGAGATCAACAAAATCATCCATGCGCCCAGCAGTCGTTGGCCCGAAAGCGCCAGAGGCAAATCCTTCCGGGGTTTTCGCCGGACCAGCGTAATACACGGGACAATCCTTCATGTAGTCCGGCAACTCACCGGTCTGCTCTAAGACTTCCCGCAATTTCGAGTGCGCTAAATCGCGCGCCACCACCATGGGGCCGTTCAAGCTTAAGCGCGTGCGCACCGGGCATTTGCTTAAGGTGGCGCGGATGTCATCCATGGATTGGTTCAAATCAATTTGCACCACATCGCCACCAAGTTCTGCGGTGTCAGTATCTGGAAGGAAGCGAGCAGGGTCTTTCTCTAGTTGCTCTAAAAACACTCCACCCTTATTGATGCGGCCGAGCACTTGGCGGTCGGCGGAACAACTCACCCCGATACCAATGGGCAGGGAGGCTCCGTGGCGTGGTAGGCGGATGACGCGCACGTCGTGGCAGAAGTACTTGCCGCCAAACTGAGCACCAAGTCCGATATCACGTGTGAGCGCGTGCACTTTCTTTTCAAATTCCAAATCGCGGAAAGCATGTCCGAGATCATTACCTTCGGTTGGCAGAGTGTCTAAGTAGCGGGCAGAAGCGAGTTTGACCGTCTTCAGGTTCATCTCCGCTGAAGTCCCACCAATCACGACTGCCAAATGGTATGGCGGGCAGGCTGCGGTGCCTAAGGACTTAATTTTCTTGCGTAGGGTTTCCAGCAACAAATCTTCGCGGAGCATCGAAGGTGTCGATTGGATTAAGTAAGTTTTATTGGCAGAGCCACCGCCTTTGGCCAGGAACAAGAAGTCATAGCTGTTTCCATCTTGGCTATATAAGTCGATTTGCGCAGGGAGATTGGTGCGCGTATTCACTTCATCAAACATGCCGCGTGGCGCAAGTTGGCTGTACCGCAGGTTGTCATCGGCATAGGTGCGGAACACGCCCCTAGAAAGCGCTTCTTCATCGGCACCGGAGGTCCAAACAAATTGACCCTTTTTGCCCATGATGATGGCCGTTCCGGTGTCTTGGCACATCGGTAACACACCGCCGGATGCAATGTTTGCGTTCTGCAATAAATCTAATGCCACAAACTGATCATTGCTTGAAGCTTCGGGGTCATCGAGGATGTCGCGCAGCTGTTGCAAATGCCCAGGGCGCAAAAAGTGCGCAATGTCGTGCATGGCTTCTTTTGCGAGCAACTCTAATGCTTCTGGCTCAACACGAAGCACTTCCTCGCCATCGGCCTCGACCACGCGCACAAAATCGCTGGTGAGTTTGCGCCACGGAGTCTCCCGCGGGCCAAGAGGGAACATGGGCTGGAATTGGAAGGAGGATTCCGACATCTTGCGCTCCATCATAGGACCTGCCAACGCTCACGGCTTTGTCCCGTAGAATCTTAGCATGCGCCGTTTCTTCTCACTTTGTGCCCTATTCCTTGGTGTGGCCACCCTTAGCACCTCTTGTACTATGCCGGAATCCAGCTCCGGCCGCGCGACTAAGACTTCCTATCCCAAAATCGTGGAAACTCAACAGGGCGCATCCATGTTAGGTGGGGATCAAGGCGGATCTGGTTGGGATAACGCCACCCGCGGCGTGAAGCAGGGCGATTAACCTGTGCTCACTCGAAAGGCCATAGAATCCGCTATGGCCGTTCTTCCCTATCCCACACTCATCCTCGCAGCAACCTTGCCACTGCTGGGTTTTGCAGCCTGCCAAGCTCCCGAGCAGTCGGTAAAGCCAGGGATTAACGATCCCTTTTTGGATGCCACGCCCGAAGATATGGAAACCTTTGTGGCCATTTTTGAGGGCGAGTCGCGTGAAATCAGTGCTGCTCGAGACCAGGTCCTGGCGGCGCTCAAGATCACTCCAGGCATGCAAGTTGCCGATATCGGAGCTGGTACAGGATTATTTGAGCCCAATTTTCAGGAAGCTGTAGGTGCCGATGGCACGGTTTATGCCGTGGATCTGTCGCCCGCTATGTTGAAACACTTAGAGGCGCGCGTGGAAGATGAGAACTTAGACCGCGTCAAGGTCGTTGCATGTACCGCTACCCATTGTGGCTTGGATT
>JASFYO010000044.1:0-18358 GCA_045047305.1 Planctomycetota bacterium | reverse complement strand
CCTTTGGCAATCATGGCTGCGGCTACTGGTGTGCTTGCCGTTGCGCATATGTACATAGGCATGCTGACGACCAACATGGCCAACATGGAAAGCCAACCTGATGGCAAGGTCTCGCCAAAGAAATCGTCTGGAACCAAAACCGTAATCAATCCAGAGATCAAAAAACCAAGCAAGAACCATGGTGTTAAATCGGACATTAACTTGCCGAATGCATAGCGCACTGCGCCAAGCAAGCGCTCTCCCATCGCAGGTTTTAGAGGATCCTCGGAAGCGCAACAAGGCTTCTCAATAGCATTGTTTTCAGTCTTCTCAACGTCGTCCGGAAGGTCCGGTGCAAACCGATTCACCATGACGCCAGAGCAGATGGCAGTGAGGATGGCTGACAATGGGCGCAAGAGGGTCATCAATGGATCCATCAAAGCCCATGTGATGCCGATGGAATCTACGCCAGTCTCTGGAGTTGCGATTAAGAAAGAGGTGGTAGCGCCTTTACTTGCTCCTGCATCGCGCAAGCCGGCTGCAGTTGGGATCACCGAGCAGGAACAGAGTGGAAGCGGTGCTCCAAACACAGCAGCCTTAAATACGGATATGAAGTTATTCCCGCCAAAGTGTCGGAACACTTTTTCTTTGGGGATTAAGGTGTTCAGTAGGCCCGCAATCAGAAATCCACCTAATAACCACGGCCCGGACTCTGCGAGTATGCCCCAGATTGCCGCCCACCAGGATTGAAGGAAGTCCAGCATTACCTAGCCCTCTAAGCCATGAATCCCAGCCATGACACCAATGCCTAGGAAAAGCAGGAGGATTTTGAGCAGGATGTCCTCTTTGTGGTGGAAAACTTCTGGGAGGAGCTCACTCAAACACACAAACAAGAAGGTTCCAGCAGCCAGCGCCATGGCGATGGCGAGCCCAGATTCCCCCAAGGTATGAAACATGGTGTTCCCAGCCCAAATCCCCAAAGGTGTCAGGCATGCAAATGCGAAGATAAATCCGAGCGTGCGCCTTTTCGGGAAGCGAGCCAATTTGAACACCGACATTAATGAAAATGCTTCGAATGCTTTATGCGCGATGATGGCGACAAACACGGGAGTTGCAACATGCGCAACGGATGCTGCAGCCAAACCGACCCCCGTGGTTAAGGCATGGATGGATAAACCTGCCATCGATGCATAGCCGACAGCTTTATGGCGGTGCAGATCATCGTGATCATGGGTGCGGAATACGAGGGACTCAAGCAGATAAACCCCGAGTACTCCAATCAAAACAAAGGACCACAGCAACATGCCATCGTCGCCCTGTGGAATCGCGTGCGGCAGGGCCGGCAACATATGTAGAAAGACTGCGCCTAAAAATATTCCGGTGGAAAGAGCGAGCGCATTGTGCAGTTTGCGTTCGTTCCACTCGGTCAATAAAGGCAAAAAACCTCCGGCGAGGCCAACCAGTAAGATGAGACCTCCCTGAAGGCGAAGGTCGTCGAGCGTAGCCACGGCGGTGGCGAGCGAATGCGGGGTAGGCAGAATCACTGCCCGTGATTTTACTCGTCGGCGAAGGCGTGCGTGACCGAGATATTGCCATTGCTGGTTTTAAGGTCCAGCTTGCCGCTACCGGTGGTTTGATTGAGGTCCGGGCCATAAACCGTTGGTTTGCCATTACTGGTCGAGGTGCGAAGTCGGGCATCGATGATGCCGTTACAGCGCACGGTAATGCGGCCATTGGAGGAGCTTGCGGCGCCTTGGCCACTCCAATCCCCATCTAGTTCGATCTCGATCCGGCCATTCGAGGTCTCGAGCTCAAAATCTTGCGAGCTGCCGCTGTAGTGAATCCGGCCGTTGGAGGTGTCCACATAGATGTTTTTGCCGCCGTCGACGGTTACGGCACCATTGCTGGTATCAATGTGAATGTTTTTGAAACCTGATGGAACCGTGACGTGGCCGTTGCTCACATGGATGGTGATGTTGTAGTCAGCAGGCACTCTCAGTGCATCGATCTTGCCGCCAGCATTATTGGAACCGCCTTCCGGTCTGGTGAGAAACAAGTTGACGGTATCCCCATTTTGGGTGAACTGCCACTCCATGGTGCTTAGGCGCTCACGAGCATCTTCTACACTGCGTCCGCGAGCGTGGATGACGGATTCGCCCTCCAAGTTGGAACCGGCTTCTGCTGCAACTAATTCGACGCTGCCATTAAAGGAGTCGATGCTAAGCGTGGTGGCTCCTGCAGCAGGCTCAAAATAGAGTTGCGAATTTGCGGTCACTTTCTCGCCCCAGCTGCCAAAGGTAATCGAGCAAGAAGTGGCGGTGAGAAGAAGGAGTAGGGGGGCAAGCGTAGCTTTCATGGTTGTCCTAGGATGTTCCGATGTTCGAAGAGTGCACGAAGGTCGATGCTTTGGTTGAGATTTTGAACCGGCAACATGGAGATGCGCCGGAGGTTGCCGTGGTTCTGGGTTCCGGTTGGAAGGACCGCGCGTCTGGGCTGCTTGAAGATACGGACGTGGTGGACTTACGTGGGTTAGATAATTGGCCTTCTCCGAAGGTGCAAGGGCATGGCAGTGAGCTCGTATTGGGCCGTTTGAAGGGTACCTCACACCGCATCGGCATGTGTTCCGGCCGCGTGCACTCCTATGAGGGCTATAGCGCAGCCGAATTGGTGCGCGGGGTCAGAACCATGGTGCGCTGGGGTACCTCGCATGTACTTCTGCTCAATGCAGCGGGCTCTTTATCGGAGGACCGTCCCGCTGGATCGTTGATGCCTTTCTCTGACCACATCAACATGAGTCTGCCGAATCCTCTGCAGCAGGGACAAAATTGCGGGCTGGGCGCTCAATTCATGGATTTGGTTGACCTTTATGACCCGGAGTGGAGAGCAGAATTGCTGAAGCGCCGGCCGGAGCTTCAGCCTGGAGTCTACGCTGGGCTGTCTGGCCCGTGCTACGAAACTCCAGCAGAGGTGCGCATGCTTGGTCAGTTGGGTGCCCATGCTGTTGGCATGAGCACTATCCCGGAGGCGATTGCAGCCAAAGCATCTGGGGCACGAGTGATGGCGATTTCGATGATGACCAATCTTGCGGCAGGCATCGGTGGGAGTCGCCCAAATCATGAAGAGGTGTTGGAGACTGCGACCGCCCATGCCGAAATGGCCGCCGACGTTTTGCAAGCCGCCCTGCTTAGCGTGTTGAGTTAGGCTAGAGCACGTCTTGGCGTTTAAAGAAAAAACGGTAGCGCGATGAGGCTGATGAGCAAGATGTCGAAGGCAAGCGCGATGCGTAGAAAGAGTGGACGGCAACCGAAGAGCTCCATGAATACGGTTTGGATGAAGCCAAGTTTGATCGCGGCAATCGCAAAAAGTGGCAAAAACCATGGCGTGGCACCATCGAATTCCGCGAAGTAGTAACTGGCCGACGTCAGCAGCATGAGAGCAAGCCAGGTGGTGTTAATGGCGCGGATGCTCATGCTAGATAAAGCAAAGGGAAGAGGATGACCCAAACCAAATCTAGCATGTGCCAAAAGGCGGCACTGGATTCCACATTGCGCAGGGTGTTTGCGGTGATTTCTTTACGCTTCAACTTCCACGCCATGATGCTGAGAAAGCCAACTCCGAGCATGACATGTAGATAATGAAATCCGGTGAGGAAGAAGTAGAAGAAGAAAAAGTTGCTGGTGCTGAGGTTGATGCCGGCGCTCAGCTTTTCTGCGTATTCCCAGGATTTGATGCCTAGAAAGAGTACGCCCAGGGTTGCCGCTGCCGCATACCAGTGGGAGCATATTTCATAACGTTTGGTGTGTAGCGCTTGGACTCCACGGGCAGCAAAGAAGCCACTAGTGATGAGGACCAGGGTGTTGAGGAAGCCGACCTCGGGGTGGAGAAGCTTTTGTCCAGCAAGGAAAACTTCCGGGTCGCCTGCTTTGGACCAAGCAAAGGCGACAAAGAAAATGCTGAGGGTGGCAAACTCGGCGCCTAGAAAAAGCCACCAAGCAGCATCGCCGGGAAGGGGGCGATAGGTTTTGCTTGGTGACATGTGGATTTTAGTTGGCGTCGGTGGCCTTCATGATGGCCTTTACGCAGTCGTCGGCCTTGGCATTGAGGCCTTCCAATTGGTAGGCCAGGCTGCCATCGCGGTTCAGCACCGAGATGAGGTTGGAGTGCGAGAAGTTGCCGTGTGAGTCCTTAATGTAGTTAACGCCCAGGACGGCAGCGATGGTGCGTACGGCGTAGGCGTCTCCATGTAATAGAGTCCAGCGCGCGGTATCGAGTTTGTTCTTGGCGGCGTATTCGGCAAGCACCTCGGGCGTATCGCGATCGGAATCCATCGAAACTAAGAGCCAGCGAATGTCATCTCGCTTTGCGGCTGGAATCTGCGCCTCGATATTGCGCATGTCTTGCAAAATCAGGGGGCATGCATATTGGCAGTGCGTGAAAATCATGGCCGTGACGACGACTTCACCACGGAAATCAGCGAGTGTCCGCTGCGTAGAATTTTGATCAACCCATTTAGCATCTAGTTGGTAAAGCGAAGTCGATGGGAGTGCGGTGGCGGAGGACACCATTTCAGGTTTCTCGGCACAGCAGGATTCTTCTTCTTGGATGGCCGGGCTTACGCAAGAGCCAACTAGAAGGAGCGTGGTAAGGGTGAGGAAGCGAAGGTCCATGATGAATGCAGCTATGGAGCTGGCACATTGGCAGCGCAACGGAAGCCGAGATTGTTGACGGTAAAGCGGCCTTCTAAACTGCCGCGGAATGCGAAGCGCATGAATGCGGCGTAGTCAGAGGGGTCTGCTGCGCCAATGGCGGCAGCACCGCAAAACAGATTGCGATCCAAGCCGGAGTCGCCGCGCGACTCGCCATTGCTGAGGGAATTATTAAAGTCTTCAATCCATTCCCAAATTAAGCCGTGCATGTCTTGCACGCCATAGTAGTTCGGCGGGGACACACCGACAGGTTCAGGGATGTCTGGAGTTGGCCGTGCGTACCAATTCAAGATGCGCTGGTTGTAGCCTTTTTCATCGCGGCCGTTAGCAGCGGTTGCACTGGCCATGCCAACCGATTCCCATTCTGCGAGTGTTGGTAGGCGTCGACCAATCCACTTGGCATAAGCACGTGCAGAGAACCAAGTGACATTTGTCACCGGCGAATTTGCTGAGTTTGGTGGAATGCTTAAATCAGATTCCCATTGCCGTAAGTAGCTCTCATCGGCCATTAATGGGGAAATTTGGGAGCGGCGCCATTTCGGGTTATGGCGTACAAACTCAAGAAATTGGCTGTTGGTGACGGCGTGGACTTCCATCAAGAAAGCGTGACGCGGACGAGATTTTGGCTCACCCTTTCCGGGGTAGAGCGGGGTGTAAGTCCCGGCCGGAATCAAAACCAACCGGGTCAAGGTAGGAGTCGACGCTTCTTCTTGACTTTGCATTTTCACCTCTGACCCCATAGTTTCAGGAGCGACGCAGCCGAAGCTGAACAAGAGTGCCGAAGCAAAGAAGAGGAAGCGTGAACTCATGTTTAAGACTAGTGACCGGCTTTTACAGCCTGGACCCGGTCAAGGTTGATGATGTCGCCCTTGTTACCCCAGCTGTTGCGGATGTAAGTCAAGACGTTAGCGATGTCATCGTCACTCAAAACCATTTTAGGCATGACTCCGTTGTAATTGATGCCGTTGACAGTGATCTTGCCGGACAAGCCATTCAGCATAATGCCGAGGGCACGGTCGGTGTCGGCCATGAGGAAGTCAGACTTTGCAAGCGGTGGGAATGCGCCTGCAATACCTTGGCCGTTACTTTGGTGACATGCTGCGCAGTTGGCGGTGAAAACGCGCTGCCCCATGGACATGCGCTCTTCCATCGTGCGTTTCAAAGGAGTGGGCACAGCTTTCTTGGAAGGAATGCTTTGGACAGCACCGCCCTCACCTTGATAAACGCGGTCGTCTTGCTTGCCAGAGTAAACCATGGGGTTGTTCTCACCAGTGACTTTCAGCATGCCTAAAGCGCCTTTGTTAAAGGTGCGGAAGATGCTGTGGTCCACAATGATGAAGGTTCCAGGAACCTCTACCCGAAATTCAGCGACGGTTGCACCACCGGCAGGAACTAGGGTTGTCTGCACGTTGTGGTTTGCGAGGGTTCCGCCTTCTTGGTAAAGGGTGTCAAAAACTTCCCCGATGACGTGGAAGGAGCTGACTAGATTGGGACCGCCGTTTCCGACGAAAAGGCGAATGCTGTCGCCAACTTCTGCGGTGATGGCTTTATCGCCAACCAGGGATCCAACTTTTCCGTTGAACAGGACATAGTCGGCATCTTCATGTAGCGCCTTTGCCATGGAGAAGGGCTGGAGTCCCGGTTCGCCATAAGCGCCTTCGGTGTAGAAGTCGCCTTGCATGATGTAGTACTCCTTGTCAACCACTGGCAAACCTTTGGATGGCTCGACTAGGATCAAACCGTACATGCCGTTCGCAATGTGCATGCCTACTGGAGCAGTGGCGCAGTGGTAAACGAAGAGGCCAGGGGTGGTGACTTGGAATGAGAATTGGGAGGAGTGTCCTGGTGCAGTAAAGGACGAAGCCGCTCCACCACCAGCACCAGTGACTGCGTGAAGGTCAATGTTGTGTGGCATTTTATTTGCCGGGTTATTGTTGAGATGGAACTCAACCACATCGCCTACTCGGGTGCGAATGAAGCTTCCTGGGACGGTGCCGCCAAACGTCCAAAAGGTGTAATCGACGCCGTCGGCGATTTCTCCGATGAACTCTTTGACTTCCAAGTTCACAATGAGCTTGGTTGCATAGTCACGAGTGATTGGCGCTGGAACGAAAGGAGGAGAAGTCAAGATGGCATCTTCTTCACCAATGATGGGACCAAACTCGGAAGAGAAGGTCGTTCCGTTTACGTTGATGACACCGGGTGCGGTTTCGATAACCACGGTTGGTGCGGTGACTTGGCTCGCTAGAGCCAGACTAATGAGTGCGGACAGTAACATGACTGTGAGGTTGATTGGGTTTCAACAGAAATTGCCGTAAGTGGCAATGAGAGTTTCTGGCAGATCAGCCAGGTGGGGTAGTAAACGCCATCCTCGGACGCCGAACATGACAGGGAGAATACCTGCACATTTCGGGTCGATGCCCAAGGCATGGACGTTGATCTCATTGGTAGATGCTTCGCGTACAGCTTGGCGTACATCGTGGATTCCGTACTCGCCTTCGTAACGATCGAAGTCGGTCGGTTTCGCGTCGGTAATGAGAATGAGATGTTTATGTTTGGCCCTATGCTGTTCGAGTTGCTTGCAACCGTGACGAATCGCAGGTCCGATTCGAGTGTAGCCTTGAGGCTTGAGTAATCCCAACCGTGCACTTCCGCGCTGCCAGGAGTCATCCCACCCCTTAATCTCCCAGATGCGACACAGATTACGTGTGTTGGAGGCATAGGCTAAGATTTGTAGGGAGTCGCCCATTTTTTCCGCAACTTCACCCAGGACGAAAGCTGCTTCTTGCTCTACCTCTAGCACGCGTCGATTACTAACCCAACTATCTGCAGAAAGGCTGAGATCCAATAATACCGTGGTGGCAATATCGCGATCCAAACGTGGCGTGTGCTGGTAAATGCGGCCACTTGGCGTGCGCCCCGAACGCAAGGCTGCATGATCTTCAACCACGGCTTCGATATCGATTTCTTGCCCATCGAGTTGTCGGTTAAGGCTACGACGTTCGGTGCGCTGTCGCTCTAAGCGACGCAAACAAACCCGGACCGTCGAGGCTAAACGCGTGCGCAATTCTTGCGCCGCATCGATGTCAGCCCCGGGGAGTGGTGTCGGATAAACCGTGACCCAGTTTTCGCGGTAACGTCGAGCCTTTAGGTCCCACTCGGGATAAAGGATACCGCGCTCTCCGGCCTTCACATGCGCGACGTCGGGAATGCCCTCGGCATCGCCTATATCAGCTTGATAGATACTGTGTACTTCCGGTCCACCCCGAATGAGCTCGCGTAAGTCTACGGAATCAAGCGATTGCTGTTGTTCATCCATATCGTCTTCGCCGTCGAGTCTGCGATAGCCGCCCTCATACTTTTCAGCGAAGGATACTTTTTCGAATGCATGCTCTGGCATTGCATCCTTGTACTCCTGATCGCCCTCCAACAATATGCGCTCCACGTAATCCTTCAGCGGAGCCTGCACCTCGGTAGAGTCGGTATGAATACCTCCTGGCGTCTCTTCTTCCGCGATGATTTCCTGCACCGCAGTTTGCTCTGAAGGAGACAGCACACCGCCAAACAGCAGCACTGGTGGAGAGGCAATGCCTTTGGAGGGAAGTTTGCTTGCCTCTTCCACGAAACCTTGTGGAAGCCCCGCCCAAAGGTCGCTGCACAAGGCATGTAATGCGGATTGGCGCAGTTCTTCATAGGCCCTGGCCCGCCCGCGTAGTGCATGCGGTTCAGGACGGTTCGACAATTCCAGTTCTGCCGATTTGCGCATGCGCTCGTGGAATCCTTGATGTTCGAAGCTGAGCGCGCGGGCCGTACTGACTGCAAGGTCGAGGAAATCGATTTCGGCCTCCAGTGGATTACACTTTTTCTCTAATGAGCTCTGGTCTTGCTTAGCGACCATTGCTCCTGCAAGTGCGGCGCGTGCAAAAATAAATTCTCGGTTGAGCTTCACCTCGGGTGAGAGCGCAATCACGCGTGGCAGAAGGATGACATGCTTTTGTAAGCCGCCAGATGCCTCAGCGCAGCGCACCATCACATGGCGTCCGGCGAATGCTTGAGCGACGGCGCTGAGCGATCCACTCATGGAATCAAAGTGCGCAGCGGTATCGGCGTAACGCAGGCGGTCGCGTTTGCGGAAGCGATTCCAGAACGCACCAAAGAACTCCTCGGCAAAGTCGAGGTGCAGTTCGGGTGGTGCTTGACGCTGGTGCATGAATCTAGAAGGCGAGAGAAACGACTTCTTGAAGAGCTTCGAGGATGTCCTTTTCGTCGGACAGGGGTTCGCAGATTGCTGCCACGCACGCAATCCGCGGCGGCATGCCTGCCATGATCAGGCGGGCTGCATCGATCAACAGTCGAGTCGAAGCTTTTTCGGCAAGGCCTAGTTCTTCAAGACCACGTAGTTTTCCGGCGAGCTTGACCAAGCGTTTGGCCAAATCCATTTCGCATTGGGTTTCTCCAATGAGGATGCGGATTTCCAAGTCGGAAGGTGGGTAGTCAAAGCTTACTGCCACAAAGCGCTGGCGCGTCGATGGCTTCAGTTCCTTCCATCCTTTTTGATAACCCGGATTGAAGGAGACGACCAACATAAAGTCGTCGCTGGCTTGGAGTTCCTCAGCGTGGCGCTCTAGGAAAAGGCGACGCCGGTGATCAGTGAGTGGGTGAATCGCAACCACCACATCGGGGCGCGCTTCGGCGATCTCATCTAAATAAAGGATGGCGCCTTCGCGGACTGCTCGGGTGGCGGGGCCATCTTGCCAAACGGTGTCGCCGCCACGTACTAGCCAACGTCCAAGTAAATCAGAGGCGCTGGTGTCGTCGTGGCAAGCAACAGAGATGAGGGGGCGACCGAGTTGGGCTGCCATATGCTCGACAAAGCGTGACTTCCCACACCCCGTCGGCCCCTTCAGCATGAGTGGGAGTTGTTGTTGCCAGCAATGCAGGAACAAATCTGTTTCCTGACCCACCGGCTGGTAGAAAGGGACCAACCCTTGAGAAGTAACCTTTTTAGAGTCGGTCCCTTGCATGATTAACCCTCTGCTCCAGGTGCATCATCCTGCGGCATGCCGTAGGCGATGAAGTTTTTGATGAACAGAACGATGCCCAAGGTCAAGAGACCTGCAGCGAGCACCAATCCAAGAGCGTGGACCTCGAGGCTTTCCTGAACTTCTAAGAAGTCCATTCCAGATTTGCGTTCCATGTAGACCTGCGCAATGCCCATCACGGCGAATGCGCCAGTCATTCCGATCATGCCTACGTTGCTAAGCCAGAAAGCCCATTCAGGGATCCAGCCCTTGTACAACTTACGGCCTGTCATCTCCGGCAGCACGTAAGTAATCATCGCCAAAATCAACATTGCGTATGCACCCCAGAAAGCCATGTGTGCATGCATTGCAGTGACTAGCGTGCCGTGCGTCCAAATGTTGACCGAAGGCAGTGTGTGTGCAAAGCCAAGGAATCCAGCGCCGACGAAACTCATCACTGCACAACCTAAGGTCCACAGTAAGGCGATTCTGTTCGGATGATTACGTCCACCGCGTCGGGCCATAGCAATGGCATAGAGGGCCATGCCGAGGAATGCCAAAGGTTCGAGTGCGGAGAAGATGCCACCGACCATTAACCAGTAGCCAGGAGCTCCGGTGAAGTAGTAGTGGTGTCCCGTTCCGAGGATGCCAGAGAGGAAAGTGAAACCAACAATGACGTACAGCCACTTTTCAATGACTTCGCGGTCGACGCCGGTTAGCTTGATTAACAAGAACGATAGAATCGCGCCCATGATTAGTTCCCAAACGCCTTCGACCCAGAGGTGAACTACCCACCAACGGAAGTAGGAATCGTGGACGATGTTGTCGAAGGTGTACATGCCAGGTAGGTACAGCAACGCAGCCATCAACAAGCCAAAGAACAGCACCATTGCGGTCGTGCTCTTGGTTTTTCCAGTCCAAATCGTCATCAACAAATTGAATAGGAAAGTCAGCACGTTAATTACCACAAGGTAATCTAAGGGGCGAGGGATCTCGAGGAACTTACGTCCTTCCCAATAGTTGAAGTGATAACCGATGACGGCAGTCACAGCGACCAACAGAAGGGAAGCCCATTGAATCCAAGCAAGTTTTGGACTCCAGATTTCTCGCCCGCTTTCACGCGGAATAATGTAGTAAGCAGATCCCATAAAGCCGGCTAGCATCCATACAACAAGTAAGTTGGTGTGTGTCGCGCGTGCGGTGTTGAAGGGAACCCACTCATGTAAGACATCCAGGCCCATGCGGTCGAATCCAAGGATGAAACCGTAAACTAGCTGTAGGGAGAACAGTGCCATACAGGCTGCGAAAAAGGCCCAGGCAATTTTTTGACTCTTGGCGTACATAGTTCTATTCCTTGAGCGTTGCGAGGAAGATCAGGATCTCGTCGAGGCTTTCACCTTTCAGGCCGAGGTTAGGCATTGTGGTGCCGGGCTTGACCGACTGTGGATCTGAAATCCACGTGCGTAAGTAATCAGCGTCGAGCCGATCGGAGACAGCATCGAGTGCTGGACCAACTTGACCGCCTTTGCCGTTGACTGCATGGCATCCCATGCACACGCTGGTGAAATAGGCCGGTGCCGCGGCCAAGGAAACCCCGGCTGTTGTTGCGTCCGAGGCTTTCACTCGTGGAGATTGTGCTAAATCCGGTTCTGCGGGGAAGCCGTTGAGGTCGATTTTGCCAACCCAAGTGAAGAAGGCAACAATGTCATCGACATTCTTCTTGGCTTCTTCAGCGCCGACCTCGGCAGGGTCGAACATGGCGTACTTGGTCATCTTGCGGCGACCTGGATACATACGTTCCGGGTTCTTAAGAAACTCGGCAATCCACATCGGGTCGCGGCGTTCCATGACCTTGGTCATTTCGGGTGCGTAGTAAGCACCTTCACCCATGATGGTGTGGCAGCCCATGCAGTTGTTCTTGTTCCAGATGTGGTGCCCGCGAATCACGGACTCCGTTAGATTTTCCTGGTGGGAGCGATCGGGCATTTGCGCCAAGGTGTCCATGGTGAGGAGCACAAAGGCGATGCTGCACAATGCGGTGCCGCCCAGGAAAAAGGCTTTGGCGGCGGATTTGGTAAGCATTTGCTTTCCGGGTTAGGTTTGGGAGAGTTGAGAGCCCATGTGGGAATCTGCTAGGCATAGAGCAAAGACCATGCCAAGATATTTATACCTCTAAATCTTAAATAGAGGGGGTTTCTCACCCATACGACCTCAATTGTTGTAGTATTCATTACGATGGGCGCTGTGGAATCTACAACTGATGTCGAAATGACAACACCTGGCTTGCTGCGAGTCTTGCGGGATTTGCTGCTTGACCTAGGTCAAGCGGTGGACAAGGGTGAGCGCTATCGGCGTCTGGTCCAGGCGATTCAAAAGCTGTTTGCTGCCGACGCCGTGACCCTCCTGCGTCGTCGAGAAGATGCCCTTTTCCCTATCGCGTCGATTGGTTTGGCTCCAGACACCGAAGGCCATCGTTTTGAGATTGCCGAGAACCCTCGATTCGCGGCGATTTGCTCTGCCCGAGGTGCGGTTCAGTTTCCCTCAAACTCCACCCTCCCGGATCCCTTCGACGGCTTGCTTGATGGAGTCGCTGGAGTCGATGGGTTCACCAGTCAGGTACACGCATGTCTTGGCATGCCGCTGATGATCGATGGCAGGGTGGAGGGGGTACTCACTTTAGATGCCATAGCGCCTCGGGCATTTGAGGCTTACCCACTCATTCAGTTTGAATTGGTGGCGGCCATTGCTGTTGCCACCCTCCGTAATACCGATTTGGTCGACGCCATCGACCTCGGCAAGCAACGCAAGGTTGCGATTGGGGACTCTCTATTGCGTCGGGATCTAGAAAACGCAGCCGGGCGTATGGTCGGACGTAGCCCCTCGATTTTGAATCTCCAAGAAGAGATTGCCTTGTTCGCAGGTTCGGAGTTCCCGGTGCTTATTGGTGGCGAAACCGGCACGGGTAAAGAACTGGTGGTCCGCCGCTTGCACCGCGAATCTTCACGAGCCGAAAAGCCGCTCATCTACGTCAACTGCGCGGCATTGCCGGAATCAGTGGTGGAAAGCGAGTTATTCGGTCACGAAACTGGCTCTTTTACCGGTGCTACCCAGCGCCGCTTGGGTAAATTCCAAGTTGCGGACGGGGGATGCCTTTTTCTCGACGAGATTGGAGAATTGCCACTCTCGGTGCAGCCGAAGTTACTGCGTGTTTTGCAATCTGGGGAAATCCAGCGCGTCGGCTCCGACAAGTCGCATCAAGTTTCCGTGCGGGTTTTTGCGGCAACCAACCGCGAGCTCGAGAAGGAGGTCGAGGCCGGACGTTTCCGATCTGATCTCCTCCATCGGCTCGATGTCTGTCGCATTACCGTGCCTCCCTTGCGCACTCGACATGGGGATATTCCAGTTCTCGCCGGTCAATTCTGCGATAGCGCACGTCGTCAGCTTGGCTTTGGGCCCATCCGCCTTCACCCCGAGGCCTTGGTCGGTTTAGAGGCTTATGCTTGGCCCGGCAATGTGCGTGAATTGGAGAACGTCATTTCAAGAGCCGTTTTGCGCGCCTCCACCCGAGTCTTGCGTGGAAACTTGATTTTGGTGCAAGCCCGAGATCTCGGAGCAGAGTTTTGCAAGAAGGATTCGCTGGGGGCGTCGCTTCAAGAGGTCGTGTCCGAGCCGGTCATAGAAACAACGGTTCCGCCGATGGAGCGAGATCAAAAACCCTTACGTGAGGCGGTGGAAGACTATCAGCGTCAGCTCATTGAGGCTTCCCTTGCTGCTAATGATGGGGTGTGGGCCGCAGCAGCACGAGACCTTGGTATGCATCGCAGTAATTTGCATCATCTGAGCGCACGCCTTGGTTTGCGCGAGGCCTAGGGGACTGGGCTCGCAGGGATAATCCCAGCGTTTTTGTGCCGAAATTGAGAAATCTCGCCACGCCCCTAGAATCTCTAGCACCGGGCCTCGGCCCATCCCCAACTACAAAACCATGTCAGTTCTCGTCAACAAGCCCGCGCCCGATTTCACGGCTACCGCGGTCATGGAAGATGGCTCGACCAAGCAGGTTTCCTTGTCTGATTACAAGGGCCAGTACGTCGTCCTCTTCTTCTACCCTAAGGATTTCACTTTCGTCTGACCGTCGGAACTAATCGCTTTTGACCATCGTATGGATGAGTTCAAGAAGCGTGGCGCCCAAGTTTTGGGTGTTTCCATCGACGACGCAGAATCCCACATCAACTGGCGTAACACCGCCATCGATCAAGGCGGCATTGGCCCCGTGAACTACCCATTGCTCTGCGATGAGGACCGTTCCCTGACCAAGGCATTCGATGTCCTGCATGAAGAAACCACCTTCGCCCTGCGCGGCACCTTCTTGATTGACCAGGAAGGCGTGGTGCAAAGCCAAACGGTGAACAACCTGCCACTCGGCCGCGACATGGATGAAACCATGCGCATGCTAGACGCAATCCTTTTGGTGGCTGGCGGCAGCGAAGTCGCTCCAGCTGGTTGGACCCCGGGCAAAGCCGGCATGACACCAACTTCAGAAGGTGTCGCATCCTACCTGGCAGGCAACGCCAGCAGCCTGTAGGATTCCATCAAGCGAAAAGTGTTGGGGGCGGTAGCTCTGTCCCTGGCGCTTATTGTCTTTTCCCCTTGAAGCACCTTGACCTCGGTTGAGGTGCTTCGTTTTTTTCTATCAGAGTTTCCTTACTACACACCCAAGCATTTCACGCCAATTTGCGCGCAGCGATTACAATCACATCATGCGCATTTACACACGTGGTGGGGATAAGGGTGAGACCGGTTTGTTTGGTGGAGTCCGTGTCGAAAAATCATCTTCGCGGATTGCGGCTTATGGAGATGTCGATGAACTCAACTCCATACTTGGCTGGTGTGCGATTGAGGCCAAGGGTGAGGACCTTGAGCGTTTACGCCGGGTGCAGGCCTTGTTGTTCTCGGTGGGTTCCTGGCTTGCCACTCCATCCGACGCATCGAGCGGAACCCGTTCGCATTTGCCGGCCTGGGAGGAGGCAGCAACGACTTGCTTAGAGCAGGAGATCGATGCATGGGATGATGCGCTTGCCCCACTCAAGAATTTCATCTTGCCTGGCGGGACGGAACTCGCCGCACGCTTACATATAGCGCGCAGTGTTTGTCGTCGTGCCGAGCGGCTCGTGACAGCACTTGCCATGCAGGCGGAAGGGGAGGTGCAGGCGGAACACTTGGCCTATCTGAACCGCTTATCCGATTGGCTATTTACCTTTGCGCGCCACGCCAATCATGTGGTTGGCGAACCTGATGTTACTTGGCAATAAGCCGCTCGAGCTCACCACGTTCAATCGCCTTTGTGGCACACGCTGCACCAGCTGCAATGATGGGTGCGGCGCGATGGAAGTCAAAGAGGCCAACTCCAAAAACCGCAGGTTCTAAAAGTAAATCAGGATTATCGTCAGCAATCTGGAAACGTGAAATCCGATGCTCCATATGTACCACGGAATCAGAAAGGGAAGTAAGCATTCCTGGGCGCTTGTTATGGTCTCCGCCCATGCGCTTTAAGAGACGTTCGATGCGTCCGATTTCACGCTCCGCTTTGGTTTGTGGCACACGATTCGATGCCGTTGCATCAGTGCGGTTCTGTGCGAACACTTTGTCGACATTGCTTAAATTGACAGCGATGACTGGAAGCCCAGGAAACAAAGCACGTGCCGGCTGAATTGGCACGGGAGTGCTCACTCCGCCATCGACTAGCCATACCCCATCGATCTGCAATGGAGTGAACACCCCAGGGATGGCAAAACTGGCACGAATGGCGTCAACCACGCTGCCTTGGTTCAAAATAACTTCCGCGCCCGATTCGAGGTTGGTGGCGATGGCGGAAAACGGAATCTCTAAATCTTGTAGTTCCACTTTCCCAAGGAAGTCCTGCAAGCGGCGCACAACGCGGTTTCCTCCAATCAAACCTGCACGTGGAATGACGGGGTCCAATAAGCGCAGCATGCCTTTGGCATCTAACTTACGCATGTAGTTCTCAAATAGATCTAACTTTCCAGCTGCGTGCAGGCCCCCGACAATCGCCCCAATGCTGGTACCTGAAATCGCGCGCACCACTACGCCGTGTTCTTCCAAAACACGAATGATTCCAATGTGTGCCAGACCACGCGCGGCGCCACCTCCAAGAGCAAGCACGACTTCCAGCCGATTTTCACTCATCGCGAAAGTTTTTCTCCTTGGGTGAGCATCCAGCGCGGTAGTTCCAAAGCTGTCCAAGCGAAACCACCGGGACGATTGGCGTCGGGTTTGAGAGTCGCGGTCATCCATTCTGCTTCTTCCTCAGTTTGACCCAAGCGCCAAACCTTTGCGCGTAACTGCCAGCTATGGCTGTTGCCAGAAATCACTTCTACTGGGCCCAAGAAAGGACCGTCCAGGAATTCACTTTGCTCCATTCCTTTGCTGGAGGCGAGTGCCGTTAGGAAAGCATTTTTCTGCGGTATGGCGAGCATGGCTTCGATGCGGTCCCATGCATAAAGTGCATCGCCGCGGAACAGGGCCCAATGCACGCGCATGGCATCAAAGCCGGCGAGGAATTCCTCCTTTACCAAATCACGCGTGGTGAGTTTGTGTTGCTCGGCGTTTGGAAGGAAGGGGCGGACATCCATGACCTCTACATCGGGCATCCAGCGCAATTGCTCAAGGAACCAATACTTATGGCCCGCGCCGAAAGTGATCAAAATACGTTTACCAGCGTGCTTGCGGATGGCGGTTTCGATGAGGGTAAAGTGTTCTTGGTTGATGTAGGTCCAGCCACCAGGGCGTCCAATCACATCATTCATGTAGTACTCATAAGGTCCGAGTTCCGCTTTGGTGCGTAAGTCATAGCGCGGAGAGTGGATGTAAAACGGGTCATCCTCGGCCGCGGGCGCTGGATGTTGAGCAAGCCATTGGGTAACCCACTTTTCATCACGGTTGTAGGCGGCGAATGCTTCCGCGTAGGCGTCGGCAGTTTGAAATTCCTCAATCTTTGCCTGCCGCGCTTGGGCCATCCATGCACTCCACCCCGCACTTGGCTCGACGATAAAATCCATTTCATCGGTAAGAGGGAGGAGGACATCGACATATTCGGGAAATACTTTGACCCGGCTGTCTTCGACCACATGCTTTTCCTTCCAAGTGGCGAGGGTCGACGGCCAGTTTGGGGGCGGAATCTCCACGCAAATGACATCGGGATTTATGTTCCGAATCGTCGCGCGAACTTCCTCAAGCCCCCAGGTCTCACTCGTTTTATGGCCACTGTGAATCATGCCAAGGACGAAAACTTGCGTCTTGGCAGGAGCTTCCGTTGCAAGTGGTGTATTCGCAGGCGGTACAACGCATCCTGCAATCCATAGGCAAAAGGCAAGAAGCGTGAGAGGTCGGCGCATGGCCTGATTCTACTAAGATGACCCCCTTGATGCGTCCCCTTCATTTATCAGGCCCAGCTGCCATCGCCTCCCTTTTATTCCTTCTCAGTATTTGCGGGTGCAGTAGTTTCAATCCGGAACCGAATGTTCCGCAGGAAGAAGATTGGATTGTTTTGCCCACGGACTTTGAAGGCGGTTACTTTTTCTTACCGATGGAGATGGACGGAAATCCAGATCACATTCTGTGGTTTCTCTATGACACTGGCGCCAGCTATACCGTGGTGGACCCCGATTCTCTGCAAGCCGCTAGTGACTGGGACTCTTCGCAGGGACGTAAGGTGCGATTTGGACATCTGCAATGTGGCGATGCCAAGTTCAGCAAAGTATCCGCTAAGGTGATGTCTTTAAGCCATCTGCAAGCTGCGGTCGGTCGCGAATTCGATGGCATTCTGGCCTACTCTGTTTTTGCCGATGTCCTTCTAAATCTCGACTATCCCAACGGTCGAATGCGCATTGCAGAGGGTTATCTACCGCGGGTCGATGACGAAACGGTGTTTAAGATTTACGGCGACAACCGTCCTTATGTAGATCTTAGTTTTTCTCATACCACGCGTCGCATTCTTATTGATTCTGGATCCGGCCTCGGCTTCGAGGTCAATCCCAGCAAGAAATTTGAGTGGGCGGTGGATCCCCTAGTTGTCGGTTCTTCCATGGGCATTGACGGTCTACAGTTGAATTATGCCGGACGCTTAAACGGCAATGCCACCATTTTTAACCGTTCTTATCGCAATCCCGTGCTTCGCCTCTCCGACGACACCCAACTCGTAGGCACCGATATTTTGCGTGACTATGCGATGACCTTTGATCAACGCGCGCAACGTTTAGAATTGATTCCATCTGCAGAGCTGAGGCTCGACCCGATTGCCTTTCGTGGAACTGGAGCCATTTTCAAACCGGAAGATGGAGGGATGGTGGTCCTACGTCTCATGCCCGGTTCACCCGCAGAAAAATCTGGCATGTTGGTTGGCGACCATGTCGAGCGCGCGGTTTATCTCAACCGCATGAGTCGACTGGAAGAAGAAAGTGCTTCTTCCCGCACCTTTTTCGTGCGACGCGGTGGCAAGCGCTTTCAACTTGAAGTTCCTGTGGTTGCGTTAATCCCGGTGAAGTAAAAGAAGAAACCCTGCATCCGGGGGGATGCAGGGTTTCTGGAGTGCGCGTTTTACACGCACCGATAAGCAAGCTTACCAGCGATCTCCGC
>JASFYO010000043.1:0-34714 GCA_045047305.1 Planctomycetota bacterium | reverse complement strand
CGTTTCTTGCCGCGCGCACTCGACCAACGCAGGTCATAGGCCGCAGCAATCTCTCGATCGCGGTAAGTTTCGAGTTTGGATGGACGATTTTCCATGGAGGCAAGGTGCGGGTGCATCTCCGCTGAGGCGATATCCTACACCGTGGACTCCGCCCCGCATGACCTACCGAAACTTCCGCCGCGCGACTCCGCGAGCCATAAGGGAGATTGCGGACGTGTGCTTTTCATCGCTGGGAGTTATGGCATGGCTGGCGCTGCAGTGTTGGCGGCAGAAGGAGCCTTGCGCAGCGGAGTGGGCTATGTGGAAATCGCTTGCGCCGCACGATTAGTGCCTGCGTTCACCAAGGCGCTTCCGGCAGCGATCCTGCACCCGCTCGGCAGCGATGACCGCGAAACTCTCCTGCATGAAGACGTGCCGCAACTGTTGCGCTTCGCAAACTCGTGCCAAGCGGTTGTGATTGGTCCAGGCTTAGGCCCGCCTGCAGGAGCGAGTCCTTGGGTGCCGCAATTGCTGAAGCAACTTCAACAAGCTCAACCCAAGCTTGGCATTGTGTTAGATGCCGACGGCCTCAACCACCTTGCTGTATCCGCTGCGGGGCTACAGCTTTGCGGGCCATCCATGTTGCTCACCCCTCATCCTGGCGAAGCAGCCCGCCTATTGCACCTTTCTCATGCCGCCGCGGTGCAAGCCGACCGCAATCTCGCCATGGAAAAGCTAACCCACGCGAGCAGCGCTACTTTCCTTTTGAAGGGAGAAAACACTTTGATTGGGGCAAAAGGTAAGGAAACCGCAGTGAACCCTAGTGGTAACGTCGGCATGGCAACCGCCGGAAGTGGCGATGTCCTCAGTGGCCATCTTGGCGCTCTTCTCGCCTTTGGCCTTGCTCCTTTTGATGCCGCTCGTCTCGGGGCTTACCTTCACGGACGCGCAGGCGATCTTTTCGCTGCACAGTGGGGAACGGATGGCCTCACTGCATCCGATCTCGCGCATTGGTTGTCGAAGGCCATGCAAGAATGGCGCACTTCATCATGTTGATACCTCTTCTGCTTTCCTGCTTCGTAGCAGTACCGATTTCCTCCTTGCAAGAGCCGACGCCTTTGCAACAGTTGCATGCCTGGGCAGCGGATGACATTGCCGATGCTCAAGAGGGATTGGTTTTTGCCCGTTTGCGTGGGCATCTGTTGGCGCCGGAAGCACAAGCCATCGTGCAAATGTTGACGGATGATGCGGTCCCTCGGCGCAACGACTTAATGGAATTGTTGTTGCAGGTCCCTTATGTTCATTCCCGCGATGCCCTGTTGAAGTTTGCTCTAGACGAGACTTGTCGGGCAGAGGAGCGCGGCCGCGTGGCAGAATTTATTCTTTTGCAGGATGGGCACCAAGCATTACTGGCGCTCCAGGATTCCATTCGCCCTGATGCCGAGCCGCCTTATTTGCGTCGCATTTTTGCCGGCTGGCGCGAATCCGTGCAGGCATCGGATTTAGCTTTGCTTGAACATCTTGCGACTGCGGGAAGCGGTTATCCCGCAGAGTATGCTTTGCAGTTATGGGCCTTGCATGAAACCCGGGAAGACGCACGCTTACGGATTTATCGCATAGCGCGTGATCGTGGGCCAAATTTTCGTGCAGCTGCTTGGCAGGCTCTTGCGCGTCAAGGTTATGACCCTGAGATTACTTCGATGCTGCGCGCAGAACTGGATGGAGGCAGTGCGGAAATGCGCAACATGGCACGCGGCATGTTGGTTTCCTTCGCTGGTCCCGAGGCCTATCTTGCCGACTACAAAGAACGCGCTGCAGGTTTATCGGTTGCTTCACGCAGTCGTTGGATGGTGACCTTAGCTGGCTTGTCCTTACCGGAAGCACAACAGCTTGCTCTCGATTGGTTGTTGGATGGGGGCTGGAGTGCTGGCAACATCACCCATCAAGTGGTGACGCTTCTGAGTCGCAGTGAAGAAATCGATGCGGTGCTCCCGGTCCTTTTCCAGCATCCAGAGATCCCCGATAGCGTGCTGTTTCCACTTGCGATGGCTCGGTCCGCCACCAGCGAAGATGCGAAAGCATATTTAATGGCGCGGTTATCGGAAGGCGGCACTGTGATGCAAATGCAAATCGCACGCTCCTTTGCTGCGCAACAAACCACTGCCGGTCTCGAAGTCTTACGCGACATGGCGGAATCTACCGAGTACGCGCTTCCGGCACGGAGTTTGGCCCGTGCACTTTTGGTCCCGCGCGCCGAGGCGAAAGTTTTAGTGGACCGCTGGTTGCAGCAACCGTTGCCGCTGGATTATGAAATCGCCGCTTCATGGTTGCGTGCCTTAGCCGCCAGCGAAAACCCTGATTGGCGTGCAGAAGCCATACGCTTGGCGCAACAAGCCCCAGGATTTGAGGAAGAAGATGAGCGCCTTGGATTACGTTTGGAAGTCTGGTCGGCCATCGGGCGTCCTGGAAACCCAATGGTTTTGCAGCAGTTGGAGTTGCGCTTGCAACAGCTTCTGCAAAATACACCAAGCTCGTTAAGGGAAGGCGTGGCATGGGATTCTCTGTACCGCCTTAGCCATGAATACCCGGAGATCAATACCGCGCTACGAGGCTTACATAGTTGTGTTGGATCGGAGCAAAATCTAGAGATGAAGTTAGCGCAAGACTTCCAGCTCGAGGCCATCCCTTCCGATTTGCTCCTTCTAGCTAGTGCAAGCTTGGCCTATTCGCACCCGGTAACGGCATCGGCATGGTTTCAACATCTGCTGACGCGAGATTTGTCCTACATTGATCAACTACGTGTACATTGCTTGATTGCCAATCGCATTACCGATAAGAAGGTGCGCCAGGAGGCGTATCAGTATTTGCTGCAACCTTCCATCGACCTCTTCGCCAACCACCGTGTCGTACGAGAGGCTTTTTCGCCCGACGCATCTGGTTGGTTTTTAATGAAAGACCGGATTGCTGACCGAGCTCTTCTCTTAGAGGTGGAAGATGGCGCACGAGATCCTAAGTCTCTCGCATCATTCCTAAACGGCTATGTGGAAGACGACATTCTTGCCCGCGCTATGCAACTCACGGTCCAGTCAGACATGCCGCAGCTAAGTTTGGCCTTGGCGCAGCGTCGGGTCGATCATAGTCCTTTGTCTGGCGAAGCCCATGCTGCACTTGCTGAGCTACAACATGCTGCGGGTGAACAGAAGGCTTCCGAAGTTTCGTGGCAACGGGTGATGCGGATGTCGCCAGACCGCAGTGATTTATGGATCCGCGCCAAAGCTGCATTGGGCGATGAAACTCCCTGAACCCAAAGCCATCCGACTCGTTAATCTAAGTACATGGAAATGCGTCTCCTCTCTGTTGGTCTGCTAGGGCTTTGTGGCCTCACGTTGGCGTCGGCGTCGGTTTTTCAGGAGCCGGAGCAAGAGCCTACCGTGCAAGCGGATGAGTTTGTGACCCAACTCGCGGAGGATGGCATTCGGCTCGACCGGGAAGCTGGCACCTTGCGCATCGATGGCCAGATTTGCCAACTCTATGAGCCCCTTGAGTACCTGTTGGTGAAGCAGCCGCAAGGCAAGGACCATGAATCCCTGCTCTCCACGACCGAGATCTCGCCCACAGTCTTGAATGCCGCCATGCTTTTTCTTGGGGTGGGAAAAGGCGAGAACGGCCATATTGTGCCGACCGAGCCTGCACCAAGTTTGGAAGAAGTGCAGTCCGGCGTACAGCCCTATACCTTTTTCCCAGCCACCGGCGACGGTTTTTACATGTACGTCTCCTGGGAAGTCGAGGTCGACGGGGTGGTAGAGCATTACCGTTACCGTGCAGAAGATTTGGTGTTGAATGTGCGAGAAGAAAGCACTTATCAGCGTGGGAAATTCGTGTATTTAGGGTCGCGCTTTATTCGTCCGCATAAAGACGCCAAAGAGTTTTACTCTGCAGAAGGCGAAGGCAACTTGGTGAGCTTGGTGAATTTTTCACCAGCGGGTCAAATCCTTGCTGGATCGGATCCGTCGGCAGACAACCAAAGCATTTGGTATCCGAACGTGTTCCTGTTGCCAGAAATCGGCTATCCGGTGGAAATATGGTTCACACGTGAACTGCTGGAAGCCGGAGTGCAATAAGCGTGACTTTGCAGCAACGCGTGCGTCGGCGGATATGGTTGTTGCGCAGCGGTCAGAGTTTGCTTGCAGCCCTTGCTGGGGGAGTTAGTTTCGGATTACTCGCAGCAGCAGAAGGACGCCCTCCGCTACCGCTTGCCTTGTGCGGTGCGCTTTTACTTGGCTGTTTGACTCTGCTGGTAGCAAAGCCCTGGATGCCGCCCACTACCGCGATTGACCCTCAGCATGATGCCGATGGCTTGTTGCGCACTGCCTTAACTTCGGATTTGAGTGCGCAACAACAAGCCCTGCTTGAGTCTCAGGCAGAACATCGGCCGCTGCGCTTGCGCCCGCTTCCAGGTTGGCCTGCTTGGGGGGTACTCTTGGCTCTGGTTTCGGCCTCGGCGGGGTGGGTCCTGCTAGAACCCGATGCTGCTGCCCCCGTGGCTTTGTTCGGGGAAGGCAACTTGGCGGGGCTTTCCTTAGATGGGCGCCCTTCCGATCAAGGCGCGGTATTGGCTCTTACTGAGTCATCTGAGCCATCTAAGTTGGGCGATAAATCTCCCTCATCCAAGGATGGCGAGGATGGCTCGGAACAAGGACAATGGCAGCGTGCTAAGGCGGTGGAAGACGCTTCCGCTTTACGCTTGAGCCTAGACCTTGGCGTTGAGCAAAGGGTCTATGAACGTTACTTGCAGAATCGAGCAAAGAATCCATGAATCCGGATCCGGAGAAAACAGGTTTATTCCTGGTAGGTGTGCGCGGTGCCATTGGTACCACCGTGGTGCACGGCATTGAAGCCATCCGCGCCGGCATGCCGGCGGTGGGCATGGTCACTGGAGGCGAAGAATTTGCCGACTTGCCTTTGGCCGATGTTGGTCGCTTCTGGGTAACCGGGTGGGATGTCGTTGGCGATGCGCATCGTTCCGCGGAAGATTTAATGCGGGTTGGGGTTTTGCCGGCCGATTTGGTTGAGCTCAGCGCTGGTCTACGCGATCGCTTGGAAATGTCGATTGCGCCGGGCGTGCCGGAGCCAGAGGACGAACGCGCGGTGAGCCGCGCATCGGCGGACCGCTTGCTGTTGTCTGCATGCGAAATGGTAGAGGCTATTCGCGGCGATATCCGCGATTGGATGAAAGAGGACCGCACCAATAAAGCCGTGGTGATTTACCTGGCATCCGCCGAGCGTGAGCGTGAACTCCCAGAGTCGTGGATGGACCCGTCCGCCGATGTTCTGGAGCTGCTCAAGACTGCTCCATTCGATATCTCGCGTTCGATTCTTTATGCGGTTGCGGCGATTGCAGAGGGTTTACCGTTTGTGAACTTCACCCCGGCACCTGGTGCTGCGATTGCGGCAGTGGCGGCTTATGCACGTAAACAGGGTGTCCCCGTTTTAGGTAACGATGGCAAAACGGGGGAGACCTTAATGAAGACTGCCTTGGCGCCGATGTTCCGTGACCGCCGCTTCAACGTGATGGCATGGGAAGGCTACAACATGCTTGGGAATAAGGATGGCGCTGCTTTGGAGGACCCTAAGCGAGCCGCTACTAAGTTGGCAAATAAGGACAACGTGCTCGGCGGCATTCTGCATGAGAGTAAGAATTTACATTCTGGAGTGCGGATTGATTTTGTGCCAAGCCTGCATGATTGGAAAACCGCCATGGACTTTATCCACTTTGAAGGATTCCTCGGCGCAAAGATGCAGCTGCAGTTCACTTGGCACGGCAGCGATTCCGCATTAGCAGCACCGTTGATTTTGGATCTTGCGCGCTTGGCTTTGTTTGCGCAGTCCCGCGGTCAGGGCGGAGTGTTGCATGCGGCTGCCGCATTCTTCAAAAATCCATTGGAGTTTGAAGAGCACGATTTTCATCGCCAGATGGGTCTGCTGCGCACTTGGATGCGCAGCGGGGCATGAGACTTGGCCAGTTAGATTTTGATCTACCGGAAGCGCTGATTGCGTTGCATCCGCAACAGCGTCGCACCGATGCGCGGGTGCTGGATGTGCGTCCTGGTCTTGGCACGTTTCGGCACCAAACTTTTTCTGAGTTCCCAACCTTCCTGAAGGAAGGAGATCTGCTGGTACTCAACGACACGCGAGTATTGCCTGCGCGATTGAGCTTACAGAAAACGACGGGCGGTTTGGTCGAGGGATTATTCCTGTGCGAGGAAGGCGCGCATGCGGTTTGCATGCTGTCTGCCGGACGTCTCCGCCCTGGCGTAGAAATCGTGTTTGAAGATGTGCCGGTTTTGCGCTTGTTAGAGAAGCGAGAACGCGGCTCATGGTTGGTGGAGAAACTCAGTGATGCTCCATGGACCGATTTGCTGCAACGCATTGGCTCGACTCCACTTCCACCTTATATCCGACGCTTACGTGGAGTCGCGGAGCAGGCGGTAGATTCCGCGGAAGATCGAGAGCGATATCAAACCGTGTGGGCTGCGCAAGATGGTTCCGTCGCAGCTCCGACCGCGAGCTTGCACTTTGATGCTGAGGTGCTGCAGCAATTGCACAACGCGGGCGTGAAGATGGCACAGCTCACTTTGCATGTCGGGCAGGGCACCTTTCTGCCGGTGGAGACAGAGTTGGTGGAGGATCACCCCATGCATGCCGAGGTCTTTGAGGTCAGTGAAGTGCTTGCAGCTGAAATCACGGCAACGCAAAAACGGGGCGGTCGCGTGATTGCAGCGGGGACTACGGTGTGTCGTGCGCTAGAAGGGTGGGCTCTGGGGCACCGTGGCAGCACTAACCTCATGATCCTTCCTGGATTTGAATTTCAGATTGTGAATGGCTTGCTTACGAACTTTCACACTCCACAATCCACGCTCTTAGCCTTAGTTGGGGCCATGGCGCAGCACCTTGGCGCGACGGATGGATTAGCCTTCGTGCACAAGGTGTACGCCGAAGCGATTGCAAAGCAGTATCGATTCTTTAGTTACGGCGACGCATCGTTGTGGCTCTAAAAGTAGAACCATTAGCTTATTCGGCCCAAGGGTCGTAACTGCCGAAGTTCCATACGTGTCCTTCGGGGTCGCTGCAGGTGTAGCAGCTACCGCCGTAATCTTGCGCCGTCGGTGGCATGGTGATTTTGGCGCCGGCTTTGACTGCGTGTAGATGATGCGCAGCGACATCTTGCACCACTAAATAAAGGCTTTGATTGCAT
Source organism: Planctomycetota bacterium (assembly GCA_045047305.1). GTDB lineage: Bacteria > Planctomycetota > UBA1135 > UBA1135 > UBA1135. Next base: position 27,480 of record JASFYO010000043.1, on the reverse strand, counting down.
CCACCAAGCACTTTCGGCGGACGTTGCAAGCGATAAGCCTCCTCTTGCCGCGCGGAATAGATCATCAGCATCTGGGTGCCGTCGGAAGTTTTGATTTGTGCATGTACGATTTCACCCGCTTCACCTGGTACTACTAAATGCGTGGTGAACCCGAAGGCCTCTTGCAGCCACGCGATTGCAGCAGGTGCATCCATGTAGCACAAGGAAGGGATGAGTCGGTTGCCGAGGGCGCTCATGCTTTAACCGTTGTAGAGGAAGGTGACGCCTAAAAGGAAAATCGCGCCGTCGCCGACCGCTTCTCCATCTTCATCCAGATTGATTTCTGCGCCTAAGCCGGCGCTAAGGTCCAAGGACCAAGTGCCATCATCCAGCAACCAAGAGTATCCACCTTCCACGGTGGGTTGGAAAACGAAGACATCGGTGCTTCCACTGCGCGGTCCAACGTTATCCCGCCAATCAATGGTGAGATTCCAGAAATCGGCGCGCAGGCCATAAAGCCAACCGGAGTGATTGGTGTTTTCATAATTGCGGTAGCCGAACCCGATGCCAAAACCATCACCTTCTTCATTATCATGCTCACCGAAGTCGGAGCGATCGGTGATGTTGGCAGCGAAGCGGGTGATGAAGACGTCGTCCTCATGCCATTCACGCTGGACTTGAATGCCCGGAATCACGCCGGCTGGATAGGCCTGAATCTCCGCGCCGAAACGCGACGGTTGTGTGTACATGGAGCACGACCCCATGATTAGAATCAGCGAGAGGAGAATCAGGTGCGGGCAACGCATGCTGAAGTATAGGTCGGCTTACTTGGCCTTTGTTTTCGCTCTTTCTGCGACCTTCTCTTTTTGTTGATCAAACTGCAGGCGTAACTGCGCACCGGCGATGCGTTCTAGGCCCGCCATCGTTTTCTCCATGGTGGCTAAATGCAACTCCATTGCCTTGAGGGAGGCAATCATCTCGCTACGTTGCGCCCCCGGATCCGGAAGGATAGGTCCGGTCGGCTGCTGCCCATTTCTCTTCCCATTGCGGCTGCCCTGTGCAAAGCCCGCGCCAAGGGAGAGGACAACCAGTAAAAGTGCCGGCGCAATGATTCCTCGGTTACTGTTGGATTTCATAGTATTAGGTTAACCGATGACTTCCTCTCGAGCGGGATTATTGCTTCTTTGCGTCCTTGTTGGCGCTGGGGTGGTTTGGGTATTGCAGTCTGAGAGGGAGGCAGAAGATTTGCTAGTGCAGACCGTTGCAAAGGAGGTGGAAAATTCAGCTTCGATAGAGGGTTCCCATTCTCTGTCTTCTACTGCCCCTGCTTCCACTCAGATAGAAAGTCGGACTGAGCTGGAGGGCGCAGATCTATCAGAAAGTGGAGTTGCAGAGGAGGAAGAAGCGGACTGGCTGCGCATGCTTGTTGTGGATGACCGCGGTGTGCCTGTTGCCGATGCCGTGTCCTTTGTCGAGTACGTAGAAATCCCCACCGATGAAAACGGACAAGCGGAGATTTATCTGCCCAAAGAGGCGTCATGGTTTTGGGTTACGGCGAAGGGCTATGAGGTGTTGGCGGTCCCACGCCCCGATGATTTGCGTGAGGAGCTAAAAATCACTTTGCTCGAAGCGGTACGGGTTCACGTGAGGTGGCAGGTGCCTCCGGGGACGGATGTAAGTTTGTTGCGCCTTAAAATTGATTCCGACGGCGAAGCATTCGAGCCCGATGCAATGGGGAGAGGAGATATCGCAACCAAGCTTCGCAGTGCTTTAGGCCTAGAAGTAAGCAATATGGGTTCCGGGTGGTCGCAACAGGTAGTCGAATATGCCACTCTCTATTCTCAAGACGAGGAACTGGATATCTGGGGCCTAATGCCAGGTGTGAGCATGGAGATTTCTTTGGCGAGTCAAGCTGGGCGTCCTGTTGCTTCCTCGGGGGTGGTTGAGTATTCGGTGGGAGAAGAGCGTGAAATCTTCTTGGAGTTGCGGGCAAAGCTTCACACGCTTTCACTTCATGTGGTGGATGAAGATGGGAACCCAATGGAGAAGGCTAGGGTGGAGTACGATTTCAACACTTCAAGAATTCGTGGGTTCTATGACTATCAGCTTCAAACAGATGAGTCAGGGATGGTTGTCATCGAAGGCTTAATGGAGAGGAGCTTGGATTTCCTGGTGAATCCCAATGGCGATTACGCATCGAGAGTGTTTACAGACTTCCCGATACCATTTGATGGAAAGCCAGTGGAGGTTGTAGTTGAAAAGAGCCGTAATGTGCTGGTCTATTTTCAGGATCCGGAAGGCGTTGCACTGCGCGCGGCCATGTGGTCTGAGCGTAAGCAATTTGCGAGCAAGCGCGTTGGGAATCCTATTCCGCATCACCGCATTTTGGCAGCTCCTTCTGGTGCGTTTGAAGTGAGCTGGAAGGCCGGAGGGTTTTTAGGCCGGGAGACGATTCCGGCAGGAGTGAAGGAGCACGTGATTACCACTCCCGCCATGGGATCCCTGCAAATTCATGCTTCCAAACCTACAGGGACCCGGACTTACCTGTTCCAAGTGCTCATCGAGAGCCATAGATCCAATCCAGGAGTCCTTTCTCCTTGGCTTACTTTCCCTGATGGCCAAGATGAGGCTGATTTATGGGTAAAGAAAATACAGGTCGGTATGCACCAGCTAAGCGTCGTACGCACGAACTTAGTCACCCAAGAGATGGAAACCGTTTTGGATTACGGTGAGATTGAAGTGAAGTCGGGAGAGCAGATTGTCGTTGAGTTGAAATGGTGAAGTCGGCTAAACTGATTTAGTATGCGTAAACCCACTGCGATTCTTCTTCTGCTTTTGCTGGCCGTTTTTAGTGCGGGACTTTGGGTGTTTTTGCAAGAGGGTTCGGCAGCAGACCCTTTCACCGAGGAAACCGTTTCAGCCACAACGGAACTGGCAGGGACTGAACAAGCAACGCCAACCGGTGGCACAGAAGCGGTGAAACGAGAGTCTCTTCCGGAGGTAATGGAAGAAAAACTTTCGCTTGCTCCCGCGGGTATTCCGCTTTTGTTTCTAAAATCCACAGGAGGTCCAGCAGCCGATGTCTCTGTGATTCCATGGATTGGAAAAGAGATGAAAGAAATCGTGAGCACGGATGAAAATGGAGAGGTCACTCTTGCTCCTTACCGAGGCCTCGGTGGCCTTGCGATTTATCCGAAAAACCGCATGCCGCTTTATTTGGAGTTTGAATTTTCGGATGAGGCCATCGTCGTCATTATCGAAGAAGGGCACCGGCTTGCTGGCAAACTCAATTTCCAGAAGCCACGACGACTTCCCGGACCGGTTTACTTGAGAAACTATTCGGGCCAAGGCTATCCCAGTTTGGTGCCGCGCTCGGTGCAGCGAGAGCTCGGAGCCAAGGCCTATTCTGCCAAGCTTTCGCATGTGGAGGTTGAGGCCGACGGCAGCTTCGAGTGGACCGGCCTGCCTTACGATTGGAGTGGCACCGTAACGATTGGCAGTGGCTATTTACTTTGCGCTTGCTCGCCTCCCGGAGAGATTGATCCCAGCGGTGATTTGAAATTATCTGGGCTGACCGAGAACCTTCAGATCGAAGTCACAGAACTACCCTTTTTCCACGGGCGGGTCGTGACTCCAGATGGTGCGCAAGGTGTGGCTGGGATTCAGCTAATAGGCGTCTCCTACACCACGGAAGTTCGCGTGAACGGCGCCATGGTCTTTGCAGAAACGAAAGAAGATGGAAGTTTTGAAATGCCCATTGCAGCCATGGACCGAAAAACCAGGAAGGAGTTTTACGCCAACGTGGAAGGTGTGCTGCCTTTTGATTTAGACCTTGAGATTCGCGGCAACGAACAGTGGGGAGGGGTTTCCATGCATCTGAAGCGTAAGGGGCATGAGGATCCATGGGACTTAGGCGATATCCATCTCGTCGGTTTGAATGTTTTAGATTTCCGAATCGTTGATGAGAATGGCATCCCCATCGAAGGAGCGTTGGCTTATTCCGAAAGCATGAGTGAACCTACCGATGAGAATGGAGTGGGCGTTGTCAGGTTTGGGCCGGAAGCCGAATCCATTGCCTTTGGGGCGAAGGGATATTCCTCGACGAGCTTAGTAATTGCGGAAATGCAAGATGGCCTTCTCGAGGTTGAGTTGGTCGAGGCCGCTTCGGTTTTTATTCACTGGAATGTGCCTGAGGGTGCAAACTTGTTGGGCCTCAAGATTGAACTCAAAGGGGAAGAGGGAATCTTCGAGGAAGACGGCATGAACTTTGGCCCTGATAGGCGCTTTCGAAAAGAGCTCGGAATCAAGTCCGTTGGTGGGGGAGGAAGGCGTGGCATTTTTCAATCGACGAGTTGGCCACTGAAAAACACTCAAAGTGAGCTGGAGCTGTGGGGGTTACGTCCGAACGTGCCGCTCACATTTTTTTTGTCGGACCTTATGGCCTCGGTTCTAGATGAAGAAGAACTCACTCTGAAGCAAGGAGAGCATCGCGACATTGCCTTCGTGCTTCCCTTTGCTCCCAAGGTTTTTGTAGGCAGGGTTGTCGATGAAAATGGAGTATCCATCGCAAATGCGAAGCTCATGATGTCGAGCAAAAGCAATTACAGGATGGGTCGCTCAACGGATGTAAACGGAGAGTTTTCCTATGAAGGTATCGCGAGCGAGACGGTGAACCTCAATGTAAAGAAGGAGGGATACACGCAGTTCTATGATTCGGAATTCGAAGTACCGCCTGCTGGAGTCCAGGCCAGCGTGGTTTTAGAAAAGGCAAGAAACCTTGTGGTTTATCTACAGACGCCTTCAGGCATGATTCAGCCTCATGGTTATTACGAATTGCCAGGCGGTAGTCTTGGACCGCAGAAGAGCACCAAGGAAAGGGGCACTCTCTTGTCAGCTGCTCCTACAGATTCTTTTCGTCTTTACTGGATGAAGGGCGGAGCATTCGGCGAGGTCACCATCCCTGCCGATGTTCTGGAATACACCATCGATGTGCCCGAGATGGCGTCCACCGTACTGGAGGTTTCACGTAGTGCTGTAGCAATGGATCAGTACTACCGCGTGGCACTTATCCCGCAGGGATTTTCCGTTGGTTACGACGAGAACCGATTCGAAAAAGACTTTTACCTGGGAGAAGGAGTAAGCGCAGACGCATGGGCTCTTGCGGCCTTGCTTCCAGGTTCTTACATGGTGCAATTCCTCAAATGGATCCCAAACACCGAAGGCACCGGCGAGTATCGGATTCAATCGGAAACTGGACCCATCGAATTGGTGGTGGGTGAAAATCCACGGATACACTTTGCCGACTAGGTCAGCTTGGTAAACTGCGTTTGTATGCGCAAACCACTCGCGATATTTTTTCTTTTCCTTGGGCTCCTCATCCTGGTGGCTGCGTGGGTGCTTTCTGCGGATGATAGCGAGCATGAAAATCACGAAACTCACAAGGGTCAAGTGGAAGCCGCAACGGCGCTTGCAGAGGGGGATACAAAAGTTGGCCCCCAAGCAGAAACCTTTGTGCGTGAATCAGAGCAAGGGCCCACGCCAGAAAATCCCATCACAGGGTCCAAGGTTTCTTTGCAAGTGGTCGATGAATCGGGAAGAGGCTTTGCGCAGGCGCGGATTGTTCCATGGTTCGGAGAACAGATTGGAACGACACTGATCACGGACGACGATGGGAATGTCTCCCTAGATCATTGGATTGGCAGTGGAGGCGTTGCTGTCTTTCCACGCAATCATCGGAGTCAGTATTTCCCGCTGCAATTCACCGGCGAATCTCTAATCTTAGAAGTAAAACCTGGACAGTCTTTGGCGGGCAGCGTGACTATCCACCAACCTATGCCGTCGGGTGAGCCGTTTTCGATGACAGTCGAGGCAAAGCCCGAGTATCCACAAGGTATGAACTGGGACCTCCTTGGTGAAATATCACGTCGAGCCCGAAGAGAAAAATACTCAGTGATGCAAGTGGAGCCTAATGGTCATTTCCAAATGGATGGCCTGGACTTTAATTGGTCTGGCGCGCTTCGTATTTGCCGAGGCTATGTTTTGTGTTCGGTGTCCGCCCCGGGAGAGATGACCTATGGAAGCGAAATCGAGGTTTCTAAGCTATCCCAGGATTTGCAGATCGAAGTGACTCAGCTCCCGTTTTTTACTGGCCGGATCCTGACGCCGGATGGGCTTGATGGAGTGGCCGGTATTCAGATCCGTGGGGTAGCAACGTTCAATCCAGAGAAAATGAATGGCATCTTGGTAGAAGCGATCACGCTGGAAGGCGGATCCTTCCGCATGCCGATTGTCCTCACCGAGGAGAGATTGCGAGACACTTGGTGCGACTCACCGCAAAGTATCGTTCCCTTTGATGTAGACCTTGAGTGCGTCGGTAATGAACAATGGGGGAGTACTACGCTCGTTCAAGAACTAGACCCATCTGGTGATCCTTGGAATTTGGGCGACATCCGCCTAAGCGATTGGGTGAAGATCCCCTTTCTGGTGGTAGACGAGAATGGAAATCCACTGAGTGGTGCATTGGGTTACTCAGGAGAGCTCAGCGAGCCGACCGGTGCCGATGGGCGAAGCTTGATGCGAGTTCACGGTAGTGTTGAGAAAATCGCGTTTGGGGCAAAAGGATATTCCTCCTTCGAAATGGAGCTACCCAAGCCGCTGCCTGCAGAGCTCAAGGTCACTCTGCAACGCGCGACTTCCATAGAAGTAAGTTGGACAGCACCAGAGGGCATCGACATGTCTTTACTCACCTTGAGCTTGGCGGGAGAACAAGGAGTGATAGAACAGGCAAGTTTGTATGTGCCGTATGAGTATGCATTTCAAAGAGCATTTGGGGTCAAACCGACGGGTTCTACTGGTCGATCTGGTTTAACTCAAAAAGCTTTTTGGAGCCTCAAGAAGAACCAAAAATCCTTCGAGCTTTGGGGACTACGCCCTGGGGTTCCGATTCAAGTTTCTCTTGTGGATTCAGGCAAGGCACCCGTGAGTGCAGTCGAGGTTGTATTGAGAGCGAAAGAGACGCGGAAAATAAACTTGGAGATAGCTTTTGCTCCAGTGACCCTAAGTGGAAGCGTTGTCGATGATTCTGGATTGGTGGTTCCGGGTGCCATGGTTTGGGTATCCACATCAAGAGGCCGAAGCATTGGCAGCGAAACAAATGAGCAAGGCCAGTTCTCCATCGCGGGGATTGGCGCCCCTCGGGTAGCCATCGAAGTGACTAAGGAGGGCTACGTCACTTACTATGACGCGGAATTCACAGTTCCTTTTTCGGGTGCTTGCTTGCCGATTGCATTACAGGCGGGGCGTAATCTCACCATCTATGTTGAAGATGAAACCGGGCGCGAAATCCTTGGAATGCATTGCAGGTACAACGGAGTCTCGATGGATGTCGATGGCAAGGAATCCGGTGGCCAAATCATCAACAATGCCCCAAGGTCTGCGTTCCAAATGGAGTGGCTCTTAGGTGGGAATCAAGGATTCGTAGAGGTTCCAGCGAACGTAACCGAGTTCTCGATAGAGGTGCCTGCCATGGCGTCGGTTGGCTTCGATGTTCACAGTGAGGCCCTGGATGACGGTCGCTTCTTCCGCATCGAACTGGTTGCCCAAGGTTTTGATTTACCCGGCCGTGAAGGCGGTGTCATACGCAAGGGTGTTTTCCTCTCGAAGATGGAAACGCAGGTAACCCTTGAAGTCCCGGCACTCATGCCAGGACTTTACTTCGTGCGATTCCTGAGCCGACCACTAGGCCCGGGGGCAGAGCAACAACTTATCTCTGAAGTCGGGCCTGTGGAATTTGTCGCTGGGGAGAATCCGAGGATTCAACTCCGGCAGTAGAGAATCGGTTACGCCAGTTTCTTTGCTAGAACCTTGCGGCTCCACATCCCGGCGAGCAGATTGAAAGCGATGAGTCCGGCGAAGAAATGCCAGGCGGTGAGGTCGCCGATGTGAGTCTCTGCCAGGGTTTGACCCATGCTCCAGTTGGAATTGGTGTAAACCATGCGCAGCGGTTCAATCGCCATCGTGACCGGGTTGAACACCACGACAGTGCGCAGGAAGTCGGGCAGCTTTTCCAAGGGCGCAAATGCGCTCGAGAGGAAAATCATCGGTAGCGTGACAATCATGATGACGGCCAGCATTTCGAAGTGGCGCTTGAACTGGAAGGCCAGGCCGAGGCTCAGGGAAGTGAAGCCGAGAATCACCAGCAGTAAGGCCATCAGCCCGACCATGGCGCCAAGGAAACCACCGGCAAAGCCCACCCCGAGTGCGGTGGTGGCGGCCACAATCACCAAGCATTGCAGCAGGGTCATCACCGAAATATGAATTGCACTCGCAAGCACAATACTGAAGCGGTCATGCAGCGGTGCGGCGCGAATGCGGTCGAGGAAGCCAAGTTCACGGTCGAACAGAATCGGCACGCCCGCATTCAGCGAGGCGTTGAAGGCGGTGAACAAAAGCGCACCCGGGGTGACGAAATCCAGATAGGGCATGCCGCCCAGCGTTTGCGTCATGGATTTCCCAAGCACCAACACAAACAGTGTCATCCAGATGATGGGTTGCATCAATCCGCTGATGACCACAACTGGCCGACGTTTACTGTGAATGAACCAACGCCAGGTTTGTACCCGCGTTTCTTGCCAGAAGTGAGAATTCATGCCACGACCTCCGCGACGTCTTGGGTTGCTGCAAGATAGGCATCCTGCAAAGTTGGGCGGCGCATTCCAACGCTCACCATTTCTACACCTTGTTCCACTGCATGTTGCCGCAGCCATTCGCTCCACGGACGTCCATCCTTATCCTCATTGCCCGGCGTAATCGCTTTTGCAAACTCCGAGGATTGCGGTGCCGGCGGCATTTCCACACCCGGCACATCTTGAAACAGTTCACGCAAACGATCCCGGTCTCCATCGACCCGACGTTCATGCAACATACCACTTAATATCCAACTGCCTAATCCACTGCGCAGTGCATTTGGAGTATCCACGCCGGCAACTTTGCCATGGCTCATCAGTACTGCGCGGTCGGCGAGTACGTCGGCCTCTTCGAAGTCATGGGTGGCAAGCAGCAATGCCGTGCCCTCTCCGCGTAACTCCAGAAGCATCTGCCACAACTCCCTCCGTGCTTCATAATCCAGACCGGAGGATGGCTCATCCAAGATGAGAAGCTTTGGGCGGTGCATCATCGCGGCGGCTAAATCCAAGCGCCTTTTCATGCCGCCGGAGTAACCCTCAATCGCACGGTCACTGGCGTCGGCCAAACCGAATCGTTGCAGGAGCGCACGCCCGCGTTCCAACACTTCTGCCTTTGGCAAGTGGACTAAGCCCCCCTGGAAACGCAAAAACTCCATGCCGGTGAGTACCTTATCGAGCGCTGATTCCTGTCCGGCATAACCGAGGAAGCCACGCGCCGCGCGCGGATCGCTTTGCACATCGGTACCACAAATGCTGATGCTACCCTGATCGAGTTGTTCCAAAGTAGTGATGGAACGGATCAATGTGCTTTTGCCAGCACCGTTTGGCCCTAACAGCGCGACCACTTCTTTTGCCGCTACTGAAAAACCAACACCGTCGAGAGCTTGGATTTCTCCATAACTCTTTTTAGCAGATTGAATGAGAAGGATGGGGTCCATGATGAAAGGATGGGTGAAGAAATTTAGTAGCGACTATCGAGCACCATCATTAAGAACAGCGCTGGTAAGTACACAATCGAAGCCCAGAACACGGTCTTAGCACGACGCTCCTTGCGTTTCATGCCAAAGAAGATGACGGCCACTAGGAATGCTAGTGACATTGAGAATGCACCATAAAAGTAGATGCGTCCGGCGGCACCAAAAATCGTCGGCAACATGCTGATTGGAATGAGTGCGACGGCATAGTGCACCGACTGCCGCCCTGATGCAGCACCCGTTGGATCGACTCCTGGCAACATGCGTAACCCGCCTTGCACGTAATCATCGCGGTACATCCATGCGATGGCGAAGAAGTGCGGAAGTTGCCATAGGAATAGGATGAGGAATAAAACCCCAGCCATGATGTCGAGCCCGTTGCCGGCAGCAGCATATCCAACTAAGAGCGGAAGAGCTCCAGGGACTGCGCCCACCAAAGTGTTCATGGGGGTCACGCGTTTGAGTGGCGTGTAGATGAAGGCGTAGAGCACAATCATCACCAACGACAGCCACGCGGTCAGGGGATTCAAGAAGATCCACAGCCAGGCAATGCCCACAATGGAAGTTAGCCACGCCACCAAACGGGCATCTTTCATTTTCACCCGGCCAGTGGGCAGCGGGCGATTACAGGTACGCGGCATGCGTTTGTCGATATCCACCTCAATCACTTGGTTGATGATGGCGGAGGCGGAGGACGTCAGCGTGAGTCCAATCGCCATGTTGAGCGCATCCCACCAATTCCAAGTACCCTGACCTCCAATCCAATAGCACATGAGTGCAGCCGGAGAGGCAAGCATTTGGATACGCGCCTTGGATAGTAAAACCCAGTCATTGGGGCTTCCGCTCAGGCTCATGATGCGGATTCCTGCGGCGCGATGCGATGACGTGCTTCCATCCACAAACTAGTGACCGAGGCGAGGACCAAAATACCGCAAAGCAAGTGACCAGTGGCGAGCAAGCTTTGGATGAGGAAGCGGGTGTCTTCGTCCTTAAAAGTTCCTGCGAGAGGCCCCAATAGGAATGCCCATGCGGCGACACCTAATGCAAGTTGAGTGCCTAGTAAGTGCGCCAAGCCGCGCGCGACCAAGCGGATGCGTTTTTGTCCACGGAATTTAGTCAGCGTTTGTTGGATGAGGAATAAGACCACGGCAGAAGTGGTGATGGCCAGAATCAAGTGCCCTTCGAATGCGCCCTGCTTATGGCGTAGGCTAGCTGCAGCAAACAAGTTGGCGAACAGCAGCAGGATGCTGACACTGCTCCACAGGCGTAAGCGTTGCACTCGATGCGCGGGGAATACCATGGGTGCACGATGCCAATCTGGGGCGGTGCATTTTGTAAGGACCACCAACATGAGCACCACAATCTGCGCGCCCATGGCATGCAGAATCGCAACCAGATAATCGTTGTCAAGAACGCGTGCGGCACCAAGCCAGCCTTGCCCCAAAACGATGGCCAGTGAGGAGGTGGTAAGTATGCGAAGCTTGGTGGGCACGCCTTTGGTGGACCATGAAATCAATGTCATGGTCAAAATGATCAGGCCGGTAAGGCTTCCGGCTTGGCGATGCGTATGCTCCACCACCGATCCCCAACCAAAGGCATCAGCAAGCTTGGTGTAGAAAATACTGAAAAGGGATCCGCCGTTGATGTCTGGCCAGGTGGGGTAAGCCATGCCGACTTCCGCACTGGTGATGGTGCCGCCGATTCCACAGGTGAGAGCAATCGTGACTAAGAGTCCTGCGATCGACAGGCGATGCAGCCATTTGAAGTAAGGTGGCTTCGGGTGAAGGTCCATTACTTGCCCTCCGGATTGGACCAACGCGCTTTTTGTTCTGCGATGGCTTGGGAAAAGGCTTCCGCAGGAGAAAGCGTATCCAGTTGCGCTAATGCTTGATTCCACACGGCACCGCGGATGAGTAGGTACATCACATAGTCGGCGGCAGCGTGACGGTCGGCTTCGGGGAGACCGCGAAACTCACTCATGGAGGTGCTTGGAACGCCATCGCGGATGAGCAGTCGGACATCGTTGAGCCGAGGAGGACGTCCCGGAGGTGTGCTGGTGCGGACGATGGCCCCAAGGCTGAAGTTGCGCGGTGGAGGGTTGAGCAGGCGCGAACGGATGGTGTCGGCGCCACCATTGCTGCCGTGACAATGTAAGCATTGCACCTCGTAGATCGTGCGCCCCGAAGTTAAGTTGCCGGCGCCGTCTGGGAGCCAGTCATCAGCCAAGACTGGCGCAGTGAATAACCCGAACTCGGCTTCGATGAAAGCGAACAACTCTTCCTGTGCCGGGTTGTCGAAGATGGGGATGGGTTCTTCATCTGGCGAGTGGAAAGGCTTGGTCAGCGACAAACTCAAACCAAAAACCGCAGCGATGGTCACTAGGGTGAGGGCGATGATGTCGGACTTGGCTAGACTCACGATGCAGCCTCTAACGCCTCCAAAACGATGGATCCACTGTCGGTGAAGACGTAAAGAATCAAGTAGATGAGCACCCCGGTGATGGAGACGAACATCCAGATCGGAAAAGTGATTCTGGCAATCTTGCGGTGCGCCTCGCGCGGGCCTTGGAAACCAAGGAAAATCGTGCGTAGGGCAAGAAAGGGAACCGTCGCCGCAAGTACGGTGTGCACCAGCAGCATGATGAGGTAAGGCATCTTGCCCCAGTCAGGCCCAGCGTATTTCACCTGAATCGAAAAGTTCAGGTGGTAGTACAGGTAGCTCACTAAAAACACCATCGAGCAGGCGAATGCGGACAGCATGAAGCGTTTGTGGGCAGCTTCGTTGCCGCGTCGAATCAAGCCGAAGCCGATGAGCAGCAGGACGCCAGCCAGCCCGTTGAGGGCAGCGTTGATCGGTGGGAAAATGGAGGGGTCGTCCATGACGGTCGAGCCGCATAGAATACGCGCTCCGTGTCTCGACTGCTTCTCCTTGCCGCCGCCGGCGCCGCTGGCACCCTGGCCCGTTATGGGATCAGTGGCTGGGTGCGTGGCTGGGCTGGGCCGGGCTTTCCTTGGGGTACTTTGGCGGTGAATGCCCTCGGTTGTTTCCTCTTTGGAGCCCTCTTGACCCTGATTCGCGAAAAGGGCTCCATCAGCGAGGACAATGCCACCTGGATTATGGTGGGCTTCCTCGGCGCGTTCACCACGTTTTCGACCTTTGCATTTGAGAGTAGTGACTTCCTGCGGCATGGCGCACTCGGCTCCGCCATGCTGAATGTGGCCGTGAATGTGGTGCTTGGTATGGCTATGTTTTTCGCTGGCGTTTGGGTCATCCGCGCCGCGGCATAAGACCTATTTTAATTGTTGCGAGGATCCCTGCTGGAAAGCAGAGTGCCTTCGTTGGCTAGCATGAAAGCTTGTACGAATTCCACCAGTTCCGCTTCCGAATGGTTGGCGGCATCGATGGTTGCGGTGATGCGCTCCACCAAGAACCACTGTTGAAAGGCCACCATGGAAACCGAGGAGTAGTAGGTGGTGGGGAAAATGCCACGATCTTCCGTGAAAAGGAAGATGCCGGTTTGGACATCGCATTCTTGGCCGAAGAGGATGACCACGGACGCGTCCTCTGTTGCATGGATCGATCCAGGGTTCGCATCTAAAATTCTTTGTTTGACTCCATCGAAAGCCATCTTCATCTGAACTTTACGCATAGACCGAAGCTCAGCCGCTGGTTTTCTGCCTTTATGTAGTGGCGGGGCAGGGTAAACAGAGAGCTGTGCGCTGATGCGATCTCTCACGTGAAAGCGCAAATAGGTGGCTCCTACGTCCAATCCTCGGTCATCATAGATTTGGAACCCGGTGCGTTGAAACTCCCCGAGCGTCTGCGGAAAAAGGATGCCACTTGCTGCATGGCCAACTTGATGGTCGGCAAACTTGCGATTGGGTGTACTAGGGTTCACGCAAGAGAATCCCATCACGAATGCCATGCTAAGCAGGGTGAGTTTAGCCTTCATCATGCCTAACATCTTTTGGTCGAGGCAAAGGTCGACTCCATACAAACACCAACACCACAACCGTGATCGTCCAGGCTGCAAGTTTTACCCACAACGCTAAATCGCGGAACAGCATCGGCAGCGCAACCAGGCCAATCATCACGATGGCGCACCACACCTTTGCATGTTTGGAAATGGCGCCCTGATTTTCCCAAGCACGCAGTTCGGCACCTACTTTGGGGAGGTTCAAGATCCATTGATGCATGCGCTCCGAGCTGCGTGAAAAGCACCAAATCGCGAGGAGCAGAAACGGAACTGTTGGCATGATGGGCAGCAGGGTTCCCACTACTCCCAACGCCAAAAAAACGAAGCCGAAAATCAGTAAAACCACGCGCAGGGCATGACGGTGGAACATGGATTATCTACCCGTCCGTAGCGGCCGCTTACCTTTTGATTTGCGTCGCTCGTTGAGGGCGTGAAGCACCGCAGGGTCAACCGCCAAAAACTTGACCAGCTGGCTATTGCTAATGCGGAACGCCGTTGCGGTGCGCCCGAGGTCATCCTTTTCCAAGTTCAGTCGGTCCAACACCTCGGCCAGCAAGGCGGGGAAGTCGCTGTGCTTGGGATTTACTTTCATCTTGGATCCTTTCAGTCGCTTCATCCACAACTCCGAAGGCTTGTATGCCCCCGGCGGGATGAAGTCGTCATCCGTTAAGTCGGAGCGCACCAAAATCGCTAGCTTGACCCTCATTCGAAACAATGCTTCAACCTTGTTTTCTAGCTGAGAGCGCTTTTCGGTAGCCATGGCGGTGATTCCAGTGGCCAAATGCGTAATGCGAATCGCCGTGGCAACACGGTTTCGGTGCTGGCCACCAGGCCCCGAGGACCGCGTAGCTTCGAATTGAAGCTCCTTGATCAACTCTTGTTCAGGTTTTTCGGCAGGATGCACGTTCCCATCATAAACTTCGGCGTTGGTAAGAGGGGGTATCTCACGAAGTTCCGCGGACTATAGATGGAACAGATTCCCCATCTGAGGCTCTAACCAATAACGTCCCTAGCCAAAGAATGTTTCAAACCCTAATTCTCCTAGCCCTACCCCTGGCCCAATCTGGTCAGGAAGCTCCACAAAGCACCCTGCAATGGGTCGACACCGGATTCGATCGCGCCCTTTTTGAGATTGAGGACACGACTGCGAGCCTGACTACTGCCTCGCGGATCAACGACGACCACATGAGCAAGCTTGGAATGATTCCAGCGCCAACTCCGGGTTATGAGTTGACCTCGACCGTGATCGTTGAGACCGACGCGGTCGCAGACTTGGCGAAAATCGCCAACTCGATTGCCGAGTCCTGGATTGAACCACTCACTGCTGCCCCAGGTTTTCAGCTGGTGCATGCAGCCAACGTCGGCGATGCGTTATTACTCGCTCGTGACCTCGAAGCTTATTTTGGAGATGAAGCGGTTTATCTCGATGCAAAGCGTCCATGGGCTGAGCGCGCGCTCCCGAGTGATCCGAACTTTGGCTCCCAGTGGCACCTGAAGAACAACATCAACTCGATTGCTGATGTGAATGTGGAAGGTGCGTGGAACAATGGCTTCACTGGCAATGGTGTGGTCATCGGCATTATTGATGGTGGTATTTACGTCAACCACCCAGATCTCAATGCGAATTACAATGCAACTGCAAGTCTTGGCAGCGGCGTCAGTAATCACGGTACTTCTTGTGCAGGCGTGGCTGCGGCCGTGGAAGGAAATGGCCAAGGCGGCGTTGGTGCTGCTTATGGTGCTCAGTTTTCCATGATGCGTTATGGAAACTCCAGCACGACTTCGGCTTCTTTCGGTCACCGCAACGATATCAACGACATCAAGTCCAACTCTTGGGGCCCAATTGATGATGGCACCATCTCTTATATGACTAGTGCTGAGCGCACCGCCATGGAGAATGCCGTATCGGGTGGTCGCGCTGGCCTTGGCGAGATTTTCTGCTGGGCTGCAGGCAACGGTGGCCTTGCCGACCGCGTGGAATACGACCCCTACGCATCTAGCCGCATGACCATTGCAGTGGGCGCGATTGGCGATAACGATACGCGCGCTTTCTATAACGAGCATGGCAGTTCGATGACCGTAGTTGCACCCTCCTCTGGCAACAATCGTGGTATTTTTACCACCACTGGTGGCTCAGGCTACACCAGTAGTTTCGGCGGAACCTCTTCCGCTTCGCCTTTGGCTGCTGGCGTGACCGCTTTAGTGCTGCAGGCAAATCCAGCCCTTACCTGGCGCGATGTGCAAGCCGTGTTGATTGAATCTGCGCGTAAGAACGATCCCAATAATGCGAACTGGTTGGTCAACGGCGCTGGATACGACGTAAGTCTGAACTATGGCTTCGGTGCGGTGGATGCAGATGCTGCGACCCAGCTTGCACAAACTTGGACGAACTTGGGCCCGGAACAAATGACCACTTCAGGCGTGGTGGCGGTGAACCAGTCAATCCCAGATAACAACACCACTGGGCTCAGCCGAACCGTGACCATTCCGGTGGACTTTGTTGTGGAGTCGGTGGAGTTGAAGATGAACGTCAGCCACAACAACGTGGGTGATCTTTACATCAAGATTAATTCCCCGAACGGAATTGGATCTATCGTCGCTAAACAGCGTGGAGACACCACCAACAACTACAACAACTTCATCTTTACTTCCATGCGTCATTGGGGCGAAAGCTCGCTAGGCGACTGGACGATTGATGTGCAGGACCAAAGCGCTGGCACTACTGGAACGTGGACCAACTTCACCCTGACCATTTACGGTCACGATGGAACTGGCGCGGCAATGACTTTGTCTTCCCCATCTGTAGTTGGCGGAAACAGCGCGACCTTCAGCGTGAGCAACGCAACGCCATCCGCAACCACTTGGCTTGCTTACTCCACCACTGGCCTTGGTTCCTTCGGCATTCCAGCTCTAGGTGTCACCCTTGGTATTGCTAGCCCATCGCAGCTAGGTGCTGCGCAAGTGGCCAATGCCCTTGGCGCTGCCGACTTCGTAGTCTCGGTTCCTTCTGGAGCCACTGGATTCTCCTACTGGATGCAAACGATTCAGGCTGGGCAGGTGAGTAACATCATTAGCGGAACGGTCCTTTAAGGCCTACCACGAGTCGCATTCGGGCGCTTCTCCGCAGGGGGGGCGCCCGCATTCGTTTCAGAGGTGGGGTAGGCCTTGCTATGCTCCTTTATGGATAATCATCGCTGGCTTGACCACTACGAAGATGGCGTACCTCATACGCTTAACTTTGAAGATATCCCTATCCCTGAGTTTTTGGAAAAGGCGGTTCGGCATTACCCAGAATCCGACGCTATTATTTTCCTGAACTGCCGCTTGTCTTATCGGCAGTTCAAAGAAGAGGTCGATCGTTTCGCAACAGCGCTCGCTGGATTGGGTGTGCGCAAAGGAACTCGGGTTGCTGTACAGGCGCCGAACATTCCACAAACTGCGATTGCTTATCAGGCCATCCAACGCCTCGGCGCACATGCGGTGATGACCAATCCGCTTTACATGCCGCCAGAGATTGAACACCAATGGAACGATGCCGCGGTGGAAGTCGCATTGACCATGGATTTTCTTTGGGAACAAAAGGTACGTGCGATTCGCGACAAGCTGCCAGTGCGTGAATACATCATCATGTCGGTGCCGGAGTACTTGAAGTTCCCACTTAATTTGCTGGCTCCATTAAAACTGAAGAAGACGGATCCGCCGACGATTGCGAAAGTGAAAGCCGAGCCCGGAGTACATTTCTTTCGCAAGTTAGTGCGTTCTGCAGCTGCAACCCCACCACAGGTGGATATCTCGATGGACGACATTGCGGTCATTCAATACACCGGAGGCACCACGGGTGTCTCGAAAGGAGCGGTACTCACGCATCGCAACTTGAGCTACAACGTGCAACAAGTGCGTTCTTGGTTTACAGGTTTGGACCCTGGCAACGAGGTCTTGCTTGCAGCTCTTCCTTTCTTTCATATTTTTGGTCTGACGGTATGTCTGACTTGGCCGGTCGCCGTTGGCGCAGCGATGGTGCTGCAACCGAACCCACGCGATATCGATGGGCTTATAAAAAACATCACCAAGCACCGCGTGACCTTGTTTCCAGCGCTTCCAGCGTTGTTCAATGCCATCAACCATTATCCAAACGTAGAGAACCTAGACCTATCGAGCGTGAAGCGTTGCTTCTCTGGTTCGGCACCATTGCCAGAGGATATTCAAACTAAATTCGAAAGCCTTACTGGTGCCATCATTGTGGAAGGGTTCGGCCTTACCGAGACTTCGCCTGTAGTGACCGCGAACCCGTGCATGGGTAAACGTAAAATCGGTCATATTGGTCTGCCCGTCCCTGGCACCGATGTTCGCATTGTTGACACGGAAGGTGGATTGCCGGAATTGCCTGTGGGCGAAACCGGGGAGCTGATTGTGAAGGGCCCGCAAGTGATGCAGGGTTATCTCAATCGTCCCCAGGAAACATCGAACACGATTCGGAATGGCTGGCTTTACACCGGCGACCTCGCAGTGATGGATGAAGAAGGTTACTTCAAGATTGTTGGGCGCAAGAAGGACATGATCATTGCTTCTGGCTACAACATATTCCCCGACGAAATCGACCGCGTATTGATGGCGCACGAAAAGGTCTTCGAATCGTGCACCATTGGTGTGCCGGATCAAAAGCGTGGGGAAACGGTGAAAGCATTCATTGTGACCCAACCAGGAGAATCGGTAACCGCGGAAGAGTTGAAGGAGTGGTGTTCCAAAGAAATGGCTGCATACAAAGTTCCGTATCAGTGGGAGTTCCGTAAAGAGCTACCCAAGTCTGCGATGATGAAGATGTTGCGTCGTGAATTGCGCGATGAAGAAATCGCAAAGCAGAAAGCCAGCAATGCATAAGCCCCCGTTTAATTTGCCCGATCTCCAAGGCCAGGTTGCACTGGTCACCGGCGCCAGTCGTGGTATTGGCAAAGTCATGGCCTTGGCCTTAGCCGGCGCTGGCGCCGACATTGTGGTTGCTGCCAAAAGTGAGAAGTCGCGCGATAGTTTGCCCGGCAGCATTCACCAAACGGCTGAAGAGGTTCGTGCCTTAGGGCGTCGCGCATTGGCGGTAAAAACCGATGTACGCAAAGCAGAAGATGTAGAGGCCATGGTGCAGGCTGCAATCGCTGAGTTCGGCCGCATCGACATCTTGCTCAACAATGCCGGTGCCATGTTCTGGCGCTCCGTCGCAGAAACCCCACCTAAGCGTTTCGACTTGATGATGGAAGTGAATGTGCGCGCGGCGTACTTGGCATCGCATTTTGTGCTGCCGTATATGTTGGAGCAGGGGAGCGGATGCATTGTGCAGATGTCGCCACCACTAGATCTTGCCATGATGCCTGGTAAGACGCCTTACTGCATTTCCAAGTTTGGCATGAGCCTGCTTGCCATGGGAATGGCGCAGGAAGTGCGCAAGACCGATGTCCGCAGTTGTGCCTTGTGGCCTGCCACGGCGATTGAATCGCAGGCGACCATCAATCATGGCTTAGGTGGGCCGAAAGATTGGCGGCGGGCAGATATTTTGGCCGATGCATTGTTGGCGATTCTGAAAGCCCCGCTGGAGAAGGTGCAAGGCCAATGTCTCACCGATGAAGCGGCCCTAAGTTTCATGGGAGTGAAGGAATTCGATACCTATAACTGCGTGGAAGGCGGCAAACCGATTCGCATCGTGGGAGATGGCGGAGTGCAGTCGCGGTTGTGGCAGACATGACCTAGACTACGCGTCTCATGCGCATCATCCTCCGCCCACTCGCGGCTCTCAACCGATATCTAAAGCAGTCGACGACTGTTTATATGGTGTTGGTCGCCTCATTTGTGGGCCTATTAGGAGGCTATTCTGCGGTGCTGCTGCGCATGATGATTCAGTACGGGCAAAAGCTCATTTGGAGTACGCCTGAACTGCCGAGTGAGCATTGGAGCTTGCTGGAGTGGACGGAAACCCTGCCGTGGTATTGGTTGGTATTGGCACCCACGATTGGTGGTTTTTTCGTGGGCCTTATCGTGCATTATGGAGCTAGCGAGGCGCGCGGCCACGGAGTTCCAGAAGTCATGGCAGCCGTTGCAACCAAGGGTGGGAAAATCCGTCCACGAGTTGCTGGAGTGAAGGCGCTTGCTTCTAGTTTATGTATTGCCTCAGGAGGTTCTGTTGGAAGGGAGGGGCCGATTGTTCAAATTGGCTCGGCCATTGGATCCAGTGTCGCGCAAACTCTCGGCTTGGGCCCACGCCGTATGCGCACCTTGGTGGGGTGTGGTGCTGCCGCTGGAATCGCAGCTGCTTTTAATGCACCCATCGCCGGTGCCATGTTTGCCGTGGAGGTCATCCTCGGAGATTTCGGCGTCCCTCAGTTTTCGCCGATCGTGATTAGTTCTGTGGTCGCGACGGTGGTTGCCCGGCATTTTCTCGGAGATTTCCCCGCTTTTGAAATCCCGGCTTATTCCATGCATAGCCCAGTAGAACTTTTGGGCTACGCAGTTCTCGGTATTTTGGCGGCATTCACTGCCCTTCTGTTCACTCGGACTTTGCATGCAACCGAGACTTTTTCAGAGCGCACACCAATTTGGGAACCCTTCAAAACAGCGATTGGAGGCTTGCTCGTTGGATTGTTAGCGTTGGCGGTTCCTCAGGTTTTGGGTGTCGGTTACGAAGCCATGAACGATGCTCTGGATGGCCACATGGGGCTGTTTATGTTGTTTGCCCTTCTGTTAGCAAAGCTGGTTGCAGTTTGTTTAACTTTAGGGACTGGAGGCTCTGGTGGAATTTTTGCCCCTTCGCTTTTCCTTGGCGCCATGCTCGGAGGTGCGGTTGGAGTAGGAATGCAAATGCTCATGCCGGGTTCTGCTCCTCCAGGAGCCTATGCCTTGGTGGGCATGGGGGCAGTCGTTGCTGCTGGAACCCATGCTCCGATTACAGCCATCATGATTTTGTTTGAGTTAACGGCGGATTACAAAATCATTTTGCCACTGATGATTTCGTGCATTCTCGCCACACTTATTGTGATGCGCCTTAGCCGGGATTCTATCTATACCATCAAGTTGAGCGAACGCGGGATTCAGGTGCGCCGCGGACAAGACATCAACCTTTTGAGCAGCATCCCGGTGACCGAAGTCACGCGAGAAAGCTCCTCGATGGTTTTGCCAAATGAACGTTTGGAGCCACTCTTGCGGCGCATATTCAATCAAGGCGAATCCTTATTAGCCGTCGCGAACGAAGATGGACAGTACCTTGGCACGATTGGGCTGAAGGAACTGCGACCCTTTTTGGAAGAAGAAGGCATGGTGCGCCAGTTGTTGACGGCAGAGGATATTGCCAACGCGGAAATTCCAGGGATTCAATCGAACGCCACCTTGGATGCAGTACTTGAGGACTTAGATAAAGGCTATCGCGATGAAATGCCGGTGGTTTCCCCTGAAGGAAAGCTGGTTGGCATTGTGCATTTGGCCGACGTCCTCGAGCGTTATCGTCGCGAGCTATTCAAAACTCAAATGGCAGGGGAACTTGCCGGGAGTCTAGCTTTGACCGATTCAGGGCGTCACCGACATAAGGTGGGGGGCTTTGTCATGGCCGAAATCGAGTCACCGGCATTTATGGCAGGTCTAACCATTTCCGGTGCAGCTTTCCGTCAACGTTATGGAGTGAATGTATTACTCTTGCGCCGCCTTTCCGCAGATGGGCAGCTTATGGAGCCGCAAACGGTGAATCCAGACGATATTCTACACCCAGGCGATTTTCTGGTGGTGTTTGGGCCGGAGAAAGATGTCGACCGCTTGCAGACTTTGGTTTAAGCGAAGCCAGAAGAAGCGAAACGGCCGCTTGCATGCAAAACGCCCATCCTTAGGACGGGCGTGATGCGCGTAGCGTCGGCAGCAATTAGCTTGCGTTGGCAGCCTTTAGTTTCTTCACTTTCTTCATCGCTTTCACTTCCTCATTGACCTTCTCGCGTGCTGCAAGAATGGCTTCGCGGGAAGCGCGCTTTAGATCCCAGGTGAGGCCCACCTTGGACCAACTCCAAACCCACCACTTGGTTGGGTCGAAGTGGAACCAGCGCACGCCGTTGCGGTAATCGTTGGCAAAGCGGTGGTGGAAGTTGTGGTAGCCCTCGCCCATGGTGACTACTGCGGTGATGAAAGAATCACGCGCCGAGTTCGCCAAGGAGTAGGGACGGCGGCCAAGGATGTGGGCCACCGAGTTGATGGAGAAGGTGCTGTGCCAATCAACCACAATGCGCAGGAACCCGGCAATCAGTACCGCGCCGATTGGGTCGCCCCAAAGGAAGCCAAGCGCCAAAGGCAAAACGCCGGAGGATAAAATCGCGCACAGTAGATAGTGATTGTGCTGCCACATCACTAACTTATCTTTTTTCAGGTCGGGAACGTTGGCTAAATCGTGCTCCGGTGCCGCATGCAAAACCCAACCAATGTGTGCCCACCAAAACCCTTTGCGGATGTTGTATGGATCGTCCTTCTTGTCGACCTGACTGTGGTGGTCACGATGGTCCGCCGACCATTTGAGCGCCGAGTTCTGAATCGATGCAGCGCCGAAGAAGAGGTACATGCCGCGCAAAATTCCGTGGGCGCGGTAAGTCGGGTGCGAGAAAAGGCGGTGGTAGCCAGCACTAATCGACAGCGTGCAAATCCATGCGTAAAACACACCGAGGCCCAAGCTCATCCAGGAAAACTGAACCAAGCACATGTACAACACTGCGACAACAGCGAGCACGTGGGCGATGATGATGAAGTTGGTATTGACCTTGTCGAGCGGGCGGCGTCTAGACATGGCACATATTATGACGGATTTTTTGGCGCTTCTGGCAAGAACTGTAGGAACAATTCCCGTATTTGTACCGATTTTGTACGTAATTCACGTCTTTGCCAATCTTCCGTGGGGATCGGTGGGAGGAAGTCGATGCGGATAGTTCCCGAGCGCATAAGCAAGCTGCCCATGGGATTGATCTTGTCGGCGCCACGCATGATGGAGGGCACAATCGGGGATTGGGTCTGCATGGCAAGGTGGAAGGCACCCATTTTGAACTCTTGCAGGCCTCCGAGGCGAGAGCGCGTGCCTTCTGGGGCAATCCACATGCATAGGCCTTCTTCCCGGATGCGTTTTGCGGCTAGAGCGACACTATCGCGCGCAGCTTCGCGGTTGCCACGGTCGACTTCAATGAATCCGAGCATGCGCATCACCCTTCCCATAAGTGGGATACGTCCGAATTCCTTCTTGTAGAGGATGGTTCCGGGGTGACACCAAATGGCGCTCCAAACAAAAAGGTCGACCAGGCTGACGTGATTCACCGCGAGGATTTTGGCGCCCTCAAAGTCGCGGTTTTCTAGGCCGTGCAGATCCAGCTTGATCCCAAACAGCCATAACAATCCTCCGCCCCAGGCGCGAAGCAGGTTCTGGCGGTGCTTCTTGCACCAACCAGGCGCCACAAACAGCGCGATGATGAGGAAGAAAATGTGTCCGAAGGCCCATAGAAATGCTGGCAGAATCATCAGAAACCCGCGGATGGGGCCGCCAACCTTGGGAGCCTCCCATTTCAGGGGGGCATTGCCGGTCGAGTACGGACTCATTGCACAGTGAACTTGGTGAACTCAGCGGAAACTGCGTTGGGGTCCTGCTCATCCGGATGCTTCGAATGACTATCAAACAAGCTGTACCAGTAGTAATGCATAGTTCCAAGGAAGTCGAGGGTGCCGACATCGAAGACTTGGTGCGCCGTCTCATGCAAGATGAGGTTGGCCATGTCATCGGCGGAACGGGGTTCATCCAGGCTGGTGCGGAACAGAGAGTTAGCGATGAGGTCTTCGCCTTTCCCAACTTCCCCAACTACAAATCCCCAGGAGCGCTCTTGCGCAATGAATCCTGTGGCAACCACGACATCGCCGAACCAAGTGTTGCGGATGGTGACTTCCCAATCTTGCTTGTCGGTGCGGTAGACCAAACCAGAACCGAGCAATTCATAAGAGCCGCGCGGCATGAGGGTGTTGGAATCACTTAGCAAGAATGCATTGGCGCGCTCGACCGCCGATTCCCAGCGCTCGATGGCATCGGTCTTGGCTTCATCGCTGAGTTCCGGTGACTCCATGATGGCTTCTGGAGAAACCAGGGTGCTGCACGAGACTCCACCGAGAGCTGCGAAAAGCAACCCTGCGAAGCGTTTGCCTGGGAGAAAAAACCTAGTCACGCTGGCCCTTCACGCGGATGTTCTGTTTCTCGAACCATCGCGTGAGTTGAGCGCGGCGATCGCCTTGCACCACCAGAAGTCCGTCATCGCTGACGGTGCCGCCGGTGCCAAATGCCTTCTTGATGTAGCCAAGAATTTCATCGGTGCGGGCTTCTGGGATGTCGCGGACCGTGGTGACGACCTTATCGCCCCCGCGGCGCTCATATCCGAGAACCACCTGCTTGAACGGTTTGCCGGTTTCCGGATCTAGCTCCACGCCATCAGCGTCGAATTTACCGGTGCCTTCGAGGCCAGCCTCGGAGAACAGTTTCTGAAAAGGATTGTCTGAACCCATACAACTCTATTGTAGCGCCGGTTTGGTCTTTAGGGTTAGACTCGTAGCTCTTCCAATGGATACATCTACCCTTCTCTGGACCATGCTGTTTGGCGCTTTTGGCCTCGGCTTTTTTTCCTATGGCAAGAAACAGACCGCCTATGTGCCGCTGCTTTGCGGGATAGGGTTAATGGTGTTCCCGCTTTTTGTTTCGAACATCTGGGCGGTTGTGGCCATCGGGATAGCCTTAATTGCCATTCCTTTCGTTTGGAAGCCCTAGGCGGCTGAGCTGAAAAACTAATTCAGCAGCCAGCACACCATGCCGGCGCTGAAAACAATCTGAACGCAGAACACCAAACTGCCAAGTCCAAGAGCAGCGCGTCCATCACGCAAGATGCTGGCGAAGGTGATGTTGAGTCCAATCCCTGCCATAGCAATCATCAGGGCCCAATGACTGCAAGAGCTTATGTTGCTGATATAGGTTTGAGGGAGTAGATCAAAGGTGGGAATGAGGGTCATCAGGGTGAAGCCAAGGATGAACAATGGAATCCCAGGTTTTCCTGTCGCACTTGCGTTGCCGTCACTGGCGTTTTTGTGGCGCTCGGCAAAGGCGAAAAGGAGCACAAAAATCAACGGAGTCAGCATTAGAATCCGCGTCATTTTTACAACCGTGGCGGTTTGGCCAGCCGGGTCGCTTATTGCAAATCCTCCGGCTATGACCTGGCCGACGGCTTGCAAAGTGTTGCCAACTAAGACCCCAGCGTGGATATCGGAAAAGTGCAACAGAGCGGTGCCCACAACTGGAACCAAAAAGATGCCCACCGTGCCCAAGAGGTTGACGATTGCGATGGATAAGCCCACCTCTTCCTCTTTCGCTCCAATGATCTTTTCGGTGGCCGCGATTGCGGAGCTTCCGCAAATGCCATTTCCGATTCCAATCAGAAGCGCAAATTTACGATCGACTCCGAGCAGCTTGGCGAAGAATAGCGCGGCGCTGATGGTGACTGTAATGCCAAGAACTACTAAGACTATGGACCGCCACCCGAGTTCGCTTAGAATCGAGAAATCGAGGTTGACACCCATCAAACCAATCGCGATCGACAGCAAACGCTTTTCGCAAAATCGAATTCCAGGACTCCACTGCGGTCCGAGTTTTAGCATGTTCCCTGCTGCAATGCCGAAAACGATGGCAATCGCTACCGCCCCAATAGGCACATAGTCTGCGCTCATCCATGCGAGCAAGGCGAGTAGGACGCAGAGGCCAACGCCAAAAGGTAGAGTCGATTTTTGCATGGATGCGCCTACGCTTGGTGATGCTTAGCTGTGGGCAAGGGAAAGAGTAGCGTACAACGGCAGCAGCATGGGATTGGTTTAGGTTTTTGGTGTTGGTTTCAACGGAACGACTGGTACTGGGCCTAAGAGTAGTCCACCTTCCAGTTCGGTAGCACATGCCTTCAACATGACTCCTCAACCGAATTAGGAAGTACCGTCTATCATTTGCTCGAGAATACGGGGTTGGGTGTCAGCGCGAGGCTAAATCAGAACTTGCTTAGTTGATGAATGCAGCAAGGGAAGTAGTCAGGAATCCAGAATCCAAGCCTTGGGTGTACAGAGTTCTCCCAGCAACACTGCCGGGGACATTCAATGTCAAGGAAGCATCGCCGTTTGCATTGGTGGCGAGGACAGACAGGATGTGGATGGGTGGTGTCATAGCGACCACACCGAAAGCGGTGGTAAATGGGCCAGCACCCAATAGTGAATAGCCAAGGGTCACGCTTGAATTTGGCGTGGCGCCCGTAATCATGAACGTTGCAGGGCTCCCAGCAGTCATCGGGGTAATGGAATAGGCAGCGGATACGGAATAAACATAAGCGGAACCGCTGTCAGTGCCGTTGTTGCTTGCGAAATTGGCCCCTACGATGACATTCTCGAAGCCGTCGCCATTGACATCGCCTGCTCCGGAAACGCAATGGCCAAACTGGTCGTCTGCATTTTGACCTTCCCATTGATGAAGCAAAGAGCCATATGCACCCGAATAGACGTAAGCGGTTCCACTGTCGATTCCGTGGTTGTCAGTACCATTTGCGCCCACGATGACATCATCGAAGCCATCGCCGTTGACGTCGCCGGCTGAGGAAACGGAATTGCCGAACCGATTGCCTAAGGCCTGTCCATCCCATTGGTAGAGCATCGAGCCATTGGTTCCGGAATAGACATAAGCCGATCCGCTGGAGATGGCGGTTGCGAAAAGTGCTCCAACTACCAGGTCAGCGAAGCCGTCGCCATTGACATCGCCCGCCCCGGAAACGGAATACCCAAACCGATCATTCGCACTCTGTCCGTTCCATTGATAAAGCAATGACCCATTCGCTCCGGAGTAGACATAAGCGGAGCCACTGCCGGTTCCGGTAGCTCCCACAATGACGTCATCAAAGCCATCGCCGTTAACATCACCGGCTGCGGAAACGGATGCGCCAAAAGATGCAGATGCGGCTCCATCCCATTGATAAAACAAGGATCCATTCGCTCCTGAAAAGAGATAAGCGGACCCGCCGTTAAGGCCGCCGTCGTCGGAGTAACGGGCTCCAACAATGAGGTCATCAAAACCATCGCCGTTGACGTCGCCGGCTCCGGAAACGGGCCAGCCAAAACGGTCGAACGCATTCCCGCCGTCCCACTGATAAAGCAAGGAGCCATCCGCGCCGGAATAAACATAAGCCGAACCGCTGGAGAGTCCGTTATTGCCAGTGCTATCTGCCCCAACGATGAAGTCCACAATGCCGTCGCCGTTGACATCGCCTGCTGAGGAAACGGATACTCCAAAACGGTCGGAGGAAACCTGCCCATTCCATTGGAACAGCACCGAGCCATCGGCGCCGGAATAAACAAAAGCCGATCCGACTTCGCCAGGGCCAATGATCTGAGCATAAGCCGCTCCTACGATGACATCGTCAAAGCCGTCGCCATTGACATCTCCAGCGGAAGAAACAGATTCGCCCATTCGGTCGTAAGTCGTTGCTCCATCCCATTGATAAATCTGCCCAAACAAATCGTTGGGAAGAAATAGTAAAAGGAAGATGGGGGCGAGGCTTTTTGGCATAGTTTCAGGTATACCAAATCGAAAAAAATGGCGTAAGGTGCTTTGCAGAGGCCTTATGGGGGTTTTGGGGCCCACTTACCCCAAAAACGTATCCGTCGCTCTCCACAGCGCTTCGGTGCGATCAATCCGCACCTGCGCGTTTTGCTTCAGTTGCATCGCAACATACGCCACCAACATCTCGGCCAGGGCAACGTTCGGCACGGAACTATCGAAAGGGCCAATCGCGGGTACATCTAATGCAAACCAGGT
>JASFYO010000042.1:0-13253 GCA_045047305.1 Planctomycetota bacterium | reverse complement strand
GCGCGACCGGCGAATACTTGTTCGAGGATGTCGTCGGACAAGGTAGCGCCAACATCGCAGCGGCGGATGGCGGATTCTAGAGCGACATAGGCACGGCGCCCATCACCACTCGCATAGCGCGCCAGCGCTCGAAGTTGCTCCTCGCTGACCTCCACCTTGCGCGCACCAAAACCGCGGGCCTCGTCCTCTAGAGCACGACGCATCAGCAGCATCAAGTCCTCTTCCTCAATCGGCTCCAGCACATGCACCGTCAACCGCGACAGCAGTGGCGCGACCACTTCAAAGGATGGGTTCTCGGTGGTTGCCCCTACCAGCAAGATGTCGCCACTTTCAACGAAGGGCAAAAATGCATCTTGCTGTGATTTATTGAAGCGATGGATTTCATCGACAAACAACAATGTCGGTTGTCCGGTGCTGCGACGCAAACGTTGGGCCTCCTGCATGGCAGCACGCACTTCTTTAATCCCGCTCATGACCGCAGAAAAAGTGCGAAACTCCAAATCTGCGCGTTCCGCAAGCATACGTGCAAGCGTGGTTTTTCCAGTACCGGGAGGCCCCCAGAAAATCATCGACCCCATATCACCGCCTTCCAAAATCAGACGCAACGCACCTTTTTCCCCGACTAACTTCTTCTGCCCAACAAACTCATCGAGATTTCGCGGACGCATACGCTCCGCCAAAGGTGTCGATGCCGAGTTTTGATTGCGCCGCATGGCATCAAACTCGCTCTCTTTTTCACCGAATAAACCGCCTTGCATAGCCATGAATTATTTCTCGCGCAAAGCCCAACCGAAAACGGCAGCGGCGGTGGCCACGTTTAAAGACTCCACTTCACGCGCCAAAGGGATGCCTACTTTGCGTGTGCATGCCGCGAACAACCATGGATCCAAACCGCGGCCTTCTTCACCAAGCAAAATCGCGATGGGCTGCTCCCGCTTTACGCCGCTAGTGGCGACATCTAAATCTTCGCCATCGCTTGCCGTCGCCCATAGCTCGACCTCTTGCTCAGTCGCAAAAGCTAAAAACTCGGTGGAGTCGACGCCTTCAAAGACTGGTAAACGAAAAGTAGTTCCACTTGCGCCGCGCAAAGCCCGTGGGTGCCATGGCGAAACGCCGCCCTTCAGGCAAAGCAATCCGGCGGCTCCGAATCCTGCGGCAACCCGTGCTAAAGCGCCGAGGTTTCCCGGATCTTGCACACCGGCAGCTACCAGCCACCAGTCTCCAGCAGTACTTGCCGCTAAAGCCTCGCGCCAATCCGCGCGCGGACGGTCTACCCAAGCGATGTAATCCGGAGGCGTATCTAAGCGGCTGGCATCGTGCAGAAGTTTGCCATCGCATTCTGCAATCTCGGCACCGACCAAAGCGGCCTGCTGTAAAAGCGGATCTTCTAAATCCTCGCCTTCACGCACCAGCACCCAATGCACCTTTGCGCCAGCGGCTAAGGCGTCTTCCAGCAAATGGCGCCCTTCCAGCGCAGTAAATTCACGCTCCTTGCCTGCACGTAATCCGCGCAGGGACTTGAGTTTCGCATTTTGCGGTGACTTGATGGCCTCTTCCGACATACCCTCATTCTACTTGGTGATCATGCCTAAGTGGTTCATGCTTGCCAAACTGAAGTTTTGATAGCGCAAAACATGGTTTCTTCCGTCGTTTCCTCGCGCAGATAGACTTGGCCTAAATGCGCGACACCCCCGCCCCCGCCCACAACGACACTCCATTCGTGGTTCGCGTGGATGCCCGCCAATGTGAGGTACTAGTCAGCGGAGAAGTACGCCAAGCCCGTATGCGGGGACGCCTGTTTGAAAATCGCGGCATCGACAAAGCTCCGGTGGCGGTGGGCGATTATGTTGTTTTGAGCGGTGGAGCCACCGATCTTGCGATTGATCAAGTCCTTCCCCGCCGCAACATCTTCGCCCGACGCGCTGCCGGCGACGATGCCGATCGGAGGCAGATTCTGGCGACCAACGTAGACCTCGTGGTGGTGGTGAACTCCGTAGGCATTCCTGCCTTTAGCTCCATCGTTGCGGACCGCATTTTGGCGGCGTGCAGTTTCGCCGGTATTCCATCGCTACTAGTGTTGAACAAGATTGACAAAGGCAAACGTGGCAAACTAAGGAAGTTCGAAGCCAGCTATGTGAATTCCGGCGCCGATGTCTTGATGACCTCGGCAACCGAAAACATTGGGGTCGATGATTTACTCGCCAAACTCAAAGGCAGGACCAGTGTGCTTTACGGCTTGAGTGGTGTGGGGAAATCGACCTTAATGAATGCGATTGATCCAGACTTGAATTTGGAAGTGCGCGAGGCATCGGCATCGTTGCAATCCGGTCGCCATACCACTACCTTCACCCGCTGGTACCCCCTTGCGGTCGGTGGTGCGATGATTGATACGCCAGGCGTGCGCAAGTTTCGTCCATTTGGAATTCCACCGCATGAGCTACGCCTGCACTACCCGGAAATGCGCGAACTTGGCAAAGGATGTAAGTACCCAGCGTGCATGCATCGCGGAGAGCCTGAATGTGAGGTACAAAAAGCGCTCGAAGATGGTGATTTCCCGCCGTCCCGCATGCGTTCTTACCTCGAGATTCTCACCGAACTCGAAGATGCTTATGGCGGCACCGGCAGTAATGAGAAAGAGTCTGGCCCCGACCATAAAGCGCGGCGCTGATCCTGGTTTTGGGTTTACTTAACCCAGCTTTTCAGCAGCCGCTAAGGCCTTCGGGTACAGCAAACTATTTTCCTTATGGATATGACGATGCAAGTCATACTCAAAGGCCTCCAAACGGTTCAGCATCGCGCGGAAACTATTGCACCCACCTTCCGGCATGCTGTAGTCGGAGGTTAGTTCCCGCAGCTTCCTGAGCACCTCGCCGGCACTGTCGTGCTCCATTTCCATCACCGCGATGGGTGCATTCACCCCACCGCAATGAAACTGTGGCAAGGACTTTGCAGCGTCTAGCTCGCGGATCATAGGGAATAGAACTTGCTCTTCCTTTCCAAGGTGTTGCGCAAGCTCAGCGAAAAGCGCAAAGGATAAATTGCGAACCTCGGCCAACCAAGGAAAATTCGCGCCATGCACACGCGCTACTTTCTCCACTAACTGACTGAGAGGTTCAAGCTCTGCCTTCACATAAGCGTGGTGCGTGGACTCAATGTGGTCGACCAGCTCGGTCATGCCCATGGCTCCGAAATCGGGCTCAGTGGAAAGTTCCGCTGTTGCGTCGAAAGCAGCCAAATGCTCTAACACTTCCCCTAAGTTTTTATCGGATTTGGCGCAGGCGGCTTCCAAGCTTTGCCCACCATGGCAGCAATAGTCCAAACCAAAGGACTCAAAAACGCGGGAGCGTCCGGGGCGATCCGTGACCAGGGTCGCGAGGGTGGTATCGGGAGAGAGTGTTGCCATCTGAGCCCATAATAGGATAAAAAGGTCTATATTTCCATATAAGTTTCTTTTTTCGGGAAATAACCAGCAATCCAGGGATCAGAATGGCCAGAAACAAGCCTACTTGGAACCCAAATATGGCTCTATGTCGTTGCGCGGCATAGTGGAACATCTCTAGCTTGCTCCAGCATGGAATTCGAGGGCGGCGACGGGCTCCTATCGAATTCCGAACAGGACCGTAAGCGGAGATGCCAATCCGACGATGCCTAGCAACAGAGTCGCAACCAACGGACGCTGGAAAATCTCAGGGAAATATTAAGCCCCTGCAATCATCACCATCCAGGCCAACCCAGTGACGAACGCTAAGGTCAGGCAATCGTGGCTTTGGGAGTTGGCGTACCACTCCACCATAACTAGTCAGCCGCGGTCGCGGACTTCTCTAAACCACCAAAGTCTCACCAGCAAACGCGACTAAGCCCTCGATCACTTCGCCAAGCAGTGCATCGGGGGTGCTGGCGCCAGCAGTGAAAGCAACACGCAATGGCCGTTTGGATGGCAACCAATCGCCTTCCGCCAGAATCTCCCCGCTGGTGCGATCGCGATGATGCAGTTTTTCGCCAATGCAGTGCGGACCCTCAATATGAAAAGCGGGCACACCTAAACGTCGGCCGACGCGGGCGAGGTTTTTAGTGTTGGAGCTGTCGTAACCGCCGACCACCAGGTAAAGATCGGGTTGTGTATCAGCAACCGCAGCAGCTGCATCTTGGTTGTCTTGCGTTGCACGACATATAGTGTCGAAGTCGCGGAAATTTTGCTCTAGCGCCGCTTCACTGTCGCGATGAGTCAGCGCAAGCTTTAAACGATCGCCGATCGCGCGTGATTCACTTGCCAACATCGTGGTTTGGTTGATCACCCCAATCTGTTGTAGGTCACGGGAAACATCGAAGTCCGGCGAAAAACTGCCCTGCTGAATCCCGCTGCGCAAAGCCGCTTCCTCGCACTTGCCTTCGAGAAAGGATGCCAGCACCTCGGTTTCTTCAATGCTATACACCACCACGTAATGCCCACCTTCACTTTCAATCAACGAACAGGTGGCTGCGGTTTCTTCGTGTCCGACAGTGCCGTGAATGACCGTAGTAAAACCTTCCTTCAAATACTTCAGCGTGCGTTTATGCGGTTTGATCACCCACGGGCAAGTGGTATCGACAATCGTCACGCCACGCTCACGTAAATCATTCATGTCTTCCACTGTGGCACTGAAGGCTGGCACAATCACGACATCGTTACTGCCGAGCTTTTCTAACGCGCCTTCGGTGGCAAAACTTCCCCTTAGAAAACCGATGCCTTTCGCACGCAAATCCGCATTCACCCGTGGATTGTGAATGATCGAACTAATCAACCACATGGGGCGCCCTTTGTATGCGCGACGCGCATCCTCGACCATAGCCAAGGCGCGATCCACGCCCCAGCAAAAGCCAAAACTCTGCGGCAGCATGAGCTCC
Source organism: Planctomycetota bacterium (assembly GCA_045047305.1). Taxonomy (GTDB): domain Bacteria; phylum Planctomycetota; class UBA1135; order UBA1135; family UBA1135. The sequence continues at coordinate 8,369 of JASFYO010000042.1, read as the reverse complement.
AGCTCGCCAACCAAACGCGAACCACTCTCGCGCAACTCCTCAACCAGAGTGCTGCGATAAGTTTGACGGACTTCCGTGTTATCGAAGGTGGCCATTAGAGAGTGTCGATGGGTGCAGTTTGCGGGCGAAGAGCGCCGACTAAGTAAGTCGAGCCGGTGATGAGGAGGACCTCGGGGCCGTCAGGAAAGCCCGGTTGCGTGAGGGCTTCGGCGTCGAAGGAAAGGGCGATTGTAGCCGGGTTGGCGGAGCGCGGATGGTCCCCAGCAGGGGCAGTCCACCACTTTTCAGAGCTTGGACGCGTACCAAGAACTGCATTCAATTGTGTGGCTAATAGATCCGCATCCTTGTCATCGCGTAGAGCAAGAACGATGCCACGTTTTGCGTCTGGATAAGCCTCACGGAAAGTTTGGATGACGGAGCTCAGGGAGTCGGTCGAATGCGCGACGTCGAATATCGCCGGCCGGCCGTCGGGGAGAGTGCGATACTCGAGACGTCCGGGGAGTTGCAGGGCGGACATCGGAAGCGAGGGCAGGAGGTCGGCAGCAGCGGAAAATGGACGCGGTAAATGGCGCAAAATGGTCACCGCAAGTGCAAAGTTCGCTTCCATGTGCGGCTGCGGATGCTTGAATCCGGGCATGGATGATGGCGCGATGAGGAGTGACTGATTCAGAGCATCGGCGCTGGATTGCAGAACGGTAAGAGCAGTCGGCCGGATATGGGCACCTGCAAAAAGCAGGGAATCCGATTTGAAGATGCCAGCCTTCTCGCCTGCGATGGTGGCAAGGTCGGGCCCGAGGACATCGGTATGTTCTAGCTCAATCGCAGAAACGGCGGCGGCGAGGGGCTGCACCACATTGGTGGAATCGGAGCGCCCGCCGAGTCCGGTTTCGAGGATCATGATTTCGCACCCGGTATCGCGGAAGGCAAGCATGGCGGTGGCGGTGAGTAGGTCGAAAAAAGTTTCATCCCCCGCCGATGCTTGGAGCACCAACTCGATGGCGTCGGCCAAGTCGGAATCGGGCAAAGGGTGGCCATCGACCTGAATCCTCTCACGCCAGTCGCTGAGGTGCGGAGAAGTGTAAAGGCCGGTGCGAATACCGCTCGCTGAGAGCCCTTTGGCTAAATAATGGCACACACTCCCTTTGCCCTTGGAGCCGGCCAAATGGAGCGCTGGAAGGGCCAAATGCACGTTGTCGAGGCGTTTGACAAGCCCCTGGATGGTATCCAGGCGGAAACGCGCGGCCCGTGGACGACTACACGACTCATAGTCGGTGCGTGCGCAAAGTTTAGTCCACAGCGTTTCGAGCCGATTCATGAGGTAGGCTTCTAGGAAGTTCTAATGTCTCGCAGATTCTCACCCGCCCAGTTTGGCGACCTTGGCCAACGCCACGAGGTCCACGTATTCCTCTACCGTTACAGCGGTAGTGGTCCAGAATACCTGCTCCTGCAGGCGGCTCCTACGGCAGAAAATGTGTGGCGTCCGGTGGTCGGTCCCGTCGACTGGGATGAGGATTTACGCCACGCCGCAATTCGCCAAGTGCAAATCGAGACGGGCCTCACCCACGCATTCGATTTGGTATCTCCACCGACCGGTTTGGTTCAGGACATTGGCGATCTACAACTGGTGCAGTGGCCGGTTGGATATCAGGTGGCCTCCCCTAGCGTGGAACCGCGACTACGCGGACGCATTGCGGGCTGGGACTGGTGCCCCTTCGATCAGGCGCTCAAGATTCTTGATGCCAGCCTGCACCGGCAGAATCTGCTGCAGTTGCATTTTCAGCTGGTGGCGTGAGGGCTGGGCATTGTGGAACGACCGAGGAATCCTCGACATTCATCGGAAATCCAGCTTCCACTTCCTCTTCGTCTAAAGCGAAAAACAAGGCGCCTAAATGCTCGGCTCCGCCCATCGGTAGCTGACGAGCATGAAAGTTGACCAAGCCTAAATCTACCTTCACCACAAGATCCACTGGCTCACGATAATTGCGGTCGAAGAAGCTCGGGCCATAATACAACTCGGTGGTGCCAGGAATCCAATCTGGCGCGAAATAGGGCGAATCGCTCGACGGTTCCTGCGTGATTGGCAGAACCACAAGGGCGATGAGAGGAAGGAAAAACATGCTGACTTAGGAGGAGTGCAGCGGGTCGCTGCGGGCATGTTTATTACGCCTAAGGTCACTCAGTAACAGGGGATTTTTAAGTGGCGATTCCAGGAAATCGCATTTTTCCGGGAACCTTCCCCGCCACGACGAAAAAACTCAGCTTTTGCGCCGCGCCATGCGCCGCAGTGTCACTTGCATGCGCTGATGTAAGCCAAAGTCCACAGCGGGGTTACCGGCGTAAGTGGCCCCAGCAGGGACATCGGAGGTGACCGCTGCCTTGGCGCCAATCTTGGCTCCGGCCCCAATCAAAATATGTCCAGCGGCACCAGCAGATCCGGCAAAAATCGCGCCATCGCCGATTTCCACGCTGCCGCTAATCCCAACCTTGCCACAAAGAATCACAAAACGACCCAATGTGCAATTGTGGCCGACCTGCACATGATTGTCCAAAAGGCAGTTGTCACCGATGACCGTAGCGCGGAAAGTGCCAGCATCAACGCAAGAATTGGCGCCAATCTCGACCGCTTCACCAAGCTGCACCCCGCCCATTTGCGGCATGTGCACATGCTCGGATCCGCTCCACACATAACCAAATCCAGCCGCCCCGAGAGAGGCATTCGCCTGCACCCGACACCGCGCCCCTAGTGAAACGCGCGGTCCTATATAAACCCCTGGAAATAAAACACACCCGGCACCAATCTGACTTCCAGCTCCTACGTGCACCCCAGATACAAGTCTGGCATGAGCGCCAATCACCGCGCCTGCCGCCACCACGCACAGCGGACCGATGCAAGCAGAGACGTCGATTTCCGCCCCATCTTCTACCACTGCACTTGGATGCACACCCATCGGAATCTCCGGGAGATAAGGCTCCCAGTGTTGCGCCAATTGAGCGGCAGCCAATCCTGGGTTGACTACGCGCACGCAAGCACGTCCGCCCGCATCGGTTTTTTCGTCCAGCAATAACAGGCCAGCCGCGGTGGCGGCAAAGGCATCCAACTCGGCTTGCCCAGGTAAACGCCCCATTTCATTCGGGCCGCCGCGGAAGAACACGACATCGGAGGCTGTAGCCGAGGCCAAATCACGTACATGCTCAAAATAGGTGGGGCAATCGCCCTCTAGCTGGCCGTCGACCAAGGCTGCAATCTGCTCAACATTGAGCGGAGTCCCCGGTTCGTAGTGCAGTGCGTCGGCCATGTGCGTAGTTTAACTAGCTAGGAGACCCAAAGAGCGCCGCCAAGATAGCCCAGGATGAGCAAAACCCCCATGCCTTGGTAGGCGCGGATAGAGATTTCGCGGTTTTTATTGGTGCACACGGCAGGAATGAGCAGCACCGTGGTGGCTACGAAGTTGAGAATCACCTGGGCTTGGAGGCCTTCCTGTGGGACTTCTACCTCGGCCATCAAACCGACGAATCCACCTGCTACCAAAAGGTTGAAAGCGTTGGAGCCAACCACATTGCCGAAAACGGCGCCGGCATGACCAAGCCTTAAGGCGCGCACCGAGGTGAAAAGTTCTGGTGCCGAAGTGCCGATTGCGGTGATGATGAAACCTGCAAAGCCTTCTTTCCAGCCAAATTGGTCGGCGATGTCGAGTGCGCCATCCAGAAACCAAGTAGAAGCCACGGCTAACAACACAAACCCCGCTGCGGTTAATGCCAAGGCGAGCGGCAGGCTGACCGTAGGGCTAGGAGCGGCAGCTTCGTCTTCACGCAAATCGTCACCGCGGAGCGTAATGCTAAGCCGAATCATGATGGCATAAGCCACCAGGAACAGAAAACTCAAAAAGTAAACCCCCAAAGGTGCGCCAACCAATAGAAAAGCGACCAGGCTTCCAAAAACCAGGGGCATGAGGGTCGGCAAACGCACCGCATGCACCTCGAGGCGCGCGCTGCCTTTCAGCAATAAGGCTGCACCGAGAACAATTCCAACATTGAATGCGTTGGAGCCAAAAATATTCCCCGCTGCCAGGCCTGGGTGCTCCGGCGCGCTCGCAATGCAGATAAACAGCTCCGGCAAAGAGGTTCCAAGCGCGAGCAGCAAAAGGCCGGTGACCCAGCTCGGCCAGCCCCAGCGATGCGCCAAGGAAATCGAACCGCGTACCGCGAGGTCGGATCCAATCAGAAGGCCAGCCAGGCCGAGGAGCAGGTACAGGTACGCCATACGGACGCTTAGTATAGGGCCCATGATGGACGCGCCGCACCCACTGATTGGGGTCACTGTCGAACTACTCGATGCTCCTTGGTACGAAGGGCAGCGACGCTTTCAATTGTTCACCAGTTACATGCCCGTTCTGCGTGCCGCCGGCATGATTCCGGTGCTGATTCCGGGCGATGCGCCGCCAGCAGATGTAAGTGCGATATTAGGTCGGTTAGACGGGGTATTGATGACCGGCGGCGACGACGTAGATTTACGCCCGTATGGCGGGCCAGCTCCCACTCCAGAATGTAAGCCGGTTCCACTCGAACAGCAGACCATGAACTTGGAGTTAGTGCGCGGGGCCTTGCAGCGCGATATGCCTTTGTTCGGCGTATGTTTCGGCATGCAAATGATGGGGCTGCTCCACCAGGCACCATTCCAACAACACCTAGAGAACTTTGCCGACCACACCAAGGGAATCGAACATCCGGTTAGAGCGTGTGAAGGATCGCTGCTCGCCCAGTTGGTTGGGACCAAGGATTTTTTGGTGCCGAGCTTCCATCATCAGGCATTAATCGAGCCCGGCGCTACCCTTATGGCCGCTGCCTGGGCGGACGATGGCACCCTTGAGGCTATCGAACTCCCTGATAAAACCTTCGCGTTAGGTGTGCAATGGCATCCAGAGCGCGCTCCGGACTCCCAAGCTACCCGCGCCATGTTTTCCGGTTTCGCGGATGCCGCACGCAACTACAAAAAGTAATGACCCTGGATCGAGAAGAAAAACGTCGGCTTTTAGAGCGTAAGCTCACTGAGGCTAAGCATAAAGAAAAGCGCAAGCTCGTCCTGTCTGCAATTGGCATTGCGCTTTGCTTTGTCATCATTGTGGTGGTCAAGAAAAACGCAGCGGATTCTGCAGAAACCAACCTTGAACGCCTCGGATCACAAACCGATTACGCCGGTTTATTGCCAGAGCTAGACGCTAATCTTTTAGCCCAAATCAAGGATGCAACTCACGCGGACCGAGTCGTCAAGGAGCGCAATGCCTTCCGCGAAGTCAGTCATGCCGCCAAAGCCCTTGTGGGCTCATGGCTTTATGTTTTAGGCGAACCGCAGTTCCCCTTTGAGGATGGCGTTACTAAGGCCGCTGCAAGCCGCGGGAAACCCTTCCGTTTGCGCGGAGAAATCCTGGATCGCTTTGAAGAAACCAATGCCGACGGCGAACGCGAAGTTTGGTGGACTCTGCAAACCCTGGATGGTCACAAATTTCAGTTCATCGACATCACGGCTTCCGACAGCATTGCCTTACGCGAAAACTTTGTGCTCGCAGACGGATACTTCTTCAAATATTACGACAGCAAATTTGAGGGCGTCGACATGACTGCCCCTTTATTCGTTGGACGCGCCGTAGAGCCTTCATTCAAGCTTGCAGCCCCCATTTCAGAGCCGTCCCTAACCTTGCTCGCCAACGTCAAGGATCAACCCCTTGGCACGCACAACAATCCAACTTTACTGGATCGAAAACCAGAGCTATGGCATTTGATGAATGTCGCACGAACGGTTGGACGCGACCCTGACCTTCTGGCTAAAGCGACAAAGGATTCCATCCTCCTCGACGAAGCGAGCTTGAAGGAATTGTCAAAAAACCCTGGTGTTTTTCGCGGCAGAATGTTCGAACTCGGCGGCATGGTACGCGAGGAAGGAACCTCTCAAGTGGGTGAAAATCCGTTACGGGAGCGTAATATCTCTTCCGCCTGGATCCGCAACGATTTAGTTGGCACCAACTTGACGCATTTAAAGGCTCCTGGGAATTTCCAGTTTGGGCTTAACCGTGGACCGATGATTTACCACGGCTATTTCCTCATGCTTTGGGCATATGAAGACACAGAAGGCAACCATCTACGCACCCCCGTCTTCGTGGTCACCGATGCCGTTGCTCAAGAAAAAATCACTCCCCCTTTCGCCGGGCAAATCATCATGATGTTTCTTGGCATCGCCATTGCGATTGGCTTTATTTTGTTCACCCTGATCAAGCGCGACAAGAAGGCTAGCCATGTCGCCATGGGGAAGGTTGCAGCACGTCGGGCAGCACGCAAGAACCCATCCTGAATTGGGGAATGAATACCAAAATCACCTGTGGGCGCGGAATCCTACGAGCCGAGGCCTGCGCACGCCTAAAGTCGCTAAAACCAAAGCCCTCGCATGTTTTTGTGGTCATCGACCGCAAAACAGAGGAAGTCGTTGGACGTAAAATTGTCCTAGCCGCGAAGGAAGCTGGACTTGCAGTCACTCTGCTCCTCGCGCCAGTCGGCGAGGCGCGTAAGACCTTGGAAGCGGCGGAAAGACTGGCCTCGCAGTTGGTACGCAAAGGGGCCGACCGCAAGTCCCTTTTGATTGCCGTCGGCGGCGGAGTGACCTCAGACCTGACTGGATTCGTTGCTGCCAACCTGTTCCGCGGAATCGACTGGGCGGTGATTCCCACCACCCTTCTGGCGATGACCGATGCATCCATCGGAGGGAAAACTGCCGTCAATCTGAACGAAGGGAAAAATCTCTTCGGCGCTTTCCACTTTCCAAAATTTGTAGTTTCCGACGTGCAGATGTTGCGCACCCTGCCTTTAAGGGAATGGCGTTCTGGCATGGGCGAGGTGTTAAAAACCGCCATGCTGTCGGGGAGCGGAATGTACCGCAGTTTGCTTGCGGCCACCCCGTACCAATTGCAGCGCAGCAGTGCAAAACTTAGTGAATTCGTTACGCAATGCGCACGCTTCAAGCAAAAACTCGTGCGCCGCGATCCGCTGGAAGGTGGTGAACGCAAACTGCTCAACCTTGGGCACACTTTCGGGCATGCACTCGAAACGTCGGCCGGCCCACGTAGGTTGGCGCATGGAGAAGCGGTAGCACTTGGGTTACTTTGCGCTCTCCAAATGAGCGCTGAACAAGAATTGTGCGCTGCGAGTTACGCCTCAGAGGTTTTGGAATTCCTCAAGCGCAACGGCATGAAAACGCGCTTTCCGGGCGAGTTTCCTAGCAAACGCGCCTTAGAGAAACTGCTACTGCGGGATAAGAAAGCCGCGCACGGCCAACTGGATTTAATACTGCCGGTGAAGCCAGGCACCAATCTGCTGGTGCAGGGCGTCGACGCCGGCGAAGTGGCGGCGGGAATGCATCGCTATTTGGGCTAGCCGGGGACTTGCGCACCCAAGGCGTAGTTAGAATGGCGCAACTCTGAGCGCATCATGCCCCGCCGGACTGACCTAAACTCCATCCTCATCCTAGGTTCAGGCCCGATCGTCATCGGTCAAGCCTGCGAATTCGACTATTCCGGCACCCAAGCAATCAAGGCGCTGCGGGAAGACGGATTCCGAATCATCCTGGTGAATTCCAATCCGGCCACGATTATGACCGACCCAGAGATGGCCGACGTCACCTATATCGAGCCGATTACTCCTGAGTTCGTTGCCAAAGTGATTGAGAAGGAGCGCCCAGATGCCATCCTCCCCACTCTTGGTGGCCAGACTGCGCTGAATGTTGGACTTGCGCTGGCCGAAGATGGCACGCTGGACAAATTCGACTGCGAGATGATTGGTGCCCGCGCCGATGTCATCCATAAGGCCGAAGACCGTGAGGAGTTCCGTCAGGCAATGGACAAGATTGGTCTTGCAAGCGCACCGAGTGAAATTGTGCGCACGATGGCCGAAGGTCGCGCCGCCATGAAAATCATTGGAATGCCATGCGTAATCCGCCCGGCCTTCACCATGGGTGGCTCTGGCGGTGGGATTGCTTACAACGTCGAAGAATACGAAACGATTGTTGCGCGCGGCTTACGCTTGAGTCCAGTCACCGAAGTCTTGGTCGAAAAGAGTTTGATTGGCTGGAAGGAATTCGAGATGGAGGTCATGCGCGATCAGAAAGACAACTGCGTGATTGTCTGTTCGATTGAAAACCTCGACCCCATGGGTGTGCATACCGGCGATTCGATTACCGTCGCACCATCGCAAACCCTGACCGATCGCGAGTACCAGCGCATGCGTGATGCGAGTTTCGCCATCATGCGCGAGATTGGTGTGGAGACCGGCGGCTCCAATGTGCAGTTTTCGGTGAATCCTGCGAACGGCGACTTGATCGTGATTGA
>JASFYO010000041.1:0-8615 GCA_045047305.1 Planctomycetota bacterium | reverse complement strand
CCGTTGATCATCAACGAGCAGGTACCGCAAATGCCTTCACGGCAATCGTGGTCGAATGCAATCGGCTCTTTGCCTTGCACGATCAATTGCTCATTGAGCATGTCGAGCATTTCGAGAAAGGACATGTCTGCTGATACGCCATCGACCTCGTAAGGCTCCATACCACCAGAGGAAGTAGCGTTCTTTTGACGCCAAACGTGGAGAGTGATTTTCATTTGCTGCTCCTTTACTTGTAACTACGGGTGGTAAGTTTGACGTTTTCAAACTCCAAGATTTCTTTCGACATCTCAGGAGCCTTTCCTTCGCCCATGTATTCCCAGACTGCGGCATAAGCGAATTCATCGTCGCGACGCAACGCTTCACCTTCTTCCGTCTGATGCTCCTCGCGGAAGTGACCGCCGCAAGACTCCTCGCGGTCGAGCGCATCGTGACACATAGTCTCGGCAAACTCGAGGAAGTCGGCAACCCGTGCGGCTTTTTCCAACTCTGGGTTGAAGCTAACAGCATCGCCTGGAATGCGGACGTTCTTCCAGAACTCTTCGCGTAACTTCGGAATCTCTCGCAGAGCCTTCTCCAAGCCTTCGCGAGTGCGGCCCATGCCACAGTTGTCCCACAAAATATGGCCAAGTTTTTTGTGGAAAGAATCCACGGAGTGTTCGCCCTTGATGTTCATCAAGCGCTCCAAACGTTCGCGCACTTCTTTTTCAACCTTGTCGAACTCTGGGTGTTCGGTGGTGACTTTGCCTTCCGCGTTCAAACTACCGTGCTCAGCAAGGTAGTTGCCTACGGTGTAAGGCGCGACGAAGTAGCCGTCGGCCAGGCCCTGCATAAGCGCCGAGGCACCCAAACGGTTGGCGCCGTGGTCGGAAAAGTTGGCTTCGCCGAGCGCAAACAAACCTGGAACCGTGGTCTGTAGATTGTAATCCACCCAAAGCCCACCCATGGTGTAGTGCACCGCTGGGAAAATCCGCATCGGTGTTTTGTACGGGTTCTCGGCCGTAATCTTCTCGTACATTTGGAAGAGGTTGCCGTAACGCGCACGCACGGTGTCCTCTCCGAGGCGCTCGATAGCATCTGCAAAATCGAGGTACACCGCCAACTTGGTGGAGCCGACACCAAAGCCCGCATCGCAACGCTCTTTGGCGGCACGCGAGGCAACGTCGCGCGGAACGAGGTTGCCGAAGCTTGGGTAACGGCGCTCCAAGTAGTAGTCGCGCTCGTCTTCAGGAATGTCGCGCGGTGTACGATCATCGCCAGCTTTTTTAGGCACCCAAACGCGGCCGTCGTTGCGCAATGACTCCGACATTAAAGTCAGCTTGGACTGATGCTCGGAGGAAACCGGAATGCAGGTTGGGTGAATCTGGGTGAAGCAAGGGTTTGCAAAACCAGCACCACGCTTAAACGCACGCATGGCAGCGGTTACGTTGGAGCCCATGGCGTTGGTGGAGAGGTAGAACACGTTGCCGTAACCACCACTTGCAATGACCACTGCATCGCCGGCATGACGACGAATCTCGCCGGTGACTAAGTCGCGGATGATAATGCCTTTTGCGTGGCCGTCGACCTTGACGATGTCGAGCATCTCGGTACGCACATGCATGTTTACCGTGCCTTTTGCGACTTGGCGCTGCAAGGACTGGTAAGCACCAATCAACAACTGTTGACCGGTTTGGCCACGCGCATAGAAAGTACGACTTACCTGTGCGCCACCAAAGGAGCGGTTATCGAGCATCCCGCCGTATTCGCGCGCGAAAGGAACGCCTTGCGCAACACACTGGTCAATGATGCTGTTCGATACCTCGGCCAAGCGATAAACGTTGGCTTCGCGTGAGCGGTAATCACCACCCTTAATCGTGTCGTAAAACAACCGCCGCACCGAGTCACCATCGTTCGGATAGTTTTTCGCTGCGTTGATGCCACCTTGTGCTGCAATCGAGTGCGCGCGACGGGAGGAATCCTGGAAGCAGAAACAATCGACGTTGTAGCCAAGTTCGCCGAGCGAAGATGCAGCTGCACCGCCTGCGAGGCCGGAGCCAATTACGATGATGCGAAACTTGCGCTTGTTCGCCGGGTTCACCAACTTCATGTGGAAGCGGTGTTCGGTCCACTTATCTTCGAGTGGACCTGCAGGGATTTTGGAATCGAGCTGGAATGCCATGTTCGTTTCCTCCTAAGAAATGAGGCCGGTGATTGCGGCGAGAGGCATCGACACATTGCCGATGAAAATAATCGAAGCGAACACAGGGCCGATCTTATCGACGCAGCTCGCGTTGGAGGCTTTGCGCAAGCCAAGCGTTTGCATGAGCGAACTCACGCCGTGGCTTAAGTGCACACAAAGAATCAACATGCCAAGGATGTAAATCGCCGTGGTTGGCATGTGTTGGAATCCAACTACCACCATGCGGTAAACATCTTTGGTGCCATCGTCCGTTTCAAAACCGGTGGAGCCAGCGAGGTCAATCGCGCCCACAGTGAAGTGGAGGATGTGATACACAATGAAAATCACCAGCAGCAGGCCCGACACCAACATGGTGTGCGCGGCGAAGCTAGTGGTGAGATCTTTGCGCTGCTGGTAGTCCACCGGGCGTGCCGCCTTTGACATTTTCACCACCTTGGTCGCGGCAAAAATATGCGCGAGAAGAATGACGAGCAGGCCAATGCGGATGACCCAGAGCAATGGCCCAAGGTTCTGCAGCGTTTCCGCGTAGTGGTTCAGCTTGTCGGGGCCCAGGAAAACCTGCAGGTTTCCGAGCATGTGGCCAATGACGAACAGGGTCAGAAGAACTCCTGTGACCGCCATCAGCACCTTCGCCCCGATCGAGGACTTGAGGGTGTTGCCTAAGCTCATTTTCGCGCGGATGATAACACTTCTATCCCTTATAGGCCCGTCCAACTTTCGACTGGCGCTAGCGTAACCTTAAACGGATGACGTCTTCCATTCCGCGCGCCACCTTTGTGGTCAATGCTCATGCTGCCGGCGGTCGGACCGGCAAATGCTGGGCGGAATGTGAACCCAAAATGCGTGCGGCCTTTCCCACCGGAGAAATTCAGTTCACCCAGGGCGTTGGTGATGGCGCGAGGATTGCCCAGGAGGCCGTTTCGCGTGGCCAAGAGTTGATTGTGGCGGTGGGCGGCGATGGCACCGTGTATGAGGTGGTGAATGGCATGATGGCGGCCGATGCGGGAGCGCGGACGCGGGCCAGGCTAGGCATTTGGCCGGCTGGAAGTGGCGCTGATTTTGCCCGTGGTGCTCATTTTCCGCATGATCCGGAGGCCGTTTGCGCGTTGATTGCCAAGAACGAGCCAAAGTGGGTCGATGTGGGGCGTATTCAATGCGTGGATTCCGATGTCAGCCCCGTGGAGCGATACTTCATCAACGCCGCTGATTTTGGAATTGGGGCCAAGGTGGTGGAGCGGCTGCAAAAACGCTCACGGCTGTTGTCGGGAAAATCCTCCTATCTGTGGCAAACCTTGCGCACCCTAGTGACTTTTCGCAATCCTAAGGTGCAAATGGAGATCGACGGCGTGGTTTGGGCCCCTAAAACCATCATCACCATGGTGGTTGCCAATGGCCGCTATTTTGGCGGTGGCATGTGCATTGCTCCCGACGCCATCCTCGACGATGGCGTGCTTAACACGGTTCAGGTAGGCGACTTAGGCCGAATTGAGGCGATGCGGAAACTGCAAGAGACCTTCGGCGGCCAGCGCATCGACCACCCAGATGTGCACTACTCCACCTGCAAAACCCTTCACGCAAGCTCCCTCTCACGCGTACCGATTGAAGCGGATGGAGAGCTCGTCGGGTTTCTCCCAGCCAGCTTCGAAATCATTCCCCGCGCACTACAATTACTTCTGCCATGAAACTCTCCAAAGATAAGCTCTACCTTTATGAAGAATGCCTTTTGCTTGCCCTGAAGGATAGGTCAGGATTCCAGGATTCTTGGGTGAACCTGAGTATGAGCCTTGGTGGTGCGCTTTTGGCAGACTTATTATTGCTCGAAAAGGTGGAAATAGAGCAGGTCAAGAAGCGCTCCTTCCTCAAACTGCTTGATGCCGTCAAAACTGGCGACCCGCTGCTAGACGAGTGTCTTTTGAAATTGGAGGCGGCGAAGCGGCGGGCAGATCTGGGAACCTGGGTGCAGCGATTCGAAGTGTTGAAGCAACTGAAGCATCGTGCCGCCGAGCAGTTGGTTTCCCGCGGTATCTTGAAGGCAGAAGAAGACACTGTGCTGTTGATCTTCAAACGCAAGATTTATCCCGAGTTAGATGGGCGCGCGGAGAAGGAAATCTTGGCTCGTCTTAGAAAGGCCATTTTCACGCGTAGTTCCGACCTCGACCCGCGCACCGTGGTGCTGGTTTCGCTCGCTGATAAAACCGGCTTACTCCGCGCCAACTTCGACAAGAAGAAGTTGAAGGAGCAGAAGAAACGTATTGAGCAAATTGCGAAAGGCGAACTCATTGGAGCCGCCACGCAAAAGGCCATCGATGCTGCCATGTCCGCCGTGGTGGCCGCATCGATGGTTCCGATCATCGTGGCCACGAGTTGATCGGAACACCTGCGCGATACTGATCCTAGTCCTCGCGCCCGTTATCGATTGGAGTCTCTGGCGGTCCTATGCTTAAGGATAGGAGGAACAGTCCGGAAAAGATGACTGCCTGCACAATCACAGCCAGGATTTCCATGAGATCTAGGCCGGTGCTATGTAAATGCCAAGAACCATACCAAAACGCCAAAGCGATGGGCGCCAATGCCATGGAGACATAGTTGTGGCCCTTAAGGTTGAAGCCATGGTTCGGATTTGCCTGCGCACCAGTGACGGCCTTGTTGTAAAAGAAGATGCCAATCATGGAAGCGACCCCAATGAGAGCAAAAATGCTCCACATGGCTTGGGGCGAATATAAATCCCACAGCATGTCGCGTGTTTGCCAGGCATCGACACCAAGGGTTTTCTCGAAAAAGGGCAAGATGTCGGCTTTGGGAAGAGCCTCTATCGCGGCAGAAGAAATGCCTTGCTCCTCGATGAGGTAGCGTTTTGCGAGCACTGTTTTGTCGCCACCACTTTGGTAAAGGATGCCAGCGATAATCGAACCCACAGACCAGCCAATGCCGACAGTGAAATTCACATAGCCCATGTACAAGCCTTCTTTTCCCGGAGGAGCAATACCAGCGAGGTAACGCATTTTGGTTGGGCTTGCCGTCATCTCGCCGAAGGAGAAAACACCAATCGCAGCTAAGGTCCACCAACCGCTGGCGGAAAGGGTGAAAGCGAAGATGGCTACTGCGGAAACTCCAATGCCAAGAATAATCGCATTCAGGGATTTCGCCTTGGCCGTGAATCGACCCACAAAGTAGGCGAATGGAATGATCAACATGGCGTTGAAATTAATCATCCATGCTTGAGTTAGGTTGCCGCCATTTACGGTCGGCACTGCGGTACCTCCGAACCATCCAGTCAGCATGTCGGCGATGGGCCGAGAATCCACCCAATCGTCGATGAAGTTGGGGAGGATATCGAACAGCTGGTAAAACATCAGCCAGAAGCCAGCGAACGCAATCGTAAAGAAGAACAAGCGCGGTTCCAGCAGTCCTCGGAAAGCGTTGTTGAGCACAGTGAGCGTACTTTCATCGTTGGCGCCTTCATGCTCCGGCTCCTTGAAGAGGAACAGGGGCAAAAAGTTCAAGCAAATCGCGGCGGCGTTAATCAGGAACACCACGTGCCACGGCATGACTTCCATGTAGCCAGCAACCATGGGGCCGAGGAATCCACCGACGTTGACCATGGCATAGAACATGGCCCAACCCACAGCTTCTTTGCCTTTTGGCATTTGATGCGCAATCAAACCTTGGAGTCCAGGTTTGAAGACAGCGGTTCCGGTGGCAAGGAGCATCGAGCCCGCGAAAAACAGTTCATAGGTGAAATCTGTACCGGCATCGCGTGCTTCGCGCAGCGGGATTCCTGCCATCCACTCCGCGAGAAGGATGCAGTAACCCATGAGCAGGTAGCCCATAATTTTCAGCACCGTCGCAGCCGCAATATTGACTTTGTAGCCAAAGCGATCTGCGAACCCTCCGGTGAAGATGGGAACGAAACTTTGCACAAGCGCCCAAACTGCGTAAATGGTTCCCTTTTGCAGGTGGTCAAACTCAGGACCACCAAGTTCGATGGCCTTCACCATGAGTACCGGAAGAACCACTCGAACGCCGTAGTAAGCGAAGCGTTCGACAAGCTCCATCCAATTGGCGATCCAGAAAATGGAGCCAAAACCGGTAGGGCGAGAGGATGGAGATGTTGCAGGCGCGGCGTCTTCGCTCATGGCCAACAACCCTAGCAGTGCGGAGTTATTCGTGCCCCTAATGAGGGCAGGTGTCTCGCTTGCTGACGCCGGTTAGAATCATCGCATGGTCGGGAAAAACTCTCCCTCCGCTACCACGAAGTCTTTCGTGGTAGCGTGTTTCGCAGGTCTCGCTGTTGGTGCGTTGATTCACACCTTGGCTTACCCTTTGCGCCCAGGATTGGCGTTGTTCGATCTCAAGTTCCTGATGATTTACTTGGGCGACGTCTTCGCTCTCCTAGGTTTTGGAGTCCTTGGATACTTATCCGCTCGATGGCGTAAGCGCTCGATGGATGCGGCTGGTTGGACGACTGGTTTAGGAGTAAGCCTTGGAGGGCTTGCAGGTGCCATGCTGTTCCAATCCACCGGCCAATCCCACGCGATGTTGTTTGCGGGCTTACCCGTTGCTCTAGTGGTGATGCACCTGCCTTTGCCTGCGCTGCCGCCGTTTTGTTCTAAGGCTCTAGCTGGACTCGGGCTTCTTACCTTTCTCGTTTTCCTGTCTGGTGTGGGCAAGCCAGCACCCGAGGTCAAGAAGGGCTTCGATGTTGCTGCACGTCCACAACTTCCCGCTCTTGCGCCCAAGGCCGATGCCAGCGGTCACCCCGATGTCCTGATGATTTCCATCGACACCTTGCGTGCCGATGCCATCCTCAATCCCGACATCCCCACTCCGAATCTCGACGCCCTCCGCGCACGTTCGATGCAGGCGCCTTATGGGCATGCAACCACGCCGTCGACATTGCCGAGTCATGTTTCCATGATGCTTGGTGAATTGCCGCTAAAACATGGGGCCTATACCAACCTTGGATTTATGCCGGAGCATGGCTTTACTACTCTCGCGGAAGCTTTCCAGGAAGCGGGATATCGCACCCTTGGAACTGCGGCAAATGGCCTGCTCCATAGTTATACCGGGTTTGACCGTGGGTTTGAGGTTTTAGTGAACGTCGCACCGCACCATGCGCGTGCGGGTTCGCCGAAGAAAGTGACGGCATCGGGGCGTCGCATGGTTTGGTATAGCGCCGGGCTTTCGGATTTCCGCTCCTTACAGCTTTCGAAAATGTTGGCTTCGCGCCGGTTCCCGGTGGACGATGGCTCGGTGGTGGAAGACGAAGCTATTTTCGCAGAGACCGTCCGCGATTTGGCATTGGGTTATCTTGGTGACCTATACGCAAATGAAAAACCATTCTTCTATTTTTTGCACTTCATGGCGCCGCATACTCCGTACATCGCTTCGCGTGAATTTCGTGGTCGTTTAAGTAAAGACTTCGACCTGCCTGAGCGTTATCGCGATTACGGATCCGGCACCACGCAATTCTGCAATCAGGTTTCAGCCGATATCCGTAACGCTCACCCGGATGCTGCAGCTGGCGTGGAATATCTGCAGCTTCTCTATCACGAAGAAGTGATGATGATTGACGCAGCGCTCGGCCAAGTATTTGCACGAGTGGAGGAATCTGGCCGCCCAACCATCATTCTTTTCACGTCGGATCACGGTGAGCATTTTGGCGAAAATGGGTTTATGCAGCACGGCAATACTGTGTTTGCGCCTGTGCTGGAGGTACCGTTTTTCATTGCAGGACCGAATATCGAAGCGGGCACTTTCGGCGTCATACCTCGCCTTACAGACATCCCCCTGACCTTGCTCCATGCAGCGGGTTATCCTGCGCCAGCGTTTGGCAGCGGCCGTGATTTACTCGACCCAACGTTGGAGCCAAGTCCCGATATCGCCGTGCACGAAGATAAAGCAGCGGTTTACCTGAAAGGCTGGAAGCTGCTCTTTGAGTGGAAGGCGGCCGACGGGGCATCGTCTGCGATCAAACCTTTCGCCCTTTATCGTGTGGAGGAAGGACTTGAGGAAAGAGAAAACTTGCTCAACGACAGCCAATACGCGGAAATTCAAGCGGAAGCCTTGGAAGTGGCCAAGGGCTTCATTGCATCTGCGTCCGACCGTCAACTGCGTGAGTTTGACGAGGCCGAACGCATGAACCTAAGCGAGATGGGCTATGTATTCGATGAAGAAGGGAACGCCATCGAAGAAGGAGCGTACTAGGAAAGCTCTAGTTCGCGCGCGGAATCACCATCACAGGTACAGCGGAGTGGCGCAGCACGACTTCCGCGATGCTGCCCATGACGAAACGGCGGAATCCGGTGCGTCCATGAGTCGAGATGACAATCAGATCGCACCCTTTTTCGCTGGCGAACTCAGCAATGGTGGTGCCGAGGTTGGTGCCAAGAATCGCATGACATTCGACTTCAATATCCGCGGGCAAATCTGCGCG
>JASFYO010000040.1:0-24019 GCA_045047305.1 Planctomycetota bacterium | reverse complement strand
CCAATCAACTTTTCCGTCTTCCCTGACCACCGCACGTTGCAGCGGAATCTCTGAAATGGCGAGTGTGTATCGCGTCCCCTTGCGCTCGCCAGTTTTATGCAATGCGCCTTTTTCAACTAAGTCTCCTAAATCGCGCGTAGCGGTTGCGGATGAAGTTTTCGCAATACTGGTGTAGTTGTTTGCACTGAGCCCGCCTTTAAAACCGCCGAGCCCTTCTTGGAACATACGCTGCAAGACCATTTCCTGACGTGTATTGAGTAAATCGCGGAAACGCTCTAGGAACCGCGCCTTCTCCAGCGTGAAGGAAACTTGCGCTTGGCTTCGCCGTTGCGCTTCCAGGGTGATGCCGGCCGACCAAGCTAACCAGTCGGTAATCTCATTCGATTGATTCGCCGCTTCCAACGCAGAATAATATGCGCGGCGTCGAAGGAGAATGGTGGAGGCCAGTGCAATCAAGCTGGGTTCACCTAAGGATTGAGCCAGTGCCTTCTCCGCAATCGCGCGCCCCATGCGCCCATTGCCATCTTCGAAGGGGTGGATGGAAACGAAAAACAAATGCGCAATCCCAGAGCGGGTAAGCCCAGGTAAAGGTTCGTTTCCATCGGGTGCCGTTTCCCGAAACCATTCCAGGAACCGGTCCATTTCGGATTGCATTTGAGAGGAGGGTGGCGCCGAAAAATGCACGCGTGGTTTATCAAGTCGCCCAGAAACTACCTGCATAGATTCTGCATGCTTGCGATAGCGGCCGATGTCATGGAGGTCGCGTCGCCCATGGCAAAGCATGGAGTGCCAAGCGCAAAGTGTGTTCTTTTGCAGTGTGTTTTGGCTGCTGCGAAAAAGGTCGATCATCATCTCGGCAATCCCGTTTTCCGCAGCCAATGCGCTACGTCCATCATGTTGCAATCCAAGCTGGCGACGGATGGAGGATTGCACGCTGTCGCGGTTTAGAATTTCGCCTTCAATCTCAGAGGTAGTGTGAGCTTCCACCGACAAGCTGTCGACCGTGATTTGTTCGCGGCTGGCCTCATTCAAGTGCTCAAGATTGCCCAAAAAGACACCGCCGCGTAGCAGGAATTGCTCCTCTGCTGCCGCTAATCGCGAGCGGTCCCAAGTGAAATGGGGCCAGTCGGATTGCTGCCAGTTCCAGGTCATGATGGATATCTTATCGGTTTATCCATCACAAATAAGTAAATAATGATTGATAAATGGGTGGATTGTCCATCAAGGCCGCTCTTGATCGTTGTAGAGCCCCAACTTGCACACTTTGAATATTCCAGACAGGATTCTTGAGAGAACCCTGTGCCCCCAGGGGCGAAATGTTGGCTTACCTAGCCACCCCTTGCCGAGTCATTTTGGGATTAGGAATTCTCCTCAGCGAATGCTGCCCAATCTCTTTCCCCTCGTTCTATGAATAAAATCTCTACTTGGCATGCATGCACTTGGTAGGCAATTAGGGTGGGGCCAACGTGCCAGAAATAGATATGCCCAAGTTGGGTGATGTCTTCTCGGCGATGCCCAAGACTTGGAGAGGCGACTATCAATTCAAGGGCTTGCCAAATGCGCTCCAAAACTTTGGTGGCCATGTCGGATCCAAATCGAGCTTCAACATCCACCAAGATCCCTGCCAGCCCGGCATGCGCCTGAGTTGTAAAACGATAGGAACTCAATCTCTTTTGTTTACGCGTTTTTTTATTCCCTTGCGCAATTTAGCTACCGCTCCGGGCCCATCTACCAACTCGCCGCATGCGGCTTGCGCCAATCCTTGCGCGAGAGCTGCTTGCAAATGATCCATATGAGCACTACGGATTTTGTCCTGTTCGGCCAGCAGGCGAAGCGCCTCACGAACCACCTCACTTTGGCTGTTGTAGAGACCAGAGAGGACTTTGTTTTGCACCATGGTTTCGAGTTCTGGAGTGAGGCTGACATTCATGTACCCACCGTAGTGGCTATGTCAATGATTGTCAATCTTTGACAATCATGAATAGAGAATCTCTCTCCTCGGGAAAGAAGACGCACGTGCACCCCGCACGACACCAAAATCTCGAACTATGCGTCTGCCTTCTTCATCCAATACAACCGCAGCCGCGCACCCCAAAGCCTCTGTTCCTTGGCATCTGCAAAAGCGCGGTAGGGGATATAGCTGGCCCCTGTTTCATGGAAGACTAGGTGAAACCCATCTTTAAGCTCCTGGAAGTTTTCGAGGACGGCCCAAGAGAGTTTGGTCTCTGTATCTCCCATGCGATGCGTCAGGTTCTCGGCACCCTCCTGTGTGAAGAAGCTCTCTCTGAAAGGAATTACATCAGATTGATTGAAGTTGATGTAATTACTTCTAGAATCGCTTCATGGCACGCCACGCAGATCAAGCGGCTTCTCTCCTGGCGCACTTGCACCAGGCAGGTTCGCAAACGACGGCACAGCTGAATGCGGCAGGTTTTTCTGCGTCCATGCTGACGCGCATGGTGCATGACGGGCGTATTCAGCGCGTGGCGCGCGGGGTGTACACCTTTCCAAATGCGCCGTTTGACCCGCACATGACACTGGTCGAGGCCTGTGCCCGCGTGCCGCAAGGGGTTGTGTGCCTGCTTTCGGCACTGGCTTTTCACGGTATCGGATCGCAGCAACCCCGAAAGGTGTGGTTGGGTCTACCGCGCGGGTACCGCCCACCCAAAGATATGCCACTGCACACCATTACCCTGGCTGATTGGGCACTGCAGGAAGCGGTGGAAACGTACCGTCTCCCATCGGGGGTGGCGCGCATCACGTCACCGCCGCGCACGGTGGTGGAATGCATCAAGCATCGGCGCAAGGTCGGGCTGGACACTTGTCAGGAAGCACTGCGCGAGGTGCTGAAACGCAAACTGGCAACACCGGCCGAGCTGGATGCTTTGGGCGAGCGTTTTCGGGTCAGCGGTATTCTGCGTCCATGGATGGAGGCATTGGTGTGAGCTCATCCAAAGCCGAAAGCGTCTTCGCCAAGCTGAAAGCACGTTTTCGCAAAGAGGGCGGTGATTTCCAGGCATTGCTCGAACGCTATGCACTGGAACGCCTGCTGTACCGCCTGAGCCAAAGCCCCTATGCCGATCGCTTCGTGCTCAAGGGTGCCCAATTGTTCGCACTATGGGCGGGCACGCCACACCGACCCACGCGCGATGTGGACTTCCTGGGCTATGGAGATAGTTCGGCCGAGGCAATGCACGCCATCTTTGCCGAGCTTGCACAATTGCCGGATATGCCCGATGACGGCCTGATTTGGGATGCGGGCACACTTCAGGTGGCACCGATTCGCAAGGAGGCGGAATACGGCGGCATCCGTCTGGGCTGGGTGGCTTTGTTGCACGGCGCGCAGATTCGCGTCCAGGTCGATGTCGGCTTTGGCGATGCCATCACCCCCGGGGCCACAATGATTACCTGGCCAAGCCTGCTGGACCTGCCCGCGCCGACGCTACGCGCGTATCCACCCGAAACGGTGATTGCCGAGAAACTGGAAGCGGCGGTCAAGCTAGGGCGACTGAACAGCCGTATGAAAGATTTTTACGATCTGCACTGGCTGGCGCAAAACCGGACTTTTGATACCGCTGTTCTGATCCGTGCGATACGCGCCACATTCGAGCGGCGGCAAACCCCTCTGCCTGACACCTGCCCGTTGGCGCTGACGCAAGCTTTTGCCGAGGACAAGGACAAGCAAACCCAATGGCAGGCTTTTCTGCGCAAGAATGACTTAGCCGCTCCTCCGCTGGCACAGGTTATTCAAACCCTGCATGACTTCCTATGGCCCTTGTTGCGGCAGGCCGGTGGTGTTTGAAATCAAGAGCGTCCGCATCGAATTCGGCATTCGTACATTGAGATTTGTCAGGGTGCTTTCGCATGCCGGAAATATTTTTTGGCCGCTGGGGGTGGCAATCGCTTGCAAATCAATCCAGCTACGAATCCGCCTTCTGTGCCAGATGCGATCGAAATCGCGCACCCCAGCGACGTTGCTCCTTGTTATCAGCGAAGGCTCGGTAAGGGATATAGCTGGCACCCGATTCACGAAAGGTCATGTGGAATCCATTTTTCAGCACCTGAAAGCTCTCAAGAGTGTCCCAAGAGAGTTTGGTTTCCGTATCTCCCATACGATGCGTTAAGTGTTCCTCATCTAACTCCCAATCCTCGGTGATGGGAAAGGACAGTTCAAGCTTTTCAGTCGAGGCCGCGGCCATTTGGCGTTTCGTCTTTCGTTCAAAGCGCGTCCAATTCAAGAATATGCAGGCCGCCGCACCAACACTCAAAAGGAGCGCGCGCTGGGGGAGAGCCTCGGGCAAAATAAAGTGCAGCAGAAGAAAGACCAGGACGATGCCGAGGCTTTCAAAAATGCTGCGGAAGGTCAGAGTGCCGGGAAGGAAGTAAAGTGCGACGGTGTCTTCGACAAACTCCTCTTTGGTGGAATCGTGGCGAAGACTCCAGGCCGCGTTTGGGTCGTGCTCGGAAGCGGGACTTGGAGGAATGGAAGTCGGTACATGTTTGCGGATCAGCGGGTCTTCGGTTACCGGTGGGCCTTCCGTGCCGAGCAGGAGCATGGTTAGAAAACTGCTTAGGAAAGCCGGGATGACGATCTCCCAAGCCGAGAATCCACCATCCCACGCAAGGGCCACGCCGTTAATCCCAATCACCGCAATCCCGGTGCCAAAGACCCGCGTGGCGACCTCCTTCCTTCTCTCCAGAAAGCTGAGCGCTGGCAGGAGCACCCCAAAGGTGCCCGAGGTCGCCGCTGCAAACACCAGCTGCCAACGGTGCGCAAACTCAAACCACCAGAGGGCGAAACTTTCTGCTCCGGTGGCAACATTCGCCGGACGGTAAGGAGGCGGATTCATTTCCTGAATCCAGTAATAGACCAGGCCTCCGAGCAGCACCCCTGCAACTCCGCTTAGCCCTGCGATGATCCAACGGAAGGTCAGGCGATTGCGTTCCTTCCTTGCTTTTTGGATGGATTTGGATTTAGGGGGTCTTTTCATGGGACAAAGTCTCGCCTCAAGAAGTTAATCCGAAGCGGGTTAGCAATTAAGATGGTTGCGCGATAATGGTCATGAGTGAGGCTCAGTGGAGAACCACTTACTTTAAGGCTAGTCCACATCTTAAACTAATCGGTGCTAATCGAGCAGCGGAAGCAGTGTAAGGGTTTTGTAGAGCATATGTTCTGACTAGTTTAAGAGAGAGGAGGGGTGCTTAAAGTAGTGCTCGGTCATGTGAAAAATTTGGTTTCAACCAGCCTTTCTACTGAACTCCAGGAGTGGCCGATGCCACCGGCGCCGAAGGTGAAGTTCTTTTCCGCGTCGAGGCCGAGGCCGACGCCGTTTTTTGCAAGCGCGAGTCCGCAAAAAGGACGAATCTAAGACTATTGCCCGCCGTTTATGGAGGAACATCCAGAGCAATCATCTCTAGCCCTCCACTGCCTGAGCAGCTAGCCTAGTTGTTTAGCACCTAACGAATCCAACCTTGTCCCCCCACACTCCCGAAGCCGAAGCGCGCAAGAATATTGACCAGCAACTTGAAGCTGCTGGGTGGTCGGTGCAAAGCCTTTCGGAGCTGAACCTCTTCGCATCGAAAGGCGTTGCTGTTCGCGAGGTTCAATCCAAAGGTGGGCCTGCCGACTACATGCTCTTTGTCGACGGCAAAGCCCTTGGCATCGTCGAGGCCAAGAAGGTTGGTTCTACCCTTTCCCAAGTAGCCGAGCAATCCGCTCGCTATGGGAAGGCCCAACATTTCATCGCTCAGCGGTGGGCCGACCCGCTGCCTTTCACCTACGAGACCACCGGGGTCGAAACGAACTTCTGCGACCAGCGCGATCCCGACGCCCGCTCTCGCCCAGTCTTTGCTTTCCACCGCCCCGAGCATCTGTTCGAGCTGGTCCAGCAAGCCGACACCTTCCGCGCTCGGCTCAAAGCCCTCCCCGGCGACCACGAACTCGTTGCAGCACCGCTTCGTGATTGTCAGGTCTCCGCCATTACCGGCCTCGAACAATCTCTGGCCGACAACCGCCCCCGCGCCCTTGTGCAGATGGCCACCGGTTCCGGCAAGACTTACACCGCCGTCACGCAGGCCTATCGCCTTATCAAGCACGCCGGCGCCAAGCGCATCCTCTTTCTTGTCGATCGCGGCAACCTCGGCCGCCAGACCGTCAACGAATTCCAGCAATTCACCACGCCCGACGACGGCCGCAAATTCACCGACCTCTACAACGTGCAGATGCTTGGCCCAGCTGGCATCGACGATGTCTGCAGCGTCACCGTTTCCACAATCCAACGCCTCTTCTCCCAACTCAAGGGGACCGAGCTCGATGAGGAGGCCGACGAACACTCCGGCTATGAGCTCGATGGCACCGGCACTTCCAGCAAGGAGCCGCTCCCCGTCGTCTATAACCCGGCAATCCCGATAGAGACCTTCGACGTCATCATCGTCGACGAATGTCACCGCTCTATCTATAACCTCTGGCGGCAGGTTCTCGATTACTTCGACGCATTCCTCATTGGTCTAACCGCCACGCCCAGCAAAGCCACCCTCGGTTTTTTCAACCGCAACCTGGTCACTGAATACCCTCATGTTCAGGCTGTTGCCGATGGCGTCAATGTCGGCTACGACATCTACCGCATCAAGACCCGCATCTCAGAGAGCGGCACCAAGCTTAATGCCGGCTTCGATTATCAGAAGCGTGACCGCCTCACCCGTGAGAAACGCTGGGCGGCGCAAGATGAAGAGGAAGCCGTCGCCAAGATCCAACTCGACCGCTCCGTCGTGGTTCCTGACCAGATTAGGACTGTCATCCGTGCCTTCCGCGACAAACTTTTTACCGACCTTTTCCCTGATCGTCCCGCCCGGGCTGCCTCTCTCGGGCTCGACCAACCCTGGGTCCCCAAGACTCTGATTTTCGCCAAGACCGACGCACACGCCGAAGACATCGTCGCCATTGTTCGCGAGGAGTTCGGCAAGGGCAACGACTTCTGCAAGAAGATCACTTACAAAGCCGGCGCCAAGCCCGAGCTGATTATTAAGGCCTTCCGCACCGCACCAGAGTTTCGTATCGCGGTTACTGTCGACATGATTGCCACTGGCACCGACATCAAGCCGCTTGAGTGCCTGCTTTTCCTGCGCGACGTGCGCTCCCAGCTCTACTTCGAGCAGATGAAGGGGCGGGGCACACGCACCATTGACCCGACCGACTTGGCCACCGTCACTCCCGACGCAGGCAACAAGACACGCTTCGTGCTTGTCGATGCTGTGGGAGTTACTGAATCCGCCAAGACCGACTCCCGCCCGCTGGAGCGCAAGCCCACCGTTCCTTTCGACAAGCTTCTTGTCAAAGTCGCTATGGGGGAGCGTGACGAAGACACTCTTTCCAGTCTTGCCAACCGTCTTGCCCGCCTCGATCGATCTCTTAGTGAGACCGATAAGGCCGAGCTTCAATCCACCGGCGGTATCTCGCTGAAGCAACTTGCCTCAGACTTGCTCCAAGCCACCGACCCCGACGTCATTGCCGCTCGTGCTGTAGCCGCTCTCGCCGAAAGCGAATCGGAATCGACCGAGCCCAGCGAGGAGCAACTCCAGCAAGCCGCCGACGAGCTGCAACAGCAGGCTGTATTTCCTATCGCCACGCAACCTGCCTACCGCGATCTGCTCGAAAGGAAGCGCCGCAATACCGAAGTCACCATTGACCACCTTAGTGGTGACGAAGTTATTTCTACTGGTTACGACGAAGAGAAAGCCCGTGGCTTAATCCAGAACTGGCAGCAGTTCCTTAACGACAACCAGGACGAAATCACCGCTCTGCAGATTCTCTACAACAAGCCCCACGCCAAGCGCCATCTTGTTTACGAGGAACTTAAGGCTCTTGCCGCAGCCGTTGCCAGACCGCCGTATCACATTGCACCTGCCGAAGTCTGGAAAGCCTACGAGCACCTCGAAAAGCGCCCGCTCACTAGTAACCCGGTTAAGACTCTGACTAATCTCATTACTCTGGTCCGCCACACTGTCGATCCAGAACATCAACCCTTAGAGCCTTTCCCCGAACTCGTTGAGCAACGCTACCAGCACTGGCTCAACTTACAGGCTGACCGTTTCACCAAAGATCAACTCGACTGGCTCGAAGTCATCAAAAACTACGTTGCTCTAAACGGTTCCTTCGCTACCGACGACGCCGAGGCCTACCGGAATGCCTGGGAAAGCGTCGACTCTAATGAAGGTGTTCCGCTGGCGGTTGCAAACCGGGTTTTTGGTAAGGATCATTTGAAGCCGATCATTGAAGAACTCAATGAGGTGTTGGTGGCATGAGTGAACTTCCTGAAGGCTGGGAGGAATGCTCCTTCGGGGACGTAATCCGCAACGTTTCAATCAACGATAAGAAGCTTCCCAGAAAGCATTACTCGAAAGATGGTCGATTTCCGGTAATCGACCAAGGCCAGCAGCTTGTCGGCGGGTATTCGGATGATCTAGAACGAGTAGTTGAGGATAATCTCCCATTGCTTGTCTTTGGAGATCACACCCGAATCTTCAAATTCCTTAACCGTCCGTTTGTGCCAGGTGCTGATGGCGTCAAAGTCTTCAAACCAATCGGAGTTGATGAAAAGTGGCTTTACCACATAGCTCACGCCCTCGACTTTCCGGACAAGGGTTATGCTCGCCATTTTCAATATCTCAAGAAAGCTCGCCTGTTGATCCCACCCCTTCCCGAACAACGTCGGATCGTGGCGCGGATTGAGGAACTCTTTTCGCGGCTCGACGCCGGCGTCGCCGCCTTGCGCCACGCCAAAGCCCAACTCAAACGCTACCGCCAATCCGTCCTCGCCGCCGCCGTTACCGGCCAACTCACCCAAGTTTGGCGCGAAGAACACCCCGACACCGAACCTGCAGAAGAGCTGCTCGAGCGGATTCTAGTGGAGCGGAGGGAGAACTGGAGTGGAAGAGGGAAATACAAAGAGCCAAAGGGACCCAAGTTGAAGCAGCCAATGGATGTTCCCGAAGGTTGGCAAATTTCGTCAGTAGACCAAATCTGTAAAAATTTTGATGGCCAACGAATTCCCCTAAAGCGAGCAGATCGGGATCAACGATCTGGAGAGTTTCCTTACTACGGGGCATCAGGCATTATCGATGATATTGATGATTACCTATTCGATGGCGACTTCCTGCTTATCGCTGAAGACGGTGCAAATCTACTTTCGCGATCGACTCCTATCGCCTTTCAAGCGCACGGAAGATTCTGGGTGAACAACCACGCACATATTGTCCAAACCCTAGGCGGCATACCACTGACTTATGTTGGGCTGTTTTTCAATGGAAAGGACATTACACGATTTGTTACTGGCACAGCACAGCCAAAGCTTACCCAGGCAAACCTGAATCAGATTCCCATCCCTCTTCCACCGCTCGCCGAGCAACACCAAATCGTCGCCGAAGTCGAAGGTCGCACCACTGCCATCGACCACCTCGAAGTCGAACTCGACCGCCAGATCACCCGCTCCAACCGCCTGCGCCAATCCACTCTCGCCGCCGCATTCACTGGCAACCTTCTTAACGCGGAAGCGAAGCAACTCTGAGACGTCCGATGCCTCCTGCTTCCCACGACAGACTCAAAACTCTAGACTCCCTTACAAGTTTCGGACTCTTTAGGAGTTTCGTATGGGATGCCGGCCAACTCGACGACTTTAGTCGCTACAACCTGATCTACGGCTGGAATTACTCCGGGAAGACCACTTTGTCGCGCGTTTTTCAGTCTATCGAGGAGTCCGCAATCCACGGGGACTATGCTGGCGGAACGTTTAAGTTTACAAAAGGGGACGGAACCACCGTTGCTTCGACATTTACAGGACCGCTCCCTCACATACGCGTATTTAACAGGCAGTTCGTGCAACGCAATTTCCGAGATGGGACTGACATGACGGGAGCAAACGTCATCGCCGTCCTAGGCGAAGCAAACCAAGCACTCAAAGACCGCCTTACTGACTTAGAACGCAGACTCGCCAAGGTTGACGCTTTTCGCACTAAGCTTCGAGGCGACAAAGGCGCCATTCTGGAGAAGACCGATACCGACGGAACTGCGCAAGCTCGCATCGTGAACGGGATTGTCGGTGGTCCTTACGATCGTCGCCACCTCCGAGATACAATCAGAGCCCTACCGCGAAATATTTGGCCTCTCCCGTTTAAGGAGAACGCATTAGAGAACAAGAAAGAGGAATTTCGGAAGGCGACCGATTTTTCTTCCGCGTCTCTGTTCTCTCCCGACCATTCTTCAGCCTTTCGGGTTGTTCCCCAACTCCGGCGTGCTCTTCGCGAGATTGCTACCAATACAGCCATTGATGCGCTGCAGGATAACCACGCCCTCGAGAATTGGGCTCAAACTGGCATCGACTTGAATGCGGCTGACAGTCCTTGTGGATTTTGTGGCAATACAGTCTCTCCTGCCAGATGGACTGAACTGCGAGGGCACTTCTCAGAGGCATTTGCAGCACTACAAGCTAGTCTCAGAACGTATCGCACATCGATTGAGAATCTGAATTTCGATTCTCCTGCAATTACAGAGACGGCCCTTTTCCCTGATCTCCGGATTCGTTTTCAGGAGGCGTTGGCAACCCTTCGCAATGCACTTCAAGGAGTGAAGGGTGCGATCGAAAACCTACTTGCTGTGGTGGACGCCAAGCTGGCTGCACTTGAAACTTCAACCGATTGGAGACCAGACCCTGAACCTGCTATAAAATTGCGGTCCGCCATTTCCGCATTCAACGCGATTCTCAAAGAACACAACGATCGTGTTGCCGCCGCCGAGACAGTAAAAGCAGAAGCAAAAAGGGAAATCTGCGAACACTACGCTGTCGAATATATGCGCGATTGCAAAGTTCTCGAGAGGGAGGAGCAAATGGCCGCTATTGAAGTTCGCGCCGGGAATTGCACGGCAACTTGCGGAAGGATTGGAACGACCATCAGAGACGCAAAACAAGCAATTAGAGACGCGTCTATCGCCGCACGTCGAATCAACGACAACCTAAAGGTGCTCCTGCCAGGTGACAATATCAAAGCTGTTAAACTCAATGACACTGACTTCGAATTTCAGCGTGGTGGGCAGGTCGCGAAGAACATGAGCGAAGGCGAAAGGGCTGCAGTCGCGTTCGCCTACTTTCTGGCGAAATTGGAAGAAGGAACTATCCCACTCGAAGAGACCATCATCGTTCTTGATGATCCAATCTCTAGCCTGGATTCAAATCACATTTACGCAGTTCACTCGATCACCGAGAACCGACTCGGCAAGGCTCGTCAACTGTTCGTCTTAACCCACAATTCCAGTTTTTTTGGAATCACGAAAGATTGGATGAAAAAGGTTGATGGCAGGTTCTATATGACACACCGGCAGTTGGATGCATCGCAAGAGTGGTTTTCATCACTTGTTCGGCTTCCAAAAATGCTGAAGAAGTTCAAATCTGACTACCAGTATACTTACTATTGCTTGAAGGTAATCCACGAGAATCCTGCACCCCAATTTGAGCTTCTGTGCGGTGTTCCGAATATGATTCGACGGCTTCTCGAAGCATACCTCGGATTCGTTTTCCCAGAGTCCGGTGGATGGGGTGACAAGCTCCGAAAAATCATTCCGTGCGAAGAAACGTGCGGAAAAATAAAAAAGTTCGCAGATGAAAACTCTCACTCTCATAGCCTTACTCAAGCAACCGAGGTTCCCAACTACGTTGCGCATTGCAAAGAAATAATCGGAGATGTGCTAACAGCTCTGAACACTCACAACCCGAGTCATATTGCCTCACTAGAGGCTGAATTTTCGGCAGAAGCAGGAAACCTTCCATGAACATGCCAGATTCCTCCGCCATCGTCTCCAAAGTCTGGAACTCCACCTACATTCTCAAGAGCGTTGGGGTCGGTTGCGGCGACTACGTCGAGCAGATTACCTACCTGCTCTTCCTCAAGCTCGCCGACGAGAAGACTGAGCTGAGTTTCGACAACCCGATCCTCGACGTCCAATCCGTTTCACCATCATGGCTCACGAACTGATTTTCTACAAGACGTCGGAAGGTGAGCAGCGCATTGAGGTTGTTTATCAGGATGAGAACTTCTGGATGACCCAGCGGGGCTTGGCGGACCTCTTCGGCGTTGGCATTCCCGCGATCAATAAGCACTTCAAGAACATCTACGAGACCGGTGAATTGGAGGCGGAAGCAACTCTTTCCAAAATGGAAATAGTTCAACAGGAGGGGACGAGGGAGGTTCGCCGCATGATTGATTTCTACAGCCTCGATGCGATCATCGCCGTCGGCTATCGGGTCAATAGCTACCAGGCCACTCAGTTCCGGATTTGGGCCACGAAGACACTCAAGGAATTTGTCATCAAGGGCTTTGTGTTGGATGATGAGCGGCTCAAGCAAGGCAAGTCGTTCGGCGAGGATTACTTCGACGAGTTGCTCGACCGTATCCGCGAAATCCGCGCGAGCGAACGGCGCTTCTACCAGAAGATCACCGACATATACTCCCTAGCGGTCGATTACGATTCGAAGGCGCCGATCACAAACGAGTTTTTCGCCAATGTGCAGAACAAGTTGCATTGGGCGATTACCGGGAGGACCGCAGCGGAGACCATCCACGAGCTGGCCGATGCGGACAAGCCTCACATGGGCCTTAGCACTTGGAAGGCCGGGCCAAAGGGAAAAGTGCTCAAGAGCGACATCACCGTAGCTAAGAACTACTCAAGGACTTCATTTCCGATTTCGACCGGGAAGTGAAGCGCTTAGAAGGCAACCACAAGCAACCAGACCAAGACTGAATCTGACATGTCCGACAACTCCGCCTCCATCGTCTCCAAAGTCTGGAACTACGCCCACGTGCTCAAGAACGCGGGGGTCGGTTACGGCGACTACGTCGAGCAGATTACCTACCTACTTTTTCTGAAGCTGGCCGACGAGATGACTGAGTTGGGTTTCGACAACCCGATTCCCGATGCTTTCAAGTGGTCCGAGCTGAACAGCAAGAGCGGCGATGATCTCGAAATTCACTATCGCCACACGCTTGAGGCTCTCGGCAAAGAGCCCGGTCTCGTCGGCATCATCTTTCGCAAGGCCCAGAACAAGATCTCTAATCCTTCCGACCTCCAGCGTGTGATTAAGATGATCGCTGATGAGGATTGGTCTGGGATGGATGTGGATATCAAGGGCGCTATCTACGAAGGCTTGCTTGAAAAGACCGCCAGCTCTTCCGATAAGGGCGCCGGCCAATATTTCACGCCGCGCCCTCTCATTCGCGCCATGGTTGATGTTATGCAGCCGAAACCAGGACAGCTCATCGGCGACCCTGCCTGTGGTACTGGTGGTTTCCTGCTTGCCGCCCACGACTTCATCCAGGCGCAGCACAAGCTCGATAAAGCTGCACGCACGCACCTCAAGACGGAAGCCCTGCGCGGCACAGACATCGTCCCCGGTGTGGTCAGTCTCTGCGCCATGAACCTCTACCTGCACGGCATCGGTTCGACGAAAGATGCTAATGACCCACCGGTTGATCGCGCCGATGCCCTGGCCAAACCCAGTGGCAAGAAGTTTGACATGATCCTCGCCAATCCGCCTTTTGGTAAAAAGGGCGGGTACACCATCGTTGGTGAAGACGGGAAGATCACCACGGAGAAGCAGGAATACGAGCGTGACGAGTTCTGGGCGACTACCAGCAACAAACAGCTGAACTTCCTGCAGCACATCGTTAGCGAACTCAAAGTTGGGGGCACTGCGGCCGTTGTGCTTCCCGACAACGTATTGTTTGAAGGCGGCGCTGGCGAGACCATCCGCTGCGAACTTCTGAAGCGCTGCAACGTGCATACCCTGCTGCGTCTTCCCACCGGCATCTTCTACGCCCAGGGGGTTAAGGCGAATGTCCTGTTCTTTGATCGTAAGGAGGCCAGCGAAAAGCCCTGGACGAAGGAGCTGTGGATTTACGACCTTCGTACGAACCAACATTTTACTCTCAAAACAAATCCTCTCGGGAGCAAAGATCTCGAGGACTTCAAGGCCGTCTATCAAGCCGGTAAAGTTGCCAAGCGTAAAGAGACCGACTGTTTTAAGAAATTCAGTTACAAAGAAATTGTTGCTAGAGACAAAGCCAACCTGGACATCTTGTGGCTCAAAGATGAATCTCTTGAAGATGTAGAGAACTTGCCGGCGCCAGCGATTCTAGCTGCGGAGATTGTAGAGGCGTTGGAAGTTGCCCTGGGTGAGTTCCGCGGGGTTGAAGATGCGCTTCGTGTGGAAGAGTAATGGCAGGAGAAGCGGAGAGCTTGAGGAAGCCGCATGGAGCATGCGGAACCGACCCGACATCGCCGGACGCATTATGCCCCACTACGCACTAGGGACAACTCTATTGGTCAAGGGCCTGGAGTGCGACCATGTCATCGTTTTTGATGCTGATGAACTCGATACCTAGAATTTGTACGTGGCAATGACTCGGTGCGCGAAATCGCTGGCGAGCGTTTCTGCGCACCCGGTCTTGCAGCCGAGGCCAGCATCATGAAGAGCGCGATGCCCTTTGTCCTCAGCCATTCGGTAAGCCTGGATTGGAAACACGCACTTGCCGCCGAGCGCTCAAACACGTAAATTTCTCCCCATGAACGGAACTGGCCGCAAAGTGTCCGCCCAGGAGTTCTTCTCTTTGCACTCGGTCTTCTCGTTGAATCAGGCCGTGCGGGAGCTGGACACGGCGGGGGAACGTGACCGAACGCGGGAGCGCCTGCGCTATCACCTCGACCGGGGCAAGTTGAAGCTCCTGGCCCGTGGACTCTACGCCGTCGTCCCAGCAGGGGCGCGTCCGAGGGCTTTCAACCGGAAGCATTCCAAGTTGCGGCCGTCGAGTGTCCCGATGCCCTGTTCTGCCACCATAGTGCCCTTGAACTTCTTGGCAACACGCATCGACCCAGCTCTCTTCCCTAACATTTGTGGAATGGTCACTGGAAACTTCAACAATGCTGTAACAGCTATTGGTTGAGACCGAAGACGCAGTGTCCTAAGGGTCTTGGCCCAGCACCCTAACCCCCGGAACTACAATCTCTTGAAATCCACTCTCGCCGTCGACCTTGGAAGAATGTCGCGCATGGCAAATGTCAGCATTGTCGTGCTTCTCGTGATGTTCGGCTTCACCGGGCAATTTGTTTCGTTCTACTTCCACTTTTTGACAGTGGCCTTCTTTTTGCTGGTGGTTGTCAATATGTATTGGCGGCATTTTCAAAGCAGCCATACTTTGCTTGCGAACTTTGGCTTCATGGCTCAATTCCGTTACATCGCAGAAAGTGTTGGGCCTGAAATGCGGCAGTACTTTTTTTCTTCGGATACCGAGGAACGGCCGTTTAATCGCGTGGAGCGTGCCGAAATCTATGCAAAAGCTAAAGGGCTAGATTCATCTTCAGCCTTTGGAACCTTGTTGGATTATGATCGCACCGAAATGAAATTACGGCACTCGTTTTATCCCGTAGATAAAACCGATTTGGAGCCGTTCGATGTTGCAGTTGGGGCGGCGCGCGGCTTGGCATCGGCATATCACATCAAACGCCCCATCATGATTAGTGCCATGAGTTATGGGGCCTTAGGGAAAAACGCGGTGCGCTCATTGGCGCGCGGAGCCAAGCTCGCTGGGATTCCGATGAACACGGGCGAAGGGGGTTACCCGAAGTATCATCTAATGGAAGGATGTGATTTGATTTTTCAACTTGGCACTGCGAAGTTCGGTGCGCGTAAGAATGGGAATGATCTCGATGATGAAAAACTGGCGGCGATAGCAGCGTTGGATGCAGTCAAGATGATTGAGATCAAGATGTCACAGGGAGCGAAACCAGGTAAGGGTGGCCTACTGCCGCAAGAGAAGATTACCGCTGAAATCGCAGACTTGCGTGGCGTTAGCATGGATGAAGATGTTGTTTCTCCTGCTCACCATGCGGAATGTGTTGATCCTCAATCGACCATCGCTTTTATCGGCCACGTGCAAAATGTCAGCAAACTTCCGACCGGGATCAAATTCTGTTTAGGTCGGCCCGACGAATTCCTAGAACTTGTTGAGGAGATGAAACGGCAGGATATTTTTCCCGACTT
Organism: Planctomycetota bacterium; assembly: GCA_045047305.1. Classification (GTDB taxonomy): domain Bacteria; phylum Planctomycetota; class UBA1135; order UBA1135; family UBA1135. Next base: position 7,937 of record JASFYO010000040.1, on the reverse strand, counting down.
TATCACCGTGGATGGCGGCGAAGGTGGAACAGGTGCAGCGCCTAAGAGCTTCATGGATGATATTGGCATGCCACTGTTTGAAGCCTTGCCCATGGTGCAACATATTCTTGTAGAGGCAGGAGTCCGTGATCGACTCGTGCTGTTTGCGTCGGGACGGTTGATTAGCCCAGGTAAGCAGATGAAAGCCATGACTCTCGGCGCAGATGTGGTTTATTCCGCACGCGGATTCTTGCTCTCGTTGGGCTGTATTCAGGCGTTGCAATGCAACCGCAATACGTGCCCTGTTGGAATCACCACCCACGATGCTCATTTGCAAAAAGGTCTGAATATCGCTGACAAATCGCAGCGCGTTGCGAACTATGTGGACGCGATTCATCACGACTACGAGGAGCTTCTTTCGGCAGTCGGTAAGAAATCTTCCTGTGATTTGAGTGAAGAACAAATCTACCGCGCTAGCTCAGCGGCGCAACCTCGTCTGAACAAGCAACTGACATGAAGCACTCCAAGATTACTTTTTTAGCGCAGCTAATCGCGGCGTCTCTGCTGTTGCTGGCGGCCTATAGCAAATTCGTCAGTGCGCCAGAAAGCGTGGAAATGTTTAACACCTTGAAAATGGAGCCCGTGGGGCGCTATCTCGCCGCAGTCATCGAATTGACCGCCGCGCTACTGCTGCTTTCTCCATTTGCAGCACTGGGATCCTTACTCGCAGTCGCCATGATGTGTGGAGCAATCCTTGCCCACACCACGCGTATTGGTTTTGATGTGCAGGGCGATGGCGGAATGCTTGTGGCCATGCTCGCTTGCGTACTGTTGTGTTCCAGTTATGTCTTGTACACGCGGCGTAAAGAATTGCCGATTGTAGGTAGCACTCTTTAGAGAGAAATTATGAAAACATCAGACCTACTGGTCCAGTGCCTGGAAAACGAGGGCGTGGAATATATTTTCGGTATCCCCGGAGAAGAGAACCTTGATTTTTTGGAGTCGTTGCGCAACTCCAAGATCAAATTCATTTTAACTCGTCATGAACAGGCGGCAGGATTCATGGCCGCCACTGTTGGGCGACTGACCGGGAAAGTTGGCGTGTGCCTTTCTACCTTAGGACCTGGCGCAACCAATTTCGTAACTTCGGCGGCGTACGCTTTGCTTGGAGGAATGCCCGTGCTGTTCCTTACTGGACAAAAACCTATTCGCGCCAGCAAACAAGGTCGATTTCAAATCGTTGACATCGTGGCTCTCATGGAGCCCGTGACTCAATTCTCGACGCAGATTGTTGACGGCAATAATGTCCCACATCTTGTCCGAGAGTGTTTTCGTATTGCGGTGAGTGAAAAACCGGGACCCGTTCATCTGGAGTTGCCAGAAGATATTGCGGCCGAAGAAGTAGATCGCTTGCCGTTTACGGTGACCAAGGTTTCGCCTTCCGGAGCTAGCCAGCGCGCGATTCACCACGCTGTAAATATGATTCAAGCAGCAGAGAAACCTTTGCTGTTGATTGCCTCGGCGTGTAATCGCAACCATTGTGGTTCGGCGTTACGCGATTTCATCGATCGGACGGGCATTTACTTTTTTTCAACCCAAATGGGGAAGGGGGCAGTTGATGAACGTCACCCACAATGCCTTGGCACAGCGGCGCTTTCCGATACAGATTACCTTCACTGTGCGATTGAGCGGGCTGACTTGATCATTAACGTCGGCCATGATGTAAGCGAAAAGCCGCCTTTTTTGATGCGGCGAGGGGGCCATAAAGTCATTCACATTTCTCAATTCCAAGCCGAAATGGATGACGTGTATTTCCCCCAACACGAAGTGATTGGCTGCACGGCAACGAATATGCGTACCTTGACCGATTCCATCACACCTTCACCCAGTTGGGATTTTGATTACTTTGAGCGTGTGCGCACTCAGATTGCGAGCAATGTGTTCGCGCATAAATCGCAAGAAGATCGTTTCCCGAACGTGCCACAACGGTTGGTCGCGGATGTGCGTGCAGCGATGCCAAGCGATGGGATTCTGTCTTTGGATAACGGCATGTATAAGATTTGGTTCGCACGCAACTATCAGGCGCACCAGCCCAACACGGTTCTATTGGATAATGCCCTTGCGACGATGGGTGCCGGTCTACCTGCTGCAATTGGTGCAAAGCTAGTCAACCCTACGCGTAAGGTGGTTGCCATTTGCGGCGACGGCGGTTTCATGATGAACTCCCAAGAGATGGAAACGGCAGTTCGCTTAGGGCTTGATTTGGTTGTGATTGTGTTGCGAGACAACGGCTTCGGCATGATTAAGTGGAAACAAGCTGGCTCCCAATTTCCAGTCTTTGGACTCGACTTCGGTAACCCAGATTTTGTGAAGTATGCAGAAAGCTACGGCGCTCATGGCGTGCGGATTGAGCGCACCGGACAATTGGTGGAAGAGTTGAACAAGGCTTTTGATGCAGGTGGAATTCATCTCATTGAAACGCCGGTGGATTACTCTGAGAACGAAGCAGTCTTTCTCGAACAACTTCAGCAAAAAACGTGCATTTTGTAAGCGCATTCTCGGCACGAATTCAGAAAACGCAATAACCAACGCAATGACCAACGCAAATCAACAAACCTTTGACGTCACCAATCCCTTCGATGAATCCATCTTTGCAACCGTGGCGGAAACAACCGAAGCACAAGCTTTCGATGCATTAGAATGCGCTGTTCAACTATATCGGAATCGCGATGGTTGGCTTGGAGCTCAGGCCCGCATTGAAATTCTTAAACGATTTGCGGGATTGGTTACGGAGCAAACAGAGGCTTTGGCACTTCAGGCTGCGCGCGAAGGAGGCAAACCTCTCAAAGATTCCTTGGTGGAAATCCGCCGCGCAATCCAAGGGGTGGAAGTTGCCATCGAGGAAATCGGCAAGTTACACGGCACCGAAGTCCCCATGGGCTTGACTGATTCATCCACGCAGAGATTCGCGCACACTTTTCGTGAGCCGCGCGGTGTGGTCCTGGCGGTCAGTGCATTTAATCACCCATTCAACCTCATCATCCATCAGGCGATTACCGCAGTAGCTGCGGGCTGCCCGGTCCTGGTCAAACCCTCTCGCGATACGCCACTGTCAGCAATCAGTGTGGTCAATCTTCTGCATGAGGCAGGCCTACCAAGGGGCTGGTGTGAGTTAATCACCTGCGCAGATGAGGTGACCACCAAGATTATTTGCGATTGCCGCGTGTCCTTTCTTACTTTCATTGGTTCCTCCAAGGTCGGTTGGTATTTGCGTTCGAAGTTAGCCGCTGGCGCCACTTGTGCATTAGAACATGGAGGCGCTGCCCCGGTAATTATAGATGCAACGGCTGATGTCAAAGACAGCATCCCATTGCTTGTACGTGGTGGCTTCTATCACGCCGGGCAAGTCTGTGTTTCGGTACAGAGAATCTACGTTCATGAAAAAGTAGCAACGGAATTTGCCAACGATTTTGTGGCCGCCGCAGAGCAGTTAATCACCGGGGACCAGCTCAATGGCGACACCGATGTTGGGCCACTGATTCGCCCTCAAGAAGTGGAGCGCGTGCATGCTTGGGTTCAAGAAGCGGTTCAAGCGGGTGCAACTTTGTTGTGTGGGGGGCGGAAGATTTCTGCCACCACTTACGCACCGACGGTTTTATGGAACCCGCCTGAGAGTGCTCAGGTCTCTCAAAAAGAGATTTTTGGTCCTGTCGTCGCGATTTATACATTCGAAAACCTAGACGATGCAATCGCTCGCGCCAACCGGCCGGATTTGTTTTTCCAAGCATCAATTTTCACTCGCGACCTTAACACGGCGCTTTTAGCTTCCAGACGCTTGCACGGCATGGCAGTCATGGTAAATGATCATTCTGCGTTCCGTGTTGACTGGATGCCGTTTGGAGGGCACCGGCAGTCCGGCCTTGGTATTGGCGGCATCGGTCACTCCATGAAGGATATGACATTGGAGCGCATGGTGGTGTTTCGCTCTTCTGTGCTTTGACTCTCAAAGGAAATGCGCGTGCTGGACAGGGAAAGCCCCTATCTTTTTCCTGTGATGGGAAGCCTGCGGAGATGGACGTCGTTACCGCAGTGGTCTCAAACATAAGGACATGACATCCATCTAGAACTTGCCATGAAATTGCTGGCGGTCAGCATTTACGCCGTCATTCTGCTAGTGATTGGCTTGGTTGCGCTACCATTGGTGGCCTACAGCTTTATAGGTGGTTTCTCAGAAATTGCGACTACCCTGAAAGCCATCGACCCACTCCTGTTGTCTTGGCATGGGCTGGGTCATTGCAGCGTTTGGCTGCCTCGACACGAACTTCATCTGTCAGAGCCGGCGGATCACCTTCGCCTGTGTAGCCATGGGTCTCGGACATCCACAAACGCAGATACTCTTTGTCTAGACTTCGAGGCGCAAGCCCTTCCGCCAGCCGCTTCTCGTAGTCAGCAGCGTACCAATAGCGCGAGGAGTCCGGCGTGTGAATCTCGTCGATAAACATCATCTCGCCATCTGGAGATACCCCGATTTCGTACTTGGTGTCGACCAAGATAAGCCCGCGCTCCGCCGCTCTGGTCACGCCAAACTCGAAGAGTCGGTGCACCATCGCTGCCGCTTTGTCGAAATCCTCAGCCGAGATATGTCCGAGTTCGATAAGCTCTTCACGAGACACCGAGACGTCGTGCCCACCCTTTTCAGCCTTGGTCGAAGGCGTCAATATCGGGTGTGGAAGTTTCTGATTTTTGCTCATGCCCTCGGGCAAATCGTGGCCACAGAAGGTCCTAGCCCCGCCCTTGTACGCCTGCCAAATCGAGGTTGAAGTCACTCCCGTTAAATACGATCGCATGACAAACTCCGCTTTTAGCGGCCGACATTCCTGTCCGACCATGACGTTTGCATCCGGCACATCGAGCATGTGATTGGGCGCGACATCCTTGGATTCGTCAAACCAATATTGAGCGATTTGATTGAGCACCTGCCCCTTGAAAGGCAAGGTCCCCAAGACCACATCAAAGGCGCTAATTCTATCCGAGACCACGATTGTCCGGCGCCCATCACCGACGTAACAGTCCCGAACTTTGCCTTCGTACTTCTCGCCAAGAGAGGGAAAGCTAGTGCTCTCCAGTGTATTGGGAAGCTGTTTGCGAAGTGTTTCCAAATCGACCGCCATGACTATCCTTCTGCTTTCGGGACAGCCGTACCAAAGGCTCTGGCAAAGATCGTATCCACATGCCGCAAGTGGTGTTGCAAGTCGAAGCAAGAGTCGAGTTGCCCAGCGTCGAGGTGTTCGGTGATGTCTTTGTCCTTGCCCAAATTCTCGCGGAACCCGCCCTCGCCTGCGTGTGCTGCGAGCGCACATCGCTGAACCATGACGTAGGCTTCTTGCCGAGGAAGTCCACTTCGGACAAGAGACAGTAGAACCGCTTCGGAGAAACACAGCCCGCCAGTTCGCTCCAAGTTTTCCATCATGCGGCCTCGGTGTACGACCAGCCCGTCGATAAGCCTTGTGCAACGAGCCAACATAAAGTCGGCCAAAATTGTCGCATCGGGAATGCTAATTCGCTCTACCGAAGAGTGAGAGATGTCGCGTTCATGCCACAGAGCAATATTCTCGAAAGATGCTCCAGCATACGCGCGCAACATGCGAGCCAGCCCAGTGAGATTCTCGGACAAGATGGGATTTTTCTTGTGGGGCATCGCGCTCGAGCCTTTTTGCCCCTTGCCAAAGCCCTCTTCTGCTTCGCCCACTTCAGTGCGCTGCCAATGCCGGACTCCGACGCTCATGTTCTCAATCGCCGCGCCTAAGAAGGCCAAGGCGTTGAGAAGTTCTGCGTGCCTGTCGCGAGCGACGACCTGTGAGGCCACAGTCTCGGGTTTAAGACCAATCGCAGTCAGCGCGACTTCTTCGACTTCAGGATCTATATTAGCGTAGGTGCCAACTGCTCCAGCAATTTTGCCAACAGCAATTTGCTCCCGTGCTGCCGAGATTCGTCCGCGGCAACGAGCGAGTTCGGCATGCCACCGGGCAAACACCAGTCCGGCCGTGATTGGCTCGGCGTGGATTCCGTGAGAGCGCCCCATAACCGGAGTATTGCGTTCTTCCTCGGCGCGCTTCTTCAGTGATGCGAGCAACACATCTACACCCTTGAGAATTTCACCTAGAGCGTTTTTGCATTGCATGCCGAGCGACGAATCCAAGACATCGCTAGAAGTCATACCCAAGTGTAGCCAACGAGCTGGCTCCCCTGCGAGTTCTTCTACGTGCGTTAGAAATGCGATAACATCGTGACGAGTTTTCGCCTCGATTTCGAGAATGCGGTCTGCACTCAGATTACCAGTGCACAGCGCGGACACAGCAGCGGCTGTTCCCTTGGGGACCGTGCCGCGATCCTCCATGGCGCTGCAGACGGCCAACTCAATTTGAAGCCAGATTTCAAACCTGGAAGAGTCGGACCAAAGTTGTGCGAATTCGGGACGAGAGTAGCGATCGATCATAGTGGGATGCCCTTTCGGGCCCAACTGTTAGCCAGAACTCTAGGGCGATGCAATAGCGTCAGCACAACAGCGAAAGCCAACGTCAGAATAACTCGGCGCAGCTTCGGGCTTGGCCCGGGAGAGCGAACACCGACCTGTGCTTCCATCGAGAGCGGAGCCTCCACGAATCTCGCCCTCATGCACCCATTCAGCAGCATTCCCGTTCAAATCATAGACACCGATATCGGTATGACACTCGCCTTTGCCGCCGGCAGGCCCCAGCTTCTCCGACTGTAAGTTGCAGATCTCGGCACGGTAGCGGTTGCCGTAGCCAAAGCTCTGGTTGCCCTTGTGTCTGCACGCCCCCTCCCACTCGACAGCGAGGCAGAGACGAACACCTCGTGCCTCACACGCCCGCCTAGCGTCTTCTAGCGAAATCGAGACTGTTGGCAGTTGCCCAAGCCCAGGGGACTCGTAGGCGTCGATACACAGTGATTTTTCGGCAAGATGCAGCATCGAGGTCGGGCAAATAGGCAGAGGCTCGGCCACAAGCACGGTCGAGTCTTCGGTAGCGACACCAGCATCGGGAGTCTTTTCTTGTGACGAGCTTGCCGAAGGTTCCGAGTCCCCTTGCGAGCGCGATAACAGGTATGCCGCAGCGCCAGCCACCAACGCAGCGACCAGGAGTGGCAAGAACCCTGAGCTGCTCTTGCGATCTTGAAATGAGCTGAAGAGTTCACCTTGTGCCGCCGGCCGATCTTGCAGTGGCGGTTGCAGTTGCACATGGCTGTCCACTGCGGGCTTGGCAACCAAGTTGATGATGGTGTCGTTATCGGCTTCGCCACCGTCATAAGAGCCAAGCTCGAATGCCTCTGCGCCCTCATCGACATCGAGTTCCCTCGCGTGTTTCACTTTCTCGCGAACAGGCGCAGGCGCAACGACTTCGGACACAAAAAAGTCGTCCGACGATTCTACCCCGCTAGTACTGTCCGGATATGGGTCGGACTCATCATCATCATCCAGCAGTTTTTGTCCGCCGATGTAATCGTCCAAGGTAGTTTCCGTGGATTCCTCCGCACCGAATTCGGTACCGACAGCGATGATCACCGGTGCTGTTTGTGGGGCTTCTGATTCACCGACATTGCCGCTCCATAGAAGTTCCATCGAGGCTAGGAGCTGAGCGGCCGAACTTGGCCTGTTGATGGCATTCTCCGAAAGTGCCCCGTGAATCGCTCGCCACCTTTCCGGGGCTTGCTCTTCCAGTTTTTTGTCCGCTTCTCGTCTGCTCTTGCCATCGGTACCGACAGACAGGTCCACTAACATCGCAGCCATGGCGTAGATATCGCTCGCCGGGCTACCATCACCTCCTGCGAGAATCTCTGGTGCAATGTAGCGCAACTCTTCGGTCGGCACTTCCTCGAGCCAATGGCGCAAGACGCGACTAGACTGAAGCCCTGCAAATAGACCGAAGAGTTGCGCTACA
>JASFYO010000039.1:0-9589 GCA_045047305.1 Planctomycetota bacterium | reverse complement strand
GATGCCATCCATAACTCACATGGCACCCCATCAGGCCCTATGCGTGCATTTGAGGGTATTGTTCATTCGTCCAACATAGTGTTTGCGCAAATCGGACGCGCGATTGGGCGTGAGGGCATGGCCGACTTCACTGATTTTTTTGGCTACAACGCTGAGCCCTATGAACTCAACGGGCTGAAGCTTCAATTTCAATCACGCAAGGAAAGAGAGCGCGCTTGGATCATGCGGGAGCGGGGGCCAGACAGTCTTGCTTACTACATTCCAAACATGGCCTATGGGGTTAACTTTGCGGTTTCGCCGCTGGACCATGCTATGGCCCTAGCTAGTGTGGCTAATGGTGGGGTTTTGTTGGAACCAACCTTAGACCCGAGGGCAGAACCGGTCGGGCGGCGTATCCTGAGTGAAGCAACGACTCGGTACGTGAGCGATGCTATGCACGGGATGGTGACTCTGAAGAAGCGCAAGTGGTTGCCGCACCGCAGTGAGCTGAATTACTGCGGCAAATCAGGCACCGCCACTCTGGAGAGCGGCCCTCTGAAAGGAAGATACACTTCCCTGTTCTGTGCTTTTGGTCCCTATGAGAACCCGGAAATTTTAGTTTTGGTGGTTGCGTTTGGCACCCAAAATTCAGGATTGTCTGGCCCTCATCACTACGGCTCCAAGGTCTGTGGCCCTGCTGCAGCCAACATCTTGTTCCACGCGCTCGAAAGACGTGGAAGTCTCGCTACAAAATCGTCGGAAACCTTGGATTTCAGGGCTTCGGCGGCTAGTCTTCAGCGAGACAAATGAAGGTTTCCGAGCTCCTCCGCCAGCTAGCCTCGAATGGCGCTTCTGTCACTCTTCAGGGTGCGGAGCAGGGCGTCGACCCGCAACTTTTACGCGCCTGTTTCGACTCGCGCCAAGTGCAGCCAGGAGATTTGTTTTGTGCCCTAGGTGGTTACCGCACCGACGGCCGACGTTTTCTCTCCGAAGCCTTTGAGCGTGGCGCTGCAGCTTTTTTGCTGCAAGGTGAAAGTCAGTACGGAACCGTGGCGCACTTGACTTTGCCTAAGTCCTGGTCCACGACAGAGGTGGCCGCGCTGGCTGGAGTCATGGCGCATGAGTTGCTTGGCCGCCCAACCGATGACCTGTGGGTCGGTGCTGTCACCGGCACCAATGGTAAGAGCACAGTGGTGCATTTGTTGGAGCACGCCATGTCTGCATGCGGAATCGCTACGGCTTGCGGCGGAACTTTGGGTTTGCGCTTCCAGCAAAAAGAGCAAAGTATTCTGAACACTACGCCCCCTGCCGACGTCCTCCACAACTGGATGCAGCAGGTGTTGCATGGGGGTGGGGAGGCCGTGGTGTTAGAAGCAAGCTCGATAGGCTTAGAGCAAGAACGGATGAGTGGTGTGTCGCTGAATTGCGCTGCATGGACCAACCTCAGTCACGACCACCTCGATATCCACCACAGCATGGAGGCTTATGCCAAAGCCAAAGCCGAGATGTTTTTGCGCTTAGATGCTTCAGCGATGGCATTGTTGCCAAGCAACCTCGAACTGCAGGCCCTGTGCGCTGATTCTCCAGCACAAAAACTAGTCTGGGGGTTGCATGCAGAAGCTGCCGACCTGCGTGGAACCTGCACCGCCGATGCTTCTGGCCTGGTTCTTTCCATTTTCGGTGTGTTGGGGGAAGGCGTGATTCAAAGCAGTTTGATTGGCACTCATAATGCTGAAAACCTGCTGGTCGCATTTGGCATGATGCGCGCTGCGGGAATCGCAACCGATGCTGCCTGCGCCGCTCTGCAGTCTTGCACCGCAGCGCCGGGTCGGTTGCAGCGCGTGGTCCCTGACTTCCATGCACAACTGTTCGTGGATTATGCGCATAGCCCAGAAGCCTTGAAACATGTGTTACAAGCCCTGCGAAGTGCTTTTCCGGATGCACGACTAGGCGTTGTACTCGGTGCCGGTGGAGATCGCGATCGTGAAAAACGCGGCCCGATGGGCATCGCTGCGGGAAGCACTGCCGATTGGTGTGTGGTCACGTCGGATAACCCGCGCTGCGAAGATCCCCAACAGATTGCTGGCGCAGTGCACCAGGGTGTGCAATCCACCGATTGTCCTAGCATCCTAGAAACTGACCGACGCGCAGCGATTCGCTTAGCGGTTGCGCGTTTACTCCCCGGCGACGTCTTGTTGCTCGCGGGTAAAGGGCATGAAACCTATCAAGAAATCAATCAGGTGCGTCATCCCTTTGATGACCGCGTAGAACTTGCACAGGCGGTGGCATGCTTAACTTGAACACCACCGAAGTCGCGCAAATCCTCGGCGCAAGTTTGTTCGACCATGCTCCATTGCCGGTGCGGCGTGTGGTGATGGACAGCCGTACGGTCGTACCTGGCGATTTGTTTGTCGCACTGGTTGGCGCACGCACCGACGGCCATGCTCATCTGCGTCAAGCCATGGAGAAAGGTGCCGTTGCTGCTTTGGTGCAGCCTGACCGCGGAGAACGTCCATCGGGATTGGCCTGCATGGTGGTCCCCGACTGCTTGAAAGCACTGGGCGCTTTAGCTCGATTTCACTCAGGACGTTTGCAGGCCAGCGTGATTGGTATCACGGGGTCGGTGGGAAAGACCACATCGAAGGACTTTCTCTTTCAACTTTTGGGTGGAGCTGCGCACAACGCATTTGCCGCGCCTGCTTCCTATAATTCAGAAGTTGGTTTGCCGCTTGCGATTCTTGGTGCGCCGCTAGACACCAAGACTTTGGTGTTGGAGTATGGCATCAATGCTCCCGGAGAAATGGACATCCTGTTGAGCATTGCCCGTCCGCGGCATGTTTGGCTGACGGCTGTAGGTGCATCTCATTTGGAAGGATTAGGCGCGATCGCAACGGTCGCATTTGAGAAGGCAAAATTAGCCCAGGCCGCTCCAGAAAACGGGCGTGTTTGGCTTCCATTCGAATTGTCTGAGATGATGCGGAATGCGTGCTCTAAATGGCAAGCCCATGTGGAGATACGTGATCCCTTAGTCGAAGACCACATGAAGGTTTTGGCGCGCACACCAGGGGCTTGGGTTTTGCAGCATCCACGCTTAGGGCATTTGGAATTGAAGCTGCACGCCGAACATGAAATTGCGAGTGCCTTGATGGCGGCACGCATTGCAAGTTTTCATGGCGTGTCGGATGAGGATTTACGCATACGCCTTATGCGTTTAGTTCCACCCCAGGGTCGCATGAGTGTGGTGAAGCGGGAAGGTGTCACAGTTTTAGATGATGCTTACAACGCCAACCCACTTTCGATGCAAGCCGCATTAAAAGTTTTAGAGCAATGGTCAGGTGCAAGGCGGCGGATTGCAGTTTTAGGTTCGATGAAAGAGTTGGGGCCAACCTCGGAAGAGCTGCACCATCGGGTGGGCCAAGAAGTGGTCATGGCAAAAATCGATTTATTGATTGGCGTCGGCAGTGGTGGTGCTTGGATTGCACAGGGAACCAAGGGCCAGGTCCCATGCCAGGTCGTGGATGATGCAGCAGCTGCAGCAACCATGCTCCGCGCAAGTTTGCACCCTGGAGATGTGGTGCTATTGAAGGCGTCGCGTGCCGAAGCTTTAGAGCGTATCTTGCAGCAGTGGCATAACCAGGCCTCAGAGATGGAGGCCAGTTCATGATTTACTGGCTCTATCCCTATCTTGAAGAAATGTGGCAGCCGTTTTCGGCACTACGTTACATTGGCGTACGGTCGGGATTAGCCTTTGCCATCTCCATGACCTTGGCGATCCTGCTTGGAAAGCCGTTAATCGCACGATTGCGTGCTGCAGGTGTGGGTGAGGATGCAGGGTTTTCCGACGACGCAGAAGTTGGCAAAGCTTATGCAGCAAGCGGGAAGGCTGGAACTCCCACTATGGGTGGTGTGTTTTGGTTGAGTGCGATTTTGCTTACCATGTTGTTGTTCTGCCGTTTGGATGAACCACTTATTTTGATTGGTGCGGTCCTTATGGTTGGCATGGGTACGATTGGTTTTCTCGATGACTGGATGAAACTAAAACGCGAAGGTGGCCGCAACGGAATGTCGCGCCGCGCGAAAATGCTAGCGTCCTTGGTCCTCGCAGTTTTAGTGGTGTCGGCTTATTGGGCCTTGGGTAATCCTTCTACTGGCTACCCTGCGATTCGGAATTTGTATTTCCCGATTCTCAAAGACATCTTTGCGCAGCCCGATACCCTCGGTTGGTGGGGCTTTGGTATTTTTGTTGTCTTCCAGACTTTCGTCATCCTGGCGACGAGTCACGCGGCCAACGTGACCGACGGTCTCGATGGACTCGCTGCGGGTTCTGCCATTCCGGCTTTAGTGGCACTAGCACTTACCTCTTATGCCGTAGGCCATTTAGACCTCGCCAGTTATCTGAACTTGCCGCACATTCCAGGTTCCGGAGAAGTCACGGTGATGGTTGCCGCGGTGCTCGGTGCAACCTTTGGATTCCTTTGGTACAACAGCTACCCAGCGGAAGTGTTTCTGGGCGATAGCGGTTCTCTGCCCTTAGGGGCCAGTATTGCCTATTTTGCGATTGTGAGTAAGCAAGAGTTAGCATTGCCCTTGCTTGCAGGCGTATTTGTTCTGGAAGTTAGCACCAGCTTATTGCAGATTTACTATTACAAGTTCACTGGCGGCAAGCGCTTGTTTCCAAAGGCTCCCATCCACCACGTGTGGCAACTACGGGGCATGCCCGAATCAAAAATCGTTGCTCGTTTTTGGATCCTTTCCGCCGTTTGCGCTGCACTCGGTCTTCTCCTAGTCAAGTTGCGCTAAATGGAAGCCTTCAAGCGTGTCAACCCAGCGGGCTATGGGATGCTCGGCTGCGTTATCGCCTTGGCAGTAGCCGGATTGGTGACGGCCGTTTCTGCTGCACCTCCAGGAGAGGTATGGACGGTGCTTGCGCGGCATTGCGTGTTTCTTGGATTAGGCGTTGCCGGTTTCCTTGCTGCATTCAGTCTGTCGACAGAAACAACGCGCCGTTTTGTCATCCCATCGATTAGCGCACTGTTTTTGTTGCTGTGTTTAATGCTTTGGGCGGGTATCGGGCACACTGCAAATTCGGCAACACGTTGGGTACAGATTGGTCCTCTTACTTTGCAACCTTCCATCCTGTTTCAATGCTTGTGGCCGATTGCCATGGCCTCTTGGGTAGCGCGTGATCCCTTGCGCTTAAGTAATCCCAAAGCCATAGCCAAACTGGGTGGAGTCTTTATGCTCATGATGTTTCCGGTCTTGATGCAGCCGGATCTTGGTTCGGTGATTATTCTCATTATGGTGAGCGGCTTTACTTTCCTATTTGCAGGAACACCAGTTCGTTTTCTTTCTGTGTTGGTACCAGTGCTGATTTTGTTCTTGTGGCTAGCATCTTTGTTTTTTCCGCACGTTTCCTCTCGGCTTAGCTATTGGCAAGAGCCTTCGCAGCAAGTTTTGCGTGGTGAAGAGGCCTTTGCCGCTGGTGGTATTACCGGAGTAGGGCCGGGTAATGGAGTGTTGAATATGGGGTTCATTCCTGAGAGTGGCACCGACTTCATTTATCCGATTGTCGCTGAAGAATGGGGTTTAATTGGCACCTTGACCATCTGGTCTTTGTTTCTCGCCTTTACTATTTTTGGTTTCCGCACTGCGCGTCAGTCAGAAACTCGCTACGGAATCATTTTGATGGCTACGGCCACCCTCATGATTTCCTTTCAAGCGGCATACAACATGGCGATGGTATTGCAGCTTGTGCCAGTGAAAGGATTGCCACTGCCCTTTGTTAGCCGCGGCGGATCTTCCATCATTGCTTTGTCCGCTTTGCTTGGTGTTGCACTCAAAGCCGTTTACGAAGTTCGACGTCGCCCTACTCCTGTTACTGAATTGTTCTGATGAATCGCGTCCAACAAACAGCTCTGCTTGCATTCTTTTTGCTTCTTCTTATGGCTACCGTCGGGTGGTGGCTGGGCGGGAAGCAAGCGCAACCTGCCGATGCCGAACCGGCGGCCGTATTACTCGACCCCGGAGCTCTTGATACCGTGCGTTTGTTGCCACCGGCGCAACGCAAGCGCTATGTGAGTAGTAACCGCTTTGCAGCACCTCCAGTCGATGACCCACGCACTCCGTCCGGCGGACGCGCTGCTGGAGGTAGCTTGCCTTCGCGGAGCACCGATTCGGTGGATGCGCATACCTCGATACCGGCCAATGCCGCTTTTCGTACGATTCGGGTGCATCAAGATGAAACCCTCACTCTCATTGCGAAACGCGAATTGGGGAGCGCCAGTGCATGGCGTGATCTTTTGAAGTGGAATGGTATTGAGGATGAACGCTCGATTAAGGTTGGGCAGCAGCTGAAGATTTATGACCACTACCAGCCGCCAGTGGAAACTGGACCCCTGGTGGGGCACAAAGAACCCATTGCAGGTATGCGGTATCACACTGTGAAAAGTGGCGATATTTTGGGGAGAATCTCACAGCAGTACTACAACACCTCGCGCGAAGTGCCACGCATTTTGGCAGCGAATGGCTTTACCGATCCGCACAGCATTAAGGCGGGGCAGGTGCTGAAAATCCCGCCGATCCAATAGGGCTCTAGAGAAGCATGCGTTTTCTCTTTGTCGGTGGTGGCACCGGTGGACATCTCACTCCGGCGATTGGGCTCGCCGAGGGTCTCGAAGCGCGTGGACATGAAACTTTGTTTCTACTGAGCGGCCGCGATGTCGAGCAATCCTATGTCGCCGATGGCCGCGCATGCAAATCTCTGGCCTTTGAGTCCTCCCGTTTTCCGCGGCCGCTTGCCTTGATGGGGGCTGGCATGCGCGCAAGGAAGTATGCGCGTCGTTTTCGCCCCGATGCCGTGATTGCGCTAGGAGGTGCCGCCAGCGCTGCTTCCTTGCTGATTCCACATGCACCCTTAGTTCTGCTCGAAGGCAACTTCGTGGTTGGACGCAGCGTGAAATGGATGTCGAGTTTCAGCGCACTCCTCTTGACTATGTTCGAGCCAACCGCCAAACAACTGAAACGTGCCATCGCGATTGGACCAGTGACGCGTAAGGTTTTAGAGAAGCAAGATGCGGCAACCGCAGCTGCAGAATTTGGTTTGGATCCACAGCGCAAAACGCTTTTGGTCATGGGTGGAAGTCAGGGCGCCAAAGACCTGAATCAACTTGCACAATCCTTGCTGCCGGAACTGGAGCAAGCCGGTTGGCAAATGCTCGCCATCTGTGGTGCCGGCAAAGGCAAGGAACTCGCAGGTGGCGGACATAAAAACTTAGTACTTCTCGATCACTGCCATGAAATGGGCGCGGCATACAGCGCTGCCGATTTCGCGCTGACCCGTGGCGGGGCGTCGACGGTCGGCGAGTTGTGGTTGCACGGCCTTGCGGCAGCGGTTTTACCTTATCCCTGGCATAAGGATCGTCAGCAAGAGCACAACACGCGCGCGCTGGAGCCCGGTTTGTTGTGTCTAGCTGGAACTGACCCTAAAACCCATCTGCAGGCCATTCTCGCCTGTTTACGCAGCGACACCCTGCGCCAAAGCATGGGTGATTTTCTCGCCGCACAACGCCCGCCTGATGGCCAAACAATTGGTGTGGCGCAACTAGAAGAAATTGCTGCGCCAAAACATTAGAGTGGTGCAGTGAAGGTTCAAGAACAAACGCCGTCGACCGCAGCCGCGCCGCACCCAGCTGGTGTTGGCGGTGGGCTGGAGGCGCTTGCCGGCCCTGCTGGAGCAACGCTCCTGTTGGTCGGCGCGGGCGGATGTGGCATGCGTGGTTTGGCCAAGCTGTTCCTGCAAGCTGGTTGGACGGTATTCGGGCAAGACTCGCGCGGTTTTGAAAGCAACGACAGCCTCATTCAAGACGGCCTCATCCCACTTGATCCCGAGCAACCGCTCAACGTTTCCTGGGTAGTCCGTTCCGCCGCTGTCCCTGCCGCCGACACCAACGTCTCGCGCGCGATTGCCGGTGGTGCCCAATCCGCCCTTTACAGTGACATGCTGGGGGAGATCAGCCAGTTGCGCTCGGTTCTCGCGATTGCCGGCTCTCACGGCAAGACTACCTGCACCGGATGGATTGCCTATGGCTTGCGCGAAGCCGGCATCAACGTCGGCTACTTGGTCGGCGCCGATGTCCCGCAACTGCCAAGCTCCGCCGATTGGGGAGACCCCAGCCTGCCACTCATTCTCGAGTCCTGCGAATACGCGCGCTCTTTCCACGCCCTGCACCCGGCAAATGTCGCGTTGATCAACGTCGATGCCGAGCACCCCGACACCTACCCTGGTGGTTTAGAAGAAGTGGTCGCAGCGTTTGGAGTTTTCCTTTCCAACATGCGCGATTCCGGAACCGTGTTCGCTGGCCCTGAAACACCGGATTTAGCGCACTTTTGCACCAGCACCTGGCAAGATGCACCGACACTTCCGGAAGATCAAGTCATCGGTCTGCACGGCGCCCACAACCGACGCAATGCCGTGCTGGTTGCTGCCGTCCTACGCAGCTTCAACCTGCCGCAAGCCGCCGTCGATCACGCGTTGGCAACTTATGCTGGTGCCGCAAGACGTCTAGAGGTCGTCGGCCAACTCGAAAACGGCGCCACGGTGGTTTCCGATTATGCGCACCATCCGGTCGAAGTCAGCGCCACCCTGCAAGCCGCGCGCGAACGTTGGCCCGATAAACGTCTGCTGGTGGTCTTCCAACCACATCAGGCGCAGCGTTTTCATGCCTACCGCGACCAGTTCGCGCCATCTTTGGATTTGGCCGATGCGCTCCTGCTGCTAGAAATCTACCGCGCCCGTGATCCACAAGAATTGCAGGCCAGCGTGAAGGAATTAGTCCCCGAACTCGAAGCACGGCCCGGCTTTAAAAATCGTCCACTTTCTACCGTGCAGAATCAGGAGGAAGGACGCAAAATACTTGGTTCCTGGCTGCAGACCGACGACATCGTCCTCTGCCTAGGTGCTGGAGATGTCGATGCCTTCGCTCGAAACCTACGCTGAAATCGCCCCCATGCGCCGCGACGAACCCTTGTCGCAGTGGACCACTTTACGCATTGGCGGAAAAGCCGAGATGTTCTTCGAGCCGCATCGGCCGGAGAAACTCGCCGATCTGCTGACCGCATTGGAGAAAGATGGCGTGCCGTGGCGTTTATTAGGTGCTGGCGCCAACACCCTTGCACCCGATGGCGATGTGCCCGGTGCCGTCATCCATACCGGCAACATGCGCCGCATCTTCCGCGACGGCGATGGACTGCGTGCTTGGGCCGGCGCAACTTTACCGAGCTTAGTCCACACCGCGCATGGAGTTGGACTTGCCGGTTTTGAATCTCTAGTTGGCGTGCCCGGACATGTGGGTGGTGCCATTGCCATGAACGCCGGAAGTGCCGATTGGGGCATCTGGGATGAGGTTTACAACGTAGTCCTATGGATGCCCGGCGAGCGCGAAGGCCTCAAGATGGAGGAGTTTACCCCGCAACAAATTGGCCCCAAATACCGCGACGGAAACTTAAACGGTGCCGTCGTCCTCGAGGTGCACTTCCATTTGCAGCCAGAGCCGCCGAAAGTAATCAAGGATCGTCAAGACGACATCCTGCGGCGTAAGAATAAGAGTCAGCC
>JASFYO010000038.1:0-26128 GCA_045047305.1 Planctomycetota bacterium | reverse complement strand
GCGTCGGCGTTGAAGAAGCCGGCCAAGGTTGGTGTGGCAAGGTCAAGCGTGGTGCCGGCGCAAGCTCCAATTGGAATGACGAAGGTGCCAGGAGTTCCATGCGCAATCGCAAGTTGAGCATTCGGCTCTGCACCTGAAACCGAAAGGGTCAGGCCAGTGAGACATGCACCGGTGATGCTTAGGTTGGGGCCACCATACTCATGATTGTCAACAATCGGACTAGATAGCTGTTGCGTTGCCCAAACTTTCACTGAGGCAATCGGCCCACCATGGTAGGAGAAGGGGACGCCAGTTCCGTCGACTACGCTGATGCCCGTAGTGACATCTAGAAGTACCCGGCCAGGGCCGAAAACTTCCACTGTGACCAAATCTGGTGCGGTATTGAACACCATGATGTCAAAAGAGACGTTAGTCACAGGAGGGTTGTACTCCATCACCACATCTAGCCCGGCACCACAAAGGTTGCGCGAGGTCTGGCCAAAAAAGCCATTTCCGTTCCATTGCAGGAACGGCCCACCGGTGGAATAGGTGCAGCCAGGCATGACCAGGCTGGGGCCAAATCCATTGGCGATGGTGGTATCGTCCAGGAGGCTGAGTCCTAGTGGACTGCCCGTGCTGTTGGCCGCCGGATAAGACTCAAAATCCTCGACGGTTTGAGCGGCTAGTGGAGCACAGAGTGCGCTGATGGAAAGGATGGTTAGAAGCATGTTATTGGAATGTTCCGGGGATTATTTGCGCGGAAAGGCACCTTCCACACTAGCAAAAAATGTGCCAGGTGGCGGAGAACCCTGGGATCGATTAGGCCATGAGTGTGCGAAATCTACACCTAAACCTACTCCTCAAAGGCCTGAAGAATAGGGCTTTTTAGGATTATGGAAGAATTGTGAGGGGCAATGGGGAAGATGCCATCGTTGGAAGTTGGCCGATGGGCTCGACGATGGCAGCAAAATACAAAGATTGCCCAATCAAGCTGGGAGATAAGCCGGAGGGAATGGTGACGGAAGCTGTGGCATTGCCCTGGGCATCAAGCAAGCTCTGCATGTTGCTATGCACGGCAAATGGATAGATTCCCGCATAGGACTGAGAAGCGAAGCTGTCCACGGAAAGTGGAATCGGAACCCCATAGGTAATGGGCCCATATCCCGCTGCCGACACTAAGATTTTGTAGTTTGTGTTCGCGGCCGAAAGCGGGAAATCTAAATCTATGCTTAGGACTTCTCCATTGGCCGCTGAGGCGGTGTAGCTGCTGATGCTGATTTGTGGATCGAAGCTGTACCGGAAAACTGCCCCTCCGGCTACTGCAGCAGCACTGCCGCCGCCAGGATTGCAGATCAACACTTCTCTGCGCCCATCTGCATCAAAGTCGTCAAGCATAGCCATGGCACGGCCCAGTTCCTGCTCGGGCGCAAGCCCAGGCACCGTTGTGGAGTAGATGTCGAGTGGAATGCCGGTTTTCCCGGAGAAAAGCGTGACGAATCCCGACCGGTTGTTGCCGTCGGCCTTGGAAGCCACCAAATAATCCGCAAAGCCATCGCCGTCGACATCGCCGCTTCCGGTCATGCTATAGCCGAAGCTCTCATTAGCAACGCTTCCCCAGTGCTGGCGTAAGACTTGTCCATCTGCACCGGAGATCACGTAAACAGAACCTTCGTTTCTCCCAGGGTTGTTGGGCCGATTTTTAAGCCATGCAGAGGTCGCAAAATCCCGTACACCGTCCTCATTTAAGTCATCAAGAGGTACTAGCTGTTGCCCAAAACCATCCCCTTGCTCCTCACCAACAAGGTGCATGAGGCGTACGCCATCCGCGCCCGAGTACAAATCCACAGAACCACGATCCGCATCAAACCCTTCGGTTCCGACAAGAATGTCGGTCGTGCCATCTCCATTCATATCGCCCATGTCTGCCAGTGCGCTGCCAAAGAACTCGGTATCACCGACCCCATAAATCGTGCGGAAACGAATTCCTTCCTTCGTGTAAAAGTGAATCGCTCCAACATTATCACCAGGAAGGTTGTCAGCAAGCGATTCCTGGATGACTAGGTCGACTTCTCCATCTCCATTCAAATCGGACACCATAAGCATGGCTCCGCCAAAGAGATTGATGATTTCAGGCCCTTCAATCGTTCGCATGACACCGCCAGTTTTCCCAGAGAAAATACGAACCATGCCATCGCTTACGAATGGACCGCGGAAAGTTCCGATCATGAAGTCAGGAACTCCGTCACCGTCTAGGTCGTAACCGCCGGCCAAAGTGTGGTTGCGAGCCTCATAACCATCTAGGAAATAGAGTAGGTTGCCGGTGGCGCCAGAATAGATGCGCAGGTCCCCATCGTTGCCCGCATTGTCGATATTGCTGACAACAAAATCAGCCACACCGTCGCCATCGAGATCGCCAAGATTGGCGCAATTGGTGCCAATATGATCATCCACATTCCCATTTAATTCATAGTGGATGGTGGACTCTCCTCCGGCCTGCGCAAAAGCCGATCCGCCAAGGATTACGTAGAGGAAAGTTAAATTACGCAGCATGGCGATGGAAGGGTTAATGGTAGACATAAATAGATCCTGCTTCTGGGTTGAGGCCAACCGGGGTTAAAGGTGCACCGACAAGGAAGTCATCGAGGCCATCGCCATCGGCATCATCTAGTTTGGAGAGTGCCGCGCCGAAGGCATTGGCGCCGGGTATTTGAAAGAGAAGCGACCCATCTGCTCCAGAATGTGCGTGGACCGTATTGGTTCCTCCAGCAATCCAGCGCTCTCCAGAACCGAACAAAATGTCCGCAACCCCATCGCCATTGATGTCGCCGGCGGAGGACATGGCCATGCCAAAACGATCATTTGCAAGCACCCCTTGCCATTCGTACATAAGGCTGGCATCGATTCCCGAGAACACCATGACTACCCCACTCGGGAGGCTGAAATCATAATCCGAGTCTGCGAGTCCAAGTTCATTGACCCCATCTCCATTGAGGTCGCCAAGGTTTACATAAGAGGCGGTAAAGGTTGGGCGACGTAAATCGTCAATCCAAATGGGCATGAGGAAATTTCCATCGTCGCCGCGTCGTATGGTGGTGGCGTGTAGTTGCACTTGGAAATGCCCGTAGGTTGTCGCTAGGTCAGGGCTGGAGTCTCCGTTTAGATCGCCAAGTCCTACGACTCGATGGCCGAAGGAACTTGGGTCACCGAAGGGGCGCTCATCGAAGTATTCATGGATCGAGGTTCCGCTGAGTACATCAAACACAAAAATCTTGCCATCGGGGTTTGCTGGCGGGGCGGGGGAGTGGTTGGGTTCTGCAGTGAGTAAATCTTGAAGCCCATCGCCGTTTGCATCGCCAAACCAAGAGACGGAACGCCCTAGTTGGCCATCGTCGAACTGTCCTTCAAAGCGGTTGAGGAGCAAACCCGATGCGCCCGAGTAAACGTAAACAGCGCCATTGTCGAGTAGGCCGTTGAAATCGGCGAAGGGAGCGCCCAGCGCGATGTCATCGAATCCGTCGCCATCGGCGTCTCCAATGTTGGCAAGAGAAGAGCCGAAGCCATCCCCCGCACCCTCTCCATCGAAGGTGTAAAGCAAGCTCCCAGTTGCGCCAGAGTAGACGAATGCTGAGCCTGCGCCGACTAGCCCTCCTGGATTTGCAAAGGGTGCGCTAACCACAAAATCGCCAAGGCCATCGCCGTCTAAATCAGCTAGGTGGTCCATTGCGTGGCCAAAGTGATCGCCGGCATTGGCTCCATCGAGGCGATAAAGAAGGGAGTTGCCTTGAGCGCTCAGTGGTGGGATGAGAACTACAGCTGCTAGGCTCAGGCAAATGATTTGCAGGTTTGGCATAAGGGCGTGGACAAGGGGGAGGCAGGAGCAGAAATGCAACCTGCTGCGGGAGTATGAGTTTATCAGTCAAAGGACAATCGTAAAGTGACTGGGTGATGGAATACCGTCCTCCTTCGATTTGCACGCTCTGTTAGAATCTACGCCAAAATCCACCCCATCTCCGGGTGTGAAAAAACGCGAAAACATCCCATGAGCAAGCAATTGGTGATCGTCGGCGGGGCTCGAACCGCTATGGCTGAATTCTCCGGCACCCCCGGATACGGCCTATTCAAAACTCAAACTGCCACCGATTTGGGTGGTCATGCCATCCGTGCCGCGCTGGAGCGCTCTGGAGTCAAGCCGGAGCAGGTGCAGCACGTGGTCATGGGCAACGCCATGCAGACCTCGGCCGATGCCATCTACGGCGCGCGTCATGCCGGTCTCAAAGCTGGTCTTGCCAATGAAGTGCCGGCACTGACCGTGAACCGTTTGTGCGGCTCCGGAATTCAGTCGGTGATGAGCGCGGCCTACATGATTTTGGCGGGCGATGCCGATGTCGTGGTTGCTGGCGGCATGGAAAACATGTCCCAAGCACCGCACGTTTTACGCGGTGCACGCGACGGTTTCCGCCTCGGCATGTCCCCACAGTTGGAAGACTCCCTGTTTGAATCGCTGAAGGATCCCTACTGCGGTTTCTTCATGGCGCAAACCGCCGAGAACTTGGCGACCAAGTATGCCATCACCCGCGAGCAGCAAGATGCATATGCTCTACGCAGTCATCAACTTGGCGCGGCAGCAGTGCAAAGCGGTGTCTTCGCCGATGAAATCGTTCCTGTCACGGTGAAGGCCGGCCGCAAAGAGTTCGTGGTCGATACCGATGACCACATTCGCCCCGAAACCACTCTCGAAGGCCTCGCTAAGTTACGCGCTGCATTCGGCAAGGAAGGCACCGTGACTGCAGGAAACGCATCCGGCATTGTGGATGGTGCAGCGGCGCTGATTATCACCACCGAGGAAAAGGCGAAGGCCGAAGGGTGGAACATCCGCGCCAAGATTCGTTCTTGGGCAACCGCAGGCGTAGAGCCTGAGTTGATGGGTTTCGGCCCAGTCCCTGCTATGCGCATGGCAGCCGAAAAGGCTGGTGTTGCGCTTGGCGATATCGATTACATCGAGATCAACGAAGCCTTCTCTGCACAATACCTCGCTTGTGAGAAAGTGCTGGAGCTGGATCGCGATAAGTGCAATGTCAACGGTGGCGCAGTTGCTATCGGACACCCACTCGGTGCTACCGGCACGCGTTTGCTGCTCACGCTCATGCACCAGCTGGAGCGCAGCGGAAAATCGACCGGCATGGCGTCGGCCTGCATTGGTGGTGGTCAAGGTATCGCGATGATGATCGAACGATAAGCAAACTATCCCCTCAGTTTGGCTTAGAAGCCCGTGAAGAAAGTGCTTTCGTGGCACGGCGGGTGATTTTGTTTCCCAATGAGGAAGCGGGTTCGGCCCCTATTCGTAGATAGGGGTGGGTTCTGCTGACGATGTTGGGGGGCCAAAGCACCCGCTGGGGCGCGGAATGACTTTTTTCTCGGGCTGTTAAGAGTGCCTCAGCGACTATGATTGTGGCTGAGGCACTTTCCATTGGCAGCTAAAAAACCAACCGAGACCATCATCGTCGACATCGACATCTCCTTCGCGAGGTGGGTGTCCATCATGGTTAAACTCATGTTCGCAGCAATTCCGGCTGCGATTATCTTCTTCCTTCTGTTTCTACTGTTCAACTTTGCGATGATCACTCTATTCAGTGGCATGACCGTGTTGAGCCCCGGAGGCGGTTCCTAATGGAAAAGAGTTTTTGGGAAGGCCGCTGGGACACCGAACAAATCGGTTTCCATCTCAAAGATTTCAACCAATACATGTTGGAGTTTTGGCCGCAGGTCGGCGCACCGAAGGATGCGACAGTTTTCGTCCCTTTGTGTGGCAAGACGCTTGATTTGCATTGGTTCGCGCAGCAGGGCTATCAAGTGATCGGCAATGAAGTGGTTGCTAAGGCGGTCGACGCTTTTTTTCGCGAGGCAAATTTGAATCCAACTAGCGAAGAGTTGGATGGGGTGACTGTTCTTGGCACCGACGGCATCTGCATTCTGTTGGGTAACTTTTTCGATCTAAAACCGCAGCATTTGGAAGGAGTCACGGCTTGGTTCGATCGTGCTGCGCAAGTTGCATTGCCTGCAGAAACACGGGAACGTTATTACGCACACTTGGCTTCCATTCTGCCGGTGGGTGCGGTTGGGCTTAGTTTAGCCTTTGAATACCCACAGGCTGAAATGACGGGACCTCCGTTTTCGGTAGAAGAAGCTGAGGTCCGCGAACACTACGCCGACCACTTCCGGGTGAAACTACTCGAGCGTCGTGACCGCCTCAGCTTTGAGCCTAGATTGAAGGAGAAGGGCCTTAGTTATGCAAATGAAGTCATCTACTGTATGGAGCGGATTTAAGCCATGCTCGGGCCAAGGCTT
The DNA here is from genome assembly GCA_045047305.1 of Planctomycetota bacterium. Taxonomy (GTDB): domain Bacteria; phylum Planctomycetota; class UBA1135; order UBA1135; family UBA1135. The sequence goes on along the minus strand of JASFYO010000038.1, from coordinate 19,804 downwards.
CCACAAGATGCATGGCAAGCATTGGAGGAGGCTTTTGCATGGGCAAGCGACCAGGAGGTTGCTGTGCAAGAGGAGTTCGTTGCGGCTTTGCGCGCTGACCGCCCCGACCTGGCGCGAGATTTGGCCGCTATGTTGGATGACTCCGGCCTTGGGAAGCGATTGGAGGCCCCGGACTTCGAAGAAGAGTTGGTCGCAGGTTTGAGCAACAAGACGTCGCGGGTGGGGGAAGAATTCGGTCCCTATCGGATCATTGAGATTCTGGCATCCGGCGGCATGGGAGATGTATTCAAGGCCGAGCGCGCCGATGGAGTCTTTGACCAAGTCGTCGCGATTAAGTTTTTGCGTGAGGGATTGCAGCACGGCAGTTTTGCCACCCGGTTTTTGCAGGAACGTCAGATGTTGGCGCAGCTGCATCATCCCAACATTGGCGGATTATTGGATGGCGGCAGTACGGAAGAGGGGATTCCATATCTAGTGATGGACTTTGTGCAGGGACGCGATTTACTGCGTTATGTCAAAGAAGAGAAGTTGAGCCTGCGGTCAAAACTAAACATCGCGCTTGAGATCTGTGATGCGGTGCAATATGCGCACCAGCAGTTGGTGATTCACCGCGATTTGAAGCCGAGCAACATCTTGGTGGATGAAAGTGGGCATCCAAAGTTGCTGGACTTTGGCATCGCGAAACTATTGGATCCGGAAGAAGGGGATTCGGGATTGACCCTTGCATCCTTCCCGGTGATGACGCCGGAATATGCAAGCCCGGAACAGGCGCGTGGGGAAGCCGTCGGCACTGCTAGCGACCTTTACTCCCTTGGCGTGGTGTTTTATCGCATGTTCGGCGGCAAGCCGCCTTATGCGTTGGATGGCCTCAGTCGCTTTGATATCGCCAAACGCGTGAGTGAGACCATTCCGCAATCTCTGCATCAAAGCGACCCACGCTTCCCGCGCGATTTAGATGCCATCCTACTGCGCTGCATGCACAAGCAGGCTGACCGCCGTTATGCATCGGCACACTCCCTTGGGGAAGACCTGCGTCGCTTTCAACAAGGCAAGCCGGTTTTGGCACGCCCCGATTCCGCTTGGTATCGCCTGCATCGTTTTGTCGGACGCAATCGATGGCCAGTCAGTTTCGCTGCAGTTGCCCTACTTGCAGGGGTGATTGGGCTTGCAGCTTATGTTCATACCAGTCAGGTGGCGATGCGTAAAGCCTTGACTACGAGTCGCGTTTCGCAATTCCTCACCGATTTTTTTAGCAGTCCAGACCCATGGGCGGAGGGATTGAGCGATATGTCGATGCAAGACTTCTTCGGTAGTGGTTTAGATTCCATGTTCGCCGACCTAGATGATGAACCAGAGGTGCGTGCGGAATTGGCCGCAACTTTAGGCAAGGTGCTGCTGAATCTTGGCGATGAAGAGCAGGCTATCGCTCTTCTGCAATCAGCACTCGATGCCGAGCCAAAGATGGCACAACGTGATCCTGCTTTAGCTGCAGACATTCACTTTGATCTCGGCGTCGCGCAACGACGTTCTGGATTGCTCGAACAAGCTGAGGTGAATCTGCTTAAAGTTTTGGCGCTACGTGGTAACTTTTTGGAGCAAGAAAGCGAGGAAATGGCTTCCGCTTGGAATACGCTCGGTTTGGTGCATCACACCATGGGCGAGTTTGATGCCGCACAGGTGGAATATGAAAAAGCTCTGGCAATCCGCCAATCATTGGAAGGCCCAGATGCACCGACTTCAGCGGCCACCTGGAATAACCTTGGCGCATTGGCTATGAAGCAGGGGAAGTTGGACGCAGCGGTCGAAGCTTTTGAGCGCGCACTAAAGATTCATCAGAAACAGTATGCCGGTGAGGAACATCCTGACCTAGCGACCACCTTGAATAATTTGGGCATGGGCCTGGAGGCGCTCGGGAAATTCGATGATGCGGAGGCCTGCTTTATGGAATCCCTCGCAATGCGAAGGCGTTTGTTAGCGGCGGATCATCCCCATATCGCGGGCAGTATCAACAATCTTGGTTTGCTGGAGGAAAGTCGCGGTCATATCGCAGCAGCGGCCGCGCGTTTCCGTGAAGCCTTGGCAGTCATTATCGAGAAGGCACCAGAGGGGCATCCCCTACGCCGACGCATCGAGGAAAACCTTGCCGCGATGGAGCAGTAAGGCGCTTGGAGTTAGCTTCCCTTTAACGCGTAAAGCGATCAGAGGTGCGTGTTGGAGCGCCGGCGGTGTCGCGGAACAGGCCGTCGTAATGCCATAGAGCTTGGCCTTGACTCCGCGGACGACGCATTTCAAGAAAGCCGTCGGAGTTCGCTTGGATTGGTTCACCAAACACAAAGCTTTGGTCAATCCATGCTCCTAATGCATGATCGGTGGGGTCCATCCATGCTGTGCCATTGTTCGGATTCCGATATAGAAAGGGTAACCACAAAGGTGTGCTTGGAATCAAATCTCCACCGGAAGCTGATGGATTACGTAACCATGCGGGGAACAGCAAAGCATTTAGTTGACCGTCGCCATTGGTGTCGGTATTGAATGCGCCATCCGGGTGGAATGCAGATAAATCGGACAGTGGCATTTTGGCTCCACCGAAACCAGGAGTCTCAGTCCCAATAACGACACCAGATCCGCCATTCTCTATGAGTCCAGAGGTCGCAGTAGAACCTAGCCAAGCCATCGGTGGATCTACGCGGAAATCAGTAATGCGGTCAGACAGCGGCCATTGCCACCCTGCTAGCGCTTGCCCGGATTGATCGAGGAATCCCTGAAGGTTGGGCAAATCCTGAGCTTGGGTGAAAATATCGAATTGACCGACAACGCCAAGCCCATCCCTTAAGCCCCAAGCGAGGCGCCACTGCAGTTCATCCATTTTCGGACCACCCTGAATGACTTGGTCAACGTAAATCTCCAGGCTATGTCCTCCGGAAGGGGCAAAGCGACAAGTTGCAATGTCATCGTGCAATGCCGGACCGTAATCATGTGTTTGCAAATAGTGTGTGGTGTTGTCCAGGTTGATGACTTTGACTTTCCACATGCTTCCTTGCGGGTCATTGCTCAATGGAATCGAGAATCCAGTGAGTGGATCATGTCCTTCGAGATCAAGGGAGGTTGAGTAGACCTCGTGGTTGGCATAAACCAAAATCGCGTCATAAGGGCCAAGTCGGTTGGGGCCAAAGACATCGGGTTGAATCCCTTCAAGGGCAAGAATCTGGAGCGCCTCAAGAGGGAAGGAATCCTTGCCTTGCAGCACTTTTCGCCAATCATTCAGAGTACCTAGTGGCGCGACATTGCCTTGTTGGAGCATGGCAAGCACCTGGTTTGCCGAAGATCCTGCGAGTACAGCATCGGCTACTTGAAGAATTTTCATTTCTGGTGCCGCATCCCCAATGGAATCCAAATTTAGACCGCGCAGGAGTTCCATCATGGTTGCGCCACGCACCTCGAAACGAGTTCCGCCTTGAGCATCCAATTCTTCGCGAACGATTTCCATGTACTGGCTGCGATCCGGCTCGGCATACCAACCCCAGAGTTGCACGCCGCGCAAGGTACCAAGGGAGCCGTGATCAATGGAAATACGCGTGACTTCATTTCCGCTTAGGGGCACCCATGCGGCATCAAATCCTTTCGATGGCAACGCACCCTCACCGAATGGAGAGAGGTCTTGCACTAGGGTACTTGGAGAAAAGCTTTCGGTGCCAGTGGAGTACACCGTGTAGTTCAGTTGCACGCTGTCGCGGAAGTCAGCTGCTAGAGGAGCGATTAAGAAGAAAGTATCGCTATCCACATCCTCGTCATAATAGAGAAGGTTGACGTCGGCTTCCCAGACTGTGCGTAAGCGGCCATCCAATCCTGGAATTTTTTGACCGCGGTCGGTTAAGCGTTTGGTCTTGTATTCACCCGCGACATGGTCGTTTTGCCAAGTACCACGGTTGTAGTTAAGCATGGCGAAGCCGTCGTAAATGCTGCCTTGCGTGGTGCCCAAGAGAATCGCGCGTAAATCCTCAGCAGCAAGAGTCATGGCGCCCATCTGGTTATTCATCGCCGCATCTTGCAGACTTTCCAATCCATTACGAAGGCTTTGGCTTGGATCATCAGTGTTTTGAATCGCTTGGCCAGTACTACTTACATCTTGGTCTGCACGAGTCTTTCTTACACGGCCCACAATATTAATTTGCTCAGAATCCGGTGTGACTTGATGGCTAGATGGCAAACGCCATGTGCGGCCGAGGTAAGTCTGAATCACCGGGTCTAAGAGCCCAGGGTCGTTTGGGTTTTGCGCTTGCAGGGACGATGTGCAATAAAGTCCAATGCTTAAAAATAGCGCGAAGCATGGCGTGGGAATGCGGCTGGATGTCATGGGAGAAAGATCCTCTACAAGTATGGCGCAAAAAATTCACCTCTACCCTCAAATTTCGTAGACTCGGCGCATGAGCGAAACTGGACCTGGGGAAGCGACGCGCCTGTTGCACGATCTGACTGCAGGCAACGAAGAGGCTGCAGATGCCCTTTTCCCCATCATCTATGAGGACTTACGTCGATTGGCTGAGTCCTATTTACGGAATGAGCGAAAGGGTCATACTTTGCAAGCAACCGCTTTGGTTCACGAGGCTTACCTTCGTTTGGTGCTGGTAGAAGGGGATTCCATTCAGGGCCGCTCCCATTTTTTCCGTTTGGCCGCTCGAGCCATGCGTCGGCTTTTGGTTGACCATGCGCGGCGTAAATCCGCGAAGAAGAGAGGAGAAAATCCAGTTTTTCAGACGCAAACAGATTTACACCGGCCCGAGGAATGGAATCATGCCGATATTCTCGAGTTAGACGATGCTCTTGACTCTCTCGCGCAAAAGGATGAGCGTAAAGCGCGCTTAGTGGAGTTGCGGTTTTTTGGTGGTATGACGATTGAAGAGGCTGCTGACGCCCTCAGCATCGGGCATTCGACCGCGGAACGGGACTGGGCCTTTGCCAAAGCCTGGCTGAGTAAAGAATTGGAATAATCCTGAGGGAAAGCGTCGATTGGTTCCGCTAGGTCTATTGTGAGCCATGTAGTGCCACGGAATACCATGAAGACGCCCAATCCTCTTTTACTTCTTTCCTCGCTCGGCCTGATGCTGTTACCAGCATGTGGTGGTGGTGGTGGATCTACCGCAACTTCTCTCTCAGCCCCCAACTCGGTTGGGTTTACGGTTGGAGACGCGGCGATTGATAACCTTTCAACCGCAATCGTCACCTTGAGTAGCCTCAAACTTATTGCGCCGAACGGGGATGCAACGGCAAACCTACTCAGCGCACCACGCACCTTTGAGTTCCTGGGTTTGTCTACCAAGCAAGCCCTGCTCGCGATGGTGCCAAGCATTCCAAGTGGCACTTATCAGCAAGTAGAAATTATGGCTAGCGCAGCCAGTGCCCGAGACCTTGCCGGAGTCAGTGTGCCAGTGACCTTGCGCACGGTTACGAGCCGCGCCGACTTAAGCGATTTTGGAGGATCCGTTATGGTATTCGATGCCAGTGCATTCGTTCCTTGCCGCATCGATATTGATCTCAACCGCTCCTTCCTCGATGACCTGGCTAATCCAGGCCAACTTGTGTTCGATTTGAATTTTCTTGCAACGACGGATTTAGCCCCATCCTTCGATGAGTTTCGTGTCCGCGTTGCTAGTGTGACTCAAGGAAGTAACAGCTTTCTCGCACGCATCATTGACGATGCCAATCCCGGCCAAACCTTTGGCTTGATGGAAGTCCAAGTGGCCAACGGCGATTTCATGGTGCATGACGACGGTCGCACGTTTAATAGTGCAGCAGGCTTCATGGGCGAAATGACGCCGGGTGATACTTTGCAAATCAGTGGCGCCATGACTGCCCAAGGTACTTTCAATGCAAGCCGTGTCATTGCCGAAGCGCATAGTGGTGACAATGGTGGCGGCGTTAACGATCGTATTGAAATCGAGGGAGAGGTCTTATCTTTGAACACTGGCGCCGGCACCTTTGAGCTGTCCCTTCGCCAAGTGGAAAAGGGTAACTCTACGGTGAACCCAGTGCTCGCTAGCCTGGGCGACCCCGGGAGCATTACGATTTCCTTTGATGCGAATACGCGCATTGTTTCCAACGATTCGAGCTCCAGTGGAACTAACTTGGTTGCTACTACTTTAGTCCCGGGCATGGAGGTCGATGTGCGGTTCGCTACCTTTGCTGCCCCTTCACCCTTTGCTGCTACCTCAATTGAAGTCGGCAACGGCCAGCAAAGCGGGAGTGAAGCTGGCGTTGCATACGAGGGAACCATTGCTTCCATCAGCGGCCTTCCAAACTCCTTCAGCATGTTGTTAGACAACAGTGAACCTGCGGTAATGGATGGCCTTGTCAGTGCTCCGGTCGACGCGACCCTAGCTGCCGGGCCAAGTATATTTCTTGATTCTGGCCCCAGTCCTAGCCTTCTGCCTAGTCAACTTATAGATGGCCTGCGCTGTGAGGTGCATGGCGGTCTGAGTGGAGCACCGGCTTCCGCAACTTTAATCGCGAGTCGGGTGAAGCTGAAGCCGGGAGAGCTCGACGCCACTTTGATTAGTGTTGATCTTGGTGCCTCGACCATCACGGTTAGCGTGCAGGCAGTCAAGCGGACCTTTGGTGGCGCCACTCCACCTTCTGGGAACGTGGTGGTTCATGTCAATGCTAGTGCATACATCCGTGGCGATGGTACGGCTTTAGACTTGCCGGGTTTGGCAGCGCAGCTTGCCGGCTTAGGCGTAGGGCAAGTTTTGGTGCTTGAGGTCGAAGGCACTTCCGATGGCAGTGGCGGCATTGAGTCCTGGGACATCAGTGCTGAAACTGGAAATAATTCTTAAGTTTTTTCATAAACGGTGGGGGAGGGCAGGTCCCTTCCCCGCCGTTTCTTGTGAAGGGAAAACCACATCGGATATCCCCAGACCCTGAAACACATGAAAAACTTGCTCCTCAAAACTTTCCTGCTTGCCGCCGTCACGGTTTCGGCATTTGCCATCCTGGCGCCACAATCGGCAGCATCCTTCTTTAATCCTGCCGACTTCATTTGGGATGCAAATGCAACTTCCGGTCAGGTTATTCTCAAGGCCAAGTACAAGGAATCTCCCGATAACGGCTTGATGGACCAGAGCTTCGAAGGCGAGGTGAAGAACATCGGCCCCGGCATTTTGGTGAACTTTTCCGTCAACGGATTCGCTGTTGGTTCCGCGGTTTCTGATTCCTTCGGAACCGCCCGTCTCACCATCGATGTTCTTGGATTGCCAGACGATGGCACCGGTCGCGTCGCAGGGCCACGTGCAGAAACTGGAGACATGGTGCGAGCTTACCGTGGAGGAAGCTTTATCGAGGCACCACTCGTCCTCCGTCCATAGGGGGAATGGGGTTTTCATTACACCCATTTTTTGGATGAAAGGGAGAGAGTCCGCCATTGGCGGGCTCTCTTTTCGGATTTAAATGGGCGCCTGAAACTTGCGCATAAAGCGTTGATCAATCCAATCCTTGACCCACATCATCCAAGCTCCTGTAAGAGCGGTACCCGCCTTTTGGCCGATTGCACGCCCATCGCCCAAGTTTAGCAAGGCAAGAAAATTCTCCTGTGGCTCATAGTGGCGCGTTGGATGACCTAGTAGTTTGGCACGGAGATTGTGCGCCAGTATGGGGCCTTCGCGCACCGCATAAACTCCAGCTTTCGGGGTGCCCGGCGCAAATGTTAGGTGCGCACAATCGCCGACCGCAAAAACCTCGGGATGATTTTCCACTTGTAAGGACGGGCCGACGGGAATCCAACCGCGTTCCAAATGCGCATCGGCACCGGTTGCCCAAACGCAAAGGTCAAAAGGAATGCGTTCTCCGTTCCAGGTTTCCGCCTCGCCTTGATGTAGCTTTACAACCTTTTGCCCGTGGCGGTAGTGCAAACCGCGACGTTGCATCTGCCCTATCACTGCATTGCGCAGAGAGAAGTGGGCATGCGGCAAAAGAGTGTTGCCGGAATAGAGCACTGTTGTTTCTGGCTTCACTCCGCATTCCGCAAAGGTGCGCTGGTCCAAACAAAACGCGATTTCAATGCCTGCGGCTCCACCGCCTACCACCAAAATCCGCAACGGCTTCTTTCCGCGCAAGCGTATGGCGTCGCGCAGACGAGAGGGGACGTGCTGCACAAAATCTCCAATCGGCCGTGTCGCCAAAGCGAACTCGTTTACACCAGGGACATCGAGTCCCGCAACGGTTGAGCCAATATTCCACGAGCATAAGTCGTAGTGAATGCGGGTGCCGTCGGCGCTTTCCACTTCTTGCGTATCCAAATCCATGCCCACGGCCCTCCCCAATACCAGCTGAGCGCCTATGGCCTGCGCCCATTTGCGCAAATCGAAGGTCAGGGCGTCGGCCTGGTACTGCCCAGCGAGGAATCCGGGAACCATGCCGCTGTATACCGCAGTGGGCTGATCCACCAACAAGGTGATTTTACACGGCGGAATTCTCTTTTGAAAGGCATGAAAAACCTGCAAGTGGGCGTGTCCACCACCCACCATAAGCAAATGTGGGTTGAGGCTAGAGGGAATCGCAGGCATGGAGAGATTGCTAAAATGGACGGGTGCAGGACGAAAAACCACGGCCGCGCGTAGGAATTGACCTGCGTCAACAATATAACTCGCGCGAAGCCACTCTATGGGTGGTGGGCGGAATCCTTGCCGTCGGCTTAGACATGCTTTTGGTCTACCAAGGCCTTGCCTTCTCTTGGGTGCGTGCGCTGCTCCCCATGATTGCGCTTTTGTTTTTTGATGAGCAACGCCGCAAGCGTCCGAGTCACGGTTGGCCACGGATGACGCCTAACGGTGGCACAGCTTTGTGGATGAAGGTGAGCTTGATTGTGAGTGGCTGGGCGCTCCTGATGTGGTGTATGCTGTATGGGATTTCCGCCATGGCTCAAGTGGGCCCGGGTTTCACCCAGCTAGCCCCTGCCGACGCGTTGGACCGGTTTTTCGCAGTGACCGTTTTAGCCCCAGTTTTGGAGGAAGGGGTGTATCGGATTCTTCTGTGCACAGCCTTGGCGACACGTTTTCGGCACCGCAGTGTCATTGCTATTAGCGGAACTTTGTTTGCCCTCCTGCATTTGCTTTATGGCAATCTCGCCCCGACCAACTTTCTGGCGGGATATCTCCTATCCTGGGCCTACCTGATGAGCGGCAGTTTATGGCTTCCGATTGTTTGGCATGCGGTTGGGAATATGGCCATTTTGGGCGCCGGCGTAGCTCTGTTTGTGCTGAACGGCGGTTAAATCTCACTTCACCTGGGCCCGAGGTCGTTGGTACAATCTCTCTCTTGAAATCGGGTGATTCCCGCGTAAGAAAGCAAGTAAATGAGCGATTCCTGGCCTCCCTCTGCTATCCGGTTCGACCCGGGAAAACGTGTCCTATTCCTCACCAAGGATTTGGATTTGTTGCGCAAACAACTCTATGAGGGGCTCGATCTCCGCATGGAGAATCTGAAGGTCGAAGATCTTCTCGATGACATCAACACCGATGTCATGACTCCAGCCTGGGTGTGTTTCCGTCACCGCCCAGCCGATATCGCACTCGATGCCTACGCTGGCTTGCTTGATGAAAGCGGTAGACGCGTCTTCGATACTCGCGCCTTGATGGACGGCAATTTCGAGGCCATCGTATCTGGTTACCGCAAAGGCACCGGATCTAGTCGCGAAACCGCTGCGCAATGTGAACGTTGGAGTGGCATTCGTTATGTGTTTGCCGCAAGCTTCGCGCCGATTCACGAGCGTAATAACATTAACCTCGGTCAGCTGATGGGGGACCACGCCATGCTTTTGCGCTTGCAAGGTGGCGCAACGGTGGAGCTTTCGGAATTCACTCAGGGCTATGATCCAGTCACGCAAGTGATTTTAGAGCAGGGTGGCTTGTTTCCATTTTCTAAGAAAGTGGTCGGCGGCGAGATTGAGCTGCCAGCGAACGCAACCGGCAAATGCGGCATGACCATGGCAGAGAAGATGATCGCTGCGAAAATGCTCAACCCAGGTGTCGATGGCGCTTATGTGCAAGCCGATGACCCGGTACTAGCCAAGGTAGATGGCGGCTACAGCCACGAGTTCACCACTGCCCAGGTGCATGATTTCCTGAGTGCCGAATATGGAGAGGACTATCAGGTGAAAAACCCTGAGAAGCTTGCTGTGTTTGAGGATCACTTGCTTTATGCCGATGGCGTGGCGCGATTTGCTCCGTTCATCGATCAAATCCAAACCCTTCGCGATTTGCAGAAGGAATTTCAAAAGCACACCGGCGTACGCGATTACTCTGCCAAGGATGGTGTGAGCCCAGGTATCTGTCACCAAGTTGCGCGTGAGGAATTCGTCGAGCCTGGCGATTTCATTCAGGCCACCGATTCCCATACCTGCATGGGCGGCGGCTCCAACGCGCTCACTTATGGAGTCGGCGCGACTGAATATGCAGCACTTATTCATTCTGGGTTCACCTTTGTCAAGGTGCCGGAAACGATTCGCTTCGATTTGGTTGGAGAACTGGACCCTGGATGTACGGCTAAGGATGTCATTCTGTTCATCCTTGATACTTTTGCCAAGACAGAGGACACCCTGAACCGCTCGATGGAGTTTGGCGGTCCTGGCATGAACAGCATGTCGGTGGATGAGCGCGCAACTTTGTGCAACATGGCTACCGAATGCACGGCACGCACCGGCATATGCGAGGGCGATGAGAAACTTGCTGCGTGGTTGGCAGAACGTCGGCCTGGAAAGTCGGCAGCTGAAATCGCACAGAGCTTTGTGTTCCCAGATCAAGATGCGGTCTACAAAGGCGGGCGCTTCGAGGTGGATTTATCCGCCATCAAGCCACGCGTGGCTACTCCAGGTGACCCCACTTATGGCAAGGAAATCTCCGAGTTAGAAGAGGTCGCGATTGACATTGCCTATGGCGGTTCTTGCACGGCCGGCAAAATCGATGACTTTCAGTTTTACGCGCGAGTTTGTCAAGAAGCGAAAAATGCAGGCTTGAAGGTGAAGGAAGGGTCTGAATTTTTCATTCAGTTTGGCAGTAAGCGGGTGCAAGATTACGCACGGGAACAAGGCTGGATTGAGCTGTTTGAGAGCGTTGGAGTGACTTTGATTGAGCCTGGTTGTGGTGCCTGCATTGGTTGCGGCCCTGGTGTTTCCGAAACTTCGGAACAAGTCACGGTGAGTGCGATTAACCGCAACTTCGCCGGACGCAGCGGCCCTGGCGAGCTGTACTTAGCAAGTCCACTGACCGTGGCGGCTTCGGCATTCACTGGGCACATCACTGCATTCCGCGAAGGCATGTTTTTGACAGCTCCTGCGGGAGTTTAGTCTTTGGCATTAAAGGAACTGCGCCGGATTGCTCCGCTTTACCGACGCTACCGTAAACGCTATGTCCTCGGCGTTGCTGCTCTGATTGGAGCCGTCGTGCTGAGGATTTCCGTGCCCTATCTGTTAGGGCGCACGGTCGATGTATTGCGTTCTGCTGCGGAGGATCCGAATGCCGGCACGGTCGATGTTTCCAGTCTGACTGGCCTGGCTATGCAAGGTGGCTTATGGATTGCTGCGGTGGCTGTGTTGGGGGCTGCTTTACGGACTGTCAGTCGGATCTTTGTGCTTGGTAACAGTCGCCGCGGTATTCATGATTTGCGCAATCAAGTGCTTGGGCATTTAGTTAAGTTATCGCCTTCCTATTACGGCCAGAACTCCACTGGCATGCTGATGTCGCGCTGCGTGAACGATGTGCAGTTCGTGCAAAGCCTGATGGGGCCGGTGTTCTTGTACTTGGCGGAAACTGCGGCCTTGTACGTGGTGGCCCTGAGCTATATGGCTTCCATCGATCTGCGCCTGACGGGCTTTGCGATTCTGCCTTTCCCCATCTTCCTTTATCGCGCACGACGGCTTGCTGCACAGATTCAGGCCGATTCGCGAGCTTCCCAAGAAGCATTAGGAGAGGTGAGTTCGAAAGTGGAAGAGAGCTTGTCCGGCGGCATGGTGGTGCGTTCCTTGGCGCTGGAGGATTTTGATTTGGAACGCTTTCGGAGACGCTGCACCACCTACCGCGACATCAATCTTCGTCTTACTGGGCAGCGCGCCTGGATGGGCGTAAATATGAACTTACTCGGCTCCACCAGCACTTTGATTGTGTTGTTGGTCGGAGGCCCTATGGCGGCACGTGGAACCATTAGTCTCGGCGATTTTGTAGCGATGGTGTTTTATCTGAACATGTTGGCGGCTCCTACTGGGGTATTGGGCTTTGTGATTAGTTCTTTGCAACGCGGAACCGCAGCGCTCAGGCGCGTCGGGGAAATTTTAGATGTAGAACCTTCCCTAGAACAGGGCGAGTTGACCGATTTAGCTACAGGAGAAATCGTAGTCAAAGACCTAACCATGGTTTTGGAAAACGCCAAAGGCGAACCGCGAACGGTTTTGGATCAAGTTTCGCTGGAGGTCCCGAGTGGAAGCGTGCTTGGCGTGGTTGGGGCCACCGGGTCGGGTAAGAGCATTTTGCTGCGCGCACTCGCGAGGCAGTTGGAAGTGGATGAAAACAAGGTGTTCTTTGATGGTCAAGATGCGCATGCCTACCGCCTAAAGGAGTTGCGCGAGCAAATTGGTTACGTGCCGCAAGAGGCTTTCCTCTTCAGCATGAGTCTGGCTGAGAACGTCGCATTGGGGCGCCCGGATGCGAGCGCAGAAGAGATTGAAGCAGCGATTCAAGCGAGCCGATTGGAGCAAGACTTAGTGCAGTTGCCTGAGGGTTACGACACTCTGGTCGGGGAGCGGGGATTGAATCTTTCTGGTGGGCAACGTCAGCGCACCGCTTTAGCGCGAGTGCTATTACTGAAGCCTAAAGTTTTACTGTTAGATGATCCGTTTTCTGCAGTCGACGCAAGCACTACCGATGAAATTCTGAATGGACTGAAACCGTTTTTCCAACAACGCACTACGGTTTTGGTCGCGCATCGCGTCGCAACGGTGCAACATGCAGATCACATTGTGGTGATGGAGGAGGGGCGCATTATCGAACGCGGTACTCATGCAGAACTGTTGCAGCAGGGTGGGGCATATGCTGCATTGCATCAACGTCAGCAGGAGCGTGCGAGTTTGCGCCAGGAGCTAGGGGAGGAGCCACTTGGATAAGTCCGGCGCCGTCTTCGATAGGCACTTGGTCAAACGGCTTTGGGTCTTTATCGCGCCGCATCAACGCTGGCTGTGGAAAGGCTTAGGCATTCTGCTTTTAGTTTCCGCATGTCGCTTGAGCATGCCCTGGTTGATTAAATTGGCAATTGACCAACATCTCGCAATCGGTGATTTGAGTGGGTATTACCCCTTGCTGCTCGTATTTGCAGGTATTGCCTTGGTCGACGCTATCCTGCGCCGTTCCCAGGCCCTTGCCGTAGAAACCGGTGGTCAAAACGCATTGCTTGATTTGCGTATAGCCATATTTCGGCATCTGCAACAACTTCCGGCATCCTATTTCGATCGCACCCCAACCGGTCGCTTGATTGGTCGTGTCACTACCGATGTCGAAGCGCTGCAAGAACTTTTCAGCAGTGGAGTGGTCACCATTCTGGGGGATTTGATGTTCCTCATTGCCACGCTCGTCATCCTATTCAGCCTGCATGTAAAGCTTGCCTTGGTTGCGATTTTGGTGGTGCCGCTCTTGCTCGGCTTAACCTTGCTCATTCGCATGCGAGTTCGCAGCGCCTATGTTGCTATGCGTGCGAAACTATCGGAGATGAACGGGTTCTTGCACGAACGCATCAGTGGTATGAGTGTGCTTCAGATGTTCAATCGCGAGGCGGAAACGATTGCCTCTTATGGCTCCATCAACGGGGATGTTCGAGCCGCGCAACTTAAAACCGTATGGTGGGAGACCGGTTTGTCTACTACGGTAGAAATGTTGTCATCCTTTACGGTGGCCATTATTTTGTGGTACGGCGGTGGTTTGGTGGCCGAAAATTGGGTGCAGAATGGGGTTCAGGGCGGTTTGACTTTGGGCGTGTTATTCGCGTTTATTGATTACATGCAGAAGTTTTTCCACCCTTTGAACGAACTTAGTTTGAAGTACACCGTCATGCAAAACGCGATGACGGCAGCGCGGCGGATTTTTGATCTGTTGGATGAAGAGGAACGTCTGCCGGAAACCGATCATCCACAGAGCCCGAAAGAGGTCATCGGCGAGATTCGTTTTGAGCATGTGACGTTTGGATACGATCCAGAAAACCCGGTGATGAAGGACGTCAGCTTCACCGTGGCTCCAGGAGAAAAAGTAGCGCTAGTCGGGGCCACCGGTGCGGGCAAAACTACAGTGCTCAAACTGCTGACTCGCCTCTACGACCCCAACCGTGGCAGTATCACCTTAGATGGCGTTGATCTCCGCGACTACGAGGTCCGCGACCTGCGCAAGCGTATCGGCTTGGTTCCACAAGACGTTTTCCTTTTCGAGGGCGACATTCTCGAGAACATCCGCTTGGGTAACCCGAATGTCAGCGAGGAAAAAGCCATCGCTGCAGCAACTCGCCTGCATTTGGATCAACTGGTGATGCGTTTCCCTGGGGGTTGGCATGAGCCTGTACGTGAACGAGGCCGCAATCTATCCGCAGGGGAGAAGCAACTTATCTCCTTTGCCCGAGTTCTTGCCGCATCGCCGCGAGTCCTGGTTCTAGACGAAGCCACCAGTAACGTGGATTCGCACACCGAGCACATTTTGCAGGAAGCGGTTCACGACATCATGCAAGGCCGCACCTCCTTAGCCATCGCCCATCGTCTGAGCACCGTCCGCGATGCAGACCGTATTCTCGTTTTCCACCAAGGAGAGCTCGCTGAGCAGGGCACACACGAGGAGCTTATGATCGAAAATGGCCTATACGCCTGTTTAGTAGCCTTGCAGTACGGCGAAGATTAACCCACGCTCCTGGCTTAGACTTCATCTAGAAACGGAGTTTTATTTGCCGAGGAAGACAAAGGTTTCCTCCTTCCTTCCGAGCCCCGCCACCTTTTATATTCTCTAGAATCCTGAGCGCTTTTCGATTTTTCCGTTTATGGCATCAGCGATTCGCTTGCGCCTTTCTTTGCCTAAATAGAGGTCGCGTAAAGCGGAAAGCTTGTCATTGGCCTTGAGGTGGGACTTATTGTGCGCGCCAATCCTCTTCATTTACGCTTGGGAATTGCCGATAAGGCAGCAGGAATCTTTCTTTCCAAGACCCACATGAAAAATCACGAACTCGATTGTCGCGGCCTGCACTGTCCCATGCCGATTGTTCGCATTAGCCAAACGATGAACGGATTGCAGATTGGTGAGGTGCTGAAGGTCCAGGCCGACGACCCAGCTTTCCGCGCCGATATTGTGGCGTGGTCGCAAATGACCGGAAACGAGTTAATTTCTATTGAAGAAGGCGAGGGCATAACGGCGAACCTCAAGCGCAGCGCTTAGGTATTCCTGTTATCGCAGGCCCCCTTTTGCTGTCGGTGCAATCTCCACAGAACGTGGCATAGATCACTTGGACATGGACCCGGGCATGATGGGTCCCTCGAAGGGCTTCAGCTAGGTTGCGGCCCGCTGGCCATGACGCTGTAAGTAGTTGAAATGGATTCTTGGGGTTACAATAGAATCCATGAATACCCATCGCATCGCGGTGATTGCCGGCGACGGCATCGGACCAGAAGTGGTTGCTCAAGGCTTGCGCGTACTTTCTGCCGCAGCCGAGAATTTCGGATTTGAACTCGACTTAGTGGAGTTTCCTTTCGGTACCGAGCACTGGCTCGCCACCGAAGAGATCTTTCCCGACGAGGCTTTTGAATCGCTCAAGTCCATGGACGCCATCTTGCTCGGCGCAATCGGCGATCCGCGCGCACCGATTGGTCTCATAGAACGCGGTATCATCGGACGTCTACGTTGGGATTTAGACCTTTGGGTCAACCTGCGGCCAATCAAGTTGTTGGATGAGCGCTTTTGCCCGTTGAAGGGGAAGGGCCCAGAAGATGTCGACATGGTCATCGTGCGAGAAAACACGGAAGATGCTTACGTGCAGAAACCGCACTTCGAAAACGAAGGCACCGTCGATGAAATCGCGCAGCAAGCGATGCTTTATACCTATAAAGGCACTGAGCGCATCATTCGTTATGCATTCGAGACCGCTATGACCCGGCCTCGCAAGCATCTCACCTTGATTGATAAGGCGAATGCGGTGCGCGCGCAAAGTTTATACACCCGTATTTTTGCAGAGATGGCGAAGGAATTCCCAGAGGTGGAGACCGGCCACTTATATGTCGATGCTGCTTGCATGCGCATGATTGAGTCTCCAGAATCCATCGACGTTGCCGTCACCACCAACCTATTCGGCGACATCGTGACCGACCTTGGCGCGATGCTGCAGGGGGGGATGGGAGTCGCGGCAAGCGCTAACTTGCGCCCCGGCGAGGTTTCCTTATTCGAGTCGGTGCACGGGAGTTTCCCACAAGCTGCCGGCAAGAATATTGCTAATCCCATTGCCACGATCAATGCTGTGGCGATGATGTTGGATTACCTAGGAGAAAAGGATGCAGCCTCGGCAGTAGAGAATGCTGTAGGTCATCTACTCACTTCCGGAGCCATCCGCAGCTTGGATGTCGGGGAGCATGCAACCAACGAAATCGGTGATATGGTGGTCGATGCGTTGTGTGCAACCGCTAGTTAGGCTTAGCGAATCTTGCTCGACTAAAAGTGGATGCCGAAGGCGATGTAGCCGACGATGCCGCTTAACTGGTGTTCGAAGCCAGAACTGACCTCATTGTCACCTTTAAGGTGGGAGGGCGTGCGTGGCATGCCTTCATACATAAGGTACGCTTCCATGGAAAAGTTCTCTGAGAGAGCCCAGTTCACGCCGCCACCGGCGCCGTAGCCGAGGAAGCCATCGGACACAAAGCCTTCGGTTGGGAATTCGAGGCCAAAGTTGTACATGAGTTGGCCAGTGAGGAAGGCCGTGACGGCGCGGTTGCCAAAGTATTTTCGCATGCCAACGGCAACTTGAGTGGCCTTAACTGCATCCACATCTCCAATTTGCTTGTAATGCCGTTGATCTACACTCGCGGTCGTGGAAATTTGATTTCCAATCAGGCGCTCCACTTCAATCCCGTAGGAGCTAAAGCTGTCGAGTGCTCGATCGGTGCTGTTCACCGCAGGACTATTCACGATATCGGTCGCCACCGAATCGATAGCGGAATAAGCCGCGCCACGAAACTTAATCGTGTGGAAGCCCTTGACCTCCTGTTTCTTAATATCTGAATATGGAGGAATGAAGTTGCAACTCACTCCGCCTGTAAGGCTGAGTGCAACAAGAAGGCCGGACACCGATCCAAAACGCATGTCGAAGAGGATAACAGCGTCCGGCCTTCAATTGACCTACTGAATTACCAGCACCTTGGGGGCGGTGGTGAAATCAGTGACTCCATTGGAGACATAGCCTTGGAGGAAAAACTGGCGACCTTCGACGGCTGGGTTCACGGGGATGCTGAAGTTGATGGATAAGCTGCCAGTAGCGGAAGCCGCGCGCTGAATTAAGGAGGTGCCAATCAGGAAATCAACTCCGAGATGGTTGCTCGGCGAGGCATTTCTTCCGCTCAATAAAGCAATCGGGAAGCCTGCAAATCCGGTTAGGTCAACGCTGACGCTACTTCCTTGTGCTGGAGTGGTATCGCTGACGCTTAAGCTGCCTTCGAAGCCGCCATGCGTGGAAACGCTGGGAAGGTTGTCGAAGACCAGGACCTTTTCACTACCCTGTAAGCTCATGTAAATGCGGTTGTGCGCAAACACGACATCGTTGGGCAGCAGGTGTCCGCCTGAACCGACACCACCGATATCGGTGATGCTGAGGACTTCATCGTTCAATACATCGACCAAAACTAGTTGATTGGTCACGAATCCGGTTATCGCCAGCAACTCTTGGCTCGGATTTAGCGCCAAGCCTTGACCATTGACGCCGCTTAAGTCGATGGCCCGATCCACCTGGCCGTTGCTATCTAGCTTGTACAGGTGGCCGTCGAAATCGAGGCCAGTGAAGTAAGCGCTGCCATCGGTGAGGAAGGCAAGTTCTTGGCCAGATGGATAGAAGAGGAATTGATTATCGCTTTCGACAAACCAGTGATCGACTTCTGCATTTGTGTTGATGTCATACTCAAACATGCCACCCTTGGAGCCGGAAAAGCTCGGGGAGAACTCGGTGGTGGGGATGAAGAGTGAATCTCCGAACGCTGCCAAGCGACTTCCAGAGCGGAAGTTGGTGTTGAAGCTCTTGGCGGCGTCGTAACTCAAAGTCGCGACGTTAATAGCATGGACATCGCCGGAACCATCTTGGGTGGAAACCCAGAAGTAGCCCTGATGTTCGATGATGCCGAAAGGAAAGCAGCTGCCAATGGAAAACGGATCTGGCAAGGTGATGGTGGCAATGACCGTATTGCTCGCATCCCAAATTGAAACCGTCCCGGAGGTGGAATTGGTGACGGCGCCGTAAAGTAAGTTGCCGAGGGCGTCGTAAGCAAATGCGATGTCTTCTGGAAACAAGCCAACCGTGATGGTGCCAGTGACCGTATTGGTGTTTGGGTCAATCACCGCAACGGCATTATTTTGTCCACCAAAGTCGCCTGCAATCGCGACATAAATCTGATCCGTAACCGGCTCGTAGTTGATGCCAAAAGCTTTGGCGCTCGAGAGGGGATCACCGAGTCCGAACAAGTCGATTTCGGTTTGAAAAGTTTGTGCTGCGGCTGGTGCAGCGAAAAGGCTAACCACAAGTGTGGCTTTTAGACATGACTGAAACATGACGTTCTCCTTCCGGGGTCTCGCCCGGGGTTAGCAGTCCGTGGACTGCGAGGGAATGCTCACTTCATGGCGGTGCTCCGACTTTGCACGAAGCTGAGCTTCCGATGTGCATTTACGGTGGCGGACCCGTGGAGGAATTACACCTCCTTCCCCGGTCACAAAGTTTGAGCGAATTGGTATGGAACAAGCGGTTTTCGGCCGCACTGATAAGACAGTTTACTAAAGAATCCCCGGCAGTCCGGTTGGACTTCCGGGGATTCCACGGAATGCAGGTCTCTCGCTCCCGAATTCCAAGAAGGTCGTTAGGGGTGGCTCGGCTTCCAGCTTTTGACAGCTTTCCCATCCATACGACGGGCTTTCGCATAGGGGTTATGAGCTTTTTTACCTTCCCACTGCAGCCAGAATTGGTCTACGCCCGGTTCATTGGCGTCTTGCCATAGGGCGATGGCATAGGGAAGACGTTTGGTAGGGATTAGGTCTAGAACCTCGGCGAGTCCTTGGGTTGTGGCCAGGAACATTTTCGGTGCATCGGCCCACTCGGCCTTACGGGCTGCAATGGACTTGAGCGGGCTGATCGCGCGTTGAAGACGTTCAGCCCAATCCTGATGCAGCGCCTTTGCTTTTTCTACCGCAAGCCCCGGTGCCTTGGATGGATCTTGCAGCGTGCCTAAGGCGCTTTTCAGGGTTTTGGCAGCTTTTTGGAATGCCTTGTGGTCGCCTTTTTCCAGCGCATTGCGTAGCCCCGCATAAGCATCCAAGCTTGCTTCTTCCGGCGTTGGCGGGCTGCCAAGGCTGCGGATGTAGTGGACGAGTTCCCAACGCTGGGTGTCGCTTAACGCAGGATTGAAGGCTGGCATGGGGGCGCGCCCTTTGGAGAGTTTCCAGAAGATGGTGCCATCGGAATCGGCTTGTATCTTGGTGCTAGAAAAGTCTGCAGGTTTCGGTTTGAGGGCTGCTGCAGCGGCGCCGTCGCCTTTTCCTTCTGCACCATGACCATCTTCTTC
>JASFYO010000037.1:0-39884 GCA_045047305.1 Planctomycetota bacterium | reverse complement strand
GCAGTTTAATGTTGAGGAGAGCTTTCTTTTTGGCTTTTCTTATTAGCCTTTTTGATTGCCGCTTTTGCGTTGTGTAAGCCCATTTCTAATCACAGTCCTTCCTTGCTTCTCTTGGATCAGAGCATCTCCGTCTTACACGCGAAAGCTCCGATACCGCTTGGATTTGATGAACAAAGAATCCTCGGAAGTGAAGTTGAGTCTATCGGGCAAAGGGAAATCCTCGTGGCATTGCAACAAGTACGTCCCGGCCGCGAAGTTGTTGTGTGGACGGATCAACCAGTGCCATCTCATTTGCCAGATTGGGTGGATTGGCGAAATCAAGATTTTTTGCACACGGAAGCTCTTTCGGGGGTCATCCTTCAAGCCTTACCGGTCGATGCATCCCACTGGAATGTGTCTTGGGCCTTAAGCGAGAATGTCTCCGCTAGGATTACCTGTGGCGATTGGAGTTCTAAGCCGTTGAGCGGCTTAGCGGGGGTGACTCTGGTTGAGGTCGCGGATCCTGGCTCCGACCTAAGGCTAGAATTCGTCCAGCAGGCTTCAACCAACGGAGCAAGTTGGGGGAGTGTTTGGCCAAGTCTGGAATTGGAATTCCAAATCCCCAACAGTGCTCACCCCGCGTGGAAAGATGCAGTTCTTGCTGCTTGGCCCAGTATTGGAATTTCTTATGCCGAGTCTGCTGGGGTGCTCGTTCAAGGGGTGTTTCAGCCACCATCGCCTTCCTTGCAGGAGCTGGAATGGCAATTGGAACCGCAACCGCAGGGGATTGGCACGCTTGCAAAAGACATACGCGCGACTGCTCAGCTGGCTGCTCCACCCAGAGACATAAGAGAGTACATGCCAAGACTTTTACCTTCCGATTTAGATGCGAATGACTTTCTGCGCCAGCCTAGCGAGGTGCCTCGAGGCTTGCCGTTATGGCTATTCGGAGCGCTTTGGCTAGGAGTCTTTAGCGTGGTAGTAGCGTGGTGGCAGTTGTCAGCCTCGTCCAAGCTTACCTATTCCGAGGTATAGCCTAATTCGGCTAAGGTGGCAGCATCCACGGAGTTAAGGTTGGAGCCGGATTCGAGTTCTCGGCCAACTAGATAAATTCCCCACCAGGTTTCCGACCAAGTTTCGAGTTGAGCAAAAAAGGCTGTGACTTCGGAATCAGCTAATGAAGTTTGCTCTAGGGGGTCCGTACGCAAATTGAAGAAGCCAATCGGTGAGAAGCTTTGCTCGTTTTCGTCAAGATCCAAAATGATCTTTCGCCCTTGGCTATAAACCGCGACACGTTGCAGGGGAGCGAAGTGAGTCAAGCTGCGCGAGGGGCCTTCCTCGGCAAGCAAATGCCCTAAATCTCGTTCTAGGCCAGCATGTAAATCTCGGCTGCGGCCCATAGGCTTGAGCCCAGCAGCTGCCGTAAACGTTGAAGCCAAATCAATCAAACTGACATCTTGCTCGACAACACCTTGTGGCGAGAAACTTCCCCAAGTGATTAGTGGTACATGCAGGCATTCCTGCCACAGTTCGCGCCCGTGGGCCAGGATTTCATGCTCTGCAAATCCCTCACCGTGATCACCAGTGATGACGACGAGCAATTCTCTGCCCTGTGCGTCACTGACTTCCTGCATGTGTTCCAAGAGCGCAGGAAGTTGTTCATCGAGGAAGGCGATTTCTCCATCGTAGCGATCCATTAAAGCGGCCACTTGCTCGGT
This sequence comes from Planctomycetota bacterium, assembly GCA_045047305.1. GTDB lineage: Bacteria > Planctomycetota > UBA1135 > UBA1135 > UBA1135. Next base: position 38,187 of record JASFYO010000037.1, on the reverse strand, counting down.
AACATCGTCCCCTTGCTCGATTTGATTTTGTAACTGGTCGAAACGATTCTGGAATCCAAGGTTGCTTAGTCGGTTCTTGAAGCGACCTGGATCGTGCTCCAAAAACCGATCCAAAAATTCACCAGGAGCTTGATAGGGTGTGTGTGCATCCATGTAATTGGCAAAAAGGAAGAACGGAGCTTCCTTTGCGGCCATACGGTCTACTAGCTGGATTGCATGGATCGTCGTAGCGTTACCCTTGACACTATGTGGACGCGTGTAATGGCCAAAGGCATGATTCATGTCTGAGTTGCGGATGCCACTTGCGCCATAGGTTAAGCCAACGCCACTGGAATCTGCAAGCAGCCTGGCTGCACGCCCGAGAGCGTTAGCGAGGACAAGTGAATCGTCGTAAATATCGAAACCGCGATCAAAACCATTGCGGCTGCGTAACACAAAATTCGAGGTGAGTCCTGCAGTGCTGTAGCCGCCATCGCCTAGAGTTTCAGCCAAAGTTGGCATGCGTGTAGGCATTCCAGAAACTGCACTCATCAAGCCATGTTCGGACGGCATCATGCCGGTAAACATGGATGCATGGGAGGGCCCGGTATGAGTGGCAACGGAATTGGCATAGCGATAAAGCATGCCCTCTGCAGCAAACCGATCTATGTTCGGCGAGGTAGGTCGCTCATAGCCGTAACATCCGAGGTGATCTGCACGCAAAGTATCGAGAACGATTAAGGCAAGGTTGGGTGAGTTGGCAGAAGTAGCGGAGGTTTTCTCTGCGCTCAATCCACCCATATGTGGCGGTGGACCAGAAACTAAGAAAGTGGCGCCAATCCAAAGCACAGCTAAGGCCCCCAAGCCCGGTATACCCTTGGCGAAAGGGAGACTCAGTTTGGGTTTAATAAATCCTAAAAAACATAAGCCAAGGAGGACAAGGGCATAACCTGTAAATTGGGTCATCGACTCAGGCAGAATGCGATAAGCCAATTCAGGTGCCAAAATCACCCATGCACCTAGTAGAAAGCCAAGGCTACCCATATGCGAGGCTTTTTCCTTTTTCCAAAGCAAACCACTGATGACAGCGCAGAGGACGGTCATTGGCAAGCCTAGAACTTGTATGACGCCTACCAAATGAAGCCAAGTGGCATCGCCTAGACCCTGGATGCGTAGGAGGCTTCCAAGTAGCAAGGATGCGCAAAAGGAACCGCCGAGGACAGCAGGAAGCGGACGTAGTAGGAGGAAGATTTTCATGCCTTCACTGGAGAATCGGGAGACTTACCGAAGAAGCGTAAGATGGCGAAAAGAGCGACAGTACTGATTGCGAGACAGGTGTAAGGGCTTACATTCCACAGGGCAACGGGGACATAGGCAAAGGAAATGGCAACGCCAGCCGTCATCAGTGCATAAGGAGCCTGCGTACGTACGTGCTCGATGTGTTGACAGCGTGAAGCAGTAGAGCTCAACACTGTGGTGTCAGAGATCGGAGAGCAGTGGTCCCCAAAAATCGCACCTTCCAAGACAGCGCCAATCGAAAGCACTAGAAGCGTGTGCCCGCCGAGAGTGGACTGTTCACCTAAATGGTAAGCAAGTAAAACGACGTTGGGTTGCAGGATGGCCATGGTGGTCCATGAGCTTCCGGTGGCGAAGGCAACAAAGCATGCTGTGACAAACAGAATTACGGGTAGCCATTGCGGCGACATCAAGTCTTGGAAAAGAGCCACCAAGTAGTTTGCCGTTCCGACCTCGACGCAAATGGCGCCAATCGACCACGCCAAGATGAGGACCAAGACGGCGTCCTTAAATAGAATCTTAATACCCTTGGTTGCGGTGACTACAGTCTCTGTCACGGTGAGTAGGCGCTGGGTAAGCGCCATGACTACGGCTAGGATAAAAGCTGTGAGCGAACCCACGAAAATTGCTTTGGTGCTATCCGATTCACCTAGAACTTTGCGCACCCAAACAAAACCACCCGCGGTTTTGGCGGCAAGGGCATCGACATCGCCCTGCGCAATCAACGCATTCGCAGCCGAGGCTCCGTATACGTAAATCAAAATCGCAGTACCGAAAATCATCGTGGCGAGCGGGATAAGGCCGTTACGCGCGAGGGCACGGATGCCAGTCTTGGCCTCCATGCGTTCATCGTCAATCGCGGAGCTGTCGACGGCGTCTCCATCGCTGCCGCGTGCCGAGCGTTCCGCTTTGAGCATCGGTCCAAAATCGCGCTGCAGAAGAATGATTAGGCCAACGACCAAAATGGCAAGCAGGCAGTAAAAACGATATGGAATGGTTTCAAGGAATAAGGTGTAGCCATCGGATTCTTTCATTCCTACGGTAGGCAGTTGCGGTGCAAAAGTGCTGATTTGATAAGCAACCCAAGTGCTTAGGACGGCCACTCCAGCCACCGGTGCGGCGGTGCTATCGACAATGTAGGCTAACTTCGCACGGCTGATTTTCTGGCGATCAAAAAGAGGTCCACAAGAGTTTCCTACCACGATGGTGTTGGCGTAGTCGTCGAAGAAAATACCTAGACCCAGGAAGTAGGCCACTGCTTGAACACTGCGCGAGCTCTTAGCGAATCGAACCAGAGACTGGACCATTCCGTCGATTCCCCCCATGCGTGTAATAACCGCGACTGTGGAAGACAACAATAGGACAAAGCCAAGAATATACAGGTGGAAAGAATCGTTAAGGATTCCATCCCATAAAATCTGCCCAAAGAGGAGATGAAAGACGCCCGTGAACAGGTTGCTGGCCCCAGCGCCTTTGACCGCAATGAAGCCACCAATCAAAACTCCTAAACCTAAGGACAGGATGGTGCGTCGCGTGAGGAAGGCGAGCAGGATGGCCAAAAGTGGAGGAATCAGGGACAGCTTGGATCCCATGTGAGTGGAACCAGCACGCTTTTCACTCTCGACCTTAAGCAGGCCGTTTTCCGCGGTGAGGATCAGAGTTGAAAGGACGTTGCCATCGCCAATTTCTATCGTGGCTTGCTCGAGCTTCGAATCCCAACCAAGCTTACTTTTAGCAGGCAGGGTGAATGCGCTCCTAATGGTTTCCCATTGCTGAGTCTTCCCTTGCGCCAAACCGGCTGGCAACTGGAACAGGTAAGAGGCGTCCTCTGGAAAAGAGAAGGTCGCGGCGGCTAGGTGTAAAGTTTTGTTCGTCTCGAGCACTAATTGTCCATGAGCGGCGACAACTTCCACCCGGGTGATGGGGCCGCCCTCTTGATAAACAAGCGTAAATAATTGGCTTGGCGCATCGTGCGTGATGGCCTTGTCTTGTTTTAGGCGGATAGCGGCACGAATGGCTGATTCTTGTCCCTCCATGCGCTCTTCGTTCGGACTTGGCCAATGGATTTCCAAGCTGCCATCTTCAGCCAAATTCAGTTTACCGAGCAATACTTGGACAGCCTGGGCCTCGAGCTGCACCTCATCGGCTTGAAGCAGGAAAAGGGGGAGGCACAGCAGGGCGAAGGCAGCGCTAAAGAGGAGTCGGGCACGCATGAGTGCCTTATCCTAGACGTTCGGGGGACTGCTCTGGAGCCTGGATGGAGAGAACGGTATCCTTTGGGCCGCAACCTTGCACAACACACCATGGAAATCATCCTTCTTGTCCTCGTCCTTTTGCTGCTTGGAGCCTGTTTGGTTCTGATTTGGCGCGTGCATGGTCGCATGGCCGGTGCGGAGGAAAGATTGAAGGAGCTTGGTTCGTTAGCCTTTTTGCCCGACCGAGTGCAAGCCTTGGCCAAAGAATTGGAGGCCTTAGCCGTGGACGATGTCCGCGCTGAGCTTGAACAACTCCACCAAGATTTGGTGCGCCTCGAAGATGTAATCTCTGTGCCTGTTGTGGCCCCAGCAGAGCCACCTTCGCGCATTCAAATGGTGCGCGCCTTAGTCACTCGGTTTTTGCGCGAAGAAGGCTATCTCTCCGTAGTCATCGTAAGTGAAGATTCCGATTTGCAGGAAAACCCTGTTTCGGTTTCCATTCACGCTATGCGCAAAGGTGTGCTGGTTCAAGGCACCGTTGAGGTGGTGGACAATCATGTTGCCGAAATCAACCTCGATCCTTCCTACTCAACCTTCCCCTAAATACCGTGGTCCGCGTAAAAGATCTGAAATCCCAAGACGGCCAAGCCGTCACTCTTAAAGGTTGGCTCTACAACAAACGCGGGAAAGGCAAAATGCTTTTCCTGTTGTTGCGTGACGGAAGTGGCATTTGCCAGTGCCTGGTGATGAAAAACCAGGTATCGGAAGAGGCCTTTGAAGCCGCGAAGGGGCTCACTCAAGAATCGTCCATCATCATCCACGGCATCGCAAAGGCGGACGACCGCGCACCAGGCGGCGTCGAAGTGGTGGCCACTGATTTGGAAGTCATCCACGTGGCTGATCCATATCCCATCACGCCTAAGGAGCATGGCCCAGGTTTCCTGATGGATCATCGTCATCTGTGGTTGCGGAGTAAACGTCAAATGGCGATTCTGCGTATTCGCCATCGAATCCTGAAATCCTTTCGCGATTATCTAGATAACGACGGCTTCTATTGCGTCGATTCGCCGATCTTTACGCCCAACGCTTGTGAAGGAACGTCGACTCTATTCGAAACCAAGTACTTCGACGAAACCGCCTACCTGACCCAGTCTGGGCAGCTTTACGCTGAGGCTAGTGCCATGGCCCTGGGCAAGGTTTATTGCTTTGGTCCAACTTTCCGCGCGGAGAAATCCAAAACCCGCCGTCACTTGACCGAGTTCTGGATGTTAGAGCCAGAGATTGCATTTGCTGATTTAGACGAGGTCTGTGATGTCGCGGAGAACATGCTGCGCTACACCTTGCAACAGGTGCTGGAGCACAACATGCAAGACCTTGAGGACCTAGAACGTGACCCCGAGCAATTGCGCGCATGGGACCGTGAGTTCCCACGGCTTAAATACGATGATGTTGCCGTCATGCTCATGAAGTGGCAGGAAGAAGGAAAGTATGAATCCGACTTCCGCCCTGGAGATGATCTTGGTGCACCCGATGAAACCATGTTGGGCGAGCACTTTGGGTGCGCAGTCATGGTGACCCATTGGCCCGCTGAAGTGAAAGCCTTCTACATGAAACAAGATGGGGAAGGCCATGCGCTTGGCGTCGACATTATTGCGCCGACGGCTGGAGAAATCGTGGGAGGGGCGGTGCGTGAAGAAGACGCGCAAGTTCTTCTTGATCGGATCCATGCGCATGAGCTTCCCGAAGAAGCTTTTAAGTGGTACCTGGATCTGCGCAAATATGGCAGTGTGCCGCATGGCGGATTCGGAATTGGATTGGAAAGAACCGTTTCTTGGATTACCGGTGTCGAGCACGTGCGGGAGTGCATTCCATTCCCACGCACGATGACTCGATTGATGCCCTAAGTCTTATCGAGGGTCGATTTGGCTTGCGAACCTCCTCGTGAATGGGGAGGCATGGTGCCGAATCGTTTTAGGCTATGGCTTTCAAAGGGGTTTCAGGCGTCTTTCGTCTTGATTGGAGAAGATTGAAGTTGGTAAAACTCCAAAACCCCAGTAACCTCAATACAAGTCTCGGTTGCGTTGTGGCTCATGCCTCAATAGCCACTACCCCCTTTCCCCAGTCTCTCCAGGAGAATTTAGTGATGAAAATTTTAACATCCCTTGCCATTTTGGCATTCGCAGGCAGCCTTTCTGCCCAAACCACGATCCTCTCTGAGGACTTCAACGCTGGTATTGTTCCTCCAGCCGGATGGGCCAATGTAAATAACAATGGCCTTCCAACCATTGGTTGGCAAGCAGACGGCTTGGGTAACGCTTGGCACGATGATGAATTCATTGCCGATTCCGATAACACCCTCATGACTCCAGTCATGGACCTTAGCGGACTCACCAATGCCTACTTGCACTTTAACAGCCAAACTCACTACACCATGTGGATGGCGAATCACCCCAACAGCATTGGCGATGGCATTTCCACTATGGAAATCACCACCGATGGAGGCCTCACCTGGACTCAAGTTTGGATTGATGTGGCAACGGTGGATGATGTTCTCATTTCCGTCGATGTGGACCTCTCCGCATGGGCTGGCATGGCCAACGTGCAACTTGGTGCGCACCTTTACGGGACCTACGATCAGGATTGGCTCGTAGATAACATCGTGGTTGATGATCAGCCAGGTGGCGGTGGCGGTGGTGGACTTACCTACGCAATCACCAACCTTGTTGCAGGCCAAGTAGCTGTATTCTCCGTAACTGGAGCTTCTGCTGGCGGCAGTGTCATTATTGGTTACTCGCTCACCGGTGCTGGCCCAACTAGCACGGTTTACGGCATGGTAGACATGAGTGCTCCAATCAACACTCTGGCAACCATCACTGCAAGCGGTGCAGGCGATGCAAGCTTCTCCCCAACCGTACCTGGTTCGGCAGCTGGTTTGACCCTTTACACCCAGTGCTTGGACCTTGCATCCGGAGGTTTGAGCAACTCCTTGGCTGAGTTGGTTCTGTAAGAGAAGATAGTTCTCAACTTGGCGGCTTCTCCGAAAGGGGAGGCCGCCTTTTTCGTACTGCACTGGCCCGCCTCGCCTGACGTGAGCGACCTAATCTAAGAGACTCATGGCAATCGTGGCAAGTTTGTTACCGTCCGCATGTAAGTCTTGCAACCTTTGCCATGTGGCAGCGGAGTTGCTGGCTACCGACCTTTTGGTTGACGCCATGGACTGCATGGAATTCTCTAAGTCGGCTAGCTGGGACAATTGTTTAGGCCATGCTGAATTGGGTTCAAAACTTGTTTCATCAAACCCATGACGTTGTAGTAGGTGTTGGATCGAAAGCAGCAATATACGTTTGGGTAGTTCATAGCGACCATCACGTTTCCAATCGGCGCCTGGCGCCATTACGTCTGCAGCAGTGCCGGTGCGCAGAATGGAGCGCACCATGGGCCAGGTTGCGAATTGATCTGCATCGAGTAAACGTGCGAGAGCTGTGGCGCGTTGAGGAAGACTACGTTGGGGGTCGGCAGCTATCCACGCAAGCATGGGTAGGACATCTGGTGGGACGGTCTTGGGGGCAAGTAGGCATGCAATGGTTCTCGTTTCATTCTGCTCCATGCCAGCGCGACGCCATAAACTGTAACCAAGAGTGGAATCACCGCTACATCCTGCGGCCAAAATAGTGCTGAGTCGAACTTCGGCATCGGTCCCTGATTGCAGCAACCATCTTAATCCGGCTTGTTGGTCCAAAGTCATTGCATGAAGGGAGTCGGTGGCTTCTTCCTTCCACAATTCCATGCGTGCCAACTGCTGCACCGCTTGAAGATAATCAACCTTTGCCTCTGTGTTCCAAGTCGGGCTGGGCGGCAGCAAGGTGGCAATCTGCAGGAGAAGCGACAACAACATATTGGCAGGATATCAGTGTGCCTCCGGGATGGCGACGCCGTCTTCAGCGTGTCATGATTGTCACAACACTCGTACTTCTTTTTGCAAGTCAGGGCCAAGCTCCCTCTTTGCAAGCCTTGGCGTCGACCAGCGCTGATTCTCGGCTACCTCAAGACAATATATGTCGCGATGAAGCCATTCTCCGTCGCTCTGATACAGACCTTTGGGCCAGGGTGTTTGCACCGCAACAGACCTGGATGAGTCACATGGGCGACAGCAATGCCGATGGCGTCTTTGACTTGCCGGATGGGATTGATGCCGTGACCTATCTCCCAAGCGTCGGGACTCAAACTCCAAGCATTTTTGACCTCGCCTTTTCCTCCGACCGGGATTTTCTTGGCTTTCAAGATGGCGATATTTTGCATCTCTCACGAAACGGTGGGATGCAAGTCTTGCACAGCGAAACGGAGCTGGAGGCGGTTTTGCTTCCTAGTAGTGGTAGCCTTGATATCGACGCACTGGCCTTTGTGTCTGCTTCGGTTTACCGTTTTTCATTGAAAGATGGCCTCGTGGGCACGGTATTGGGGGACTTGTCGGACGGAGATGTCCTGGAGTGGGATATTTCTGCAGGAAGCATAAGTCTCATTGCCACCGAAGCGGAAGTGCAGGCATGGGTAACTAACGCTACTGGTTCCGCTTCAGCAATCGGCGATGTGAAGGCGCTTTCATTTCACCCTGTGACTGGTGAGATGTTATTCACCGTTCAATCACCAAGTTCCATTGACGCCACCGTTTTCGCAGCGGATCAAAACGGAACTATCCTTGTTGGCTGGGAAGAAGATGATTGGGGTTTCCAGATTTCTACAGAGATTGATGCCCTAAGTTTTATTCCTGCAGAATTGGAACAACCCGTCATTCTGTCCACCGACGTAAACTACCTGCATCCGGGTGAATCCTTTCAACTACGCGTGCGTCATGCTGCGGCGGGCACTCGACTTAGTGGTATGGCTGGACCTCAGTACCAAGTCGTGACGAGTACAAGGGGGGGAGTGGGCTATGCAGTTCTAGATTTAGGGGTGCCACCGATTCACCGTTGGCCGGCCCCTAGTGCAAGTCCTCTGTTTGCTGATAGCAATGGTGGGGCATCCTATATGGCACGGACTCCTAGCCTGCCTGCAGGCATGACTTCTGTCATGCTTTGGTATCAAGTTTTTGCGCATGGCATGGGTTGGAGTTCTCCAGTCGCTATTCGAGTGGAGTAATAGTAAGGAAACTCAAAGTCCGTCCGTTATGCTAGGTGGAGAGAACACCATGTTTCTTTCCACCTTCTCCCTTCTCCTGCTTACTTGTCTGCAGGAACCGACGCAAGCATTGCAGCGAGCATTGGACTCCGATGATGTGCTTACGCGTTTTGCCGCAGCGCATGAAGTTGCTAACGGCGATGAACGCGCCGAGGCTTGGTTGTTAGCCAAGGCAGGGAAAGGGACTGCGCAACGGCAACGTGCCATTCTATTGGCGGCTGGCCTTATGGGGACTCCTCAAACTTATGCTGTTCTTGAGAAAGCAGCGCGCAAGGGCCGCAAAGCAGATCCTCAACGCGCTTTCGCACTTTTGCTTTATGGTTCCTTTCATCCTACTGCTGGGGTAGATGCTGATAAGGATTGGTCGCGTGGCTCCACACCCTTTGAAAAGGGATGTCTTCTTGCTGGATTATTAACTCGACCAGAGCGCCTGACCGTGGCTCCGTGGCCATCTCTCTTGGTGGCGGACAAGGAATCGTCTTTGACTTCTTTTTTGGATGCTGCCCTAGCCCTGACTGGGAATCCGATGGTTGGATCTTCGCAAATTTCAGCTGGCTTACGATTCCTCATTGCCGCTGACCCGAGCAAAGCATCAGTGCCCACTGATTTGGTCATGAATCAAACCAATTTTGATTTTCCAGCAATGTGGTTTATGACAGCAAGGCGTGCACCACCCCGGCCGCGAAAGGCGATTCAAAGCATGGCTTTGGTCGGTGAACAGATTGGCATGGTTCTTTCCTTGTATGAAGTTCCGGCAAATCAACGTCAAGGTTTGTTTTTTCATTTCCAAACTCGGGCGGTGGGCGCTTTGGAACGAAAATGGTTATGGGGGGCTGCCGGTGATCTAGGTCTGGAACTTCCGCCACCCAATTCAGCGAAGTTAGCCACTTACCAGGTTTGTGGCATTCTGAGTCTTGCAAATCGAGATTGGAAGCAAGCCAAAACGGCCGCGCAAAACTATCTCATGGCTGCTCGAAGTACTTTTCAAACCGCAGTTTCCTTTCAAGATCGTTGGGCCGCGGCCACAGTTCTTGCTCTAGGGGGAATGGAAGCTGATCGGAATTTGATTAAAAAATCCTTTGAAAATGCTTCAGCCGTGGAACGGCATCGGTTGGTGCCAATCTGGAAATTTGCAAACCATGGACTTGAATCTCCCGGGCTGCGACAGCACTGGCTCAAAATTTGGGTGCGTGATCTCGGAGGAGGCTGGAGAGGATACTTGGATGCTGAAGGGGCGAGATGGACAGCCTACGTCTTAGTCGGTAATTCTCTTGCCGCGAAAAACCGTGTTAGCCTTTCCACCTCCTATCCAGGCCTGGAAGGCTTGCCCAAGGATTATGCCTTGGACCATGTTCTTTATCGCGATCTCGCTGAGTTTCTGCTCAGCTCTGATTACGGCTGGGATAAGTGATTTTTTTGGTTTTTGCTGAAAATGAGGGGGCTTTGTCGCGTATGGTTGATAAACCGTTCTAAGCGTCATGAAGCTCCCCCCAACACTGATATACGCCCCAGCCCTTTGTCTCGCATTCCTTATTGGTTTGTCAAGCCTTACGGCGCAAACCGTTAAGCGCCAAGACGATGGTCAGCTTTCCTCTCCCATGCTTGCAAGCGGAAACACGCTTAGTCTTGGAACGGGATGCACCAATACATTCCTGACCACCCACTACCTTGCTGGTAATGGTTCTGGTGGTAATATGTTCAACATCACGCCCAACATCAATATGTTTATTGAATGCCTTGATATTCACATTTCGACCACGGGCTTTCCTGTCGACGTGAACCTGTGGTACAAGGTTGGCACATGTGATGGATTTGAATCGGACTCTACTGCCTGGACTTTGCTTGGTGTTGCGAGCGGTGTGGGGGCTGGTCTCGGCTTTCCAACCAATGTGAGCTTTGCCGGCAATGGCGTGGTTTTTGAAGCTGGTGTGGTCTATGGAATTTTTGTCGACGTACCGACCAACTCAGTTTCTTATACCAATGGTGGCCCGACTATTTTTTCCAATGCAGACCTCAGCTTGGAAACCTACTTTGGGAAATCCACATGGGCTAGTACCTTTTACTTTCGTGAGTGGAATGGAACTTTGTATTACACTCCCGCAGCGCCGTCGGCCAATATTGTAAGCCTTCAGGCGGGGCAATACGGAACATTCGAAATGACTAACGTTACCGTTGGCACTCTTGCTCATTTCGCTCTATCGATTGCGGGGCTTGGCACGACTCCTTCTGTTTTTGGTGATTTAGGCTTGGCGAGTCCGGTTTTTATTATTCCGCCTTTGCCGTTGGTTGCGGATCCCGGTGGGCTTGTCTCTCTAACGATTACCCTGCCACCGGCTAGTCTTGGCCGCACCATTTTTGCTCAAGGTATTGAGATTGATGGGTTGACTGCGCGAATTACAGACCCTGTCTCTGCAGTGGTGCAATAAGTTAGCTGGATTAGAGCAGGGACTCTAAGAGTTCTAGTTGCTCTCGCGTATTGACGTCGAAAAACGGCCCTGGATCACCACGTCGGACTACGTTTAAGACAGAAGTTGGGTCCTGGCGCAACAAATCGCGCATCGATTGTTTTAATTCGAAATCACGTAAGGTTTGTACTTGGTTTTTTCCAAGCAAAAGAGGGTGTCCACCTTTCCCTCCCGGAGTCGTTAGGCGAGCGAGCGCTCGATCGGGCTGATCACATTGACGCCAGGCATGGAGGAGTTGTGCAACCGCATCTGCGCTGAGTAAGGGGATGTCGCAGGAGTGGACCATGACTGCGTCGGCATGATTAAGAGCAGCGAGTCCACAAAGTGCGCTACCAGTGCGTCCTGCATTTGGATCTGGATTCACCACGAAACTCGCATGCTTCCAGTCGTTGCGCCTTTTCAGCTGCACAACATCTTGTTCACGCACTACAACATGAATATTGCGACAGCCCCCTTGGTGAAGGGCCTCGACCAGACGCGGGAGCATCCATGTGCCTTTGAGCTCAAGGAATGCCTTGGGCATGCCCAAGCGTCGGCCTGAGCCGGCTGCGAGCAAAATTGCATCACATGGGTAGGGTTGGGAATACATATTTAGGCGAAAGCAGCCAACGATTGTTCAAGGGCAAGGCGAACGCGTTCGAAGTCATCGTCACTTGCATCCAATGGGGGGCTGAGGCGCAATAATCCATCTTCCGCATCTACAGCGGGCAAGACCTGTGTTGTGCACATGGATCCTGCGCGGGCAATCACTCCCATTTGTGCCAAGAACTGAGCCATCATTTCTGCAGGGAAGTCGATTGGTTTGAGGGTTAGGACAGCCAGGCGGTTTTTCCACGCACAAGGCGCCTGCGGAAAGACTTGGATGCCTGGTTGGGCGCGGCACCAAGTTTCCAAAGTTTCGAGCTTTTGGCGCACTGGGTTTAAGTCTTGTGGGTGCATCGCAAGCCAATCCAAGGCCGCACCCATGGCAAAAATGCCTGGATAGTTCGAGGTTCCAGCTTCCAGGCAGCCAGGCAATTCTGCGGGCATTTCAAGTAGGGTGCCTTCGGTTCCAGTGCCGCCGTGGAGGAATGCTTTGGGGTTTTGATTCTTGGCAACGAACATTAAGCCGATACCACGTGGCGCGTGCAGGCCTTTATGTCCGGCGATGGCAGCATACGCGACTCCAAGAGAATCCAAATCAATCGGCACTTGACCTCCTCCCTGCGACATATCCAATATTACCGAGACACCAGCTTTGCGTGCCATGTGACAAGCCTCCGCATAGGGCTGCACAATGCCCATGGTGTTGCTCGCAACGCACAAGGTAAACCAACTCGCTTTTCCTTCTGCGAGGGCCGTAGCCAAAACGCCAAGATCTAGCTGGCCGTTATGGCCAAAAGGAATAATTTGCATACTTACGCCACGCTCCTTGGCATGATGTAGTGGACGCAGCATGGAGTTGTGTTCCACGGCAGAGGCGAGTACATGGGCGCCGTCTTCAATGCCCTGACGAACCGCAAAGTTTAATCCGTAGGTTGCGCCGGTGGTGAAGATGACGCGCTCGGGGTAGGAAAAGCCGAACAGTTCTGCCGCGCGTACCCGAGCAGCAAAAATCCGCTCCTTAGTCGACTGCCCATTAGAACCTCGGTCCGCAGGTAAAGCGTGCAAGCCTTCCACCATGGCTTTTTCTACCCCAGGAAAAGGGTCGGCACAGGTGGCGGCGCGGTTCCAATTGAGGCTAGCTTTCACCACCGAAGTTTAAGCGGAGGTGACCGTTTCCTCTACGCTTAATGCTAAAGGAAATTATCCGCCTAAAGTGCGCGTGAGGATGGCACGTGCGCGGGCAGGGTCTTCGGTGCCTCGGACCAAGGAGCGTCCGTCAGAAAAGTGGAGGATATCTAGTTGCTCAAAGGAAAAGCGGAGGAAGGCGTCGGCCAGTATTAGATTTTGCACCGATCCCTCCAGCCGTGCGGCTAAGGCGGGCAAATCACTAGGCTGGCCAATCCCTGGAACTTGCACTGCACCACCACTGCAGATGACTTGCGCAGCCAAAGTTCCGCGACTACCGGATAGCCACGGATATTCTTTTTTAACACAACACGGGCAATCGGGATTCAGCTTGGCACGAATCGCTTGATGCGTTCCTTGCCAGACATCTAGGTAGCGATAACCCTGATGCACTTCCTCCGCTTTGCCAACCATAAATTTGATTGCTTCCGCTGCCGCCCATCCAGCAATTACGGAGACAGCTGGGCCCAACACTCCGGCCGAGCGACAAGTTGGTGATTCCGCAGCGTCCGGCGGTTCCGGCCAAGTGCAACGCAAGCATGGTCCTTGCGGGAGAATCGCGCCGAACATGCCATAGGTCCCGACCACACCAGCATAAATGTATGGAGTTTGATGGGAGACCGCGTAGTCATTGAGCAAATAACGCGTAGCAAAGTTATCGGTGCCATCTAAAATCAAATCGGTTTGCGCCAAAATGCCTTGAATGTTTTCCGCGGTAAGGTCGACGGCATGGACTTCCAAGTCGATCTCAGGATTGACTTGCGCTAAGCGTTGTTGCGCCGCGACGGCCTTAGGCAAACCTAGCTGTGCATCCGCGTCGGTGTACAAAGTTTGGCGTTGAAGATTGGAAGTCTCCACAATGTCGCGGTCGATTAACAGCAGGCGTCCAACGCCGGCGCGTGCGAGCAGGTCGGCCCCAACTGAGCCCAAAGCTCCAAGGCCGATGACGCCTACAGTTTGATCGCGCAGGGCTTGCTGCCCCGATGCCCCGATTTGGGGGAGACGCTCTTGGCGTGCATAGCGGGAATCATCCATCGATGGTCACTTGGTGCGAGAGGGGGGACTTGAACCCCCACGTCCTAAGACACTAGATCCTAAATCTAGCGCGTCTGCCAATTCCGCCACTCTCGCAAGTGAAGTTTGCTGGGGTGGATAACGGGGCTCGAACCCGCGACCTTCGGTACCACAAACCGATGCTCTAACCAACTGAGCTACATCCACCATTCAGCAAGCCGAAGAGTTTAGCTGCCCCGGCGGTGATTGAAAAGACTCAGTCGACTAGGATTTCGTCACCGTGATTGGCTACGAAGTCCTGGAATAGCTCGGAAAGACGTGCAGTCATGGCCCCAGGCTCGCCATCTCCAATGCAGCGGCCATCGAGCTCCACCACGGCAGCAAGTTCCCCCATGGTGCCGGTGCAGAACATCTCATCCGCGGCGAAGAATTGGGTACGCGAGAGGTCGGCGACAGTGGCCGGAATACCGTGTTGGGCACATAATTTCAGTACCGAGTCGCGGGTGACGCCCTCGGGACATGCTTTGGTGAAGGGGGTGAAAATTGCACCATCTTTCACTAAGAAAATGTGGGTTGCGTTGGTCTCAGCAACGAAACCTTGGGCATCCAACATCAGGGCGTCGTCGGCACCAGCTTGATTCGCTTCCAGCTTGGCCATGATGGACTGGATAAGATTGGCATGGTGGATTTTGGGGTCCATCATGTCAGGGGCAAAACGTCGTACGCTGCTAGTGATCAAGCGTAATCCATCGGTGGCATAAACCGGAGCCTTCCATTCGGCTAGCACGATAAGGGTGGGGCCCTCGGTGTTCAGCCGCGGATCCATCCCCGACGTCAATTTTTTCCCACGGGACAGAGTCAGGCGGATATGGCAGCCATCGCGCATTTGATTAGCTTTCAAGGTGCGCTTGATTTCATGCTTGATGGATGCGCGGCTGGGCACCTCGAGGAAGCCTAAAGCTCTGGCGGAATGAAATAGGCGGTCGAGGTGGGTGTCTAGGCGAAAAATACGTCCGCAGTAAACGCGAAGGCCTTCCCATACCGCATCCCCGCCCTGTACGGCGGAGTCAAATGGACTGATGCCAGCGACATCGCGATGCAGGAGCTCACCGTTGATGTTGATGAGGAGATCACGATTCCGTTGGTCGAAGGATTGCTGCATGATGCCAGGGAAATGGCGCGCCCGGGAGGATTCGAACCCCCGACCGTCGGATTAGAAGTCCGATGCTCTATCCAGCTGAGCTACGGGCGCGGCTGTGGGGCAGTCTAGCGTTGAGCAGGCGAAAGCCCAACGGTCAGATGATAGACTGTTCTTAAGTGTCCAAGAAAACTGAAAACACTGCCGTCTTTTGGCAATACCTGGTGGCTGGCCTCAGCCATTTTGCACTTGGGCTGCTCGGGTTTCACTTTTATCAAAGTCAAGATTTTGTTGCTCTGGGTTGGCCTGCGATTGGCGTTGGGTCCGCATTTCTAGCCCTTTGGGGGTTGAGAGTTTGGTGGGCGATTTTATTGTCAGCTGTCATTTTCCAAGTTGGATTTCTAAATCCAATGAATCCCGTTGGATTTATTTTTGCTGCCGGCGAGGCCGGAGAAATTCTTCTAGGCGGCTATCTCCTTCGTTACTCTATGGATTGGAGTCAAGGATTTCACACTATCCAGCAAATGAGGCGTGGCTGGCAAGTGGCCCTGATTGCGCCAATCGTAGGCGCTTCTTTGGGGACTTTTGCAATTACGGTCAGTGCTGGTTTTGGCGTTATTCCTGTATCGAAATTGGCCTGGATTTTTTTCCGCTGGTGGCTGCGCTCGGTCATCGGCTTTGTGGTGCTTGCACCAATGATTGGCGCGTGGAATTTACGACCCAAGGAGATTTGGGGGCCGAATAAGGTGGAAGGTTTGATCGTGACCGCTTGCACGATTGACATATCCTTATTTTGCTTTTCAGATTTTTTTGGTTTGGTACCGGCGCCTATTTGGCTTGGTTTGCTTGCTGGATTTTTTCTTGTGTGGTCTGGTTCTCGGTGTGGGATTTTTCTGACGACCCACCTATCTGTTTTTGTTTTGGGTGCGGCAAGTTTTGCGGCTTTGAATCAGAGTTCAATTATCTCGCGCATAGCTGAGGGTGACTTGCGTGTGCTCTGGTGGTTTATGCTCAATCTTTGCGCCCTGGGTGGAATCACTCTTTCGGTCCTAAATGCCCGAGCGGTTGCACTCTCACGGAATATTTCTGCCGCGCGAAATCGCTTGGAATTGCTTGTGCGCAACTCGCCGCTGGCTTTAGTAGAATGGGATTTGAATTTTCATATTCGTGTATGGAGTCGGAAGGCAGAGGATATATTTGGATACAGTCAAGATGTTGCTGTAGGCGCTTCGGGAATGACCCTGCTAGTACCAGTAGAAGATCGGATTAGGGTTTCTGATCAGTGGTTGCAAGTGCTCGGGGGAGAAAAAGGAGTACGGACCACCAGCCATAATCTGACAGCGTCCGGAGAGACCATTCTTTGTGATTGGTACGGCTCTCCTATTTTCGATGAGCGTAATCGAGTGGTAGGGATGGCCGCTATGGTGGAGGACGTTACTGATCGTGAGGCTGCGAAAATAAAACTCCAGCAGAGCGAGCAACGTTTTCAAACCGTGGCCGAGGTTATTCCTCAAGCCATTTCCTACTACTCCGTGCAGATGGAATGCCTTTACGGGAACCCAGCCTTTTTCACTTCAAACCATTTATCGGATACTCAGTTGCCGCTTCACGTTTCCGAAATGGTGACGCCCGAAGACTGGGAACGTATTTTCCCTAATCTTGAAAAAGTTTGTTCTGGGATTCCGGTGAGTTTTCTTGAAGTGATGCGGATGCCGGATGGTGAAATTCACGACCTGGACCGTTCTTTACTTCCCGATATTGACGCGACCGGTAAGGTGCGCGGATTCTTTTCTGTCTGCACTGATATCACCCAATACCGCATTGACTCGGAAGAAAGGATTGCACTCGAAACTCAAGTTTTACAAACGCAAAAGCTCGATAGTCTCAGCCTACTTTCAGGGAAAATCGCGCACGAGTTCAACAACCGCTTGTGCGGCATTCTTGGGCATGCCGATATGGCTCGCCAGGATTTGATGAAGGATCCAAGCCATGCGGTAGAAGCTCTGGACCGCGCGATTCGAATTGCGCGCGAAGCTTCTGAGTTGTGCCGACAATTGTTCGTGTATTCTGGATTTGGTACGGGCGAAAAGGCGCTGACAGAGGTAAAGCCTTTTGTCTTAGACATACGAAGACTTTTAGAGTTAACTCTGCCGCGTCACATTCGTTTACGCACTAGTTTTGAAGAATCCCTACCTCCAGTACTCCTGGATCTCGCGCAGGTTCGTCAAGCCATTGTGAACTTGGTTCAAAATGCTGCCCAGGCGCTTGGTGAAAAGCGTGGGGAAGTTTGGGTTGGTGCGCGTTTGGTGCGCGCATCAGAACCTGATTTTATGGAGTCCTTTTTGGCTTTGGGGCCGACTCAAGGCGACTTGGTTGAAATTTATATTACTGACGATGGAGTGGGCATCCCGGAGCAGGAAGTGCGGCAAAACTTTGAGCCATTTTTCACCCGTCGTCCAGGCTCCCGCGGTTTAGGTCTCTCGGGGGTGCTTGGAATTGTGCACGGTCACAGTGGGGCCATCGCGGTGGAATCTAGTGTTGGCAAGGGAACTGCAGTAAAGCTCTATTTCCCCGTCGCCAGGCAAGTCTCAAATTCCAAAACGGCCTTCACTAATGAGTCTAAGGGCTATGCCTGAAACGCCTTGGAGTCTTTATCTATTGATCTCCACGGTGGAGGAACGCACCTATGTCGGGGTGACGTTAGACGTGGATCGAAGGTTGCGGCAACACAATGGTGAACAGCTTGGTGGGGCCAAAGCCACCCGTCGAGGCCGGCCCTGGAAGCTGCATACAGTTCTTGGAATGTTTCCAAATCGGAGTGAAGCCCAGCAAGCAGAAGCTGTGTTTAAACGCAAGAAGGGCGCAGACCGGATGCTTGCAAAAATAGACAAAACCGTCTAAATGGCTAATAAATAGGGCTTTTTGTGTGTGCGGGCTGGGTTCCTGTTGTACCTTAGGGTGTCCCCTTACGATTCTCCAGGCTCCTAACCGGCCCTGTTCGCTCTCCCTTTTCATAGCACCATGTTGCAGACTCGATTCCTTCTCCCCGTTGCCCTAATTGGCGGCACCTGTCTCGCCATTTTTGGCCATAACCTTCAGGCCTCTCCAGGCCCGTCTTCACTTGTCGCTGGCTTCCCAGATGTCATCGTCGGTGATATCCATGATCTCGCTGAGAACGGAACCCAGAATGGTCAAAGCGCCTACAGTTTTGGCACCACATCCTGCAATATTGGCAATGCCAACCTAAGTTGGGTTGCATCTACCCCTGACCATCCGGTTATTGGCAGCAACCTTTATCGTTTAAAGGACGGCCGTTTTGAAATGCTTGGCATGAGCTGGCTGAAACACGGTTTCACTGCTCTTACGGGTTCCGTATGTAACACCTGTACTGGCTCTGGCGGCAACCACCTCAGCCCAGGTTGTTCGGATCCGTATAGCGCGTGGCTCAACGGATTCCAAAGTGACTTGGCCGCTCGCTCAGAAGTGAATGCCTACACTGGCTTCTTCCCTTATCCACCAGTCCTCGGTGGATCGACGAGTGGCCCACTCGCCCGTCGGGTTGTAGTAGACAATGTAGATGTGGACCCAGCCCTGAATGCTGGTGCTCGTTATTTCGCCGAGTCGCAGTATGTCACTAACGATGACAGCGCATTACTTGGCCATGGTTTCAACAACGTGAGCTACCGCGAGGTCAGCATCAGTGGTGCGAACCCTCCTTACAACATGAACTTTGTTGGTTCGACGATGCGCGAAGATTCAGCCATCGTGGCGTGGCAAGTCGCGGATCCTTCGGTGACGATTGTTGAGATTCCAGTGCCAAATGATGGCAGCATGTACCTTGCATACAAGGCAACTGCTGCAGCCGGTGGTGGTTGGGATTACGACTACACCCTTTACAACCGTGACTCCGACCGCAGTGCTCGCGCCATCGCGATTCCTGTCAGTAGCAGCACCGTCTTGAGCAATGGATCCTTTGTGGACCCTGAGTACCATAGTGGTGAAGTTTACGATAACACCGACTGGTTTTCCTACGATGGCCTTTATCCAGGCACCACCCAACGTGTACAAGCATGGGTTGGTGGCGCATGCAGTGCTAACGAGAATGCCAATGCTTTGCGCTGGGGTACCTCGTACAGCTTCCACATCCACTCGGATACGGCACCTGTTGCCGCCCACCTAGGTGTGATCCTGTTCAAGCCAGGTGCTGGCTCGTCTTTGTTGTTCGTCAGCGCTGACGTCCCACAGTAAGTCTCCAAAGACCTGTTCCAGGCCTGGGCTTGATTGCCCAGGCCTTCTTTTTTTGTTCCAACAAGCTCAGACGTTAACCTATTCCTTGGGTTCGTTAGAAGTCCAACCTCATGGCGAAAACGCAAAAAAACTTTCAACCAGCGCGGATGGGGAAACGTCGTGCATGGGTTTTGCTTGGGGTTCAGGTGTTCATCCTGTTGCATGTCCTTTGGTGGATTTTCTTTGGCAGAACCTTGGCACCATTGGAGCCATCCGAGGCGATGGCCTTTGCTAAAGAGGGAATTGTAAACCCTGG
Organism: Planctomycetota bacterium; assembly: GCA_045047305.1. Taxonomy (GTDB): domain Bacteria; phylum Planctomycetota; class UBA1135; order UBA1135; family UBA1135. The sequence continues at coordinate 18,612 of JASFYO010000037.1, read as the reverse complement.
TTTTATTTTGTTCGCCCTCGCAATTTTGGCGACCCTCATCTTCGGGCGTTTCTTCTGTGGTTGGGGCTGTCACTTGCTTGGCATGCAGGATGGTTACAGATGGTTACTAAAACGGATGCATATCCCGGTGCGCCCTTTTCGCCCGCGATTGTTGCGCTTGGTTCCCATTGCTGCTTTCGTGTACATGTTTCTATGGCCGTATTTCTTTCGGATGCAGAACCATATCCCGCATCCAGGATTCTCGGAAGTCAATATGACGACCACCGCTTTTTGGCAAACTTTCCCTGGTTTATGGGATGGTCTTCTAACCTTTTTTCTGGCGGGGTTGTATGTGGTTCAAGTGATGGGACCTAAGGCATTCTGTACTTTTGCTTGTCCGTATGGTGCTGTTCTTTCTGTGGCCGATGCCTTTTCCCCGGGCAGCATTCGAGTGACGGATGCTTGTCGCCAATGTGGGAAGTGCACTGCTGTGTGCAGTAGTTCGGTGCGGGTGCATGAAGAGGTGCGCGACTTTGGCATGGTGATTTCGACCGACTGCATGAAGACTATGGATTGCATCGAGGCATGTCCCAACGATGCCTTGCAATATTCCTTTGGCGTCCCGGCATCTTTCAAGAAGCGTAGAGCCAAGGGCAAGGAATCCCAGGTTGGTATCCCAACCTGGCCAGAAGAAATATTTCTAACGGTGTTTTTTGCATTCGGATTTTTCGCTACCACCGGTTTGTATGGGAAGGTTTCGTTTTTACTGGCCTTGGCCATTGGCATGGTTACCTCTATTTTCGCTTTGCAGTTAAAGCGGGCTTTCACTAGCCAGAATTACCGCCCGGGACCGAAGGCTTGGCGGCATCAGGGGAAGTGGCTACGGCATGGTGTTTTCAAAGTGCTTATGGTGAGCGGCGTTTTACTTCTTGTTTTGCATTCTGGTTGGATTCAGTTGCACGCGCTGGACCGAGATGAAGCCTTTGATAAGACCATTGGCTTTCGCAATGCGTGGCTCCAGGGCCAAGCTCCACTACCTGCGCCCGACTTTATTCGTGAATTTTCATCCGATGCGGTGACCGCCGCCCGTTTCATGGAGTCCTACGGATTGATTTCTGATCCCAGAGACTCCTTCGTGTTTGCTTGGAACAATCTCTTTCAAGGCGACGTCGAGGGCTTCGAGAAGGGCCTCCTGAAGGTGCTAGAGCAGCGCCCTGGCTTCGGTGAAGTCCTCTTTCAGCTCGGGCGGCACCAGTCTCTCATGGGCCGCTCAGAGGATGCCGTGGCGTCCTGGAGGCAAGTGAGTCCGAAAGATCCTCGATATTTGGATGTGCGTCGGGACATGATCCTGGAGTTGGACTCGCTTGATCGATTCAGCGAGGCCGATGCCATTCATGCGGAGTTATTGCAACGCGGCTATCCTGAGGCCGCATTGCAGGGTAGAATCTTGCCCGATGAAAACGGCCACTCCCGTTGAGAAATTCCGCAAGGATTACCGCCCAACCGATTTCCAAATCGAGGGTGTAACTTTAGATTTTAAGTTGGGCAAAGAGGCCACATTGGTGACCTCCCGGCTTGAGATGAAGCGCCGAGAATCAGGCAACCAGGAACCGTTGGTTCTGGATGGCGAAGATCTGGAGCTGCTGAGCGTAACCTTGGATGGAGATCTTTTGGATCCTTCGCGCTACACCCACGAAGACAATCAGTTACGCATCGCGGTTGTGCCAGATTCCTTCATCTTGCAAACCGAAGTGCGTTTACGGCCGCAGGACAATACCCAGCTTTCTGGCTTGTACAGTTCGGGTAAAATGTTTTGCACGCAATGTGAGGCAGAAGGATTCCGTCGTATTACCTTTTTCCTTGACCGCCCAGATGTCATGTCTGCCTATACGGTACGGATTGAAGGGGCGAAGCAAGACTTCCCTGTACTGCTATCAAATGGCAACTGCATTGCTTCTGGAGATTTAGACCATGGGATGCATTACACGGTTTGGCAAGACCCATTTGTAAAGCCCAGTTATCTATTCGCGTTGGTCGCAGGCGATCTCGGGTCCATCTCCGATTCCTTCACTACAGCCAGCGGCCGGGAAGTCGCTTTGCACGTATTTACGGAACATGAAAATGTGAAACAGTTGGACTTCGCTATGGAGTCCTTGAAGAAATCAATGACTTGGGATGAGGATGTTTTTGGTCTTGAATATGACTTAGACATATTCAACATCGTTGCGGTTGGCGATTTCAACATGGGTGCGATGGAGAATAAGAGCCTTAATGTGTTCAACACGGCTTATGTTCTCGCCCAGCCTGAAACAGCAACCGATGCTGATTTCGAAGGCATCGAAAGCGTAATTGGTCATGAATATTTTCACAACTGGACAGGGAATCGTGTGACCTGCCGGGATTGGTTTCAGTTGACCCTGAAAGAAGGCCTTACCGTCTTCCGCGACCAACAGTTTAGTGCCGATATGGGTTCCGCCGCAGTGAAGCGCATCGAAGATGTGCAAAGCTTAAGGGCGGTTCAGTTTCGCGAAGATTCTGGCCCGATGGCGCATCCTATTCGGCCCGATTCCTATATCGCGATGGACAATTTTTACACCTCCACGGTGTATAGCAAGGGTGCTGAAATCATACGCATGATGCACACCTTGGTTGGGGTGGATGGATTCCGCAAGGGCATGGATCTTTACTTTGAACGTCATGATGGCCACGCGGTGAGCTGTGATGATTTCCGCGCAGCCATGGCCGATGCCAACCAGGTAGACCTCAGTTTGTTTGAGAATTGGTATTCGCAAGCAGGCACGCCGGTGGTGGTGGCAGAAGGCAGCTTCGATTCAGCATCGTCCCGTTATAGCTTGACCTTGTCTCAAAGCTGCCCTGCAACCCCGGGACAAGTGACCAAGCTGCCATTTCACATTCCCGTTTCGGTTGGTCTTCTTTCCAAGGATGGCAAGGAGCTCGCTGCAACTCAAATTTTGGAGCTTAAATCGAGTCAGCAAGAGTTCCACTTCGATCATATCGAAGAGGAACCCATCCCTTCGATCCTGCGTGGATTTTCGGCCCCGGTGCGTTTGGTGCTGGAACAATCCGATGAAGAGTTAGCCATTTTATTGGCGCACGACCGCGATAGTTTTAACCGCTGGGATGCCGGCCAACGGTTGGGAGCGCGTGTCATTCTGCAAATGGTAGAGGCGATTCAGGCTGGAGCCACACCAGAAGTTCCGCAGCATTTCATCGACGCCATGCGTTTGGTGCTTTCTGATTTAGAACTTGATCCTTCGTTGAAGGCCTATGCCTTGCGTTTGCCTGACAGTTCCACCCTCGGGGCGGAAATGGATGTCATCGACCCAGACGCCCTGTATGAGGCGCGCAAGTTGTGTGTAAAAGGCATCGCTAAGGCATTACAGGATTCATTCTCAAGCTTGTACCGCAGCCTGGAAGACCTTGGGCCATACCAGTTTGAATTACGCGCAGTAGGTCGTCGACGTCTGCGCAATCTCTGCTTAAGCTACCTGTGCAGCCTTGAACAAGAGCCTGGTTTGGAGTTGGCTGCACGTCAGTTTGAATCCTCCAACAACATGACCGAGCTTATGGCTGCCTTTGTTTGCCAAGTGAATCATGACACTGAGCGTCGCGATGCAAGTCTGCAATCCTTCTTCGAGCGGTATCAAAAGGATGCTTTGGTGGTGGATAAATGGTTCGCGGTGCAAGCATCTTCCTCGCATCCAAACACTTTGGCACAAGTGAAATCCTTGATGCAACACGCTGCCTTCGACATCAAGAACCCCAACAAGGTCCGTTCGTTGATTCGTGTGTTTGCCGGAAACCAACTGCGTTTCCACGCTGCCGATGGTGCTGGTTATCAATTTATCGCAGATTGCGTGATTGAGCTCGATGCATTGAACCCACAGTTGGCTGCCCGCATTGCCGGAGCCTTCTCCCAATGGCGTCGTTTCGACGCCTCTCGCCAAGGTCTGATGAAGACCGAAATGGAGCGCATTGGCGCTGCTGCAAACTTGTCGAAGGATACTGGCGAAATCATCGCTTTGTGTCTCAAAGGCTGAACTTAGAATACACCGGAACATGCGCATTCTCCTCATTGGATCAGGGGCTAGAGAACACGCTCTAGCTTGGAAACTTTCACAATCTTCAGATGTGACTTCTCTGTGGACCGCGCCTGGAAACCCAGGTACGGCAAAGCACGGTGAAAATGTCGACATAGCGGCGGACGATGTCAAAGCCATCGCTGATTTCGCCGAACGCAACCGTATGGACTTGGTCATCATTGGCCCTGAAGCTCCTTTGGTAAACGGCCTGGTGGATCTCCTCCAGGAAAAGGAAATCGCAGCCTTTGGCCCCAATGCCCAAGCCGCGGAACTTGAAGGCTCGAAAGCCTGGTGTAAGGAAATATTGGTGCGGCACCGGATCCCTACGGGGGCTTTCCGTTCCTTTAAAATCTTGTCCCATGCAGTTTCCTACTTAGAAGGTGGCGCGCGTTACCCCTTGGTGGTGAAAGCCTCGGGCCTAGCGGCAGGCAAAGGTGTGATCATTTGCGAGGACGCGGTAACCGCGATTGGTGCCGCTCGCGACATGCTCGAAGGCAATCGTTTTGGCGAAGCAGGAAGCACCATTGTGGTGGAAGAGTTCCTTGTCGGCCCTGAAGCTTCGGCGTTTTGCCTGACCGACGGCCGCACCTTTGTGCCGCTAGCTACTTGTCAGGATCACAAACCTTTGCTTGAGGGCAATGAAGGGCCGAACACCGGCGGCATGGGGGCAATTAGCCCGAACCCAGAGATTGGTGAACGCACTTACAGCTTAATTGAGCGTCAGGTTTTATTGCCAACCCTGCACGGCATGGTTCGCGAAGGTCGCCCTTTCCAAGGGGTTCTTTTTGCAGGCCTCATCATGACGGCGGGTGGGCCCAAAGTATTGGAGTACAACGCGCGCTTTGGAGACCCAGAATGTGAGGTGCTCATGATGCGTTTTGATTCCGACCTTCTGCCATACCTTATGGCCTGCAGTCAAGGGGATCTGGATAAGCTCGAGGCCCCAGATTGGGATCCAAGACCAGCCTGTTGCGTTATTCTCGCTTCCGGGGGCTACCCTGGTGATTACCAAAAGGGAATCCGCATTACCGGGCTAGAAGACGTCGTAGAAGGCCCAAATCTTCAAGTCTTCCATGCTGGTACAGCGATGAAGGATGGCGAACTGGTAACCAATGGTGGACGTGTTTTGGCTGTGACAGCGCGTGGCGATACCTTGGCTGAAGCGCGTCGCATGGTTTACGAGGCCGTCGACAAGATCGATTTCGAAGGCAAAACGTATCGCACCGATATTGGTCTTGCAGCGGAGCGCGCCTTGGAGCATATGGGATGAAACCCGATGCGGCACTGGAGCGGTTCGAACAGTTTTTGCGCAAGAAAGATTTGCGCATGACTCGACCGCGTCGTGATATTTTGCTCGCTGCTTGGGAAACCCATAGCCACTTCACTGCAGAAGAGATGTTCTCCTGGGTCCAGGAGCGCGATTCCAATGCCGCACGGGCGACGGTTTACCGCACCTTGAATCTCTTGGTCGAGGGAGAGTTTTTAGCCTCGATGAATAACGGGCAGGGTACGCAGCTTTATGAACACATTCTTGGACACACGCATCATGATCACATGATCTGCCGTGGCTGCAATAAGGTGCTCGAGTTTCGTTCGGAAGAAATTGAAAAGCTGCAGGAAGAGATTGCCGAACGCAACAACTTCCAACTGGTGCATCACGTCCTGCGTTTGGAGGGTTATTGCCCCAAATGCAGGACGGATCAGCCTACCGCTTAGCGCAGCTTGCTTGCGATTTCTTCAGCAACGGTGCGTGCAAGTTCCGAACGGCCGCGAAGGCCCAGTTCCGAAGCGTAAACGCGTAAGGTTGAGAACTCAGGAGTCTCAGGCATGAGCAATACCTGAACTACGACGTCGGCCTTGTCTTCTTTGAATTCAATGCGCATGGAGCCTTCGACCACATGAAAGGCGACGGCAGCGGTGCGGCTTTGAGTTACGCTTTTGGCAACTGCGAAGGTTTCTTCGGCACTAGCACGCAGGATGATTTCGCCGCTGTCCTGACTGTAGTCGTCGTAGGTCCAGATGCCGACGGCGGCACCCATGCCGACGAGGACAACGGGGGCAACACAGGATGTGAACAGTAGAGCGGAAAGAAGGAAAATTGGGCGGAGCGACTTCATGGCATGATTGCGGTTAAGCAACCAAGATTGTAGCCATGAGAGCATCCCAATCGAAGGCTTGAGTTCCAGGTTCAAGGAATTGCTGCAAATTCCCGAGATCAAGATCCTTCTGAGTTGCCAATTGGCGCCCAGCTAAGCGTCCCAGGTAGGCCAGCAGCAGAGTTTCTTCGCAGTTGGACAGTTGGTGCCATAGAACGGGGGCGCGCCAAGTCTCCTCTACACGGTTTTGTGCGGTTTCGGCCTTCGATGGAGGTAAGAGTTGTGTGGCTAATTCTTCCAAGGAAGGGACCGCCAAAAACGGATTCACCAAGTGGGCGCAGAGATGGCGGAATGTTTGACGCCGCAGTTCGGGAAATTTGCCTACTTCGTGCTGGAAGGGGCTGCTGCAATTTAAGCAATGCGCCGCGCCTTCAATGAGGTGTGTTAAATCCAGGGGCTCTGGGCTCCACATGAGCGGCAACCGAGGATGGAATACCGGTATGTTTGGAGCTTGGGTGGCGGCGAAGGTGCTTGCCAAGTGATTCGGCAAATGCTGGTAAAATTCATTCCAGGCTTCGCGTGGAGCCACTGTGAGACGGCAAGAGGGTGGTGCTAAACCCAGGGTGTCGGCAAGAAGCTCGGTGGCGCTTTCGCAAAGATGTTCCGCCGCCTCGGTGATGCTTTCCGCATCTTGATTGTTGATGTCCTGAAGATGGTTGGCCCATAAGCCCAGTGGTGGTGTTTGAAGCCATGCCCAATGTTGTTGCGCTAGGCGGAAAACGTTTCCGCTAGGAGATAATCCAGCACGCTCCCAAATGGGTTCTGGAGATTGATGGATGACCACTGGAGTCTCGCCCATCTGTTTCATGCGGGCGGGAAGGTGGTTCTCGGCCAAATGCCAGTCCCCAAAGTGAAAGATTCCGCGGAAGTAGCCGCTCTTTCGGTTGATCTTCGCCCAGACTTTTGCAGCTGCTTCGTCGCGAGCATGAGCACTTCCATCGACCCATGTACCAACAATGGTCGCTTTGCGTTGACGAAGGACTTGCAAAACTGGCGCGTAAGCTTCTTGCAGGCTTTGACCGGTGACCAAAACAGAATCCTTGCCGCGCATGGCCTCACCAACCGTGAGCGTGGTCCCGAAGGGGAGTAACTCCAAGCCTAAAACTATGGGACGGTCGTCGGGAAGGCCAGCGATTAACTTTGCAAGGCCAGTGCGGGAACGCCGCAGGGGGTGGAAATCAGAGACGAGAACCAAGTCGCTTTTGCGCATAGCCCGAGCCATTTCTTCCACAGAAGCTTCGGTGCTTGGTTGCTCCATGGTATCTAGCCAAGCTTGACGATAGGCGTGCAAGTGTTGTGGCACACATGGAACTTGCAACGACCACGCATTGCGTAATCGTTGCTCAAAGCGGGCCATGCCCGTCTGCAATTTGTTGCGTTTCTCCGCCACCAACCTCTTTTCGGCTGATGGAGGGGCTTAGCTGAATATGCAGCTACTCAGGACGGAATGCCAGCTAAGTAGGGTGCCAGCAAACCACGGAAAAATGCAATGCCCTCGGTGCCATCTCCCCATGCGCCACGCCCGCGATCGGGGAGGTGCAGTGGTGACAAATTGCGCTCCGGGTGGGGCATGAGGCCGAGAATCCTACCGCTTTTGGAGATCAGACCGCCAATTGCGCCCCGGCTGCCAGACGGGCAATCGGGCCAGGCTTCGGTGGGTGTGCCTTGCGCATCGCAGTAGCGCAGGGCAATCACGCCTGCATCTTGCAAGCGTTTGACGTCGGCGTCGCCTTCTGCGAGCACGATTTGGCCTTCTGCATGGGCAGAGACGGCAGGAAGGATAGAGCCAACGGGCAGGATATGCCCCATGGGTTCTTCCACGAGGAGGCGCGACCAGCGACATTCAAAGCGGTGGCTGGAATTCCAAGTGAGGGAAGCTTTTACGCCTTCAACCTGAGGAAGCAGGCCCGCCTTCACCAAAACTTGAAAGCCATTGCAGACGCCAAAGATACTGCCGCCGCGTTGGTGCAATGCGTGCAGTTCGGTAGCGAGGTATCGTTCGACTTCCAGTGCAAGAACACGGCCGGCACCGAGGTCGTCGCCATAAGTGAATCCGCCTGGAATGGCGAAAACATCGCAGTCGCGTATGGTTTCGGGTTGTTGGATCAACTCAGAGATGTGAATTTCACGCACCGTAGCGCCAGCGCTCTCGAAGGCAAAGCGGAGTTCGCGGTCGCAGTTAACGCCGGAAGTGAAGAGCTGCAGAACGCGTGGTTTCATGCCAGGATTCCGTTGGCGGTGCTCAACTGAGCAGCCGAGGTTTGCGCTAAAAGTTGATCGCGCTGGTCGAGCAACACCAACATGCCACTCTCTGTGACATTGCCGACCGTAGCCCATGGATGAGTGCGGAAAATCATGCCGAAGGCTTCCAGGTTATCTGGATGAATCTCAACTAGGAATCGCGTGGGGTCCTCAGCGAAGAGACGTCCGAGTAAAGGGACTCCGGCTTGACATGGCACGCGAGATAGGTCGAGTTGGATGCCAAGCTCGGGAGAGCCGATGATCATTTCGGCCGCGGCGGCACCAAGGCCACCCTCGCTCAAGTCGTGACTGGCTTGGAGGAGATTGGCTTGAATCGCCTCGTACATGGCTGCAAAGATGCTTGGCGCAGTTTCGAAGTTTGGGCGTGGAACGCGTGAATCGGCTAAACCAAGCAAATCCGAGGCCACCGACGCGCCGCCATCGCCACTAGTGCTTCCAATCAACACCAATAAGTTGCCTGCTTGGGTCAGCGGTGTGCCAACGGTTTTGGAGCAGTCTTCTACAATCGAAATGGCGGTACAGAGAAGGGTGGGCGGAATCGCTTTCTCTTCTTCTCCGACCCGGTACTCATTGTTCAAGGAATCTTTACCGCTGACGAAAGGGGCGCCATAAGCGATTGCTGCGTCGTAGCAGGCTTCGGCAGCTAGAACCAAGGAGCCAAAGCGATCCGGCTTGCGACAATCGCCCCAACAGAAATTGTCGAGGATGGCCGTGCGATGGGGGTTACCACCCGCTGCGACGGCATTGCGGATTGCTTCATCGATGGCATTCGCAGTGGCTGCATAGGGATCGAGCTCCGCCTGACGTGGCCACAAGCCGCAGCCAAGTGCGACACCTTGTGGCAAATCAAGACGAGGCTTGATGACGGTTCCATCTCCGGCGCCATGACCATTGGCACCCTGATATGGTTTGAGCATGGTGCCGCCTTGCACTTCATGATCGTATTGGCGCACAATCCATTCCTTGGAGGCCACCGAGGGATGCGCAAGAACCTGCAACAGTAAGCCTTCCACATCGGGGCTTTCTGGCCATGCGGTTTCATTGGCAGGAGCCGCTTGCGCCACAGCTTGACGCACGGGTTGCGGGACTCCGCCGTGGAGGAACTCCATAGGCATGTCGGCCACCACTTCTCCGTGCCAGCGCAAAACCAGGCGCTTGTGGTCGGCGAAGGTGCCTAATACGGTCAGGCTTACATCGGCGACGTCGCAGAGTTGCTGCAGTTCATCCAAACTGGATGGATCAATCGCAGCGACCATGCGTTCCTGGGCTTCCGAAATCCAGATTTCCCAATAGGAGAGTCCGGCGTATTTGAGAGGAGCGCGGTCGAGATCCACTTCCGCTCCAATCTCTTCACCCATTTCACCCACAGCGGAGCTAAAGCCACCGGCACCGCAATCGGTGACCGCGGTGAACAGGTCGCGATCGCGCGCTTGGATAAGGACATCGAGAACTTTCTTTTCGGTAATAGGATCACCGATTTGCACCGCAGCAGAATCCACGCTTTCTGAATCCTCATGCAAGGCTTCGGAGCTGAAGGTAGCTCCGTGAATCCCGTCGCGTCCGGTGAGTCCACCAAAGGCAACAATCAAATCACCAGGACGTGCAGCCTTGTCGACGTACTTGCGTGGGATTTCGCCAAGTGAACCAGCAAAGACCAACGGGTTGGCGACATAACCAGGGTGCCGAATGATGGTGCCACATACCGTTGGAATGCCCATGCGGTTGCCGTAATCGCGCACCCCGCCAATCACGCCATCGAGGATGCGGTCTGGATGCATCACGCCAGGAGGCAGATCTTCAGCCTTCATGTCGCTGGTGCCAACGCAAAAGACATCGGTCGATGCGAACGGACGAGCGCCCAGGCCGGTGCCCAGAATGTCACGGATGACGCCACCGATTCCAGTGCCAGCGCCGCCATAAGGATCAAGCGCACTAGGGTGGTTGTGGGTCTCTACTTTGATCGCAATGCCGATTTCGTCGGTCATGGCAATCACCCCAGCATTGTCCTTAAACACACTCCAACACCAATCTGGAGAGAGTTTCTGAGTGGCAGCGAATACCGTTTGCTTGAGCAAGTTTTGGTATTGACGTTGCGCCACAACGTTGCCGTCGGCATCCAACTGCTGGAACTCGACTGGCCCGGTCAAGGTCTTGTGCTTGCAGTGCTCTGACCAGGTTTGCGCCATGGTCTCCAACTCCACGTCGGTGGGCTCGCGGTCAGCTTTTTGATACCACGTTTGAATCGCTTGCATCTCTTCCAAAGTGAGAGCTAGCGACATGCTTTCTGAAACCGACTTCAGCGCTGCCTCGTCCAGGTTCCGCAGGGGGATTTCGGTGCGTTCACTTTTGCGCGCGGTTGGCTTCGGATGCAAGCCAATCGGAGCGCTACCTAGGCTAGCCTCTTCAATCGTGAGGTTGGCTAACGCCCGACCACCGTGTTCCAAGAATGCAGCAGGGTCGACAGGCTCCATGCAGCGGTAACTGCGGTAGCTTTCTACATGACCAGTCTCAGGGAGTTCTATATCCAACAAACCTAAAGCACGGGTGGCGGTAATCGCCTCCGGGTCGGAGACACCGGCCATACGTCGGACCAGCAAGGTTTGGTCGCCGTTGGTATCGGTATCGTCGGGGCTCAGGATGCGGGCCACCTCATTGACTGGATCAGCGAGCAATCGGTCTACAATCTGTTCCACCTGAACTCGACTCAGAGTTCCGGGCAACAAATAGCCACGGCCGACCCGAAGATCGCTTTGCAAGGGGAGTCCACGGGCCGCTAAGGACTGGAGAGCGGCATTTCCGAGGGGATCTTTACGGCTGGGCTCCAGTTCCAGCTCAATGCGCCAGGCAGTTGATGTCATGATTGTCTGGGTTTCCCCGAATCTGTCGGTTATTCTAAAGTGTCTCACGGCAGTCGACCACGGCTGCTAGGTGGTTTCCATGGCGAAAAAGAAGAAATCTGCTCCTGTTGGTCCTGCGGCGCTTGCCTTTGAGCGTCCCATCGACGATGTGCGTTCCCGGCTCGATGAGCTAGAGACCCTTGCGGAAAAAACCACGCATGATCTCAGCGAGGAGTTGGCCTTTTATCGCCAGCGCCTGGAGAGTCTCACCAATGAGATTTACTCCGACCTTAGCGCCTGGAATCGGGTGCAGGTTGCGCGTCATCCTAATCGCCCGCTGACCTCGGATTACATTACTCACCTGTGCCAAGATTGGGTGGAATTGCACGGAGATGGCGTTTACGGCGACGACCGCGCCATGGTGACCGGTTTTGGCACCATTCGTGGCCAGAAGGTTCTCCTGGTAGGGCACCGCAAAGGGCGCGATACCAAGGATCGGCTCTCGTGCAACTTTGGCTCAGCACACCCGGAAGGCTACCGCAAAGCTATGCGCAAGATGAAGCTTGCGGAACATCTTGGGCTTCCGATTTTGTGTTTGGTGAATACACCTGGTGCTTACCCCGGCGTTGCAGCGGAAGAACGCGGTCAAGCCCGTGCGATTGCAGAGAGCATCTATGCAATGTTTGCGCTGAAGGTCCCGATTGTGGTCATCGTGATTGGTGAAGGCGGCTCCGGCGGTGCGCTCGGCATCGGCATTGGAGACCGGGTTGGCATGTTGGAGAACTCTTGGTACTCCGTGATTTCTCCGGAGGGTTGCGCTTCCATCTTATGGCGCAGCGCAGAAGGTAAGGAGCAAGCGGCCGACGCCCTGCGTCTCACTGGCCCAGATCTTCTTGGTTTAGGCATTGTGGACAAGGTGCTGCCTGAGCCAGTAGGCGGAGCGCATAACCAGTTCGAGAAGGCGATCGAGATGGTGGGTGACCAGATTAGTCGTTGGTTAGAGGAGTTGATGGCTTTGCCGGTAGACGAACTCTTGCGGCAAAGGGAGGCCAAATTTCGCAATATCGCCAAGGTGGAGGCTGGACTGAAACCTGCAACGGAAGCTCCAGCCAGCTCTCAGGGCACTTCGATGCCCTCATCTGAGGTGGCCACCGATGTGTCTCGGAAGGCTGAATCGGCGGTAAAGGAGCCGGAATCTTCCGAAACAAGCAGGGAACCTGGTGTTAATTGACCCGTCCGCCACTTTCCCGCTTTATCTCACTAACGCTTGGGGGTTCGCGGCGTAAATTGTCGTAAACCATGGCAGCTCCAGCATTTCGCTTAGTCCCTCCCGCCGCAGAAGAGGCCCAAACCGCACAAGGCGCTTGGGACAACCTGTCCGACGAGGAACTTTTTGCACTCACCTGTGAGGGTGAGCGCGATGCCTTCCAGTTGCTCGTAGAACGCTACGAGGGAAAGGCTATTCATACCGCTCGTTCGATTGTCGGCAGTTATGAAACTGCTCGCGAAGTGGCACAAGACGCCTTCTTGAAGGTCTATGCAGCCCGCGAACGTTTCGATCAAAAGCGAAAGTTCAGTACCTGGTTTTACCGCATCTTGCGTAACCAAGCTGTCGATCGTGTTCGTCGTACCGCACCTGGAACTCCTGGTGGTACTGTTGAGCTCGTCGGCGACTGGAACGCCTCTGATTCTGGCCCGGTGGCTACGGCATCAGAAACCGAACGTAAATCATTAGTTCGCCGTGTACTCGATGCCCTCCCGCATCAGTTCCGCGAAGTCTTGATTCTGCGTGATCTTCAATCACTTTCCTGTGCCGAAATCGGAGAACGAGTCGGTGCTACCCCCGGAACTGTGCGTTGGCGCTTGCACCACGCACGCAAGCTTTTTCGTGATCAGTGGGAACGTACCCTCGGTCGTGAAGAAGGAGGTGAAGTCCTGTGAAATGTCGTGAAGCAACCATTCAGATTTCTCTCCATGTCGGAGACGATCTTCCTGCCTCCGAAGTGCCCGCCCTTGAAGCACACCTCGAAACCTGCAGCTTGTGTGAATCGGAATACGAGAGTTACGCTTCCGCGCGTGATGCTCTCTTCCTGCTAAAGGATGAGTATTCAGGCTCCACTAGTCTCTGGGAGGGGATTGAAGAGCAAATAGGCGAAGGCTCTATTTCCGTTCACAGTACTGCCGGTGGCCGCGCTTGGTATCGTCATCCGCTGTTCTCTACGGCGATGGCAGCAGCCTTGCTGGTGGGCGTAACCGCTCCGCTGTGGTGGTCTTCTTTGAGCCATGGGGTGAGTTCAACTGGACTGGCTGAGCATGCTGGCTTGACCGAGGTCAATTTGAACATGGGTAGTCATGGTGATTCAATTGCTATCTCAGAACCAGGCGAATTTGAGAGCCCAGTGGTGGAAACGGTTTCGGATCAAGAGACCCTCGACTTCTTGGATCGCAATCAAGGTAAGGTTTTGATTCAGGATCCGGAGTCTCCGATTGCTGTTTCTCTCACCAATCCTAACCGCGGTTCTTACTAGGGCTCACGGTAAGCGTAAAATAGAGTCATGATTGGCGTACTTGCCTTGATTGGAATTCTGTTCGCGCAGGAGCCCGTACCGCAACCTCCAGAATCGGAGCAAAATGCTGAGATTCTGGTGGTGGAAGTTCCATCGCCGGTGATTGGAGAGTGGAAGGGGCATATTGAAATCCAGCGCATGGGGGCCCTGGAGCAGTTAGAGGCCGAGTTAGTGGCTCTTTATTCCACCTTGAGTCCTTCTTTGGTGGAAGCCCAATTCCGCTTAGCGGCAGGCACTGACCAGGAGCGCTTGGTGGTGACCTCTGGTGTGGTATTGGATAATTATGGCCTGGTGGTGGTGCCCATTTTACTGAACGAGGAACAGCGCCAAGTCTCCTTGAGTGAAATTCGCCTTGTCCGCGTCGATGGCCATCCATTTGAGGCCACTCTGCTTGCTTGGAATGAGGATTACGGGATTTCTTTATTACGCGCTCCTGGACTACGTGGTTTGGCACCGAAGTTCTGGAATGGAACCTGGATGCAGGAAGGCTCTCCTGTGGTAAGTATCGGAAATGGGTTTGGTTTCCAGTCCTCGATGAACTTTGGTTTAGTTTCGGGCCGTGGGCGGATTATCGATAAGGCTGAGGGCCTGCTCCAAATCACCAATCCGATTAACTTGGCGGACAATGGTGGCCTTTTAGCGAATCGCCGAGGGGAAGTCATCGGGGTTCTTATGACCTCACTGTCCGATCTTGTTCATCGCCGCGAATGGGAGTCTCCAGTTGCCGAGGAACTTGGGCTGGGAGCTGCCGAGGCGAAACGTTCGGAAGGTGTTTCCTTTGCAATTCCTATTGAGCAAGTCTTTCACTCCTTCCCTGAATACTTCCCCTCCACGGGAACCATTCGTTTGATGGGGGTCATGGTGAATTCCGAAATACGCGTGGTTGAGGTCGCGGGCTCGGAGCCTAGTTACGTCTGGCAACTGCGCTTCACCAGTGTGACACCCGGTAGTCCTGCAGACCAAGCGGGTATCTTGCCCGACGATATCGTGGTCCGGCTTAATGGCGTCCTGACGCGTGATTTACAGGACCTCGGTCAGGCCATTCACGACTCGCCTTTGTCCACGGTGGTTGTGGTGGAACGCAAAGGCGAGCTTTTAGAGTTGCCTATTGAGTTCGAGAACTAAATCAGAGCTTCCCTAGTAAGCTTCGAAAAACTTTAACGCGCAGGTTCTAGCCACCCTGAAGGGTGTCGTACTCTTCAATAATGCGCATGGCTTCGCGCACTTGGGGGGTGTCAAACTCAAGGTTGGTGCGTCCAACAAAGGCGCGCATGTCGGCGGATGCTTCTGCGATACGTCCAAGTTGATAGCGGCACATCGCACGAGAATGATAGGCAGCTTCTGTATCCGGATCGAGCACCAGGATGATGTTGTATTGCTCCTCTTCCGCGCGGGGATCTTTCTCGCGCTTGAGGATGCCAGCAAGGAGAAAGCGAATGGCTACCTCGCGCTGAATATCGCCATTGAGGTCTCTGCGCACGCTGTCTTCTTGTGCAACGGTAAGTTTGGAATCGGTAGCAAGGACCCGGTTTTTGTATTTCCTGGATTCTGTTAAAGAGTCGATTGCGCTGCTTAAATCGGCAAATGCACCATCATTGTCCCCAAGCAAGGCAAGTGATTGCCCGCGTTTTTCCAAAGTGGCAAGATCGGCTGGGACCACTTTTAGAACCCTAGTGAATAGCTCATTTGCCGTTTGGAAATGCGCTTTGGCCTTTGCAATCCGGATGTCGCACAGCGCGATTTGCGACTCCTGGGTGGCCACATCGGAATCTGGAAACTCCAGAAGGCTCTGCTTCTCGTGGTGAGCAAACGAAAAGAGCATAGAGCCATAACGGAAATGGAATTCGCCAAGAGAATAGTCAGCCTTGTAGTTATCCAGTTCTTCTTGTGCCGTTTCCAGATAAGGAAGCGCATGCGAAACTTGGACAAGGTCGCGTTGCATCACTAAGGCGCGGCCGGCAAGCAGATTCAGCCCGCCATCGTCCTCATCTAGTTGGAGTCCTAGTTGCGCTTGTTGAAAGGCCTGAAGGTAACGCCCCGAATTAAAATAGGTTGCAGCTCGATTACGAAAGTCCTCGATGCGAGATGCTTCATTGTCGACTTCAGCGCCACTGCATGCAGTGAAGACGAGGAGCAGGAGGACGGCAAGTTGAAACCGGGGCGTAGGCATGGTGCAAGTAGTCGTAAAGACTCTCTAGGTTACTCGCCGTCCCAGAGCCACGGTGCGGTAATCGGGGTCCAGTCCTCGGTGCCTTCGGGGAAGAAGATGCCAATTTCGCGTTCTGCACTTTCCAGGCTGTCCGAGCCGTGAATGAGGTTGTAGGAGCGAGAATTGCCAAAGTCGCCACGGATGGTTCCTGGATCGGCTTCATTCCCAAATGTCTTGCCCATCAAGCTGCGCGAGACAGCAACGGCGCCGGGGCCGCGGAGAGCTAAAGCGATAATGGGGGAGCAAGTCATGAATTCGACCAAACCCTTGTAGAAAGGGCGCTCCACATGTTCTGCGTAGTGCTTTGCGGCAATTTCTGGAGTCATGGTCATGAGCTTGAGCCCGACCATTTGCAGCCCTTTTTCCTCGAAACGAGTCAAGATGCGGCCAGCGAGTCCCCGATGCAGGGCATCAGGCTTAAGGAGAATGAGTGTAGTTTCCACGATTCAAAGGGTCCCAGTAGTTTCCGGGGCGCAGAAGGATAGGATTTCCTCGCAAAGTTTGCCACTTTCCGCATTGATGAATGCAGCGGCCACTTTAGAATATGCCCCGATTCTCAGCTTGCTCCTAAGAAGTCTTAGGCACGAGCATGTTCTTTCGCCCTCCACGGAAGAGAATTTTGTCCGACAACTCCCCCCAGGAGCCTCCAAAACCAAACGGCCGTAACCGCCAAATGCATGAATATGCGCGCCTCAGTAGCCTGGGGTTCGAATTTTCAGCTGCTGTGGCGTTACTTGGTTGGCTTGGTTGGCTTTTGGACGAGTGGACAGGCCTCTCCGAGTCTTTCCCAGCATTTCTTTTGCTGGGGGTTTTTCTCGGCTTAGGTCTTGGGATTTATCGCATGCAATTAAAGCTCAGCGATAGGTCGCATGATGATTCCTCGTCTGAGGATCCCGAATCTTGAAACTGTTTTTCCTCATCTTGGCCCTTGGCCTGTTCAGCCTTATGCTTTTCCCATTGGAATGGCGTTTGGCGTTAGCTGTTGGTTGGGTTCCCAGCCTGATGGCAGAAATGTTGCTGGCTAGGCGCCGGCTTTCTGTGGTGAAGCAACAAGTTCAGAATCATCAGTTCTTGGCTGTCATGGTTTTTGGTTTTCTCGGCCGGCTGAGCTTGCTTTTCATCGGTGCCATTCTTGGCGCGAAAAGTGGTCTCTACTCTGAGGGACTCTTCTTGGCTGCTGCTCTCGCCGCGATTTTCGTCGGCGAAGCCATTTCCTTGCCGCAAATTGCACAAGCAACGCGGCATCGTCGTTCGGCGCTAACTTCGCCTAACGAATCCACTCCACCTAGTTAAAGTGATCTCGTCCCTCCTAAAAACATCCACAAGCACACTGGCTGCCACAAGCAGCGAGGGTGGTGAGGGGAATCCATTCGACCATCTGTTTTCCCATGTAGTTCCGCAGACGGAACTATTTGGGTATCACTTGCCTACGGTCTTTGGTATCCAGATTTGGAACGTTACAATTTTCCAAGTCCTGTCGATTCTGATGATCTTTTTGTTATTCGGTGGAGTGCGTAAATCCATTGTTAGTCACGGTGGTGGGCGCGTCGCGAAAATCTTTGCAGGCTGGGTAGCCTGGGTGCGCGATGAGGTTGTTTATCCCAATCTCGGTGAGAAGGACGGCCGCAAGCTATTGCCACTTTTCTTGTCCATTTTCTTTTTTATTACCTTTATGAACTTGTTTGGCCTGATTCCATTCGGCCTAACCGCGACCGCCAGTATTTATGTAACCGCTGGTCTC
This sequence comes from Planctomycetota bacterium, assembly GCA_045047305.1. Classification (GTDB taxonomy): domain Bacteria; phylum Planctomycetota; class UBA1135; order UBA1135; family UBA1135. Next base: position 758 of record JASFYO010000037.1, on the reverse strand, counting down.
GCCATTATGACTCTGATTGTCATGCTCGTTGGCGGCATGATGGTTCAAGGGCCAGTGAAGTTCTGGATTAACTTGGTCCCATCTGGTGTCCCTGCCGTATTGTGGCCGTTGCTCTTCGTGCTTGAAGTTGCCGGCCTCGTTATTAAACCCTTCGCCTTGACCATGCGTCTGATGGCGAACATGACTGGAGGCCACTTGGTCGTCCTTTCATTTCTCGGCCTGATGTTCTTTTTCGGGCAGAGCAGCCATGTTGTCGGTTGGGCGGTATCCCCGCTCGTCGTCGCCATGTCTGTCTTCATGATGATCATCGAGGGCTTTGTTGCCCTTTTGCAGGCTTACGTCTTTACGTTGCTGTCGGCAATCTTTGTCGGCATGTGCCTACATCCTGACCACTAACAATCCACTTCCTAAGAAACTAAAGAGATGTTCAACCTTCTCCTACAAGAGGTAGCCAGCGAAGCCGTACAGGTCGCTGCAGCCACCACTTCCCACGCAATGGGCGCTGTTGGCGCTGGCCTTGCAGTAATTGGTGCTGGTATCGGCATCGGCATGATTGGCGGAAAAGCCGGCGAAGCCATTGCTCGTCAGCCTGAGTCCACTTCCGACATCAAAGGCAACGCCATTGTTTTGGCTGCGCTCGTAGAGGGAGCAACCTTCTTCGCGATCGTCGTCGGTCTACTCTTCGCCCTTAAGTAAACCCTTTCGGGAAGTGATACGCCTGCTTGGAATCTCCAAGCGGGCGTAGGATTCCCGGCAAC
>JASFYO010000036.1:0-108157 GCA_045047305.1 Planctomycetota bacterium | reverse complement strand
ATGCCGCACTCAAAAAACAGATCGGCGAATACCTTAAAACCTCCGCCTTCAAAGGGCAGGCCGGACAGGTCGCCATTTTCCCAATGAAGGGAAAACAGCTCATCGTGGCTGGACTCGGCGAAGCCAAGGACTTCCACAACGGACATCTCGAACAAGCCGCCGGCGCAGCAGTGCGTACCGGTTGCGGTGCGGGCATCAAATCATTCGCCGTGGCCTCTGGCATCAAGCTCAAGGGAGTTTCCGAAGCCGACTACCAACTGCTCGCCGGGCGCGGTGCCTGCTGGGGAGCCTACTCCTTCTCCACCTTTAAATCGGATCACAAAAAGAAGAGTACCCCCACTCTCACATTCGCGGGTGAGGTAAAGGATCGCTCCGCCATTAAAACCGCCGAAGCGCAAGGGGCATCCCTGCTCTCCACCGCCGACCTCGCCAACCTGCCGGGCAATGCCGCACCGCCCGCAAAAATCGCCAGCTGGGCAAAAAAGATGGCCAAGGAAAACGGACTCTCCTGTCAGGTTCTCGGCAAGGCCGAACTCACGAAGAAAGGCTGTGGTGCCATTCTCTCCGTCGCCGAAGGCAGTGCGCAGGATGCCAAAATGATTATCCTTAAACACGCCGGAACCGACAAGAAGGCCAAGCCGATCGTACTCGTCGGGAAAACCGTCACCTTCGACTCCGGCGGCATCTCACTCAAACCCGGCAAAGGCATGGGTTGGATGCGCTACGACAAATGCGGAGGCATGGCTGTGCTCACCGCCATGCAGATGATCGCCCGCATGAACCTCAAGACCCCCGTCGTTGGAATCCTCGGCGCGGCCGAAAACATGCCCGGCTCCAAAGCCACCCGTCCCGGCGACATCATCACAGCCTACAAAGGGAAAACCATTGAAGTCCTCAACACCGACGCTGAAGGCCGCTTGGTATTAGCCGATGCCCTTGGCCTCGCCGCCGACCTTAAACCCGCCGCCATCGTTGATGTTGCCACGCTCACCGGAGCCGTGATTGTCGCACTCGGATCGTCCGCCGCCGCCGTACTCGGCAACGACGACAAACTGATCGCCAACCTCATTTCCTCCGGCGCAACCGCGGGCGAACGCCTCTGGCAGCTCCCACTCTTTAAAGAATATTCCGACGAGATGAAATCCGACTTTGCCGACCTCTCCAACCTCGGTAAGTCCGGCGGAGCTGGCACGGCCACCGCCGCCGCCTTCCTTCAGGAATTCGTACCCGAAGGCATTCCGTGGGCGCACCTCGATATTGCTAAACAACGCAGCCGTTCCATCGCCCGTGGTCAAAGCAAAACCACCGGTCATGCGACTCTTGGTGAAAGCATCAGGCAATTCATCTTCTTCACCATTGATGACGATTTTGCCCTTTCCTTCGGCGTCCACTTCTAGAAGGAAGTTGATGTCATCGACCCGATCCCAGCGGAATCCACCTACCGTGACCAAGTTGAGGCTGGCATTGCCTTGTCCGCCCATGCCAAAGGAAGCCGTTTTCAAAAGAATGGAATCTTCACTGTCGCTGTACTTCGCAAAGATGAGGTAGGACTGTGGTGAGCCCGAGTTGTCAATGCCAAGAGGGATTGCTGCTGCATTTCCATCCAGCTGAATGGTGCCGCGCATCGAGTACGGAGGTGAGAGATACTTCAGCGTACTGACAGTTGAGAACTCCATTCCTGGAGCGGCCCAACCTTCTGGATTGAAAATCAGCACTCCATCATCTTCGTAAAGCACCACATCGACAACCGAACCATTGTCATTGGTTGCACGACGATTCGCATCGCTGTTGTTGTTGTAAGCGGCTTGCCAAACACGCAAGTCTTGGCCGGAAATGTCCGTCATCTCTTTGGTCTGTTCAATGAGTTTCGGAAATTGGAGTTGGAAGGCTTGCATGGTGTGGGTGCCAAACAAGGTTGCCATGATGGGGTGTCCATCACCTAAGGCAGTTTCCATATTGGCTTCGGTAGCCTTCAACGCAGCTTTGGATGGCTCGATGTAGTTTTGCAGAATGTGCTTGCCACCATTGGAATGAATCCAATCTTCAGCTTCTTTAGTTGCGATGGTGTCACCTGCAGGCCAAACTTCTTCCCAGTGACGTACCATCCAGTACATTGCATCGCCGTCGAGGCCTTCACCTTTGTTGGCTAGAGCAAGCAGGCGATAAGTGTCAGCATCGTGAGGTCGCTTTAGGTCTGCTTGTTCCGCGGTGGTGCGTGCGCGTTCGTAGTCATCGACTAAAAGGTAACCGCGGCAACGTGCTTGCAGGACATCGGCGAACTCCGGGCCAGCCAGCATCTCGCCGTAAAGGCTGTTAGTGAAGCGCCGCCAGCGGTTTTCAAAGGCTTCCCAGTTTGGTACGTCGGGGTCGCCGATGTCTTCAATGAAGAACTTCTTCGCCATTTCAAAAGGATAGTACTGATCCGATTTCTTGTTGCCTTCCTTAGCGAAGAATGCCAGGTAGTCCAGATAGGCTTGACGGTAAACCAAGCGTCCGGCTGGGCGTACTTTTTTATACTCAGCAGGAATGCCATCGCCCGGTGAAATGGCTGGGCCATAAACACGCAAATCTCCTTCCTCGTAGTTCAACAGGAAGTAAACGAATGCCCATCCGTATGGGTAATACTCGCCTTCGTAGCTACGCGTATGCCGTTTTAGGTCTGGTCCGGCGTTACGTTCATGTGCGACCAGTTGCTCTAACGACTTGCGCTCGTTTGAGTTCTCAAGGTAATACCAGCTGCGTAAACGACTTTCCGCAACATTGTTCTTAAGGATGGTGCCGTCGGCCTTGATGACACACCCTTCGAAGTAGGAAGCAGAGCCTTCATTCAACCAGGCTGGAATCGGGTAGTTGCGCTTCTCACTCTTATCCATGATTAAAGACATGAACTGGTGGCTTGCTTCATGAAACAAGGTCCCCCAAAGGTCGGCACGAGTTTTATTAGGATCTCCCATGGAACGGTCATATGCGTTCACTGTTTTGGCGCTCACCAGCCAGAAACCGCCAACACCTTCGCTTTGAATCGGGTTACCCGTAATCTCTTGGGTTAAGCGGTCGAAGTCGGAACGCTTATTGTGGATGGCAAGGCGCACCCGTGGGGTCTTTTTCTTATAGCCGTAGACATCACGATAAAACGCGTTCATCTCGTCCATGACAGCGGAGACAGTTTCGAAGAACTCATAATCCATCGTGGTTTCGATGTTGTAGTGCTTGGTTTTTTTCTCCCAACGGTTTTCCCACTCGGAGTGCTTGGCATTGTTTTTTGCCAGCCACTTTGCACTTTTGCGTTTCACCTTGTCGGAGACAAAGGCACCACCAGAAAGCTCCGCACCAGCTTTGTCGGCTAGCTTGTCATAGGTTTTCTGGAGCTTTTTATCCTGTGGTTCCAGTTCCATCAATTTGTCGAGCAGGTGTCCAGCTAGGCGGTATTGTTTTTTGCCGCTAGCTCCTTTGACTGCTTTCGCGACATCGGCGCTCCAGGTCTCCAGGGTTTCGGTGTCCGCATTCCAGCCGTCGTAAAGCTCATTCAGTTTGGCAGAAATTACTTCCAGACCAGCCTTGTCACCACTTGCAGCATAAGACCATGTCAGCCACTTGCCCCAGCGCAGCATGGCCTCAACATCCGGTTCCGGTTGGGCTCGCGCGATGTCGAACATGAGCAAGTAACCACTTGTGTTGTAGGTGTCGCGTGACAATGCGCGCGCGGTTGCCGCTTCGGCATCTTCCAGTTTGCCGGCAGCGAGTAACTCCCTGGCCTTGTCAAAGGCGTCTTCACTAGCGCTTTCGCCAGAGGGGATTGCAGGCCCCACTGCAGGTACGAAATTGGAATAAGCGGCAGGGGACGGGAGTGCCGCAGCCGAAAAAGCGCCAACGGCAAGGAGTGTGTAGATGAGAGGTGTCTTCAGCATGATGCCCACTAGCCTCTAGTCTACCGACACCTCTGGGGTGCGCCTAGAATCTGAAAATCACTCTTGGTGGCTCGAACTACTGGCTTCTTCTGCGGTTGCCACCGCCACCCCATGTTGGGTGAGCAAATGGCTGTACCCAATCCCTTCTAACCACTCGTGGATGGTTTCAAGTGGGACAGCAAGCCCCATGTGGGTAATGACTTGTGGACGATAGTTGCCGTGAGTGTAGATCTTGGAAAAGATGCCGATGAGTTCATGCGTCTCCTCGAGGAAAACACCACCACCGGAATTCCCGAAGTAGGCCGGTGAAGAAACCATCCAATAAGGTTGGTTGTCGACTTTCCAATCATCGCGCGTGATCTCCCCATGGGTGGCTTGTGCATTGGTGCCTAGTGGGCAACCAACGGTGTAGACTGAGGAAAAGGCGTCGATTGCGGAGCGTCGCTCTAGAGGTGCGAGACGGGCGACGGGGCCGAGGTCGAGGTCGGTGTTGATACGCAAAAGGGCGAGATCGGAGTCGATTTTCTCAGCCAACATGATGCCTTGCACCACCACCGGGCCGTCTTCCATTTGATCAAAAATGTTGTCGAAGACTACTTGGTGCGGGTCGACTCCTTCCTCTGCGGTGACGATGTCGCGCAAAACGTGGTAGGCACTTAAGGCAAGGTAGAAGTGGCCTTGTAGATCTTCTCCGTGGTAAACCAAAACCGCACTTCCTACGGCATCAGCTCCGCTCACCTGAAAAACTGGGCGCAAGATGTCTTCGCGTAGAGATTTGCGGCGCATGCTGGGGGTCATCACTGGTTTGACGGCAGCTGCGAGAACGGCTTGTGCTTGCACTGAATCGCGGAGTCCGTCGATACGTACGAAGCCGTCGGCCAATTGCGCCCCTTGCTTCTCTAAGCGGTTTGCTTGACGCAGAATCAGAGCACCTTGTTCCTCTAGAGCGCTACGGTAGCCCACAATCCCCCCCTGCAGTTCCAGTTGCATGTTGGCAAGTTGTTCCACTTCCAGTTCCAGGTGTAGAATCTGTTCGTTCTGAGCTTCAACATTTTCCGAGAAGCTGGTCACACGAGGTAGGCCAACAAGGGCACCTCCGACTACGACGGCGGCGAGAACAAGGAAGGACGGGTTGCGGAACGGTTGCACATATTTTCATCGGCAATATCCGCTTTCCTATTGAGTTTCCCCTGTTCCCGGCCGAGAGGGCGAGTCGGTACAATGGCCGGTTCGGAGGTCCAATCATGGCATACGCAAGCGTTGAACAGGCTCTAGAAGCGATTTCGGCAGGTCGAATGATCATCCTGGTAGATGATCCACGGCGTGAGAACGAAGGTGATTTGGTGATGGCCGCTGAGGCCATTACCGCAGATGCGATTAATTTCATGCGCAAGGAGGGGGGAGGCTTGATTTGCCTCGCTCTGGAAGGTGCAATTTGTGATCGCATGGACCTGCGTCCTCAGGTTGCGGACAACACTTCCAGCATGGGTACTGCTTTCCTGGAGTCGATTGAGGCGCGGGTAGGAGTCACTACGGGGATTTCCGCAGCAGACCGCGCCACTACGATTTTGGCTGCGGTTGCCGATGGGGCCAAGCCGGCAGATCTGGCTCGACCAGGCCATATTTTCCCTCTCCGCGCCCGCGATGGCGGTGTTTTGATGCGTCCAGGGCAAACCGAAGGCTCGGTCGACATCTCACGTATGGCTGGGTGCACACCTGCTGGTGTGATTTGCGAAATCATGAATGAAGACGGCACCATGGCACGGATGCCAGAGCTGGAAGTCTTCTCGAAGAAGCACGCTATGCCGATTCTCACGATTGAGGATTTGATTGAATATCGCCGCCGTAGAGAGGTTTTAGTCGAGCGTCGGGTTTCCAACGTGAACCTGCCTACCGCTTTTGGCGATTTCAAAATGCACCTCTACAAATCGCTCACCGACGATAAGGAGCATTTCGCACTTACCTATGGCTGGGATGCCCCTCCAGCCGACGGCTCCGCGTTTGAGCGCCTCGCTGACGACATCATGGTCCGCGTCCACTCAGAATGTCTCACCGGCGATTTACTTGGCAGCTTGCGTTGCGATTGCGGTCCTCAGCTGCACTCGGCTTTGCGCGCGATTTCCGCTGCAGGGAAGGGAGTTTTGCTTTACGTGCGCCAAGAAGGGCGAGGAATCGGTTTGGAAAACAAACTGCGTGCCTATCAGTTGCAGGAAGGTGGACTCGACACGGTTGAGGCCAACGAAAAGCTTGGCTATCCAGCCGACATGCGGGATTACGGCATGGGTGCTCAAATTCTCAACGACCTTGGAGTGCGGAAAATGCGCCTTCTCACCAATAATCCCAAGAAATTGGCTGGTTTGAAGGGATATGGGCTCGAAATCGTAGAGCAGGTGCCGATACAGATAGAGCCTCAGGAGCACAATGAGAACTATCTGCGCACCAAGCGCGACAAGATGGGACACTTGTTTCCTCCGGCATAGTCCGCTCTAGGCACAAAGCAAGAAGTCTGGGTAGGCTAGGAAGATGTCACTAGGATGTGGCGTCTTAAGTCCCATCGTGGCTATGTCCCTGCCGAATAAACCGAACCCACCGCAGCCAAAGGTTGCGCCGCACCAGCTCGAGGAGCTGTTCCGGGACTATGGTTCGAAGATTTATGGCCTTGCTTTGCGCACTGGCCTTGCTCCCAAGGATGCGGAAGACGGGGTTCAGGAGGTCTTTCTCAAGGTGCAGCGCCGCATCAGCACTTTTCGCGGTGAAGCGGCACTTTCCACTTGGCTTTATCAGGTCGCCTTGAACACCTTGCGCGATCACCGCCGCAAGGTCGTGCGTCAAACAAGAGCCATGGATATGAGTGTGGTTACCGATCAGGCCGCCGACCCGACTTTCCCAGCGGCTACGGAAACTCCGGTTGAGGCAGCGTCGCGCGCTGAACGTGCACAAATGGTGCGCGATGCGCTGGATCGGCTTCCCGATAAGTTCCGCGAGGTTTTAGTTCTACGCGAGCTGCAGGGGCTGGCCTATCGCGACATTGCGCGGATTTTGGATGCGAAACAAGGGACTATTGAGTCGCGTATTTTCCGTGCGCGTGAGCGATTGGCGAAAGAGTTAAAACGTATGGGGGTAGAACGATGAAACAGCATGCTACGGATGGGGGAGTGCCTAAGAATTGGCAAGGGCGCTTGGGCGCTTGGTTTGATGGCGAGTGTTCCGATTTGGACGCTGCGGAAGTCCGCGCCCACCTCATGGAGAGCCCGGAATCACGTGCTCAATTGCAAGAATGGCGCAGTTTGCGAGAAGACTTGGCTTTGTTGCAGCCAGCAGCTCCGAGTGAACTTCAGTTGGAGCGTATGCGTCTACGCTTTGAAGATGGCATGGCCAACGAAGTCTTTCAGGTTTCCCGGGCCTTACGCACATGGAATGTGGCGGCAGCCCTTTTGCTTAGCCTCGGGATGGGCATGTGGCTAACCGAGCATTTCTTGAACAGCGCCCCCCAAGACACTTATGCCAGCCAATCGAGTGATATCGATGCCGCGATTGAGGAACTACTCAATCGTCCGCCAGCAGAACCCGGCGTCACGCATTAATGAGCCCAGCTCCTTGGAAGCGCATTCTGTTGCCTGCCCTAGTGACTTTCCTTGCAGGTTTTTTGGTCGGGCAGTCCACTTCCATGGGCACCCATGATGAAATCCTAGAGGAATTGCCGGCCGATCTCCGCGCTTACGCCGAGGGAATGATTGACCTTCTGCAACTCGATCCGAGCCAGGCGGAAGACTTACGCATTATCCTTTTCGCTTATGAGCGGGAACGCGTTACTTTATTGGAGCAACAAATGGCTGCAGTGGACTCCGAATGGGTAAGTCTTGACCAGCGTTTTGAGTCACTTTTGGCTTATCGCATCCTTCGCGCCGACCAAAGATTGGTCGCTGCAGATCTTAGAGAGCCTCGGACAGTAGCCCCGAGCCCTCCTCCCCGCTAACCTGATGGCCTGATCGCATGGCAACCAGCCTCGGCATTCATCTCCAATCTCACGGTTTCGACTACGTTCTGCTTGAAGGCAGTGCGAAAAAGTACTCCGTGAAGTCATCCGGGGGTGCGGTTTACCGCCCTGAGGATCTCCAAAACAGCAAGCTTCTCGGCAAGCTGATCTCCGACACCGTGAAAAGCGGCAAGGTAGATCAGGTGGTCGTCACTCTGCCGGCTTCCGGTGTGGTGATGCGCGAACTGAGCCTTCCCTTTAGTGACCGTGAAAAGGTCATGCAGGTGCTCAAGTTTGAAATTGAATCGGAGCTGTACCACCTTTCGTTCGAGGATGTCATTGCCGACTTCATCGAACTCAGTGATGGCCGCGCCACCCCAACTTTGTTGGTCAGTGTGCTGCAGAAGGAACGCGTTTCTTCCGCTCTCGACATCATGGGGGCTGCGGATTGGGATCCACCTGTTATCACTCTTTCCCACGGCAGTCTTTACACCGCATTGCAAGCGTTACCGCGTTCTGCATCTGGCGCTGAAGATGAACTCGAAACCTACCTTGAGATTGGTTCGGAATCGAGTCTGCTGTTGCTGCTAAATCAAGATGGCACTTTGCGCGGTTCGCGTGCCTTGCCGATGGGCTGGCGCGAACTTACCCGCGGTTGCGAGATTGCCGAAGCCGTGGTCGAAGCGGTCGCGGAGGATGAGCCAGCGGAAGAGGAAGCTGGCGAGGAGCCTGCCGCCAGTGAAGAAAGCGAAGGCGAAGACGAAACTACGCAATTGGCTTTGGGTGGAGATGCCTCCCTGCCATTTGGAATCGGATTAGAAACGGCGCTTGAAATGGCGGATGAAGGCCAGATTCAAGGCTTTCTAACCCGCATTGTAAAAGAGGTACGGCGTGCTTTGGTTGCCTTAGGCAGCCAGGCTGGACCGGTTTATTTGCTTGGCGCTTCGATTCCCGGCCTGGAAGAACATCTTCAAGCACGTTTGGGCCGAGAAGTTGCACCGTTGTCTTTGGGGCTAGACGGCAGTCAAGGCGAAGAGCCTTCTGCGGTTGCACTTGGCGCAGCTATGCGTGGCATTGGTGTCGACACCGCAGCGATGAACTTCCGCCAAGAAGAGTTCCGCTATGCACGCGGACTGGAGCGCATCGAAGGCTCCCTCACTTTGGCCTTGGTTGGATTGATTGTGTTCTTCGCTTTTGAGTTGGCGATTAACTTGAAAGTAGCCCAGCGCTACAAGATTGATTCCAACGCGATTTACGCGCGCGCGAATGCCAAGATCGAAGCCTTAAACACCAAGGTCCGAGAAGACGAAGAATACCCCGATGCTTGGATCATCAAGAACAACTTCGCGGGTACCGATGTCTCGGAAGCGAATCGCATCAACTTGCTAAGTAGCAACATGATGAAGGCCAAAAAACAGCTCGACGAACTCATGGGCGAGGCTGATTTGGAAATGCCCCCCTCGTGTTTAGAAGCTTGGCGCTTGCTCATGCTTTTCCTCGAAGACGAGATGAGTGACTACGAAGGACGTTGGATGATTGAGAGCTTCGCCTTCAACTCCATCGATGCCAGAAGCAAAGAAGATTCTCACGTCAACGTGAAATTTGGCATCACGATTTTCCCAGACGGGAGCGGTAGTTTCATTGGCCGTTTCGACCGTCTGCTTGCAAATCTCAAAGCTGAGCCCTGGACCATGGGCAGTCCTTCTCTTCCAAGTACGGAAAATGCCGCGGTGGAAGGTGCTAAAACTGGAATCGTCTCGGTCAAGATTTTGGCGGGGAAACCGATAGGGCCGGAGGACGGGTAAATGAATAACCGCACTACTCTGTACCTACTGATGGGTTTGGCTCTTGCAGCCATCGGCGGGCGTTTTTGGTCCATCTCCAACCGTTCCAGTTGGAAGTCAGCCATGGATAACCACCAACGGCTTTACAAGCTAATTTGGGAGACTACCGACGACCTCGCGGTTCGGCGAGAGAATGCTCCCAAGAGCAACGAAGAGTTTTACTTTCGCGCACATTTCCAGGCTCAGGCTTACGACCCTGCGCAGATGGGTACGATCAATGTGAAAATGCGTGAGCGCCCGCAGAAGAATTACGAGGACAAAATCTTCGAGATTGAGTTTGAGGAAGGGGATTCAGGCTTCCGTCGCGATCAGATGCGAGCCTTCTTGTTCAACTCGGAACTATTCATGCCTCGAGTGCGCACGACTGTCTTGAATCTGCAACCGATTGCCCCACAAGGCAGAGGCCGCAAGATTGATAGCGGAGTGGAGCGCGAGGACCTCTGGAAGATCACCAAATTGGAGTTTCGGCAACGCTCGGCAATTGCGTCGAAGTCGAAATCCAAGTCTAAGTGAGGCCTTCATCCTTTCTAAGCAGACCTTCTGATTGCAAAATCTGAAGGTCTTCTAAATTATCGAGGTCTCGCTGGGTTTCGCCAAGCATGACACGAAGATCCAAGTCTTTTGCGCGGTCTAAGGTGTGCTGGAGAACGTTGGAAGTACTCCACGGCATATTTTCAAATAAGCCTGGCTGCGGCTGGTTAAGGGCCATAAGCGCATAGCCGCCATCGAAGGTGGGGATGAGGAAGACGTCGGCCTTGGTCAGGGCTGCTCCTGCTTGGAGGATGATTTCAGCGTTGATTGCTGGGCAGTCTGTGCCAATGATCGCCGCCCAAGGGTTAGATTTCGCGTCCTCAAAGGCAGCGAGCATGCGTTCCCCGAGGTCTCCCTGTGGTTGTGGCAAAGTGCGGTCGGCGCCTTGGAGCCAGGCGTGGCAGGCCTCTAATTCCTCTGCTGGAGAAACCCATAAATGACGACTAAGAAGAGGGTTAGAGATGTTTTCCCACAGTTGCTCGGCCATGTCCCGATAAACTTCACGCGCGCGTTGTTGGCCGATGCCAGCAGCTAAGCGTGTTTTTACGGGGCCCACTGCCCAATGGCGGGCCATCACCAAAACCGCAGGCAGCGAAAAAGAGGAGGAATTCATCGGATTATTCTGTCACGAAGCAGTGTCTATGTCGAAGACGCATGTGATGACGACGATTCTAACTAAAACTGGAATACGAGGACTGCTGGTAGCCGGGGCCATCCTGCTTGGGGGAGTAGTGGAGGCTCAAGATACGGCTGCCAGTTTTTTCGATCAGGAGCATACGGTGTGGAATGCCTTGCTCCAAGAGCATGTACATGAAGGGGGCTTGGTGGATTACGCGGGGCTTCAGCGCGATCGCAATCAGTTCAACCTGTATATCTCCAGTTTGGAAGGCGTGAGCCCCAAGCAGTTCCGTGGTTGGACTGGTAGTCAACGCGAAGCATTTTGGATCAATGCCTACAACGCTTATGCGATTCAGTTGGTGTTAGACAACTACCCCGTGGATTCGATTAAAGACATGGGTGGCTTTTTTTCTAGCGTTTTCGATAAGCGCTACATCCCTTTGCAAAAGTTGGTAAATGTGGATCCTCGGGCGAAGGCGAGCCGCAAGAAGGAGCTAAGTTTGGGTGAGCTGGAGCATGAAATCCTATTCCCGATTTCAAGCAAGCCCCTATTTCACTTTGCCGTGGTTTGCGCCTCCACAAGTTGCCCCATGTTGCGTGCGGAGGCTTACACCGGAGAGAAGCTAGAGGAGCAGCTTCAGGATCAAGCGCGCACCTTTTTGGCCGATAGGAAACGGAATAACACCGTGATTTCGGGTGGCAAATTGCGCATCTCAAAGATTTTCGATTGGGCAGAGGATGAGTTGGACACCTATCCCGGTGGAATTCGTAAACTACTGCTCGACTTCGGCCCAAGCTCCCTAGTGGGGGATAAGGCACTTGCGAAGGTCAAACTGAAATACCGCGATTACGACTGGTCCCTGAATCAATGGCTTCCCCCGAAAGATTAGAAGATCTCCAACCACGCACCGTGAACGATGCCGTCTCTGAGCGGTATGCGGAAGGTGCGAACGCCGTGCAACCGGAGTTGTGCTGCCCAGTGGATTACGATGCGCGTTACCTCAAGGTGATGCCGCAGGAAATCCTCGACCGTGATTATGGTTGTGGCGATCCGTCTGCATACGTAAAGAGCGGCGAGACCGTGCTCGACCTTGGTAGTGGTGGTGGCAAGATTTGTTACATCGCGAGTCAAGTGGTGGGCCCGGAAGGTCACGTGATTGGCGTTGATATGACTCCAGACATGCTGGATTTGGCACGGCGTCACAAGGATGGAGTTGCGGAAAAGATTGGATGGAGCAATGTGGATTTCTACCGCGGCAACATCGAAGACCTGAAGCTGAACCTCGATCGTTTGGAGGGTTGGTTGGAGAAAAATCCAGTGGCCGACGTCGCTGGTTATGAAGCCATGCACATGGAAATCGAGCGCCTCGGCCGTGAGGAAATCATGGTGGAGGATGCCAGCATTGACGTCGTGGTATCCAACTGCGTTTTGAATTTGGTAGCTCCAGAGCTCAAATGCCAAATGTTCGATGAAATCTACCGCACCTTGAAGCCAGGTGGGCGCGCAGTTATCTCCGATATCGTGTGCGATAAGGAAGTGCCACTCAATCTGCAGCAAGATGCCGACCTCTGGTCCGGTTGTATCTCCGGCGCATTTGAGGAAGAAGCTTTCTTGCAGGCATTTTTGGATGCTGGCATGGAAGATGTAGAAATCTTGGTGCGCCAAACCGAGCCATGGCAGGTCGTCGAAGGCATTGAGTTCCGCTCGATGACCGTGGTCGCTTATCGTCCGCTCGAAGTTTCTTGCTGCGCCGAAGGTGGAGAAGTGGTCTATCACGGACCGTTTTCTGAAATCGCCGATGATGCCGGCAACATCTTTTCCCGTGGTTGCCGCGTGGCCGTCGATGCACAAACTTTCGATAAACTGAATCGCGAGCCGTTCGCGGGTCTGTTTACGCGTTTCAGTGAAAAGGGCGAAACGCTGGCTGACGCTCCATCTACGGGTTGTTGCTAGATGCCAAAAACTAAGACTGCGGTTTTTCCGCCGATTCGGAAGACGCAGGTCACGGTTCTTCAGTTCAACATCGGACGCTTATGCAATCAAGCGTGCCTGCATTGCCATGTAGATTCTTCGCCAAAGATGAGTGGTGCAGAGGACAACGCACCGGCGCACTTAATTGATGATGTTTTAACTTTTTTAGCAGTAAACCCAGAAATCGATACTCTCGACATCACCGGTGGTGCTCCTGAGCTGAACCCCGACTTCCGGCGCCTAGTGGTTGGAGCGCGTGCTCTAGATCGCAAGGTTTTGGTGCGCCATAACATCACTGTGCAGTTTGAGGATGACATGTCGGATCTGCCGCAGTTCTTCGCCGAGCATCAAGTGGAGTTGTTTTGCTCCTTGCCTTGCTACTCCGAGGAGAACGTCGACAAGCAACGTGGCCGCGGAGTCTTTGAGCGTAGTATTGCTGGACTGAAACAACTCAATGCGGTTGGCTTTGGCATGCGAGGGTCTGGTTTGGATTTGCACTTGGTATACAACCCAGTAGGTGCGAGTTTGCCGCCGGCGCAAGAAGAGCTAGAACCGGCTTACCACCTTGAGCTGGAGTCCAAGTTTGGGATACATTTCAACCACTTGCTCACCATTACCAATCAACCGATTCATCGTTTTAAGGATTGGCTGGAGCGCACCCAGAGTTATGACCAATACATGGATCTGCTGCGTGAAAACTACAACGCTGCGACCCTTGCTTCTGTCATGTGCCGCAATGCTTTGAGCTTACGTTGGGATGGCCGCTTGTTTGATTGCGATTTCAACTTGGTGAAAGGGCTCGAGATGGTTGGCCCAGAAGGGCAAGCCTTGACCCTCAAGGATTTAGGCAAGATGTCGGGCTTGGCGATTCAGGTCGACGATCATTGTTTTGCATGCACTGCCGGCGCTGGCTCCAGTTGCGGTGGAGCACTCGTAGTTTGATAGGATGCTGTCACGCCGTCCGTGGCGGAACGAACATAGGTTGTCATGAAGAAAATCCTACTTTTCCTCCTGGTGATTGGCGCCGCACTTGCTGCTTGGTTCCTTTACCTCCAAGAACATCTTCCAGCTTTTATGGAATGGGTTCGCGATCAAGGATTGCTTGGCGCTGTGGTGGTTGGGCTTGGCTATGTAGTCGCCACCGTGTTGATGATTCCGGGCTCTCTTATCACTTTGATGATTGGTGCCATCTATGGACCTTGGATCGGCACCGCAGTCGTTTCTCCAGCAAGTGTGTTAGGGGCAACGTTTGCATTCTTGCTCGGACGTAGCGTTTTTAGGAATTCCATTGAGCAAAAGATGGGGGATAACCCAAAGTTCAGCGCACTCACTACAGCAGTGGAGAAGGAGGGTCTCAAAATCATCACGTTGGTGCGGCTCTCTCCGATTTTCCCCTTTTCCATCGTGAATTATGCCTTCGGCTTAACCCGCGCAAAACTTTCGCACTATGTTCTCGGCTCTTTTGTCGGCATGCTGCCCGGCACTTTGATGTACGTTTATCTTGGCGCTGCGGTGGGCGATATCACCAAACTTGCCAGCGGGGAGTTGGGCGATACTGGTGCTGCAGGATTGTGGATGAAGTATGGCGGCCTTGCCGCGACCATCGTAGTCACGATATTTGTAACCAAAGCAGCGAAACGCGCACTTGCCGAAGCTGCACCAAATGCAGTGGCTGTCCAGGAGGAGATTTAGTCATGGTACTACTTGAAAACGACCCCGCCGACCAGGAACTGAAGTCCCAAGTTGCTCCCGATGATTGGACCAACCCAGAAGCGCAACCGCTTTACGACATGGTGGTTCTCGGGGGTGGAACCGCTGGCTTGATTAGCGCAGCGATTGCGGCAGGGCTCGGCGCTAAGGTTGCGATGATTGAGCGTGAACTTTTAGGTGGTGACTGCCTGAACTACGGCTGCGTTCCATCCAAAGGGTTACTCTCTGTTTCCAAACGCCTCGGCATGATGCGACGCGCAGCGGACTATGGCATTGAGAATGGCGCAGATGCGAAAGCCAGCTTTTCCAAGATCATGGCGCGCATGCGTGGCTTACGTGCTGGCATCGGACACCACGATGGCGCCCCGCGCTTCCGCGATCTCGGCATCGACATCTTTCTTGGCGAAGGACAGTTCACTGCCGAGAACTTAATCGAGGTCCAACTTCACGATGGCAACTTGCGTTCCCTCCGCTTCAAGCGCGCGGTGATTGCTACTGGCGCACGCCCCTTAGTTTTCCCAACCCCTGGATTAGAGGAAGCCGGATATCTGACTAACCTTTCTTTGTTTGCACTGACCGAACTCCCTGAGAGTTTAGTGATTGTCGGTGCTGGACCTATTGGGGTGGAAATGTCCCAGGCGTTCGCACGCTTTGGATGTAAGGTCACCATTGTGGCGATGGATTCTCATATTCTTCCGCGTGAAGATCCAGATGCTGCTGCGCTAGTGCAAGCGGCATTGGTGAAGGATGGAGTGCAGTTTGAGCTTGGCGCCAAAATGAGCCGTGTAGAACAACGCGATGGCAAGAAAGTTTTGATTTTTGATCGCGCTGGTGAAGAAGGCGAAGTCGTGGGCGAAGAACTTCTCATTGCCATCGGCCGCAGTCCCAATGTGAATGGCATCGGGCTAGAGAAGGCTCATATCGAGTTCAACAATCGCGGAGTGCAAGTCGATGACCGCCTACGCACTTCCAACTCCAGAGTTTTTGCTGCCGGTGATGTGGCTGGAGGTTTTCAGTTCACTCACGCGGCAGATGCCATGGCACGCATCGTGATTCGCAATGCCTTCTTCTTCGGTCGCGGCAAGGTGAGTGACCTAACCATGCCGTGGAGCACTTACACCGATCCAGAAGTGGCGCATGTTGGGCTCTATGCTTCCGAAGAGGAGAAGGCCGGATGTGCACTTTCGAGTTTGCGTATGGAGTTTGCGGAGATTGACCGCAATATTCTCGAGGGAGAGACTGAGGGCTTCGCCAAGGTCATCTTCGAAAGTAAAAGTGGAAAATTGCGTGGCGCTACGATTGTAGGCGCGCATGCCGGAGAACTCCTAGGCGAGATGCTGATTGCCGTGACTAAAGGAATGAAGGTCTCTGAGTTGTCGGGCATCATCCACCCGTACCCAACTTCGGTTTCCATTTGGGGCCGGCTCGGCGATAAGGCAAGCGGGGCACGTTTGACTCCTAGTGTGGCCAAGTTGCTCAAAGGTATCATCCATTGGCGGCGCTAAACCAGTGAACCCCGAGCCTGCCTCACCTTTTCGTTTGTCGGTCATCATTCCGACGCTGAACGAAGAGGTCGCGCTCCCAGCATGCGTGCATGCCGTGTTGACGCAAGAGAATCCCGAGGCGGAGTTGGAGTTGGAGATTTTGGTTGTGGATGGTGGCAGCGCGGACCAAACCGTCGCTGTTGCTCAGGCAAGTGGGGTTCACGCCGTTTTAGAATCACCGCTTGGTCGTGGTCAGCAGTTAGCCCGGGGTGCGAGCCTTGCAAAAGGAGATGTCCTGCTTTTCCTGCATGCCGACTGCATCCTGCCGCCCGCGGCTTTCAGAGAAATCCATAGCGCAGTGATGGCATCTAACTTTGCAGGTGCTTTTTCGGTGCAACACGTGTTAAGCAATCACGCCGGCCCCATCGTCCGACGCCTGGTTGGTATCGCGGATAAGCGATCACGCAAGACATCTATACCGTACGGAGATCAAGCCGTTTTTGTTACTGCCGCAGCCTATGCCAAAGTGGGTGGAATGCCGCAGCAACCGTTAATGGAGGACCTGGAGTTTGCTCAGCGTTTATCCAAACTAGGGCGCATAGCTCATATTCCACACATCGTAAAAACTTCCGCCCGACGTTTTGAACAGCGCCCCATTCGTTCGGTTTTGTGTTGGTGGAGCTTCCCCACTTTGTATCGTTGGGGAGTATCGGCAAAGCGATTGATGTGGATGTATGGTCATCCACGTGCATCGCGCAAGTAGTCTGGCAGCATGTCCGACATCAACCGCCGCTCCTTTTTGAAGGTCACGGGTGCAGGCCTTGCAGCCAGTGCTGTTCCGCAGACTCTACAAGGCGCATCGCAGCCTGCATTCCATGCGCCCAATAGGGTGGATTGCATTGCGATTAGTTCCGGCAATGGTGTGGAAGCCGTGGCGCGGGCGCGTAAGTTGGTCGTGGATGAAAAGATGCGCCCGGTTTCGGCTGCGGTGCGCGGCGTGGCGATTGTGGAGGCAGACCCGAATGATTTATCGGTGGGTTACGGTGGACTGCCAAACGAACTTGGCGTGGTGCAGTTGGATAGTGCATGCATGGATGGACCAACTCACAATGCTGGCAGCGTGGCTTCCCTGGAAGACATCATGCACCCAGCTCAAGTTGCTGAAATCGTGATGGACCACACCGATCACATTAATTTAGTGGGACCCGGTGCACGTCAGTTTGCTTTGGATTACGGTTTCAAGGCTGAAGATTTACTCACTGAACGTGCGCGCGGAATTTGGTTGAAGTGGAGAGCCAAGCGCAGTGACGATGATCGCTTGTGGCCACTCGGCGACACCGAAGCTGCGGATCCTGCATTGGCGGACGAGCCACGACCTTGGGGAACAATCCATTGCTCGGTACTCGCGCCGGATAGCAATCTTGGATGTTGCACCACAACCAGTGGATTGGCTTTTAAGATTCCGGGTCGGATTGGCGATTCTCCACTCATCGGCTGTGGACTTTACTGCGATAATGAAGTCGGCAGTGCTGGCGCGACCGGACGCGGAGAAGCAGCCATCCTTAGTGGCGGCTCTTGGTTAGTCGTGGAACGGATGCGCGCCGGAGACACTCCCGAGGAAGCCTGTATGTATGCTTTACTTCGGGTTAGCGAGCAAGCGAAACGGGGCGCGCGTTGGCAGCCCGCATTGTGGAAGGATGGGCGTCCGAACTTTGGCTTAACCTTCTATGCAGTGCGCAAGGACGGCCTTTATGGTTCTGCCACTATGCGAAGCGGCGGAAGCTTTGCCATCGCGGATGCGCAAGGTGCCCGCAAAGAAGCCTGCGCCGTAGCCTTTAAGTAATCTAGGAATCACAAGCGTGTTGCGGATCGGCGTCGATACAGGCGGTACCTTCACTGATGCTATAGGGCGTAAGCCGGATGGCACCTTGGAGGTCATGAAATTGCCGACGACGGCAGATCGCCCATCGAGGGCCATTTTGCATGCGGTGGATCAGCTAAGCTCGGCATCGCAGGAAGCGGTGGAGATGGTGCATGGGACCACGCATGCGACCAATGCCTTGCTCACCGGCAAGTTGGGTAAGGTCGTTTTTATCACCACCCAAGGTTTTCGCGATTTGTTGGCGATTGGGCGCCAAGATCGCGACGACGTATACGCATTAGAGCCAAGTGTAAGCCGCCCAGCGCAGCCGACCTCGCGCATCGTGGAAGTTGCTGAACGGCATGCTGCTGGTGGCGAGGTGGTGCAAGCGTTGACCCGAACCGAAATCAACCGCGTGGTGAAAGCCGTCGCCAGGAAGAAGCCGGAAGCGATTGCGGTTGCGCTTTTACATTCCTTTTCCGCACCTGCACATGAGCAGCAGCTTGGGCGCGCCTTGCAGAAGTTAGGTGTGCCAGTGATGTTGTCACATGAGGTTGCACCTGAAATCCGTGAGTATGAACGTGCCGCAACCACTTGGGCCGACGCCTCGCTCGCACCCGTCGTACGGCGTGCATTATTGGATCTGCGCGACGGCCTCAATCTCAAGCATCCGCAATCGCAGCTGCGCATCATGCGTTCGGATGGAGGCACCGCCATGGTGGAGGCAGCCGTAGAGCATCCAGTAACACTTGCACTTTCTGGCCCTGCTGGTGGTTTGAGTGCGGCGATTTCTTTGGCGCAATGTCGGGGCGATGCGCAACTGATGACGTTCGATATGGGGGGCACCTCCACCGACGTTGCATGGTTAGATACTGCGCTCCCTGAAAACCGTCCCATCTCCGTCGGGCGCCTGCCTTTACTCGCACGAGGATTGCCCATCCATTCCGTTGGCACGGGAGGCGGGAGTTTGGCCTCGGTGGATCCTGGTGGTTTGTTGCGGGTTGGTCCCGCTTCGGCCGGCGCGGTTCCAGGGCCTGCTTGTTATGCACGCGGAGGCACTCAGGCTACCGTCACCGATGCTCATCTCCTCTGCGGTCGTCTCCTCCCCGATGCCTTCCTCGGCGGCAGCTTTGCATTGCAAACCAAAGCATCTCTATCCGCGATGCAATCTCTGGCCAAGCATGCAGGGCTCAGTCTAGAAACCGCGGCGCAGCAGATCCTCCAAATCGCAAGTGCAGACATGGAGCGGGCTTTGCGCCGGGTTTCGCTTGCAGAAGGTCGGGATCCGCGCGACGCCATGCTTTACTCCTTCGGTGGTGCGGGGGGATTGCATGCAGCATGGTTGGCCGAGCGCTTGGGCATGCGCGGCGTGGTGGTGCCACCACTTGCCGGTGCATTCTCCGCACTCGGATTACTTGGTGCATCACCACGACGTCGCATGAGCCGCTCTGTTTTGCAGACTTTGCCAAGTGCATCCGTGCGCAAGAAGTTATTTGCGCCTTGGGTGAAACAACTGAAGCAGGAATTGCGTGATGAAGGATGTTCGACGCGGAGTTTGAGCGTCAGTTGTGTGGTGGAGTTGCGCGGGGAGGGGCAGGCCGGCGTGTTATCGCTTGAGGATGGACCACAGTTGTTGCAGCGCTTTCACGCGCTTCACCAAAAGCGTTTTGGCTTTTCGCGTTCGGACCGCCCAGTGGAGCTGCATGCGATTTCGGTGCAGGTCGACGGCAAAGAATTTACTCCCTGGAGTCGGCAAAAAACGCGGAAACACGCAGCGAAACCTTGCGGCAAGGGAATTACATGGTTCGGAACCATCGGCGCGAAGCGAAAAGCGGAGTTCTTTGCACGGGAGGAGTTGCGCCCGGGCGCCACGGTGATGGGGCCTGCCATCATCACCGAGTATTCCGCTACCACGGTGGTGCCGCCACAGTGGAGCGCCACCTTAGATTGCTGGAACTGCCTCCTCTTGGAGCCCAAAGTATGAAGCAGCAAACTCAAACCGCGCTTCATGTTTTCCGGCATCTGTTCGCTAGCGTCACCGATGAAATGGGGTTTGCACTACAGCAAAGTGCGGTGTCACCCAACATTAAGGAACGCTTGGATTACTCCTGTGCATTGCTCGATGCTGCCGGAAGGCTGGTCGCACATGCTGCTTTCATTCCCGTGCATCTCGGCAGTGCCCACCATACGGTTCCGGCATTATTGGAGGAGATGGATCCTCAAGCGGGCGACGTCATCGTGCTGAATGATCCACATCGTGGCGGCACGCACCTCAACGACGTCACCGTAGTGGCCCCACTCTTTCACCTAGGCAAGCGCATCGGCTTTCTCCTCAATCGTGCACATCATGCCGACATTGGTGGTGCAGAGCCAGGTTCGATGAGTGGTGCTCACGATTTATTCGGTGAAGGCTTGCGCATTCCTCCGGTTTACCTCCGTCGCGCCGGCCGAGATGTTCCGGCGGTCTGGCAGATTTTCCAAGCCAATGTGCGTGATCCGTATGCCGCCAAAGGTGATTTGCTCGCGCAATGTGCAGCCTTGCACCGCGGTGCAGAGCGTTTCGATGACCTGCTTGCGCGTTATGGACCCACCCAAATCACCACCTCAATGGCCGAACTTTTTGATTATGGTGCACGTTTTGCCAGCAAACTTTTGAGTGATTGGCCGCAACGAAGTGTGGTGGTGAAGGACACCCTCGACGGCCCCGGCACTGCGCATATTCAACTCAAGCTCCAAGCCAGTCATGGAAGGCTATGCTTGGATTTCACTGGTTCTTCCGCGCAAATACCAGGCTCGTGGAACACACATCGGGCGGTTACTACGTCGGCGGTGTTCTATGTCTTGCAGGCACTCGGCGAAGGTGGGTTGCCGGAGACATCGGGTACGCTTGAGGCGGTAGATATCCAACTGCCGAGCGCGAGTTTGGTCGACAGTGCTTCTCCAGCCGGTGTGGCTTTGGGCAATGTAGAAACTTCGCAGCGCTTAGTCGATTTGCTCTTGCAAGCACTTGGCAAACTGTTCCCCGGACGTTTTCCTGCCGCCAGCCAAGGCACCATGAACAATCTCCTGTTTGGTGGGCATCGCGCCGATGGCACCCCTTTCGTGCATTATGAAACTTTGGCCGGTGGAGCAGGTGCTGGCCCCAATGGAGCAGGCGCTTCGGCGGTGCAATCGCACATGACTAATACGCGGAATACTCCGGTGGAAGTATTGGAATCGGAACTGCCGTTGCGCGTCGAGGAACTCAGTTTGCGCAAGGGGAGCGGCGGTGACGGTAACCATAGAGGCGGTGACGGCATGATCAAAGCCATCACTTTCCTTCAGCCCGTACGTTTATCTGTGGCTGCAAGTCGTAGGCATAGTTGTCCGTCGGGTGCTCATCAAGGTGGAGAAGGTAAGTCTGCTCTCGATCAGGTGGCGCAAAACGGCAAGCCATTTTCTAGGCTGCAATCAGGTGCTCCGGTCACGCTTGAGTCTGGAGCACGGGTGCGTATTCAGA
Source organism: Planctomycetota bacterium (assembly GCA_045047305.1). Taxonomy (GTDB): domain Bacteria; phylum Planctomycetota; class UBA1135; order UBA1135; family UBA1135. Next base: position 86,754 of record JASFYO010000036.1, on the reverse strand, counting down.
CTCCTGGCGGCGGCGGCTGGGGTAAGAAAAAAGGGCCTAGCTGATCAACAGCCAGACCCTTGATTCTCCAGGTGGAGAACTAGTCGTTTTGGTAGAGATGATCTTCGCTCAAGAGGTGGTACTGGTCCACTGCCTTGATGAGAACATCACTCATGCTTTCGCGGAATGCGCAACACTCGAACTTGGTGCCCTTGGCACGAATTAAAGGTGCGACATCTGCGAAAACGCCATTACCGGAAACCACGATGATGCTGTCCACCTTATCGGCAATACGCAACATGTCCATGGCCATGCCGATTTCCCACTCAGCTTTGCGCGATCCATCCATGCGCTCGATAACTTCGCGACGGCGGACTTCGAATCCACAGTAACGCAAGTGATCGGTGAAGCTGACTTGATCGATGCCTTCGCGCTCAATCACGTAAGCCATAGAACGAACTAGGCGACGATTGCGCACGCAAGCACGAAGCATGCGGGAGTAGGAAAGGTTGCGACCGTAAGTCTTTTTCGCCGAGTGGTACATGTTTTGTACGTCGACAAAGACTGCAACACGCTGACGCTTAAGGAAGCCGCCAGGAGATGCGTAGCCACCGTTGTTTGGAATCTTACCGGTGGTTGGGTCGAGGTTAAGCTGCCGGCGCAAGCGCCACACCTCATCTTTTAAGTCGAGGTAACGATCTTCAAGATCTTCACGTTCGTACTCGGCAATTTCCTCACTGGTGTCTAAAACCAGAGTGGAATCATGCATGGGATGGGAGGGAGATGGTGCAGGGAGATCTGCATTTCCATCGCCGGCAGAGACGACATCGCTGTCGTCACTGATGGTTGGAGTTTCGGTCATTTTCTAGGAGGTAATGCTGGGGGAAGCAAATGCCTTTATAAGATTCCGCAATATGAGCGGCAGATACCCAAGGCAATGGAGGGTAGCTAGGTTTTTTATTCTAACCGAAAAACGAGATTAAGGAAACTCTGAATTCCTTAGATAGCCTGGATGCGTCGTGCAGAGGCAGGGGGAGCATCCGGCTCGGCCTCGGCACAGAGGATGCGGTCGAGGCGATAACTTTTGTAGAACCCAGCATCGTGACATAAGGCTTCCATCCAGCCCTGGCGACTAGACCGGTAAAGCATGCGCGGCGAAACCAAGGTTTTAAATACATTTCCACTGCGCAAGCGATAAGTGATTTGCACCGGAATGCCCTGTTCTATCGCCTGTTGAAGGATATCGGTCTGTTCCGTTGCTAGCGGCGGCTCGATGACATGTTGCTGAAGGTTGACCCCCGTTGCCATCGAGGAGGTGCGGAATTCCTTGCCGAACATCATCTCCATCTTGAACATGAGATTGAGGGTGTGCTCTGCATCGGCGAGGGCGCGGTGGTGGGCAGCTGCGGGCAAACCGAGCTCCTCAACCAAGGATTGTAGAGCGTGAGAACGGCGTTTCAGCAGCCGGCGGGATGCTTTTAACGTGCAAAGAGTGGCATTCTCAGGTAGGGGAATGCCATAACGTTGCGCTTCTGCAGCGAGAATCGTGGCATCGAAACGTACGTTATGGCCGACCAGAGGTGCTTTACCAATCCACTTAAGGAAGGCAGGTAGGACGGCATCGGCGGTTGGAGAATCCTGGACATCGCGGTCATGAATCCCGTGAATACGAATTACAGCCGGGGGGATCGGGCATTCCGGGTAGAGCAAGGTCTCAAAACGATCGACCACGTGTTGCCCGCGCACCTTCAGGGCGCCAATCTCGAGCAGGCGCGCACCTGGTGGCATACCAGTAGTCTCGGTGTCGAAAACCACAAACTCGCGGGGTAATGCCATGCACGAGTGTTCCCGAAATCACGGCCGACGTCAAGTCCGCTAGGTTCAGGCGGTGATTTGCCCACCACGCATCCAGCGTGGGAGATAACTAGCACCAAGATAGAATAGTGGAGTATCGAGCAAGGCGATTGATGCTTTGAACATCCATAAGTCTAGTATCACCCACCCCATCTGCGATGCTGGCCAGGTGCCTAGGAACAATACGAAAACCACTAAGGCGGAATCGAGCAACTGCGACAACAAGGTGCTTGCATTATTCCGCAACCATAAGTGCTTGCCTTTGGTGAGACGTTTCCAGAAGTGAAAAATGCGGATGTCGACAAATTGGGCCACCAGATAGGCGGTCATGGATGCACCAATGATGCGCCAACTGTTACCAAAAACGAGCGAGTAAATACCATCATTGACGGTGGAGTCTTCAATCGCAGGGAATAGATCTCCGAGATATAACGTGATTAGGACCAGAATAGAGGCAAGGAATCCGCCGAACACGACTAAGTTTGCACGCCGTCGTCCGTAAATTTCCGAAAGTAAATCGGTGATTAGAAATGTAAGTGGATAAGGCAGTACGCCTGCCGACAAAATAAAGTCGTGACCCAGCCAATTCACATGAATGAATTTATTTGCGATCAGATTGGTGACGACCAGGGATCCCGTGAATAGGGACGCAAGAATCAAGAACACAACTTCGCCGCGCCCTTGCAGGGGTTCAAGCGCAAACGGTTCGTGTTCAGGATTTGGGTTCACTTCAGGCTGTAGGTCTCTAACACCCACGCCTTCCACTCTTTATCCGCTTGGGCGAAAGACCAACCCCAAACTGACTTCATGATCTTGCGTTGGGTGGCGAGGTTATTCGTGAGGTCTTCGGCGGTTTTTAAGGCGGTGAGCCATTGACCGAATTTCTCGGGATTTTTTTGTATGAGGAACACGACCTTCGACCATGAAGTGAGGTGGGCTTCAAATCCGAGATCGCCAAAGCTACGATAGCGACTAAGGTCTGCATACCCAGGGGCGTCACCTTTCACGGCATATTTGCGCACCAAAGGCTCCCACTTGGAAGCGTCTTTTTGCAACTTGGCCGAACCCTCGTCCATGTCGTAAAAGTTGTAATCGTCGGAGTTGCGCTTCGACATGTAATGCCCCAAGCCCACGCGGAGCCATACTGGCGCCTCAACCAGGTATAGCATGAAGCCATCCAACATGTTAATGGCGAAGTTATGCAGTAAAGCATTATGCAGGTGTTGGTCGTGCTTGATGCCCTCCGCTTCCGTGGAGATTCCAAACCAAAGAGCGCGTGAAACTGGCTCCGTGTCTGGTGGACGCCATGTCACATGCCAGCGCTGCGGATTGGAATCCAGGTGCCCGATGTAGTGTCGTTTGATGAGTCCAAAATCCTCTTCGTAGCGCATCATCAAGAACTCAAATTTCATGGGCATGCCCATGTACTGCCCAAGGCCAACCCACAGTGGCATCCCCGGCGCACGGTCTTGGTGCGTGAAGTAAATTTTTTCGAGCTCATCCTTCCATGCACCACTAGCTTCAGCGTCAATGAACTCTTTTTCGCTGGGTAAGTAAAGGAACTGTTCTTCCGAATAGCCGGTTAGCTTTAGCAAATACTGATAAGCCTTTTCCATGCGGAAGGCCATCAGGTGTATGCGCATCCAACGATCCAGAGTTTTGGTCTTTTTGGGATCGACAGCAGGAAAAAGTTGCTTGAGTTCAGTCAGTTCTGCGCGGTAGGCCTTCCTGTCCTTAACCGGGATTTTCCATGGTTTGAGGTCGGATCCAAAACGGAAGTGGGTAGTTTCCAGCCAAACCATGTTGTTGGCTCCAACCAATTGTTCGATGTCTTTCGAATCGGATTTAAAGAATTGGAATGGCCCGTGATTGATGATCCCTGCTGCAGACATCACCTCTTCATTGAACTGACACACAGTGCAAACATCTTTCTTTTTCCGTTGCGCATGCAGTGGCGAAGAAAAACAAGTCAGCGCCAGTAAAGCGCTGAGAGAAAGCATCAAGGCTTTCATAGTTTTGCCTTCCAGGCTTCCGCGCGTTCAATAATCTCGGTCATGGAAGGGCGTTCTAAAGGTTCCTCTTTTGCAATAATGACACGGCAGGCGTTGATTGCAGCCAAGCGCAGAGTCGTATCGGATTCCGACAAAAAGGGTGTCATTAAGCGTGCCTGATCCTCGACTCCAAAAAGCTCAAACATGCGGATTGCAGCGAGCTTTTCCTTGAATCGTTTGCGCTTCAATAAAGGAGTAATGGCGGCGACTAAAGGACCGCGTTCGATGCCTGCAAAGTCAGCACGTAGGCGGTCGGCTTGCTTTAACCATTGCTTGGCGACTTGCGCCTCAATCGCAGGAACGGCACTCGCCACCCCGCGCCGGGCTAATCCCCGCGCCGCTTCGTAGGCAATGTCTGGGTTTTCACTCTCCATGTGCTCGCTGAGGAATTCCTCACAATCTTTAAGCGAGCTATCTGCCCAGCGACGCACCAAGTAAATCCGCAAGGCATCGACATGCTTCTTTTTGACCGAGTTCCACGCCAGTTCTAAATCGTCATCGATTAAAATTTGATTCAAGGCTTCCCATAGTGGATCTAAGCGCCCGGCCTTTTCCATGCGCACGACACTGTCGAAGCACAGTGGAATCGCAGCCTCGCCAATTCCTTTGAGGTCTGCCACACCGTCGGCAATATCTTCCTGCTCCTCACCTTTCTCAATCAGGCGCATCCCTTTTTGCGCCGACTTTTTCAGTGGGCTGGTGAGCCGAGCAAATTTTTTCTTCTTTGGCTTGGCCTTCGGTTTTTGTTCCTGGCTACCTTTTTCTGGCTCTTGAATGTAGTGAATGTGTGCTGGTAAACACTCCGGCATGGCAGCAGGAGTGCACAAAATGGGGAGGAGGAGAGAAAACATCACTCAGGATCAGGGACTATGCGGTTACGGCGGAAGGACTGGGGGAGAGCTTTGAGGAGCTCGGCATTTCCATGTAAAGGAAGTGTAGCCCAGTCGGATTTGGCTTGAGCGCGAGTCGCATCGTCGCCAACCGGGAACTGCATTCGATAGAGGAAGACTTGAGCTCGGTTACGGTCACCAGGTAGCCTCTCATCGAGCATAATGATCTCCCAACCATAAGTGGTAGCTAAAGGCTTGGTCCATTCGCCATCTTCCAGGCCGGCCACAGCGGCTGCTACCGAGGCCCCTAAGCCCGAGGGGTGGGGGAGTTGGGCGCTTTCCCGGCTCATGCTGATGCCCGTTTCCTGGCACCAAGCTTGCATCACCGGCAAAAATGCCCCTTCTGAGCGCATCCGTGAGGACCATTTTTGGGCTTCAAGGAGGGCAGAAGCGCTTTTTTCTGGGTTTGCTTGGTGCAAGATAGCTGCTTGACCGAGCCCAAATTGCATAAGATGCGCGCGTAGGATGTCCTCGCCTTCAAGCGGGAAAGATTGGCGTAATTGCTGATGAGCGTCTGCAACCTCTTGAAATGGCAGCTCATAGGGACCAATGAATAAGCTCTCCGGCCGGCTGCAGCTGAAGTTCAGGCATAGCAGGACCAGGCCTGCGCTTCTTAGCATCCAGGAGGTTCTTTGCAAAATGGTTAGGTTCTGATGGTTCATTTCCGTCCGCGAGGGCATCTGGAGTGTAAAATATCTGGCCACCGGCGTTATCGGGCCTCCCGAAATCCCAATTCTAGAATCAAACATGTCTTCCATCCTCATTGCGCTACTTGCCCTGCCTATGCTCCAGGAGCCGGCAGCATCCGCCTCTGCAACCATTCAAGATGCAGCTAGCATCTCGCAATCTGACTCTTCCGTAGCGATCAGCCACGAGGAGAAGGTCAAGCGCACCTATATTTTCACCACCGGTTCGCGTTACATGTTGCAGCGGGTGCTCGATGAACTTCTGGCCGACGAGCAGCTTCGCCGAAAGGAGGCAAACTTGCCTTTGGCCGATGTTGAAATCAGCGATGAAGAAGTCGAAACCGCACTCGCTGCTCGCATTGAGGCCGTACGGGCTCAGGATCCCAATCTAGATTTTTGGCAGCAAGTCATTGCTCAAGGGTTTACCGAAAAGACTTTCCGTCAGGAAATGCGGCGCAGTATCAAAGCTCGAGCCATGTTCTTCCCCTTGGACCCGGAGCAATGGCCAGCAGAGCAGTTGCAGGAAATCCTCGGTGAGCAGTACTGGGATGGCATGATGGCCGACAGCCTGAAGGAGCGCCTGGAAGCTAAAGCTAAGAATGAGCCGATGGGTCAGATCAACGACCAAACGCTCAATATGTTGCTGATGCCTACCATCTGGCGTTACTTGATGGATAAGGCGGAAATCCTTTACCCAGTAGATGGTTTACCAGAAGGCGTAGCGATGCGCGTGAATGGACGCGATGTCAAAACGGACGAGGTCATTGCCATCATCAATCCGTTCTTGGGCGAAACCGACCGAAAATGGGCGGAGATTTTTGTGAATCGAATTGAGGCCGCGGAAGCCGCCTTGACCAAGTCAGGCAAGTGGTTGTCCGATGAAGCCGCAGCCGAACTTCTTGCTGCGGAAGCCGCCGAATACGAAGGCACCTTCATCCCTCACGAGATGATGGTTACTCAATTCTTAGGTTATCCAAGTATGGAGGTTTACAGCCAGTTTTTCCGCGCGAAACACTCCTTCCGTCAAACCCTTCCAGAAGAAGGGACTGAGGAATACCGCAAATTGCAGGATGCTCAAATTGCTAGCCGCAGCACTTTCTATGGTGCGGGCAAGGTCGACGTCGACATCATCCTGATTAGCGCGCGCGATTTGGCAACCGGTAAGTTCAGCCTCAGTGGCGATCCTTACCAAGCAGCCAAAGAACATGCTAATGAGGTCGCTGAGATTCTTGCTACTGGCACGGATTTCGAGGAAGTCTTGATGGAGTACAGCGACCTGCCTGAGAGAGTCCCTGGAAGCCGCGATGGCATGCCTCAGCCGCACCGTGGTCATCTCGGCATGCAAAGCCGTAACGACCTCCGGGGATTCGTTGGCGAGAGCGATTACACCGATTTCCTTTTTGGGTATTCCATCTCCGATGACATCTTCTTTCTCGCTGAGGAAGGCGGGATTTACGGCCCAGTACGGGGTCCTTATGGTTACTACTTCTACCGCGTGAAGAGTCGTTTGGCGCCTGCCAACAAGATTGATATCGACGCCAACGAGCGCGACCTCTACATTGTGAACGATGACTTGCTCACCACCAGCTTCTTGAAGTTCCTGGACGGGCTGCCTGAAGCAAACTAGCCACCTTGGCAAAGAAGAAAAACAAAGGATCCATCCTTTCCGCTTTCCGCCGGTTGGTGCCTTATTTAAGGCCTTACCGGCGGCAAGCCTTTGGGGTGATCGCACTCGGCGCAATTGCGGCGATTGGCGGCCGTGCGACGCTGCTTTTCTTTAAGCCGCTTACTGATCGTCTTGGTTTGGGGGAGGTTTCGAGTCAAGATGCCACTGCTTCGGCGCTGGAACGCTTCACCAGCAATGTGATGGAACCATGGCTTTCCACCTTCTCTAACTGGGGATTGGCGGACGGCGTGAGCCAGGTGGTGGTGATGCTGCTATTGATGTCGGGCATCGCGCTGGTCATCTCGATCATCCAGTTTTTCTTTCTTGCTATGGCGCGCATGCTATCGGTACGCATGGTTACCGACTTGCGTATTGATCTCGCCGACCACGTGATGAAGCTTGGCATGGGCTTTCACTCCGACCGACGTCTCGGCGACCTGCTTTCCCGCCTCACCGTCGACGTCGCGGCAAGTTTGCGTGTGCTCAGTGTGATGTTGGAGGAGATCGTGCAATCTCCCGTGGCCATCCTCACCTCGTTGTTTATGGCATGGGCGGCGGAGCCTACAGCAACCGTTGGCATGTTGATACTGATCCCCGTGATTGCCTTGCCAGTGGCTAAGATTGGCCCTAGCATCCGACGTCGGGCGAAAAAATCCCAAGATAGTTTGGGTGATACAACGCAACGGCTTACCCAGATGTTGTCGGGTATTCGAGTGGTGAAGGCTTTCCGCATGGAGCAGCAGGAGGTCGGTAACTTTCGCCGCGCCAACGAAGAGTTCGTGCATGAAACAGGTCGCATGATCCGCGCTCAAGCCACGAGTTTGGCGGTGACCGCATTCTTCGCGAATGGTGGCATTGGATTGGTTCTTGGCTTGTTAGTCATCCTTCACTTGTCCTTGGTTGCAAGTGGGCGCGCCCCGATTTTCAGCGGTGCAGGCACCATGGTGGTTTTCCTAACCTCCATTGGTATGTTGATGGCTTACGTTAAGCGGCTCACCCGCGCATTCGCCGCGATTTACGGATCTCTTGGTTCGATTGATCGAGTCTTCGAGGTTTTCGAACTTGCGCCGGACTTGCAAGATGCCGCAGATGCAAAAGCGTTTACAGGCCTGAAGCAGGGCATTCAGTTCGAGAGCGTGGGATTTACTTATCCCGATGCGAACGAGCCTGCTCTGTGCAATATTCAGCTTGAAGTAGCACTTGGCGAACGCATTGCGCTAGTGGGTTTATCTGGCGCCGGCAAGAGCACCATTTTGGATTTGGTGGCTCGTTTTTATGAGACTACGGAAGGTCGGATTCTCGTGGATGGAACCGATCTGCGCGATCTGCGCAAGGGAGATTGGATGGATCATCTCGCGGTGGTGCAGCAACAGCCATTCCTGTTTCAGGCATCCATCCGCGATAACATTCGCTACGGCACTCTGGATGCCAGTGAAGAAGCCATTCTGGCTGCATGTAAGGCGGCTAACTTAATGGATACTTTGGAGCAGATGCCAGATGGCTTGGATACCCAAGTTGGTGACTCTGGTGCGCGCTTAAGCGGCGGTCAAGCGCAACGTGTGACGATTGCCCGCGCCCTGCTCAAGGATGCCGATGTCCTGCTCCTCGACGAAGCTACCAGTGCTCTAGATTCAGAATCCGAACGTAAAGTGCAAGAGGCTTTGGAAAACCTGATGGAAGGTCGCACCACCTTTGTGATTGCGCATCGCCTCGGCACCATTCGCAGCGCCGATAAGATTTTGGTTCTAGAAGGTGGGCGCATCATCGAAAGCGGTTCGCATGATGACTTGCTCGGACGCGGTGGTAGCTACGCCAAAATGTGGGCACTACAAGTGGGTTCGCCTGATGCGGAAACCCCTGCTTAGTCGTTTCGGTTGACCAGCAAGACCACTGCCTGCACTTCAATCGCGCCGCCAGAACCACCTTCCGTGGTCTTGCCCTTCAGGTTGACGCGGTCCACAGGTAGCTCCAGCATTTGCGCTAAGTTCTCTCGGATTACGTCACGGTGTGGAGATAACTTTGGAGTGTCGCAGATGACTACTAGGTCGGCGGAAGCGACTTGCAGTTTTTTGGCGCGCAGTAACTTCATCGCGGCCTCGACAAACTGGGTGCTGGCTGCACCTTTCCATTGTGGCTCCGCGTCCGGAAACATGGTGCCGAGATCATCTAGACCGGCGGCGCCAAGCAGGGCATCGCAAAGCGCATGCAGGAGGACATCGGCATCGGAGTGGCCACTGGGGCCGACGGCATTGGGAATAGGAACTCCACCCAAAATGCAGGGACGGTTTTCCACTAAGGAATGGCGATCCCAACCCAATCCTATGCGGGGAACAGAATCAGGAATCATGTTGCACAGCTTGGGTTTCACGCATCAAGGCTTCGGCGAGAAGTAAGTCGCGCGGTAAAGTGATTTTGAAGTTGGGTCCCTGGCAGGGAACTAACTCGACTGGATGCCCAATTTTTTCGAGCATCATGGATTCATCGGTGGGGAGGCCGTCGACCGCGGGGTTCCAATCAGCAAAGGCTTGCAGCATCCATTCCGTTTTCGCGACTTGCGGGGTTTGCGCGCGCCATAAACCTTCACGCGGAACCGTGGTCTGCACTCGGGTATCGGTGCAACTTTGCTTGAGCGTGTCTGCAAGTGGCTCGGCAGCAAGGGCAGCACCGGTTTTGCGTGCGGCTTGAAGCACGGATTCCAAATCGCTTGCCTGAAGCAGGGGGCGCGCTGCATCGTGGACCAAAAGGTAGGGGAAATCCTTGCCTGCAGCTATGCAACCATTTTGGCTTGATAGCCAGCGTTCGGAGCCTCCTGCAACGATTTCGTCGACTCCCATTTCGCTTGGTGTGCAGTGCCATTCGTCGGTGAAGCGCTGCAAGTCCATCGCGTTCATGACTAAAACAATGCGCCCAATCGATGGCGACGCGAGCAGGGTCCGAAGGCTGTAATCCAGCAGCGGACGCTCTCCTAGGCGTAAGAGAGCTTTGTTTATGCCCCCCATGCGACGACCTCGGCCGGCGGCGACTAATACGGCAGCGGTATCTGCAGTCATGCGCAAAGGGTAGCACCTAGAATTGGTCGGCACGAAAAGTTGAAAGAAATCCCAACGTTCGACTACCTCGGTCGTTATAGAATCCAGGCCCAGCCTTCGTTGACCATGCCACGCATTCTCCCAGCCATTCTCGTTTTGCTCGCCCTCTGTGGTGGAGCTGTGTTTTTCTTCTATCAATCGCCGACGGATGTGAATCCGCTAGGGGAGGTTACTCAAGTCTCAGCTGCGGTCGGCGGCGCCACTGCAGGCGAATCCGCGGAGGCCGAGGGAATTCAAGCTGCCGACCGGGTGGAGGCTCCTGCTGGCATGACACGTTCGAATATGAATCCCGAAGGTGGTGCAGTCAGGCTTGCGGCTAGCACTGAGGAAGCCTCTTGGGTTCGAGCTAAGTTGGTCGATTCCAATGGGCGCGCTATTGCTGGAAGTTACTTACGCGCACAAACTTCGCAACGCTTTGGCAAGGCCGAAATTATGGGCGAAGGGGCCAGTGACTCCAGTGGCTCGGTGCGTATGCAAGTGCCTTCTGATGTCGCCCTAGAATTAGTGAGTAGCGGGGATTTTTGGGCTCCACAGTCCTACCAGTTGGCAGCGTTGCAGCCTGGCGAAGAGCTAGATTTGGGATCCTTGACCTTGGCCACCGCCGATACGATTGCAGGGCGCGTATTGGACCCAGAAGGGAATCCGCTTGCCCTGTCGCGTATTCATCTGAGTGAAAGCGGGTCCTCGATCATGATGGGATCGCAGGTGAATCACGAGGTCACGACGGATGAAAATGGGGCTTATGAAATTGGTGGTATTCCGGCTGGGACCTACCGCTTACGCGCATTCTCTGATGGATTCGCGCCGGCGCAAGCCGATCCCGTGGTGGTGAACGGGCGCGGAGTTACGCAAGCTTTGGACTTACACATGGGTGCTGGCCGCAGCGTTAGCGGCGTGGTACTGGATGAAGATCATCGGCCGGTGGTTGGCGCTGTGGTAGGTCCCAATCGCATGCTCTTTGATATTGGCTTTACGGAAATGTCGGAGTCTGTTCCTTTGCAGAGTCGCATCGGTGCACACACGGATAGCCAAGGTCGATTCACTTTGGCTGGGTTGGAATCCGAGTTGGACTCGGTGGTGATTCGTGGCGAGGGGTTCGCAACCCAGCGCAAGAAACTCCCCGCAGCAGGAGAGGAACTGGTGGTCCACCTGACGCGCAGTTTGACTTTCGCAGGCAAGGTGGTCGGGCCAAATGGCAAGCCCGTTGCCGGTGCGGAAGTCCGCCTAGCGCGCAGTTTGGAAGCGCAGCTTGGCGATGTGGGAGGGATGCGTCGTGGTTCGGAACAAGTGACAGCGCAAGATGGCAGCTTTTCCATTCAGGGATTACGACCAGGTGATTACACCTTGCAAGTCTTTTCGCCATTAGGGCAGTTGGTGGATTTCCCTGTCGCGTTGACGGAAAACGTGAGCGGGTTGGCGGTCACCTTAGAACCAGCCCGCCATTTGGTGGTTTCAGTTTTGGGCTCAGATGGAAATGCTGTTGCTGGAGCCGATGTTTCCCTGCACGACATTCGGTCCGAAGGTTCCTGGGGGGATTTCGAAGTCGAGTTCGCGCATGATGCATCCTCGGATGGGGATACCGAATCCGAAACGCGCATGACTTCCATTGGCCGCGGTTTTCGTGGCACCAGCGATGCCTTCGGCCGCGCGGTAATCTATGGAGTTCCCGTAGGCACTTACGAGATCGAGGTCCATGCCAAGGGCCACGCGGATCGCACCCATCGTTTTGATCGAGTCGATGATGCGCAGGTGGAGGAAGTCATGCTTCCCGCAGCCTCGCAGCTAGTGGTCTTCGTCATGACTCCCGATAAGGTGGCACTTCCACGCGTCGATGTCTATCTAAAGCCCCTGGACCGCGAAGGTGAGACTCTAAGCCAAATAAGCGATACCACTGGCCGTGCAGTTTGGCCGCGATTGGAATCGGGGCGCTATGAAGTTGGCTATCGCGAGGCCGAAGCTGAAATGGGTGGCATGGTCATCATGTTGGGGGGGCCGCTGCAGGAGGGAACGATGCATCCCGTGGAGCAGGTCGACGTGCGCGGAGATGCGCGAGTTGAGGTGGTCATGAAAATCCATGACCTAGGGTTGGCCTCTGTTTTGGTTACCCGAAACGGTAGCCCGGCTGGTGGAGTGCAAGCTTGGTTAGAGAATCCGCCGAATGGCCTTGGTCCACAAGGAATGGATTTAAGCACGCCGAAAGGAAGCACCACCAATGCATCCGGCCGTGCACTGCTCGAGCCCAAAGAGCCTGGCAAGTACATTTTGGTGGTGCGTGCCGGCAATCAAGCGCCGCAAGTGAGAAAGGAAGTGGAGCTTGCAGGTGGAAGCCAAGAGTTTGAAATCGAGATTCCCGGTGCCATGGTGAAAGGAAATCTTTTCGCAGACAGCCGCCCGATGGTAGGCGCTAGCCTTAGCTTAGAACGCGATAGTGGAGGAGAAGAAGGCGCTACTCGCACCCAGGGGATTGCCATCATGGTGGTCGACAATGGTGAAGGCCCAGCGGTTCAGATGGCGAGCGGCAGTCCCAATGATGCCAGTGCGGTTTCTGACGCCGATGGCGACTTCCGTTTTACCGATGTCCCAGCTGGAACCTGGGTGGTGAAATGTCGCGCCCGTGGTTATGAGCGTTGGACTTCCGAGCCGTTCAAGGTAGGGGAAGGGGACGACGTCGACCTCGGTACTCATCGCTTACAAAAGGGTGCGAGCATCTCTGGTGCGGACGCGACTTATGATCCAGAGTTAACCGGACGCAGTATGTTTGGGCCCAACGCGCTCATCATGTTGCAAGATGAAGACGGTGGCATGGTTGATATTGCCATGACAGGCTCCGATGGCCGTTATAGCTTCAACGACCTTGCGCCTGGCACTTACACCGTGAATCATGGAGATTACACTTCCAAGGCTTTGGTGATTACCGCAGGAGAGCAGCTGAATCATGACCTTCCGAAGAAGTAGCATGCACCTGTGTTGCTACGCCGCATCTTGGGGATTGATCCTGGAAGCCAGGTTGTGGGCTGGGCAATTGCCGAGTCCAACGATCGTGGTCAGCTTGCCCGGATAGATTCTGGTGCTTGGACTCTTGGCCGCGCACCGCTGGCAATGGGGGTTCGGCTGCACCGTTTGCACCAGCATTTACTTGAGGTTTTTGAGAAGTATCAGCCTCAGGAAGTGGCTTTGGAAGCGGCTTTTTTTGGTAAGAATGCGCAATCGGCCTTGCGCATTGGTGAAGCCCGCGGGGTGGTACTCATGACCGCAGAGGCCTTTGGCGTGCCTCTGGTGGAGCTGACGCCCGCTACGGTCAAGGCTCGTGTCGCAGGAATCGGGTCTGCAACCAAGGACCAAGTGGAGCATTTGGTTGCTGTGCATTATGGTCTGGTGGACTTTGAGCCGGTTACGGCGGACGAATCGGATGCTCTTGCGGTGGCGGCTTGTGCGCTGCTCGCTCCGGCCGCCCTAGATGCGACATCCTTGAAAACACGGGATTCTGGGGGTATTGAGCCACGAAATCGCGGTAAGCTTCCTCCTGGAGCGACTTTTCAGTGACCCCCCCTAAGGAAAAGCCGAGCTGGGATTTTGATGAATTCTTAAAGTGGCTCGTGCATCATCCGGAATCCTTGGAACCAGGGCTGCGGATGCTTGAGCATGGATTGGAGTTGGGCTCTGATATCTCAGTCGACGTTTGTGGGGTGGACGGCTTAGGGCGGCCTTGTTTGATGCTCCATGTGGAGTCTTTCGACCCTTCCACCTACGATCAAATCCTCCTCCTCATCGCGCGCTTGCGTGGCGGAGGTGAGCGTTACCGCGACCTCTTCGCGCGCCCCAATGAGCCGCGTCTGTTTCTTCTAGCACCCAACTTTCCGCATGACGCCCGTGAGCGTTTGCAGCTATTGGCCACCGCTTTTCCCTTGCGCTGCTTTCGCGTAGAGCCACCGATCAACGGCCGACGCACTCCGTTCATCTTCTTAGATGAGATGATTTCCACCAGCAATAACTTGGATTATCTTGCCATGTTGCCAGGTTCTATCGAAACGCGTTACTTGCGCCGCCTATTGCAGGCCTGTTCGGTACTGCAACCCGAAGTCTTGTGTAAGGGAGGCGATTGGCCATTATTGCTGACAAGCGCAAGTGGACCACTCGCGACTTTGATGGTGGAGGAGGAACATGTGTACATTGCGGTGCCAGGCAAACTCCGCGGTTCGCCTTTGCTTTTACTCCAAGATGACGAAGCCGTGGACCTTGCGATCGACCATCTTTTACGCCAGCAAGAAAAAGGCGAGCCAAGCGCTGCTTAAGTCGTCTTCATTGGGTGCACAATTGGACCCACGACATCTTGCTTGCCGCCCTGTTACTGCTTGCCGCCATCCGTGGTGTTGCATTACCCCATGCAGAACGCTTGCCCGGCTGGACCGCCCCCGGTGGTGGTCCCGAAACTTTGGTCCCAGACCTCGCCCACGACGACGCCTTGCGTCTCAGTTGGTTGCCAGGAGTTGGGGCCTACCGTGCTGGTCAGATTGTGGAGCATCGGGCTTTCTTGCAGCTGCCACTTACGCCACCACGCTTGGCACTCCTTCCTGGCGTCGGGGAGACTACAGCTAGGGATGTAGCGGCTTGGTACGCTTCGTTAGAATATAGGGATGAATAGGGGTTCTGAACGCCTCGAGGCTGTCACTCGCATGGTGGCTTTGGCTCTCGAGGAAGATCATGCGACGGTAGATGCCACATCCTCGGCAGTCGTGCCGCCGACTGCGCGTGCCACAGCACAGATTATTGCCCGTGCAGATGGGGTTTTAGCTGGCTGCATTTACGCTGATGCTGCTTTGCTTCAATGTGATCCCAGCATGGATATCCAGTGGTGGAAGCAAGATGGAGATGCTGTGATTGCCGGAGAAAAGGTGCTTAGCTGCACCGGCTCTGCCGTCGGCATTCTTGCTGCGGAACGCACCGCCTTGAACTTCATGCAGCAACTTAGTGGTGTCGCAACGCAAACCGCAAAGGCTGTAGCGAATGCAGGGGCTGTGCGAGTTTTGGATACTCGAAAAACCGTTCCGCTGTTACGCGATGCGCAGAAAGAAGCTGTCGTATTAGGCGGTGGCGAGAATCATCGGCGTGATTTGGAAGATCAACTGCTGCTCAAGGAGAATCACTTTGCGCTTTCTGGTTTGAGTTATGCGGATACAGTCGTTGCTGCGATCCAGCATGCCGGCGGACGTAAAGTGGGCATTGAAGCGGAAACCTATGAGCAAGCGCGTGCAGCCCTTGCGGCAGGTGCTGCTTATGTGTTACTGGATAATTTCCAAGGCGAAGCTCTGCGCGATGTCGCGGTTAGGCTGCGCAAGGAATTTCCTCAAGCCGAGTTAGAAGCAAGCGGTGGCTATTCCATCGATGAGCTCTCCGACCTTGAAGCCATGGGGATCGATCGCGTTTCCATGGGCGGTTTGACTCATTCGGTTCCAGCGCTAGACCTTTCGATGCTTTTGCAGCCGATTGTCGCATGATGCGCTACGACCGGCTCCTAGAACTTCCTAAGTCGGTGCGCATCGCTGCGTGTCTGGGCGCTCTACTTGCCATCTATATCCTGGGTGGTCTACCCGGCGGCTACCGACCTGCAAGTGCTGGCGGCGCTTGGTCTTATTTTACCAACCTGCTGCATCAACCTATGTACGCCGGTGTTGGTTTAAGCTTGTTACTCGCGCTAAAGCGCCCCAGCAATTCTCTTGCCGACTGGAGCTTGGCTGTGGTTTTCGCACTCAGTATTGGAGTTCTGGACGAACTTCATCAAGGCTATGTCGGCGACCGATCTTCTTCTCTGTGGGATCTCGGAAGTGATGGTTACGGTGCCTTTTGTGGCGCCTACGTCGCTCATCTCTCGCAGACACCACAGTGGATTCGCCACCATGCGATCCCTTTGGTATTCCTTCTAGCTTTGGGTTTGGCATGGAATTGCCTGCCTTCCTTTGCTCCGGAACTTCCACTTTCCTTCTTCCGATGACGGACACCCACGACACCTACTCTTCTCCACTCGCCACCCGCTACGCCAGTAGCGCCATGCAGAGAAACTTTTCCTACCGCAGCCGGTCCTTAGTCTGGCGCGATCTTTGGATTGCTCTTGCTGAAAGCGAACGCGAGCTTGGCCTCGCCATCAGCGCGGAACAGGTGCAGGAGCTTAAGGACGCACGAGAAGACATCGATTTCGATCGGGTTGCGGATCTCGAACGCGAGTTGCGTCACGATGTCATGGCTCATGTGCATGCTTATGGAGAAAAAGCTCCAGCAGCCATGCCGATCATCCACCTAGGTGCCACTTCTTGTTACGTGGCCGATGGCGCCGATTTGGTTTGCATGCAACGCGGTTTAGGAATTCTACGCGCACGCCTAGTCGGTGTGATTCGGGCGCTCTCTGGGTTTGTCCGTGAACAAAAGGATTTGCCGGTTTTGGGGTTCACTCACTTTCAGCCGGCACAGCCAACCACTATGGGCAAGCGTGCTTGCTTGTGGCTGCAAGATTTCATGCTCGACTTGGAAGAGGTGGAGGATGCGCTTGCACGCCTGCCATTCCGTGGCGTCAAGGGAACTACAGGCACCCAGGCTTCCTTTTTGCAGCTATTCGATGGCGACCACAAAAAAGTGCGGGAGTTGGACGAGCGCATTACCAAGCGCATGGGTTTCTCGCGTAGTGTTTCCGTTTGTGGGCAAACCTACCCGCGCAAATGGGATGGCGTGGTGCTGAACGCGGTCTCTGGTATTGCAGCATCCGCCTCCAAATTTGCCGTCGACGTCCGCCTCATGGCTCATCGTCGCGAGTTGGAGGAGCCATTTGGCAAGAAGCAGATTGGTTCTTCCGCGATGCCTTACAAACGTAATCCTATGCGCAGTGAACGTATTGGCGCATTGTCGCGCTACCTTTTGCATTTGGCGCCGAACGCTTTGGATACGGCATCGAATCAGTGGATGGAACGCACTTTGGATGACTCGGCCAACCGACGCATTGTGATTCCTGAGTCCTTCCTTGCTGCCGATGCTATTTTGCTGCTAGTACAGGACGTGGCTTCGGGTTTGGTGCCTTATCCAAATGTCATCGGGCAAAACTTAGCGAAGGAGATGCCTTTCATGGCTACGGAATCGATTTTGATGGCGTGTGTTCAGGCCGGCGGCGATCGCCAGGAGCTGCATGAGTTGATTCGCGTGCATAGTCATGAGGCCGCCTTCCGCTTGAAGGCAGGGGATGGACAAAACGATTTGCTCGAACGTATTGCTGCCGACCCTGCTTTTGCGGCGGTTGCGGATACGCTCCACGATCTCGTCGACCCTAAGCACTTCGTTGGACGCGCCCCAGAACAGGTGGAGGAGTACTTGCAGGAAGTGGTCGCGCCAGTGCTTGCCGAGCGTTCCGACGTTTCGGTTCCAGAAGGCGGGATTAAGGTTTGAGCTGCTGTTGCTGCAAAAAGAAAACCGTCACCCGCGTAAACGGGTGACGGTTTTTGTGGTTGAAGAAGCTTAGTTAGAAGGTTCAGCAGACTTGCTAGAGCAGCAAGAGGAGTCTTCCTTTGCGGCACCAGCCTGAGTGGCTTCGGTCGCACCAGTCTTCACAGAAGCCGGAGCCTCCATACTTGGACATCCACCTTTAGCTTCGCACTCGGCTGGGTCCATACCTTCGCACTGCTTCATTGCAGCAGCAGTTGCTTTGGCAGCACAATCAGGACAAGCTTCTGCGACGGTTTTGCCGGCGCAGCAGCCTTCACCCATGATCAGGCTTGCTTGGACAGCAGCTGCAGCAGCAGCCTTCGCTTTGGCTTGCTCCATAGGGCAATCTTTGGTGCCCATCATGTCGCAATCTTCGTTGCCAGCAGCTTGCATTGGGCAGTCGTCTCCGTCTGCGCAGACACCAGCGGCTTGCATTGCGCATGCATCCATGTTGGCGGCCATGGCCACTTCAGCACCTTCGGAGCAGCAATCGCTCTCAGCTGCCATAGCGGTGGCGGTGACATCGGCATCCGCGCCACAACAATCGCTTGGTGCTTCCATGGAGGCGCTGGTTGCCTCTTCATAGTCGGTACAAGCTGCATCGTCAGCAACTTCCACAGCCATGGCGGCCTGAGTGGAAGAAGCTTTACTGCTTTGGTTTGGGACTTGGCAAGAGCCAAACGCCAGAAGAAGAACGGGCAGAAGGAATCGAATCATGTTTCTTAGACTTCGGATGGGGCGGATTATTCCGCGTCAATTAGCCGAAGTGTCCCTATTTTAGAGAAAAATTACGGCCTGGGGGAATCCCAATCCTCATTGGCGGCCAGAATTGCTTCCCAGTACGGCAAATTTTGGCGAAAATGAGGAAATGGAACTCGCCAACCTATGGTTCGGAACCCAATCTGACGGTCTTTTAGGGCAGTTGGAGCAAGCACGGATGCATGGATTCCGCGGTTTGGGCATGTTCCGCCCCGGCCCTTTGGCAGGATCTGTATCTGGCCTCCAAGCCCCCAACTACGTTTCGGCTCTAAGTCTGTCGGCACTAGGAGAGGGCAAAGAAGAGCTACCCCTGTGGCAAGAGGTGCCGATTAGCGTCACTTTGCGCTCACTCAAGTGCCATTCTTGCAGTCAGGTCGTGGTTCCTGCGGGGCTCGACTCACGCGCCGCCTTGCGTTTGCGCGCTGGCAAGCTTTTGGCACGGGTCCATGCTGGAGAGCGTATTCAGCCGGAAGAAGAGGTGGTTGAGGAAATTTTAGTCCAGTCAGAGTTGGAGTCGGAGCGCCAGCTGGAGCGGTTTGCGGGGTACCTACACGAGTTACGACGTAGCGCAGCAGGTTTGCGCATCGCGATTTGCCCTGAAGCCTCCGCTGCTAGCTTGTTGAATCCTGCCCGGATGGAGCTTTTGCTGCATGAAATTCGGGATTTGAAAATAGGATTTTGGCACGATTCTGGGCTCTTGGAAAAGCGTCATGCAGGCGGCTTGGAGCATCCAGGTGAATGGCTGGATAGATTCTCTAACTCATTGCATGGAAGTACTTTGCATGACTTCGCAGGCGGGGCAGATCACTTACCACCTGGCATCGGCCAAGTCGATTGGAGCTTGGTTGCTGACTACCTTCCCCGGACCTCCACGCGCATCTTGGCGGTTGCGCCGTCGTATCCTGGTGAGGTCCTGGCAGAAGCCCGGACGACTTTAGAGTCGCGACTTCCCTCATGAAAGAAGAGCTTTTAAGCCGCTTCGCCGAGGTGCTTCCCTCCTCAGGAGCCCTCGTCTTATGCACCCACCGTCACCCAGATCCAGATGGATTGGGAGCGATTGTGGGTTTGGAGTATCTGCTCGAGAAGAAGTTCGGCCTGCAGTCGAGCTTAGTTCTGGAAGGGCGCATTCGCCGAGCAGAAAACGTCGCCATGCGCAAACTGCTGGCGATTAAAGCTCTGCCGAAAGGTGGGGTCGATCCGGCCGATTTTCAGGGCATTTTGGTGGTGGATTCGCAACCTGGATTTAGCCACACCCATCCGCCCGGTGCTTTACCTGTGCTCGGCATCATTGATCACCATGATGGGCCTGCGGCAGAAGGAGACGGTGAAAAGACGGAGGAGTATCCGTGGAAGTGGGTGGATTCTTCCTATGGAGCCACCTCAACCATGGTTTTCTTTCTGCTGCAGCACTATGGCGTAGAGCCGGATAAACGCACCGCCACCGCTTTGTACTGCGGAGTGCGTTATGACACCAACAATCTGCTCCGTGGTGCAACCGAGTTCGATGAACAGGCCTTTCGTCATTTAGAAAAGCTGGCTGACCGTCAAATCATTGGCGCGATTGATCAGCCGCCCCTGACACGGAAATATTTTCAGCAAATGCGCGTGGCGATGGATTCTTGCCAGGATTTCGGCCGCCTGCTTTTAACCTTAATGGGGGAAGTCCAGAGCCCCGAAGCGGTCGCCGAAGTGGCTGACTGGTTTTTGCGCCTTGAAGGCCAACAATGGTCGCTCGCCGGTGGCGCCTGTGACGGCCGTTACCAGCTCTCCTTGCGCTGCGACATGCCTGACGCCGATGCATACCCAGCTCTTCGCTTTATCATCGGAGAGGAGGGCGCCTGTGGCGGTCACGGCCGCATGGCTGGTGGACAGATCAGCCTGGCCGATCGCGAGCTGCAAGATGTCCAGGAATTGGTCCAAAGAAGAGCGGTGGAGCTGTTCGGCTTGCAAGGTGAAGAACCACGCTTCCTTTTGTCTCAAGATTCTCCAGCAAGAGGTCGTTGACAATGAGTGCGGGGTGGCGTATCTTTTCGCCCCTCAACCACGCGGCTGTAGCTCAGTTGGTAGAGCACGACCTTGCCAAGGTCGTTGTCGTCGGTTCGAATCCGATCAGCCGCTCCAAAAAAAGGAACCGGGCCCCGCAAGGAGCTCGGTTTTCTTTTTTGTGCGGAGTGCGCTGGAGGAGCCCAGCACTTAGAGAGCGGCAGTGAAGCCCCTCAGGCTACATATCGGCTTCCGAGGCGAGGTCTGCGTTGGCCTGAATGAATGGTGCCCAGTCATCTGGGACATCTTCTTCTGGGAAAATCGCATCTACGGGGCACTCTGGCTCGCAGGCGCCACAATCGATGCATTCATCCGGATGGATGAACATCGGGAGCATGAGGGTGCTTTGATCCGGCTCGGGCTCGGTCTCGTAAATGCACTCTACGGGGCAAACATCAACACAGGCAGTATCCTTAGTGTTGACGCAGGGTTCGGCGATGACGTAAGTCAAAATTCTTCTCTGATTGGTTAATGGACAGGGGGGATTATCCTCTGTGAATGCATGTTGATAGCGTCGTTTGAGATTGGGTCAAGTCTTTTTTGTTTTCGCCACGTTATCCTGACCCTCAATGACGCCCTGGATGACGCTAACTAGCAGTGGAATTGCGAGCTATTTGCTCGGTTCTGTGTCCTTTTCTTTGCTCTTTGCAAAAGCAAAAGGAGTAGACCTACGTGCGGTCGGAAGCGGTAACCCTGGTGCTACCAATGCCGCTCGCGCTATGGGAAAAAAGATAGGTTTGGCGGTGTATCTGCTCGACATGTTCAAAGGCTTGTTCCCGGTTTTGCTGACAGATTGGCTGTGGGGAGTCGAAGCTAGTGTGGTTGCTGGAGCAAGTGCCTATGTTGGGCACATCCTTCCATTCTGGAATGGATTCCGCGGCGGTAAAGGCGTGGCGACCTTGAGTGGTGCCTTTTTGGCCTTGGCCCCGCTAGTTTTTTTGGCTGCTGGGTTGTCGTGGATTCTGGTGAAAAAAGTTTTCGGCCTAGTGGCTTTGGGTTCCTTAGCCTTCGGCATGGCTTTGCCGTTGGCGGCTTGGGCTTTCGATGCTCACGTTTGGATCTTTTGGTTTGGTCTAGGCGGTGGCCTGTTTTTATTCTTCACCCATCGCAGTAACTTAAAGCAGATGATGCAAGGAAAGGAGACCTAGGAAGATGTCGGGCAAAAGTTTGGTGATTGGCGACGGCGGCTGGGGCATGGCCATAGCGATGTCTTTGCATCGTGCTGGCAGAGAGGTTCACGTTTGGGGTCGTGATCCGGAATACACCGCAGAGGTTGCTGCCTCGCGGGATAACCGCAAGTATCTCCCTGGAATCGAAATTCCTGCCGACGTCCTTTGGACCCATGACATGGATGCCGCCCTAGACGGCGTGGAGGATGTGTATTCGGTGGTCCCGACCCAGTTCATTCGCCCCACTCTTGAATCTTTCGGCGGACGCCTTGCTGGCTTTCCCATTTTCTCTGCATCCAAGGGCCTCGAACTTTCCACCCTTAAGCGCCCGACTGAAATCATCGCCGATGTCCTCGGCAGTGATATTCCCATTGGCGTGGTTACCGGCCCTTCTCATGCCGAGGAAACCGCGCGCGGTCTAGCCACTTCCGTGGTTGCAGCGGCAAATACGTCGGCCATGTCCGCCATGGCGCAAGCGCACCTGAGTAGTGCAGCATTACGTGTTTACACTTCCGACGATTTGATTGGCGCAGAACTCGGTGGTGCATTAAAGAACATCATCGCACTGGGTGCTGGCATCGCCGATGGAGTTGGCCTGGGCGATAACGCAAAAGCCGCATTGGTATCTCGCGGCTTAGTAGAAATGGCGCGTTTTGGCGTCGAGAAAGGCGCGCAGAAGGAAACCTTCTTTGGTCTTTCCGGTTCCGGCGACCTCATGGTGACCTGCTATTCCCAGCACTCGCGTAACCGCTCTTTGGGCGAAGCCATCGGCAAAGGCGAAAAACTCAAAGACATACTTGCACGCACCGAGAAAGTCTCGGAAGGTGTTTGGACCTGTAAGGCGATCTTTACTGCGGCCGATGACCTGGGCGTGGATATGCCGATCACGCGTCAGGTTTACGAAATTCTTTTTAACGAGGCTAACCCACTAGAAGCGGTCAAAAACCTCATGCAACGTCCATCCAAAGCAGAACGATGAATCCATCCACCATTTCCCACCCCGTTCCTGCACTACGTTACTTGCCGCAAGGTTTTGCTCCCATCGACTTTGCTGCCATGGAGCCATGGTTATTGGAGTTGGAGCAACGCGAATTGCATTCGGTCGGGGATTTAGAGAAGTGGATTCTCGATCGCTCCGAGTTGGATAGTTGCATTGGCGAAGAAGCCGTCGCGCGGATGTATGCCAGCGTGTGCAAAACAGATGACGAAGCCTTGGAAAAGTCTTACATGGATTTCCAAACCATTACCTTGCCGTTGATCAAGCCGATTGATGACCGCTTAGATCGCAAGTATTTGGATTGCCCATTTCGCAAGGAGCTGGATTCCTCGAAGTGGGAGGTGTATGACCGCGAGGTTGAGTTGGGTGTGCGTTTGTTTCGAGAGGAGAATGTCGCATTGGAGGCCGAGGAAGAGAAACTTAGCAATCAATACGATCGCATCGTGGGCGCGATGATGGTGGAGTACAACGGGGAAGAGCACACCTTGTCTGCCATGGCCAAGTACTCGGAGAGTCCAGACCGTGAAGTACGTGAATCGAGTTGGCGCACGACCTCGGGACGGCGCATGGCAGATGCGGAGAAACTGGAGACACTTTTTGAGGATCTGATGGAGTTGCGCCAGCGTCAGGCAAAGATTGCTGGCTTTGATAATTACCGCGACTATATGCACGAAGCCAAAGCGCGGTTTGATTACACCCCGGAAGATTGTTTGGCGTTTCAGGAGAATGTCGCCAAGTACGTGATGCCTGTGGCGAGGCGCATGTCCGCGCGACGTAAAGAACTGTTGCAGTTGGATCCGCTGCGCCCGTGGGATTTGGCCGTCGATCCCGAATCGGATAAAGCTTTCGAACCTTTTGCCAGTGCACAAGGCCAAGTCGATGTTGCCTCCAAGATGATGTCGGGTGTGCGTGATTCCTTCGGCAGTGAACTGCGCTGGATGTTCGAGCAAGGATTGCTCGATTTAGAAACGCGCCCGCATAAAGCACCGGGTGGCTTTATGGAAACCCTGGAACGCCGCCGCGTACCGATCATCTTCGCTAATTCCGGTACCACCCACGGCGATGTCGAAACTTTAGTGCATGAAGGCGGGCATGCCTTGAACGGATTGCTGTGTCGTGACCTGGAGCCAGTTGCTTATCGCATGCCACCACTAGAGTTCGCCGAGGTCGCCTCCATGGGGATGGAGGCCATGGCCACCGAGCATTACGCCGAGGTCTACCCTGCCGCTGATGCACGCAGCACCCGCATTCACGCTTTAGAAGGCATGGCCACTACCTTTCCATGGGTCGCTGCCGTCGATGGCTTCCAGCAGTGGATTTACACCCATGAAAATCACACGCGCGAGCAGCGGAGGGATGCATGGATGGCGATTCAGGAACGCTTTTCCGCTGGCGTTGATTGGAGTGGGTTAACGGAGCAACGCGCAACGCTGTGGCATCGTCAATTGCATATTTTTGTAGTGCCGTTTTACTACATCGAATATGCGCTCGCGCAAATGGGCGCCTGTCAGCTGTGGGTGCGCTACCGCAACAATCCGAGCGAAGCCGTCGACCGTTACGTCGAAGGTTTGGCTCTCGGTGGCTCGCGTAAGCTTCCGGAACTGTTCGAGGCCGCCGGCTTGAAGTTCGACCCACGAGGCGACCACTTAGGTGATCTCATGGCGGAAGTAGAAGCGGCGTGGACGGAAGAAATCGCGAAATCGGTATGACATCCACCTGGGTGGTGGGCGACGTTCACGGTTGCGCAAAAGAGTTGGCATTGCTGTTAGCAACTATCGACCTGCAACCTGGTGATCGATTCCTCTCCGCCGGCGATCTTTTTCACCGCGGCCCCGACCCGGTTGGGGTATTACGCATCCTGCAAGGCCTAGGCGATACTTTCGACATGGTTCTCGGCAATCATGAGCGGGCTTTGTTGAAGCAAGGTGCCGCAACGGGCTATGGCGGCGATTTGCGTGGCGACAACCAAGCCAAGATGGACCCTTCTGCGCTTCCCGTAGCCGAAGAGTTTTTCGATTTTTTACAAGGCCGAAAATACTTTTTGCGCGGTGTTTGTAACGGCTCTGCATGGGCGGCGCCAAACACGCAACGTAATTGGATTTTGGTTCACGCTTCCGTACTCCCAGGGCGCAAGGTCGAAGATATGCAAGCAGCCGAAATCATCCGTCTCAGCCGTTGCCACGACCGTCCCGGTGCTCCGTTGTGGCATGAAGCCTGGGAGGGTCCCGAATTTGTCCTCTTTGGTCACGCTCAATCTGCCGCTGGCATGCACCAAAGCGAAGACGGTGAGCCGCTTGCCTACGGCCTAGATACCGGTTGCGTTTACGGGGGAATGCTCACGGCGATACGCCTAGAAGACCTTGCTGTCGTACAGCAACCCTCTCTGGGAATTGAATAGACCTACAGCCTGCTAAACTCCATCTATGCAAAGGGCTTTTCTTCTGCTCGGGTTAGTGATTGGGGTGATTGGATTGGTCATGTTTGTCCAGCCTGAACCGCCAACTAGCCAAGGGGATACTCCTGAAATTAAGCTTGAGCCACTGCGGCCCAACGCAACGGACTTGCCGGCAATAAGCATGACCCGTGAGTCGACGGTACAACCAAGCGAAGTCGATGTGTCTGCCGAAGGTTACGTCTTGTCGGGCCGGATTTTGAATGCTGAGGGGATGGTAGCTTCAAACCTCGAATTCAAAGTAAGCATAAGGGTTGAATCGGATAAAAGCGATGTGCGCTACCGTCGCAAATTACGGACGGATGCCAGCGGCAACTTTCACTTCCCCCTTGAGCGATACATGATGCTGCCGGCGACTCGCACCTTTGCGGTTGCCATACGCAAGACTCAAACCCGGCCTGCGCGCGGGGCTCAAGCTGACTTTAGTTGGGATCCCAAGGACAAGGTGTTCGCGTTGGGGGACTTTGTGGTCGACGTATTCCCCGTCATGGTCGCAGGGGTGGTGCTAGATGCTTACGGAGATCGTGTGGCTGCGGCAAAAATATCGGTTTCACGAAAAGGCTCCCAACAAAGGCGTTGGGAGCCTCTGCCAGAATCGATGACCTACACTGACTCGCGCGGCAACTTTGAAATTAAGGGAAGTGATGCCGAGGGAGAGCTCTTGCTGGAAGCGAGTTGCAAGGGTTTCCTGAGCTTCCGTCGGAGTGTAAGTGTTGGCGATAGGGGAGTCCGCTTCGCGCTATTGCAATCCCTGAGGGTGGAGGGGAAAGTTCTATTAGATCCGGAATTCAAGGCCAGCCATTTTGAATTGCAGATGGTCGGTGATGCAGGTGAAATCTCCAAAGCGGTCCTGGTTGATCGCTGGCTGTCCCGCTCGAAAGGAGGGTATTCGTTCCGGAAAGTTCCGCCTGGGAATGTGGATTTGGTGCTTCGCCATGCTCGTACCAAAATAGAACTCTATCGCTGGAAAGAGGTGTTTATTCCCTCGGGATCCAAAGAAGTCATCCTCCCCGATTTAGATGCCCGCGGAATCTTGCACCAAATCAAGATAAAGGTGAAAGATGAATACGGCTCTTTTTTGAAGTATGCATCTGTTCGCGATTTGAACGGCGGTGTAGCTCAGGACGGTAAAAAGGGAATCATCCACATGATTGGGCGCACTCCTCTATTCGATCTGGAAATTTCATGTGTGGGCAAGATGACGGTTCAGGTGTTGAACCTCATGCAAGACGAAACCGTGGTGCTTCAGGAAGGCTTCCCTATCCAGCTAAGGGTGAATGCCTTTGCTGGCTTGTCCGACGAATGGGATTTCTATGCACGACTTTGGAAGGTGGACGCCGATGGAAATCCAAGCGGTAGAAAAGTTGAAACGTCCTATTTTGAAACCGATGGGACCATCACCATCAGTCTTCCTTGGAGTGGATCTACTTTGGTGCGGTTCTATCTACAGAGATCGTCGCCAAGAGGGCCTTCTGTGGCCGTGGGTGCGGATGCGACGGACGCCCAAGGCCAGCTTTTCCAGGTTCAGATTCGGAATTCAGCTGAGGTGCAAACTTATTCCATTCCGGTTGAGTTTCTAACCTTGGAATCCACCATGAAGCGAAGCACCAACTCAAAACTTCACGGGCTGAGCCTTCCGTCTTCTATCGTTTACTAGTAGATGGGGCTCGGCGTATTTCACTTACGACTCGGCGGAAGCAAACGGAAGCACAGGAAGCTTATTCCTTAATATCAAACCGAATCGGTACCAGTAAGTCGCCAACCTCGGCTACCTGGTCTCGGTTTGCAGGGTGAAAATGCCAGGTCTGAACCGCCTGGATTGCGGCATCATCGAGGATTTGGTGGCCGCTGGAAACAGATACTTTGATTGCGATGGGATTTCCATTCACATCGACCGTCACAATTAATTGGGTTACACCTTCCCAGCGCATACGCCGGGCACGCCGTGGGTACTCCGGAGGAGGGCATTGCTCTGCATCGATCTGCGGTGCCAGTAAAACCGAGGCCCGTGGTGCCGGCGCTCGAGGGACTGCGGTATTGGAAACGGCGGAATCAGTCAGCCTTTGCTCTTCCACCGGCTTGGTCTGTTCACGCAAATGGGGAGGAAGCGTGGTCGGCCGATAGCGCAACTGTTGCGGCATCCATGGGCGCACCGCCAGGTATTCCTTTGCCGGCGGTAGTTCCTCCAACTCAGCCAAAGGGGAAGCCTCCACTTCCACTACCGGTAGTACCACTGGTTCCAGTTCGATTGGCGGTTGGACTTCGAAATCCGGCTCGTCTTCGCTGACCTCTGGAACTTCTTCCTTTAGAGCGACCGCAAGCTTCGGAGGTTGATGTTCATCCACATCCGAAGCCCACCACCATGCGGTACTTAACAACCCTACCCCAACCGCGACGTGGAAGGTCACCGATCCAAGCACGGCTTTCAGCAGGTGCCGCGGCGGGGTAGTGGTTGATTTCAGAAGTTCAATTCGAAGGTGGTCACTAAGTTAAAGCCAGGGCCGTTCAAACCAGAACCGTGGACGCGATAGTTCTTATCGCCGAGGTTCTCGAGAGATAACGACCAGCGTGCATTTTCGTTGATTTTCACGCCTCCGGATAGCCCAAATATGGTGAATCCTGGAGTGCCGCCGGCTGGAATGCGTGAGGTGTCGGTGGTGTCACGGAGCGCAAGCTTATCTTGGTTATCGACAGCCCACATCCAGGCCTCTCCCCACCAAGAACCTTGGTTTTGCTGCCAGCGTACACCGGTCGTGCCCTGTAGCGGTGCCAAACGGCTAAGTGGTTCGCGGCTGGTAGCTCCACCGGGCAACTGGACTTGATCGACTTCGCCGTTCATCCAACTACCGGTTGCGAATGCTGTCCACTGCGCATCGATTTCCATTTGCACATCGACTTCTACGCCGTGTACCCAGCCATCTCCGGCATTGCTTTTTTGCACCTCGGGGGTGCCACCGATGAAGGCTCCGGTAGGGGATTGGACAATCATGTTATCAATCCAAGTTTGGTAGACCGAGGTCTGCCAACTCCAACGACCATCGCGTCCCTTGCTTCCAATCTCGAGCTGCAAGTAGTTTTCTGGATTCAAATCGGGCGATGGAGTTTCCACCGCACTCGTGGCATCGAGCGAGGTTAGGTCCGACAAGTTCGGTGCGCGAAAGCCTTGCGATAAACCGGCATAAACTGTTTTTTCTTGGCCGAGATCCCATACACCACGCAAACTGCCAGTTAAAGCAGTCCAACTTTCATCCAATTGCAAAATCGCTGGACCGCCCGGGTCTGGGTTATCCACGCGATCGGATTGCAACGAGAACCAACTTGCGCGTAAGCCTGGAATCAAGCTGATGTCTTCGCGTACGAACATTTCTCTCTGAAGGTAAAACGCAGCGCTGTCGTAAGAGCTGTTGTCGCCAATTGCGCCTTGAATGGCGGAGCCAGTGAAGCTTCCCGCAACGAAGTTATCGCGGAAGCTATCTGCGGTTTGGCGGTGTAGCTCGGTACCCCATGACCAAACGCCAGAAGAGCTTGAATCGCTTTCAAAACGTGCGGTTAAGCCCAGATCGTTGAGATCGAATCCTTGCAGATCCCGGCGGTCTCCGCTGCGGATTCGATCGCGGATTTCTTTGTGGCGTTGGTAACTCAAGGTGACTTCACCGCGTTTCATCCAATTGCTGCCACGATCCCACGATAGTCGGCTGTAGAAAAGGTCCCTGCGCTGATCCTGGTCGCGCTGCAACTCACTACCGACACTGGTGCCCTGGAATGGAACTGCGAAAATGGTTTTGTGGGTACGTGGAACATTCACTTGGCGCACTGTTTGGCCTGCCGTGGTCCACACCACGCCGTTACTAAGGTAGCGGTCAAAGCGAAAATCTCCGTTGAATTGGGAGTAGCCGGTCTCAGGAAGTTCGCCGCCACCCGATCTCAGATCTCCATAGTTGGAAACCGTAGACCCACCGAGGAATCCCCACTCCGATCCAGAACTTAGGGACACTTCTGCGCGTTGGGTCCAAGCATTGTCTGCGCTGGAATAGCGAGTGAAGCTTCCGCCGCCCAAGCGCACACCTTCGCCGCCAACTTTTGCGCGCCGGCTGATGGCATTCACGGTGCCGCCAATGGCATCGGATCCATACAGGACACTCGAGGTTCCGCGCACCAATTCCAGGCGCTCCACGGTTAGGGCATCCAAGGTGCTCCAGTACTGGTTCGGGCCGGAGCGCATAGCCGCATGGTTCAAAGGGATTCCGTCGACAAGCATCTGGGTGCGGAAGCCTGTGAAGCCCCGTAGGTAGGGCGACGACTGTCCTGATGCCGTTTTCTGCACCATCACACCAGGCAGCATTTGGAGAGCTTCAGGGATGGTCCTGGCTCGCGTACGCAACCAGGTTGCATCCAGCGTTTCCGAAGAAAATGGTTGCTGCAGCGGATCCTCGGGAAACGCCGAGGCAGTGACCAAGACCTCGGGGCTTTGGGCCGGTTCTTGTGCAGTTTGCGCTGCGAGGATGAGGAGGAGGATGGGAACCATGAGTGGCTAACGGTACAGTGGGGCGGCGGTTCAGCCGATTTTCTGGGTAAATCCAGAGCATTCTCCATCCTTGGCTTGAACCAAATCCCAACTCCACCGTTGCCCTCCTATGCGCCGTCTTCTGGTCATCATCATCGTCCTGCTTGCCCTCATCGTGGTGATGTGGAAGGACGAACCGGCGACCGCGATGCCCCCTTTTGCCGAGCGCCCGGCTCCAACGGAACTGGAGTCAGCACCTACGGTGGCCGATGCCCGTCGTCCGCAACTCGAACGTCAGCAAGAAACGGTGAAGGAGGAGATTGAGGCACTGCCTGAGGAGGAGTTCCTGGAGTGGGAGGAAGCCGAGCCCGAGCCGGTAGAGTTGGGCTCTAGCGCGCTTGAATTGCATTTTTTCGATGCTGCGACGCAGCTACCCGTTTCCGGGACGATTGAGCTGTGGCGTTTGGCTGTCGGTGCATTCGAAACCTGGACTGCTGGAGATCAAAAACAGTATCAAGGCGAGTCGGTGGACGGGCGCCTGTTGATTGATCAGCTTCCGGAGGGGTGGTACCGCATCTATGTGCTGAATGCTGTTGCAGGTTCGGCCACGGAGGAAGCGTTTGAGGTCCAAGGCGCGTTTACCTTCGTCGAGCGTTTCGTGAAAATGCCGGGGGAGGAGGATATCCACTTACTTTTATTTCACCCTGACGGCAGCTTGCTCCGCTCCACCACCGAGGCGCTGATTACGATCAAGGCCAGGGGCAGTCGTTCGAAGGATTTCCTTGATCGCTTACCGCCATGGGTGGAGGAGCGCATGCCTAGAGGTAATCTTTGCACCGAGGCTAGTGCCCTGGGGGGCGGATATGGGATGAGTCTGCATCAATCATGGAAGGAGTTGGAGTTCTATCCGGATGGTTTTTTTATCGGCTCCTTACGTCAAGACAACCGCATGTCCTACCACGATTTTCGCTTCAAGATTTGTCAAGGGGAAGAGCAGCCGATGGGGTGGAGGTGCACCCGCAGGGCAGCGGAACTTATGTCGCGGTGTTTTTGACTTATCCAGAGGTGCTGGAGCATTTGGTATTTCCACCAGGAATTGTGCCTCATGATTAAGGTCAGAGTTTGTCCATGACTGCAACCTGTTTAGCCGTGGGGGGGGCGCCGGTGGTGCGGATGGCATCGACATTGTTGCTGGTCGTGCATGGCGCGATGCTAAAGTGAAAATCAACTTCCGCAGTAAGGTCTATGCCGAATGGGAATTCTCCTGGAGACCATCCGAAGGGCCGTTGCCTGAGTTTCGTTGCAGTCGATCGAGTAAGACCCTCACTCTCCCCGCTACTTTGTTGGTGTTACCACGCTACACGTATTTTTATTCTTGCCCATATTTTCACTGCAACTCCCATTTTGTTCGATTCATTCGCAAGCAGACAGCGTAATAATCATGGGGTGGAGGCTTTTTTACATATTCCTTACTGTGATTTAAGTCAGTGGCGCTATTATGAAGAAATGAAGAAATGAAGAAATCTACGCTTTCCCTCGTGATTCTAGGTTCCAGCTTGCTTAGGGTAGGATTGCAATCAACACCGTTTGGTAATACATTAACCAAAGCCGAATGTGCTGCTATTCACAACGACCAAGACGCTCTCTCCGACATTCCTGGTAACGGCAATTCTGGAGGGGCTGGGAATAGCCCCTCTTCAAGTGGTGCGGCTGGAGGACCAGGTGGGGTACCCACTGGAGGGCCTCCAGCTCTCGTTGTTGTGAAGAATGGCGAATCCGGCTATGCAATCGGAGGATTTGGCGGCAATGGGGGAGACGGGGGAAACGGAGCTGCTGGATTTAACGGCGGGAATGGCGCGCCCGGCCAACATGGTGCTCATGGGGGAAATGCGGCAGCAAGCGTAGCTGCCGGCGGGAAAGGATGTGCCCATGCAGGAAATGGAGGCACCGGAGGCACCGGGGGTGATGGAGGAGATGGGGATCCGGGATCATCTTCGGAGGGGCAGAACAACTATGGCGGCCGTGGAGGCAGCGCAGGGAGTGCCGGCAATGGTGGCGACGCTTTGCTCACTGGCGCTGGAGATGGATTAGCAGTTGGTGGAAACGGGGCGGCACCCGGAAATATTGGAACCCCCGGTACAGGTGGCGCAGGAAATGGGAGCCAGGGCACAGTCGGAGATCCGGGAGTCGGTGGGGCTCCGTAACTTGTCATCTCGCACTGCACTCATTGCAGGAATACTTTTCTTAGTGTTCCTGCTTTCTTGGTTGTTGATGAAGGAAAACTCTTCCTCAGAAGGGAGGGACTATCTATTGGTGGGGGGGGCAAGGTCAATTGAGGAAAATGGGGATGCAGCATTGTCCGCAAAGTTCATTAGGCAAAGCCTTTCTCCTAGGCTAAAACTGAATATTACAGACATGGCTACTGGGGCAAAGGTGATTGCCCTTCGCAGTTTAGGACTCCAATCTGTAAAAACTAGATTGGACGTCCTTGTGGACGATCCAGAGGCAGGCAATGTGGTTGAAAGCTTTTTGTTGAAATCCGGAGATAAGTCGGTTTCTTATGAGGTTCCTACTGTTAACGGGTTTTCTACTTATTCCAGCCCTGTTGAAAATTTGATTTGGTCTGCAACAGGGAATAGTCTAAATTTGGCATTGCCATTTTTGTCTCATTTTCAAATCTCGGCGAGGAACTCAGTTACAAAGTTAAAGGTAGATGAGATTTCCGTATCGATGTCATTTGTTTCGGAGGAGGGTTGGAGGAAATATACTAATGAGGTAGCAACTCTGAATAAAAAAAGGATATCCCCATATCCGAGCAACCATCCAGATCCTATCCTAGCCCAATATAAATCTTTGTGCGAAGAGGACGGATTTCCCATAATAAATGTTCATGCAGTTTCGGGCCCGAATGGCAATTGCGAAGTTGATTCCCCAGTTTCTGGAATAATGATTGCGAAAGTAAACGCTGCCGGGTTTTCATCAACTTCTTTCAAAATGGATGTAAGTCCTGGCCCACTACCAGATGTCGTTTTGGAGTTGGCCCCGAAACCAGTGCTTCATGGCAAGGTGGTTTCAACCCTCCCATCCTCTGAATATTCTGTTAACGTATCCGTACTTTTGAGTAATGATGGGAGTGATTTTTCTGGTGATGATCATCGTAAAGGATTTTCCTTAACTGGGAAGCGTGACGCAAACGGCGTGGAAACAAGAGTGGCGCGATCTTCTTTTAAATTAGACAAATCGGGTTCCTTTGCCGCAGAAATGCCTAGCGGGAGCCGATATTTGCTTGAGATTGTTCACCCCTCTGGCGAATATTATTCAGAAGAATTGACGCTGAATGAAATTGTTTTTTCTGAAGCCGTCCCGTTGGAATGGATAATGGAGGGAAAGTTAGGTTCTGAGAACCCTGGGATTTCGTTCCAGATTTATGATTCAGAGGGATTGGTAGCGCGAAATGCCAAGGTTTTGGTGCAACCCTTTCAGGATTATCCTTGGTTCCGTGTTTATCCAGAAATAACGTGCGATGAGTTCGGCCGGGGAACATTGCCATGGGGAAATCCTAATGACAAAATGGTAGTAGCTGTTTTCTTGGAAAAGGGAGGGGGAGAGGTGTTTACTGAGTTATCACTCTCCTCCAATATGCAAATTCACTTGGAAGATTAATCGCTAATCGCGTAATGAGGGGGGATGGTGGGCAGCGAAAATACGCGTCGATTCATGAGCCATTTATGTGTATCAGTAAAAGCAAATGCTTGAAAACAGCCCGGTCCACCATTCCGGTAGGCCGGGCTGTTGTATATGTGAAGCCTTCTAGTTCGCAACCACTTCGCGATCCAATTCCATTACCCGTGCAACCCAGGCATGAACTCTGGAGAACTTTGCGCTGAGGGTCAAGCGTTCGGCAACAAACTTAGCCAGCGGAAAATCCACGTCATCCGCATCCCAAATTGGAAAGCGAAGAAAGGGCACCACGGTTAAGTCGGCAGCGGTGATGACGTCGCCCATCAGGTAATCTGAATCGGCAAGCGCATCTTCGAGAGCTTGCGGGACAGTATCAAGCAAGGCTTGTGCCTGTGCGGTGGCTTGGTCGTCGATTTTGTCGTTGAAAGCCTGAGTTAAAACCATGCTAATAATGCCGCCAAGCTCTGCACCAAAGCGTTCCCACTCTTGAATCCTTTGCATGGTCTCCCGGTTGGAGGAAAAGAGTCGCGGGCCAGGGAAGTTGGCATCGAGGTAGCGCAGGATTCCGAAAGAATCGTAGATGGCTTTGTCGCCGTCGACGAGTACGGGAGTCAGTGGCTGACCGGAGACCTCCACGACTGGGTCACGGTCATCAAAGCCGGAGAATTTGACCTCTTCGTAGGTCAGGCCTTTGAGTTTCAGCGCCAACCGGACCTTGGTATTGAAGGGTGAAAGGGGAAGAGTGTAAAGCTTGAGCTGTGTCATTTTGGTGGCCCAGAGGGCAGGGATTATCACTTGCGATATGAAAGCTATAATAAACGCTTGCGATGTGCAAGCTAAAATCTGGTAGAATCATGAAATGCCGCTGCAGGATCGTCGCTCCGCATGTCCCATTTCGTTTTGCCTCGATTTGCTCGGCGACCGCTGGACGATGCTAGTGGTCCGCGACATGGTCATGTTTGGCTCGCAACGCTTTTCAGAGTTCGAAAACTCCGGTGAGGGCATTGCTACCAATGTGCTGAGCGATCGCTTGCAATGTTTGACGGAGCAAGGCATCGTCGCCTGTGCTGCCGACCCTGAGGATGGCCGCCGCAAAATTTATTCGCTCACCAGGAAGGGCCTCGACCTAGTGCCAATTCTCATTGATCTCGCACAATGGGGGGCTAAGCACGATCCAGAGACTGGAGTGCCCGTGGAGCTAAAACAGCGGATTGAGAACGACCGCGACGGTGTGATTGCTGACTTGCGGGAGCAGTTAGAATCACGCGGTCATGGCTAAGCCCGCTCCCAATGTGATGGACAAGATTGTCTCCCTGTGCAAGCGCAGGGGATTCGTATTCCCAGCGTCGGAAATCTATGGTGGACAAGGGGCTACGTACGATTGGGGCCCGCTGGGCGTGGAGCTGAAACGCCGCGTGAAAGATGCTTGGTGGGAAGCCATGGTCTACTCACGCCAGGATGTTGTTGGCTTGGACTCTGCCATCATTCAATCGCCCGATGTTTGGCGCGCTTCCGGCCACGTCGGCGGTTTTTCGGACCCTCTGATTGATAACAAAACCTCTAAGGCCCGTTATCGTGCGGATCATTTGGTCGAAAAAAAGATCGAGAAGTATCGCAAGAAGGGCAAGATGGATCGCGTGGAGGCCTTGACCGCCAAGTTGAATGCCGTCATCTCCGACAATGAAGGCCTGCGTCAGCTCATCATGGATGAGAAAATCAAGTGTCCGGTTTCCGGCACCGACGATTGGACCGATGTCCGCCAGTTCAACTTGATGTTTGAAACCCACGTTGGTGCGTTGCAGGACAGTGCTTCGGTGGCGTATCTGCGCCCGGAAACGGCCCAAGGCATTTTCATTAACTTCAATAACGTGGTCACTTCCACGCGCAAGAAACTGCCCTTCGGCATCGCGCAGATTGGTAAAAGTTTCCGCAACGAAATCACCCCGGGCAATTTTGTGTTTCGCACGCGTGAGTTTGAGCAAATGGAGATGGAATTTTTCTGCCGTCCGGAAGAAGCGCCAAAGTGGTATGAATATTGGCAGAAGGAACGTTTTCAGTGGTACTTGGATCTTGGCGTGAATCCAGAAAAGTTACGCATGCGTGAGCATGAGCAAGATGAGTTGGCGCACTATGCCGCCGGCTGTGGCGATGTGGAATACCTCTTTCCATTCGGCTGGTCCGAGTTGGAGGGCATTGCGAATCGCACTGACTATGATTTGAAGAAGCACTCGGAAGCGAGCGGTACTTCCTTAACTTGGTTTGACAATCAAGAGAACGAGCACATTTCGCCTTACGTGATTGAGCCTGCTGCCGGTTGCGATCGTACGGCCATGACTTTCCTCGTCGATGCATACGATGAAGAAGGAGAAGGCAAAGAGCAGCGTGTGGTATTACGCTTTCACCCGAAAATCGCACCAGTCACGGTTGCGGTTTTTCCTTTGGTGAAAAAGGATGGCATGCCGGAGAAGGCAGCCGAAGTCGAAGCCATGTTGCGCAAGCAGTTCCGCACTGCCATCGAGGAGAATCAATCGATTGGACGCCGTTATCGCCGTCAGGATGAGATTGGTACGCCTTTTTGTATCACCATCGATGGTGAATCATTGACTGATGGAACCGTCACTCTGCGTGAGCGGGATTCGATGGCGCAGGAACGCGTGGCAGTCGATCAACTCATCTCGGTCATGCAAAACAAGATGGATTCTTGGACGCGTCCGCAAGCTGCGGTCGTGAGCAGTTGAGGTAAGCTTTGGAACGCATCGAGCTAAACGGAACGTACATCGCACCTGGTGTGGGGGTTGGCTCCGTGTTCGTAGCCCTAACTCACACCAAAAGGCGCATTCCCTTGCGTCGCATCGATGCGCACGATGCCGAGCCGTCGTGGAAAATCCTTACGGATGCGCGAACGGCTGCGCTTAAGAAGCTTGAGGAAATCCAAGCAGCCACGGCGAAAGAACTTGGTCTGCAAGATGCTGCCATTTACGCCGCCCAAGCTGCAGTGTTGATGGACCCGGAAGCGGTTAAGGATTTGCGTCGCTGGGTGATGGACGAGCTGATGGCACCAGAATCAGCCATTCAAGCCCTGCTGGATAAGTTCGGCAAGTTGTTTGATAGCTTAGAAGGTGGCGACATGAAATCCTGGGCCGCCGACTTGCGCGATCCATGGAATTCCGTGCTCGAGCAACTCAGCGAAAGCGATGTTGAGGCGGCGCGTAGTGTTGGCTCTGGAAGTTTGGTATTGGTTGCGGAAGAGCTGACCCCAACTTTGGTGGTGAGCTATCCGCGCGAAAAAATCGCCGCCATCATTTGTTCGCGTGGAGGACGTTACAGCCACGGCGCAGTGATCGCGCGTAGTTATGGCATTCCAACCGTGACCGGTATGGAAGGAGTCGATGAACGGGCACGTTCTGGCCAACCTTGTGTGGTTTACGGTGATAGCGCTACGGTCATTCTCGGCGCAACCACCGAAGAGCAAGAAGCTGCACTCACCCGCTCCTCGGAACTCTCGCACGTACGCGATGTCTTGGCCGATGCCGCAAAAGAAGCCGGACACACCGCGGATGGCACCGAAGTCAAAATCTTGGTGAACATTGAGTCGCCACGTGATTTGGACATGTTCGATTTGGAAACGGTTAGCGGAGTTGGATTGTTTCGTACTGAGTTTGCTTATATGGAACGCCCATCCTTCCCATCGGTGGAGGAGCAGAAAGAAATCTACAGTTCGGTGCTAAACTGCTTTCCTGGCAAAACCGTCACCTTTCGCACTCTGGACATCGGTGGAGACAAGCCGCTTCGCTACTTCAGCACTCCGGAAGAAGCGAACCCTGCATTGGGTTGGCGCGGATTGCGTTTGAGCTTGAAATGGCAAGATTTATTTCTGATGCAACTGCAGGCATTGCGCGAATGCCGGGGGCATGGTGGCGTCAACATTATGTTGCCCATGGTGACCACGGTGGAGGAGGTGCGCCAAGCGAAGGATTTGCTCTACGCGATCGCCGGTACGGAAGACCTGGGCGTGCGTTTTGGGGTGATGATTGAAGTTCCTGCCGCCGCCATGGCCTTGCCGGACCTGGTGAAGGAGGTGGATTTCATTTCCGTAGGCACCAATGACCTCACTCAATACTTGTTTGCGGTTGACCGCGATAATCCTTGGGTCTCCGATTTGTATCAACCCTATCATCCGGCGAATTTGCGCGTCTTGCGTTACATCGCAAGGGTTTGCCAAGAAGCTGGCGTCCCAGCCTCGGTTTGTGGCGAGATGGCCGGACAGCCCGCAGGAGCGTTTTTCCTCGCAGGAGTGGGCTTTGGAGGCCTCTCCATGTCCCCACTTTTTGTCCCAGAAATTAAAGCCTTGCTGCGAGAGGTCGATATTGAGTCTTTACGGGAAACTGCGCGACAGGCTGCGCGTGCGAGTACATCTAAGGATGCTTTAGGCATTTTGGATGATTTGACCTCGCAGGCATGGCAGAAAGTTGTCGAAAGCGTAGGTTCCCACAAGACTTAGCACGATTTTTCATTGCACGGAGGCCATGAATTGTCTGATACTGGAACACACGTGGAGTTTGACTCCACACCCCACCCCGCTCCCTGGAACCCGAGCGAGAATCAACTGCGATGACCGCATCTGACGGAATGAACTCCCCAAACCCTCAAGGTCGCCGGAAAGGACGATGGTCCTATCCGGAAATTGAAAGGTTGCGACGCATGTATGGCTTCAAAACAGAAGTTCAGATTGCGCAGGAATTGAACCGCACAGTGCAGAGTGTCCGCCGCATGATTGGCAAAGTTTTTGAAGGCGAGGCCCAAATGGGCCCGTGGACAGCGAAGGAAGTGCGCAAGCTGAAAGGCTATCTTGGCGCTACGGATTTCGATGTCATCGCCCGCATTCTGCGCCGACCTGTCGGAGAGATTGAACGCAAGGTGCACCAGCTTCGCGGCGAAGTGCAACAGCGCGCTTGGACATCGGCTGACCTGCAACTCCTGAAGCGTTTTTATGGCACCCGCGCCACTGAAGACGTT
This sequence comes from Planctomycetota bacterium, assembly GCA_045047305.1. GTDB lineage: Bacteria > Planctomycetota > UBA1135 > UBA1135 > UBA1135. The sequence goes on along the minus strand of JASFYO010000036.1, from coordinate 48,457 downwards.
TCGTTAATCCTTGGCCGCCCTGCGGATCGAATCGAAGAAAAGGCGAAGGAACTTTGTCTAGCGAAAGACAAGGGCTACCAGCGCCGCGCTGGCTCTGGACCTCCAGTCAAGATGCCACGTTGGCGTCCGGAGGAGGTGGAGGAGCTTCGGCGACTTTACCCGGAACAAGATAATCTTTCGATTGCCGATCACTTAAACCGAACGGTGAAAAGCGTAGTCTCCAAAGCGCATGATCTTGGGCTGCGTAAGTCTTCCCTGCGCTTGCGCGACATGGGTCGGCAAAATGTGCGTGCGCGTTACGATAAATCGCCGCAAGAAGATCGGGAGATGGAAGCCTGACCTCGAAGGTCGAGCTTGGCGATGGACTCCCGGCTTACCGGCCTAAAGCGGGAAGGTGACCAATTAAGGTTTACCTGGTCGGACGGACTCGTGAGTGCCTTAGGCATTCGCGAGTTACGCATTAGTTGCCCTTGTGCTTTTTGCGTGAATGAAATCACCGGAGCGCGCCAAGTGGATCCGGAAAAGGTTCCGGAAGACATTGGATTAAAGGATATGCAACCCGTCGGCCGCTACGCTTATCGCGTGCTGTTCGATGACGGCCACGATACCGGACTCTTCACTATCGAGGAATTACGCTCGCGTTGCCAGGAGGCCTTGGCGTGAGCCCGTTAGCGGAACTGTTCCACGCCTGCCTTCATCCCATCCTGGTCCCGATTGTCCTTTTCCTGCATTGGTGGGTCATCTGGTTCACGATAGGGCGTAGCTTCCGCCCTACGGTGAAACTTTTATTGCTGGCGCGGGTGGTCAGCCTAGGCGGAGGCTATGTGCTTTATGCATCCGGTGCTTTGGGTCTCAGTGATTCTCAGTTAGATGGCAACACCTTAGGCTGGGTTGTGGCGCTTGTGGCGGCTTGGTTATGGTTTTGGAACATAGAAGCAGCAAGCATTGCTTGGGTGATGCGCAGAAAGCGCCGAAGTTGGCAGTGGAAACCTTATGACCTCACGGTGCTTGGCGCTGCGCATGCGGTTTACCTCTTAGGCGCTGCACTGCTGGCATGAACGAAGGACAGAAACTCACCGCTAGCGAAATCTTCCTGGTGTTGGTTGGTTTCGCAGGGCTGACGGCTATTTATTTTTGGCCCATGGTGGTGGATCCTGATCAGGTATGGTCGGTCGGTCGCGACTTCTTCCAGAACAGTTGGAATCTGTGGTGGGTGGACCACGCACAAGAAGCAGGACAAGCCTATTACCAAACGGACCGCTTGTTCTCTCCTACGGGCACCTCGCTGGCGTTCCACACCATCTCCTTCACCAACTCGATACCCGCGGCTGTTTTGCAGCAAAGCTTGGGCTTGACGGTTGGAACAGCGCATACCGTCTTATTCCTCTCCGCCTTCCTGTTCAGCGGGCTTGGTGGATGGGCTTTAGCGCGTTACCTCACGGGTGCTCCGCTTGCAGCCTTTGGCGCGGGGGTGTTTTTTACCTTCAATCCATATCACACTGCGATGATTACGCAGTTAAACAACGTGCAGTTCCAATGGATGGCATTGGTGTTGCTTGGGCTGTTGTGGATGTACGATCACCGTTCGTGGAAGGCGGTGATTTTTACCGCAACGATGTTGGCCCTTTCCGGCTATACCGATTGGTATCAACCAATTTTCTGCGCCATGGCCGGCGGCGCGTTGTTGCTGGTGAAGATGCTGCGTGATAAACGTTTCGCCGACACCAAGTTCTGGTTGCAGCTGCTAGTGATGGGTGGGATTGCCGCCGCGCTGATGCTTCCGGGCGTGCGCCCGTTGATGGATCAAATGGGTGAAGCCGGTGGAGGAGGCGAGTTGGAGGATCCAATCCGCTATGTCGGCGAAATGCAGTTAACCGGGATGTCGCCAAATGGATTGGGCGGGCATCTGTTTTGGCCGGTCATTTTAGGGTGGTCCACTATGCTCATCCTGTTATTTACTGCATGGCGGGTGCGGACTAAGGGTGTTGGCAGTTTTTGGTGCCTACTCTTGCTTGGATTTTTGCTGGTGCAAGGCCCACATTTGGTGGTGATGAATCGGGCGATGGAAAACATTCCGATGCCGATGGCGCTATTTCCTCACCTTCCAGTGCTGAACATGATTCGCGTGCCGCATCGTTTCTTGATTTTGCTTATTCTGGGCATCACTGGTGTGATTGCCTATGGCCTGCGAGAAATCCAGATTCAACGCGGAGCCGTAGCCACCTTTTTGCTCATCGTGTTGATGGCCTTTGAGTTGCAGCTGCCCAAACCTAAACCGATCGCCATGCGCCAGGCGAAGGTCTACGAGGTGATGGCAGAAGATCCAATGGATTACGCCGTTCTCGAAATGCCGATTGATTACCGCGATGCCTACACCATGTGGCTGCAAACTTCTCACCAGAAGCGTTTGCTGGCGGGCTATACCTCTCACATTTTGCCGAGTGCTTTGGATGGACTGCAGACTGATTTGATGCGCGCTTTGCATCCAGCGGAAGTCGATACCGACATCCTCGGGCTGCCGCAGTTCCTGCCGGTTGATTTAGAAATTCTTAGCGACGGCGAGTTAGAGGCTTGGCGTCGCGAGCTGGTGGTGGATAAGGATGTGCGCTTCGTGGTGTTTCACCGCAGGCCAGACTTCCGTGCTCCTTCCCGTGCGCCGCAGCCAGCTGAAACAGCGCAACAGAAGCTGATGGTGGCATTGATGCCATTCCGCTTTAACCCTGCGGTCAAGAATGGTGAAAAAATGCGCTTGTTTGGCGTCAAACAGTTCATGGATAACTTGGTGGAACAGTCGACTCAAGGTCGTGCCATCATCGAAAAGATGTTTGGTGAGCCAAGCAAAAACCTCGGCAACTTAGGTACCGAGGTTTGGGATTTGCGTCCGTGGGCGGAGCAGTACGGGGTGCTGGAAGCTATTTCGGTAGATCCAGAACCGGCGGCAGAGTAAGCGGCTCCTTGGCTTCGGTGCCGTCGCTATCGGTCGATCCTACGTATCCCGTTTGCTCCAGCGACGTGACGTTGCTCGCATCTATGTTCACTTTCGCATTGTGCCACTTCACGTTGCGACGGTGCCAAGAAAGCTGACCAACTAGAATCTCCCGTGCGCTTTCGTACGAGGCAAGCTGGCGCCAGAAGCGTTCTTCAAAGAAGGCTGCGCGCTCTTCCATATTTTCAGGGATGGTCTGCGCAATACTGCCGAGTTCCTGTGGGTCGTCGGCTAAATTGATGAAAGCGCGTTGCCCATCACCAAAGATATAGAGTTTGTGATCGGCGCTGCGTAGAACATCGATGGAGCGCATAGTGCGGGAGACTTCCTCCCTCAAGCCTCCGTCTGGGTAATCGGTATTCCATTCATCGAATCCGGTGAGGTACGAAGTCGGGTTGAAGTAGTGCGCCATCACTATGTCCCGCACCGGAATGCCGTCTTGCATCGCTGGCAGTTGACTGACTCCTTCGATGGAAAGGAGCTCCACGGTTGGCGCAGGAGGGCCTTGCCCATGTGCGTTTTCGATTACATCTAAGATGGTCGGGTAAATGTCGATGGTGGATGCCAGGGACTCGACACGGCGGCCAGCGGGTAACTGACTTGGGTAGCGCATGATGAGTGGTACATGCAGCAAGGTGTCGGCCAAAGCTAACTGGTGCCCTACGCGGTGATCGAGCTCGCCGAATTCCTCTCCATGATCTGCCGTAATCACGATGAGCGTGTCTTCCATAAGCCCGAGCTCTTCGATGCCATCGAGTAGGCGTCCGAGCAAGCCATCTTGGTAGAGGATCTCGTCATCGTAAAGCGACTTGAAGATTTCCATGTCTCGATCATTGATGTCCCAATCCCCAAGAATAATTTCATGTTGACCCTGGGTATTGTTGCGCGCATCGAGTTCATGACTGTCGGCAATCGAAATGCCTTCGGGCAAGAAATGGCCCCAGAATTCTTCTGGTGGTTGATATGGATCATGCGCCTCGTTCAGGTTCATGAACAGGAAGAACGGGCGGTCTTGATCACGGCTGCGATTTCCGCCGATCCAATCTAACGCAGTCTCCACGATTCGCGCGCCTCCTTTGTCGACTGGAGGCGTGACCCGAGAACCAAACTTGTTGCGGTAGCGGGTCCAGAAACGATGGAGGAAGAAGCGCTCTTCAAGGTTTGGCAACGAGTAGTCATAAAACTTTTCGAAGCCTTGAGACAAGCCGGAGTTAAAGGTTAGCCAAGATTTTTCCGCTACCGTCGCGGTGTCGTAGCCACGAAGTGCAAGTTCTTCTGAAATCGTGTGGACATCATAGTGCACTAAATCTTTAACGTCGGCCATGCCATCGGGCAGGCGGGGGCGGGTCCAGCCAGTGCCGTGCGAGTTAGGCAGGAGACCCGTAAACATGGAGCAGTGCGAAGGCAGGGTCCACGGCGCGGCAGAAAAAGCATTTTCAAAGACCACGCCTTCTTCTGCGAAGGCATCGAGCTGCGGGCTAGTCGCGCGGTGATAACCGTAGGTGCCAAGGTGACGTGCCGAGGTGGTGTCGAGCACCAAAAACAATACATTGGGTGAGCCGTCGATGGCGGCACTGGCGCGGTCAGGTTCGGCGAGTAAGGCCGGGCGCACGGGGAGTACGATGGAAATCGTGCCAAGCACAACTAAAACGCCTAGTCCGACCACGGTGGCGAAGCGACTAAAGAAGGAGCTGAAGGCCCACCCAAAAGAGGTGGAGGCCAGGCGGTAAAGCACCGCATAGGCCACCACACCACCACCAAGGATCATGGCAAAGGTCACCAGCATCTTGGTGCTGAGAGTCGAGACGTCGACCGGGACCCAAACCATGCGGGCTTCGAGCAGCAACACCAAGCTCACGCCAGCAACCAAAGTGAGGATGCCGTGATGAAGGTTGAAATCGTCCTTGCGCGCCTTGGAGCTGCTCACCAAAGGCAAAGCTAAACTGCACAGGAGGCCTAGAACGCCGCCGCAGAGGAGGTATTTAGGTAGGAGGGCCGCCCAAACGAGTGGGTCGGCGTGATATGGGAATGCGCTGTAGACCGAGAACGCCTCGATCAAACTAGCCCATCCGGCCATGCAAGCGCCAACAAGGACGCCTTGAAGCAGGTTCTGCACCTTCATAGGGGCCATGATAGATACGCTACCGACCCATCGCTATCCCCCCAGACCCGCATGGAGCCGCTGCGGACATCCAATCCGGAAAGCTTGTCGCGTAATTTGCCAAGCACCATCGAGCGTGCCAGGCCAGCACCTTCTAATTCGAAGCCACGCAGGCTTAATCCACCGGCTTTCACGCTGACCTTAGCTTTCAGCACTAGCTTGCCGATGATGGGGGCGCGGCACGCCAAACGGAGTGCGTTTTCGTCCATTTCACAAGAATCGACCGTCATGCCCTTAGGCAAGAATTCGGCCAGAGCATCCTGGAAACCTGGAAGTTCAAGGTTAATGCGGAGGAGCATGTGCATACTGTAAGGGAGCACCGCCATGGCATTCCTAAGTCTTCTTCTTCTCCTGGCATTCCAAAGCCCCATTTCTACGGGCGAAATCTATAAGAATGGAAGTTCCTATCGTCCGTTCGGTCGGATTGCCGAGCCGAACCAGGCTCAGTTAGTGGCATCGCTGAAAGACCGGGCGCAAAGCGGAGAAGTGCGGATGTTGGCTTTGGAACTTTTGGCTTATCGCTCGGAGCCAGTTCCTTACGAGGCCTTGCGCCATGTGAAATCGATGGCACGCGGTGATTCCATGGCCGATTATGCGCGGTGTTTGGGCCTTGCCGGGCCTAAAGGTTTGAAGGAGTTGGCCGGCATGAAGCGTGACCGCAGGCCCGAAGTGCGCGCCGAAGTAACTTATGCCTTGGTGCTCCAAAGTGAAACTGGGGAGTTGATGGGGCGTCAATTCCTTCGCGACCGCAAAGAAAAGCCCATGGTACGGATGGCAGCCTTGCGCGCACTTGCCGACCGCGAATCACATTTTGCAGAGGTGGAAGCCTTGCGCCGATTGCAAATGGAAGAAGGCGCCATGCTTTATGAGTGCTTAGATGTGCTGCGTCGCGAACCGAGTCAAGATTATGTCTCTGCTCTTATCGACTTGCTCGCTGTCGCCGAGGGGCGTGCTGCGAATGAAGTGGTGGAGATGCTCCAAGTTATTACTGGCTACCGCATTGCCAATGATTACAAAACCTGGAAGCATTTCTATCTAAAGCACAAGGCCGACGGCACCGAGTTTCGCCGTGAGCCAGATCCAAATGCTGAGGCTGCGACCCTCTCCTACATGGGCATCCCGATTTACAGTGATCGCGTGGTTTTTGTTTTGGACAGCTCCGGATCCATGAATGGGGTTTTGCCAGGACAGCGTCAAGAAACTCGTGCAAGTAAGTCGGTTGCAGAATTTGTGAAGATGCTTCCGCGCTTGCCGTCGACCGCGCGCTTTAACGTGATTTTTTTTGGATCGGATCTGTATGATTTTCAGCAGAAAATGGTGCCGGTGTCACAAATGGTTCTTGCCCAGGCCACCGAATTCGTGGAGGCGCATACCTTTGCCGGTGGAACCAATCTTTTTGGTGGTTTGGACCGTGCTTTTGGAGAAGAAGGGGTCGAGGAAGTGCTTTTGCTAAGTGACGGCGCCCCATCCGTCGGTGAGATTGTGGACCCACTACGTATTTTGGCACGGGTGGCGCGGTGGAATCGCTGGCGGGGCAATCGCATCAGCACTATTTCCCTGGGAGCAAGCCCAAAGGAACGTGCCTTCCTCTATCGCTTAGCGATGGAGAACCGTGGAGCCTGCCGCATCATTCCATAGCGGCGCTAGTATTCCTGGATGCAAGCTGTCCGCATCCATGAGCACGGATCCTTCGACGTCCTCCGCCTAGAGCAGATCCCTGTTCCGGAACCCGGTCCTCTGGAAGTGCGCATTCAAGTCGCATGGGCTGCACTCAACCATCTAGACACTTGGGTGAGGCGAGGCGTCCCCGGCCACAAGTTTCCATTTCCTATCACGCCAGGCTGTGATTTTAGTGGGGTGGTCGAAAAGTTGGGAGCTGGCGTCGATGCCTCGGTTCTCGGCCAACGGGTGACTATCGCTCCTGGTTTTACCGTAGCACCAAGCGTGCAAGCTGCCGCAGGCCACCACAATTTGGCGCGGGACTATGGGATCTACGGAGAGACTTGCGATGGGGGTAATGCTGAGTTTGCGGTAGTGCGCGCAGAAAACTTGATTCCCGTACCCGATGACTTCCCATTAGATGAGGCAGCAGCTTTCCCGCTCACATTTTTAACTGCCTGGCACATGCTGATGACGCGCTGCCAACTAAAGGCCTGGGACAAAGTGTTGGTGCACGCTGCAGGAAGCGGAGTTTCGGTTGCGGCAACTCAAATCGCAAAGCTGCACGGGGCATCGGTGATGGTGACTGCCGGCAGCGATGAAAAGGTAGCTCAAGGCCTGGGGAATGGCGCGGACTTTGGCGTCAACTACCGTACCGAAGACTGGGTTCAAGCTGCCAAGGCTTGGACGCAGAAGGCCGGGCTAGATGTCATTGTGGATCACATAGGTGTGGATACTCTTCCCAAAGGGATTTGGGCGTTGGCGAAAGGTGGACGCTTGGTGACCTGTGGCGTGACTAGCGGAGCTGAAATGGAAATAAATTTCGCTCCAATCTTCTTTAAGAGTTTAAGTTTGCTCGGTAGCACGATGGGCGGGCTCGGAGAGGTGAAGCAGCTCTCGCAGCTGGTGTTTCAGGGGAAATTGAGCCCTGTGATTGACTCCAAGTTTGATTTGATGGATGTCGCCAGTGCCCATGAAAGGGTTTCAGGGCGTAAAGCCTTCGGCAAAGTATTGTTACGGATTTGAGACAATAGAGAATTATGTTGCCATTCCTGGATCAGGCCAAATTCCGGGAAAAGGTTTCAAGATACCTTAGAGTAAGCCTTTTGAAATAAGAGTAAATACTATTTTATTGCTTTAGGGAGGCAGTATCATGCCGTTCTGCCATTCCGCAGGACTTCTAAAAATCATGAACGATCTGACTTCTTCCGTTACGGCGAGAGCACTCGAACGATTCACATACGACGACGGCATTGTCCGTAAATTCGTATTCGCATGCTTTATCTGGGGGGTTGTAGGCCTCTTGGTCGGTGTCATCATCGCGCTGCAACTCGCAGACTCCCGTTTCAACCTTGGACTTGAGTGGACCACCTTCGGACGTCTTCGCCCGCTGCATACCAATGCAGTGATTTTCGCTTTTGCCGGCAACGGAATTTTTGCGGCAGTGTATTACTCCAGTCAGCGCTTATTGAAAACGAGGATGTTCAGCGACAAGTTGTCGAACATTCACTTCTGGGGTTGGCAGACGATTATTTTGTCCGCGGTGTTCACGCTGCCGTTTGGTTTTACCCAAGGTAAGGAATACGCGGAACTGGAATGGCCAATCGACATCGCTATCACCATCATCTGGTTGGTGTTTGCGGTTAACTTTTTCGGCACCTTGAAGATTCGCCGCGAACGTCACTTGTATGTGGCGCTGTGGTTCTACATCGCAACGATTATCGCGATTGCGGTTCTGCATATCTTTAACAACCTGTGGGTGATCGCCGGCCCGATGAAGTCTTACTCGCTGTACGCTGGTGTCCAAGACGCCTTCATGCAGTGGTGGTATGGACATAATGCAGTGGCCTTCTTTTTGACCACGCCCTTCCTCGGCCTGATGTACTACTTCTTGCCGAAGGCTGCTGAGCGCCCGGTGTTCAGTTACAAACTGTCCATTCTGCACTTTTGGTCCCTGGTGTTTATCTACATCTGGGCCGGACCTCACCATCTGCATTACACCGCGTTGCCGGAATGGGCATCGACCTTAGCCATGCTGTTTTCGGTGATGCTGTGGATGCCGTCTTGGGGCGGTATGTTGAACGGTTTACTGACTTTGCGTGGCGCTTGGCACCGCGTATCAACCGACCCTATCCTTAAATTTTACGTTGTGGCCATCACCTTTTACGGCATGTCCACTTTCGAGGGTCCATTACTGTCGATTAAGTCGGTGAACTCGTTGAGCCACTACACCGACTGGACTATCGCGCACGTGCATGCCGGCACTCTCGGTTGGGTGGGCTTCATGATTTTCGGCATGGTTTACTGGCTGATGCCCCGTTTGTTCCAGACAGAGGTCGCCAAACCAAAGTGGGTCAACATGCACTTCTGGATGGGCACCATCGGCATTGTGCTTTACATCGTGGCGATTTACGCGGCTGGCCTGACTCAAGGCTTGATGTGGCGCGCGTTCACTGCTGAAGGGACCTTGGAATATCCAGACTTCCTCGAGACCGTCAGACCTCTCATCCCGATGTACTGGATTCGCGCATTCGGTGGTGGCCTCTACTTGACCGGCGCCATTCTCGGATTGACGAACCTCATACTTACCTGGAAGAACCGCCCAGCTACTTATGCGGAACCGGTTTACGAAGCACCTGCTTTGGATCCGAACTACAAGGCTGCTCCAAGCACCGGTGGCTTCCGGGCCATGAACTGGCACCGCGCTTGGGAAGGCAAGCCGCTCAAATTTACCATTTGGGTTGTGGTTGCCATTGTCTCGGCATCCTTGTTCGAGATCATTCCAACCTTCGTCATCGATTCCAATGTGCCAACCATTGCCTCAGTGAAACCGTACACGCCATTGGAGTTGGCTGGTCGTGATATGTACGTCGCAGAAGGTTGCTACAACTGTCACTCGCAAATGGTGCGCCCGTTGCACTTTGAAACCGAGAGATTCGGTGAGTACAGCAAGGCAGGCGAGTTTGTGTACGACCACCCATTCCAGTGGGGCTCTCGACGCATTGGCCCAGATTTGCATCGTGTGGGCACCCGTCCGCTGACGGCAAGCTGGCACCTGCGGCACTTGAATGACCCACAGGAGACGTCGGTCGGATCGATCATGCCTCCTTATGCGCACATGCTCAAGAAGGAGATTGATTTCGATGTCATTCCGCGCCACATGAAGGCGAACCAAATTTTAGGTGTGCCTTACACGGATGAGGAAATCGCCAATGGTGCTGAAAATGCGCGGCAGCAGGCAGCGCAGATTGCAGCGCAGATCGAAAAGGAGAGTGCAAGCCTGAGCGGGTTTGAAACCAAACAAGTGGTTGCGCTCATCGCTTATCTGCAACGCCTCGGAACCGACATCGGCAAGATGCCTGAGACCACATCCAACGATGGGAATCTTGGCGAGGGGGGCAAGTAGTGGAATACTTCAATCTCTCTTTCATCAAGCAGATGACCATGTTGTTTTTTTGCCTCTTTTTCGTCGGCGTGATTCTATGGGCCTTCTTCTCGCGCCGCGCGAAGCAGTTCCCAACTGAATCCAGGTTGCCCTTAGAGGAAGGCCAACTCGCTTCCACTCCGGACTCCCGCGCAAAGGAGACGCGCAATGTCTGATCAGCAAAAACTTCCGGACTCAACACAAGAGGACATCCTCCTCGAGCACAATTACGATGGCATTCAGGAATTCGATAATCCGTTGCCTGGATGGTGGAAAGCCATTTTCCTGGGATCGATCCTGTTCGCAATCCCTTACACCTGGTGGTACCACTTTGCCGACGGCAACACGGTCTACGATCATTACGAGGCCGATGTCGCGGCTCAGCTTGCGCGGGAAGCGGCACGTCCACAAGCAGATACCAGTGCAGAAGGATTGTTTGCTTTGATGCAAGATCCAGCCCACCTTGCTCGCGGGAAAGCTAAGTTTGCGACTGTAGGGTGCACCGCATGCCATGCGCCGGATGGTGGAGGCGTCATCGGACTAGGACCCAACTTCTGCGACGATTTCGGTAAGAACATTCAGTCGATGGAAGACATCGTGAGAGTCATCACCCATGGTGTTCCAGGTACTGCAATGTTGTCGCAGTCTGCCACTATGAACGAGAACGAAATCGCAGATGTCGCGGTTTTCGTTGCTAGTTTGCGTGGCACCACACCTGCCAATCCGAAGGCAGCGGAAGGCGAGAAAATGCCTGCTTGGGGTAGTCAATAATTCCATGTTTGCCTTGGAACCTTGCTTGGCAAAATCACACTGAGTGGACTGGAGCAGAACGATGTCAGACAACTTGGTGGATCCCCTAGAACGCGTCCTTTCGACCTTAAATCCAGACGGCACCCGTCGTTGGATACGCCCTAAGGCCGCTATGGGGAAATGGTGGAGCCGGCGTCGTGTGGTGGCGTGGATTTTGATGATCATGTTCAGCGCCATCCCGTGGATGACGATTGGGGGACGCCCAGTCATGCTGCTGGATGTGGTGCACCGTGAATTCACTTTCTTCGGCACCACTTTCCAACCCACCGAGGTCTTGTTGCTGGCCTTGCTCTTGATTGGGGTGTTCTTCGGAATCTTCCTGATTACCGCTATTCTCGGACGCGGTTGGTGCGGTTGGGCTTGTCCACAAACGGTGTACCTGGAATTCCTTTACCGCCCGATCGAACGTTGGGCCGAGGGCAACAAAAGCGGTAACTCCAAAAAGAAGGTGGCCTTGTGGCGCAAGGTTCTGAAGTACGCCATCTTCTTGGTGTTCTCGCTTCATCTATCGAATACCTTCCTCGCTTACTTTGCTGGCCCCGCAGAAGTTTGGTCCTGGAGCTGGCATATGCCTGGCGATCACCCAGCTGCATTTGGCGTGGTCCTTGCTGTGACTGCACTGATGATGTTCGACTTCGTATTCTTCCGCGAGCAAATGTGCACTTTGGTGTGTCCGTATGCGCGTTTGCAATCAGTGCTACTTGACCGCGACTCCTTGATTGTGGGATACGATGAAAAACGTGGCGAGCCGCGTGGCAAAAAGAGTCATGTCGAGAATGTCGACAGCCAAGGGGACTGTATTGACTGTGGTTTGTGCGTGGCAGCATGCCCAACCGGGATTGATATCCGCGACGGACTGCAATTGGAATGCATTGCCTGCACTCAATGCATCGATGCTTGCGATACGGTGATGGAGAAAATTGAAAGGCCCAAGGGCTTAATTCGTTTTGCCTCACAAAATTCACTAGCGGGCGTCATGCGTAAGAAGTTTCGTCCACGCCTAGTGGTCTACCCGCTTTTGCTGCTGGCTATTTTTGGCGGACTAGGATTTGGCTTGAGCCACCGCGCATCCTCAGAAGCGATGATCTTACGCAACCAAGGTTCGGTGCCGGCGCAGTCTGGCAACGAAATCGTGCAGCCAGTGAGCTTGCGGATTAGCAACCGCTCACCCGAATCACGTACTTACACCCTGGAGGTGCAAGGGCCTTCTGTGGTCAAAGGAAATCCTTTCCCAATCACCTTGGAGGCTTACGGCATGCAGAAAGTGAACCTTCCTGTGTTTACTCCGGCGGAAAGTTTTATCGAGGGTAAAGCCATGTTGCACATCACCATTAGTGACGGGGAAGAGTTCCACGCCAAGCTAGAGAAGACCCTATTTGGTCCCAATCTGGTAAGCTCTAAGTGAAATCATGAAAGCCGAAAATGCCTGGAAGTGGATGCCCTTTTGGGTCCTTTTCTCAACGGTTATTTTTGCCGTATGGCGGATTCAATTGGCGCTTGGCGACCCTCACTTTGCTGCGGTGGAGAATTATTATGAGGCCGCGGAAAATTGGGATGCGCACATGGAAGAGGTGCGTGCCTCAGAGGCTCTCGGCTGGAAGGTCGTATTTCAGACTACGCATGCGCAGTCCAAAGGCAATTCCGATGTGGCTTTTGTCATCACCGATCGTGATGGCCATCCGGTGACAGGATTGACCAGTCACTTGAAAGCCTTTCACAACGCTTATCCAAAACAGTTTTTTGAGCCGCAGCTGCTCGAAGCAATACCAGGCACTTACGCAACCCAAATTCCGTTGCGGCGCTCCGGGATCTGGCGCTGGCAATTGCAGTTCACTCGTGGCGAAGAACTTTGGAGTGGAGATTTAAGGGAAATCGTTGATCGCGAAATCCAAGTTTCCAAATCATGATAACCCTACTCGGCACCGTGTTTGTGGCAAGCCTGTTGGGGAGCTTGCACTGCGCGGGCATGTGCGGAGGCGTGGTGGCCTTTCTTTCCGCATCCCCCCAATCCGGCGCACGCCAGCATGCACAACTTGCGTATCACGGCGGACGTTTTCTCAGCTACAGCTTGATTGGTTTTCTCGCCGGAAGTTTCGGAGCTGCCATTGATCTTGGCGGTAATGCACTCGGCCTCGGACGTATTGCCATCATGCTTGCCGGCCTGATGATGATTTCTTACGGCGCCATTCTTTTACTGCGTGTACGTGGAAAGCAGGTCAAGCTTCCGGTTCCCGCTTTTTTGCAGCGCTTTTATCAAGCTGGATTCTCCAAAGTGACCCAACGTGGACCACTTTTACGTGGCCTCACTTTGGGGCTGCTCACAGCCTTATTACCCTGCGGTTGGCTTTATCTATTCGCAGCCGGGGCTGCAGCCACTGGAAGTCCGTGGTGGGGTGCCGTCAGCATGATGGTTTTCTGGGCGGGAACGGTTCCAGCGCTCGCAGCAGTAGGTGTCGGCGTGCAAAAACTTGCAGGTCCGATGCAGCGTCATGTACCTTCCTTTTCTGCGGTGCTCTTGGTTGTGGTCGGCTTAATGGCCGTTCTCGGACGCCTGGATGTACCTTCCTTTGCCGCGGCTCAAGTAGCGGGGCAAACCACGCCTGCTTGTTGTGAACCCAGTACCCCAGTCGAAGCCCACGGCCACTAAGGTCGACTGCACTCACTGCAGTCTTCCGGTGCCCGAGGGTTTGGTCGAGGCGGGAGCGCAACACCAGTTCTGTTGTGCTGGGTGCAAGGTGGTTTTTGAAACATTGCAGTCGTTTGGATTGCAGCGCTACTACGATTTAGTCGCCAACACCCAGGACGATGCACGGCCCGCGGTGAGTTCCGGACGCGCTTTTTTTGAATTTGATCATGCCGATTTCCAAGATCGTTATGTCGAGGTTCAGGATGGCATTGCGCATACAACTTTCTTTTTGGAAGGGGTGCATTGCGCAGCTTGCGTATGGCTAGTTGAGAAATTGCCCAGCATCCTTCCGGGTTTGATTGAGTCGCGCTTAGATATGGGACGCTCTTTAGTGCAGTTGCAATGGCAAGAAGGCATCGTCTCCTTGGCGCAAATCGCGGTGGCCTTGGATCGTTTGGGTTATCCACCGCATCCGGTGGTGGAGGGAGAAGAGCAAGAGCGTCGGCGTGCGGAATCGCGGGCAGCCTTGATGCGGATTGGAGTGGCTGGAGCGATTGCGGGCAACGTGATGATGATTGCCTTCGCGCTCTATGGCGGTTTTCTTTCCGGCATGGAAGATGTGTACCGCAATTTCTTCCGTTGGAGTTCGTTGGGATTAACCGCACTCATTTTGTTGTGGCCCGGACGCATTTTTTTTCGTGGAGCATGGGCAGCCTTACGTACACGCACTCCGCATATGGACCTACCGATTGCACTTGGACTGAGTGCTGGATTTTTGGGCGGTGCCTGGAACACCTTTCACAACATCGGGGAGGTCTACTTCGAGTCGGTAGCGATTTTAGTGTTCTTCCTTTTGGTCGGACGTTTCGTGCAGCAAAAACAGCAACGTCGGGCGTACGAGGCCCTGGAACTCATGCATGCGCTCACGCCTGGATCTGCTACGCGGATTTTGCAGCACGGCAGCGAGCAAGTCCCGATTTTGTCGCTCCGGCCTGGCGACCGCATCGAGGTGTTAGGTAGCGAAACCATTCCGGCCGATGGCACCTTACTTTCGGCCAGTACAAGCTTTGATTTGAAAGTGCTTAGCGGAGAGTCCGCGCCGAAGAAATTTCATCCTGGCGATGTGGTTTATGCCGGGAGCATTAACCTCGGCGAGCGTGTGGAACTCGAGGTTAAGGCGAGTGGAGAAGACAGTCGCGTCGGGCGTTTGATGCAGTTAGTGGAGGAGTATGCGAAACGCCCAGGCAAAATGGTACGTTTGGCCGATCGGGTTTCTGGCACCTTTACCATCGTGGTTTTAGCCTTGGCTTTTATAACTTATGCCTTTTGGACCTACCAAGGTTCGACCGATGCGCTGGAACATGCCATCGCACTCCTCATCGTGGCTTGCCCGTGTGCACTTGGACTCGCCACTCCACTTGCCGTGGTTGCTGCGGTCGGACGTGCAGCACGAGCCGGAATTCTAATCAAGGGCGGCGATGCATTGGAGCGCTTGTCGAAGCCAGGTATTTTGTTGTTAGATAAGACCGGCACTCTGACGCAAGGCAAAATGTCGGTGGTGCATTGGGTAGGTAGTAGAAAGCTAGCTGCCGCCACCGCAGCATTGGAGCAACACGCTTCCCATCCTTTCGCCTTAGCCTTGCGCGACTTAGTCGCGGAGGATGTGGAGTTACCGGCCGTCGCGGAGCTTGCGGTCATCCCTGGAGGAGGGGTTCGGGGCAAGGTCGGTGGAGTGCAATATTGCATTGGCTCTCCGGCGTGGGTGCAGTCCATGGGGCTGGTCGTTCCACAAGAGCAACTGGATACCGTGATTGCCCAAGCACTTTCGCCGGTGGCCATTTGCCAGGGTGATGAAGTTGTGGTTGCTGGAATCGGCGATCCGCTGCAAGCCGATGCCCGGGAGGTGGTGCAAAAGCTCAAGCAGAAGGGTTGGGAGTTGCACATGTTGTCGGGCGACCACCCCTCGGTAGTGCAAGCGGTGGCACGAAAACTGGAAATCGATCCGGAACGTTGCAAGGGCGAAATGACTCCTGAGGCTAAGCTGGAAATGGTGGAAGCATTTATGGCAAAAGAAAAGGCGTCGTCCCACCCCCGACCGGTGCTTATGGTCGGAGATGGTTGGAACGATGCCGCTGCACTCGCCGCCGCAGATGTAGGGATTGCCGTGCATGGAAGTGCCGAAGCTTCCCTCGCCGCCGCCGACGTTTTCCTTTCCATTCCGGGCACGAACGGCATTGCGCGTTTGCTCGAGGGAGCTGCTCGTAGCGTAGGCGTCATCCGGTGCAATCTGTTGGTATCACTCGCTTACAATGCACTTGGTGTGACGCTCGCGATGGCCGGTTTACTAAACCCCTTGGTCGCCGCGGTCCTGATGCCGGTGAGTTCGCTGACTGTGGTTAGCATTGCTTGGCGCTCTAAATCCTTCCAATCCTCATGACGGTTCTCTTCATCGTACTTCCTTTAGCCCTGCTCATTGCCGCGGCTGCAGTATGGGGATTTACTTGGGCCGTCCGTCGTGGTCAATTTGATGACTTAGATACGCCAAGCCATCGCATGCTGCTCGACGACGACCCCATCCCGCCTGAAGACCTTTAGCCGCATCCGCCATGAAGCTTGAATACACCTTGCGCTTTGAAGATTGGGCAGCGTTCACGTTGTACGTGAACCGCACCGTGCCGAGCTTAGCCCGCGCGCGCAAAATCAGTCACATCGGGTTGCCGGTGGTTTACTTCACCTTTGGCATTTTTGCAGGTTTGAGTTTGGGCGACTGGGTGGTGGGTGGCTCCATGATGAGTCTGGCCTTTGCGTGGATCATTCTTTATCCGAAATTGGCTGAGTTTCGCACACATAAACATTTACGCAAACTGGAGCGCGCCGGAGCAGCGGCCGCGATTCTCGGCGACTATTGTTTAGAGATCACGGAGGAGGGGATCGATGCTCGTATTGCCACGGCGGAAAGTTGCCTTCCGTGGGCGTCGCTGGTTGGAATCGTAGAGGATGAGGGGCGCGCATACCTTCAATTATCGCCGACGGCGGCTGTGGTCGTGCCTCTGGACGGCTCAGGGGCTGCGGAATTCGTCCAAGAGTGCCGCCGTAGGCTGTCTTGAAGCGACCTAGCCTGAACACCTATACTGCTGGCGGAGGAAAAACCATGCTTCGACCCATCGCCATCACCTTGCTTGCCCTGCTGCCACTCGCAGCTTTCGCGCAGACCCAAGAGCCTAAGAAGGCTAAGGAAGTCGCGCCTACTGTCATTGAGACTGAAACCGGTATACCATTCCCGATTTGGATGGACCTGGATTCTCTAGGCGGCCAGCGTCACCATCTTTTTGGCACCGGCGTGCGAGAGAAGACCATCTTTCAAGTGGACGTTTATGGATTTGGTTGGTACGCCGACCGTGAAGCTGCATTGCCGATTTTGCGCAAAGCTGCCGGCAACATGAGCCTGAAGCGTGCACTTAAGGATAAAAAGTTCCATAAGGCGTTCCTTTCGGATAAGTACAACAAGTCGCTGCGTTGGGTCATGGCCCGAGATGTCGATGGCGAAGATGTTGCCGAAGCTTTCGATGACATCCTTGAGCCTGGTATCAAGAAGATTGCCAAAGACAAGAAGGCTTTGGATATCGGCCTGGCTGCGATGAAGCAGCTGCGTGGTTATTTCGCATCTGGTCAATTAGATGAAGGCGATGAAATCATTTTCATTTGGGAAACTGGCGGCAAGCTGCATACCATCGTGAATAATCACAAATATCCAGTGATTGAAAATCTACATGTTTGTTACGCTTTGTTTGACGTCTTCATGAACGAAGATCCCATCGACGAAGACGGCAAGGAAATGATCATCGAGGGAATCTTCCCTTACATGTTCCCTGACCGCAACTAGCCCCTAAGAACGACCAACGATGACCGAATACGATAGAAGGCGCTCGGAGCGCAAGGAACACACTGCACCGACCGCGATGATGCTTGCTGCGGGTTCGCTTGAGGGCGAAACCGTGAATGCTTCCTCCCATGGTTTACTGATCCGCGCCACTGGGCGGATTTCGGTGGTGGTAAAAATCGATGGCAAGGAATACCGCGGCCGTCTTGTGCGTGCTGAGCCAATGGTCGATGGGGGCACTTACTACGCTCTCGACCTTGACGACGAATTCCAGATCTAAAGTCTGCTCTGGAGGAACGCTGAAATGGTGCTAAAATAGAGCACCATGACTACCATCCTGCTTGGCTTCGCTGTGTTTGCGGTCGCGATTGTCGCGATGGCAGTTGGGGTGATTGTAAACGGTAAAAAGCTCGCGAAGTCCTGTGGTGGCTCTGCCGATGCCGTAGAGGCCGATTTGCTCGGCGACTGCGTGTGTGCACGCAAGGACGCAGACATCTGTGCCTCCGATGAAGGCAATGAAATGGTGCTGCTTGCAGAGCTTGGCAACCCTAAGCGCAAGGACTACTTCAAGAAGGTGCGCGAAGGCGGACCTGCTTTTGAGGTTTAGTCGCGACTAGTCTTTCGGGTGCAACTGGCTGCCATCAAACTGCCATTTGCTTATTTTCTCAGACGCTAGTGCCTCTGCGTGAAGAGTCAGTTGATTTTCTGGACCGAAGCAAAGACTTTGGTTGCCGCTTCCTGTCGCATCTACTTCAGCGAACTTCTCGTTAAAGTGAATAGTGTATTTGCCATCGGCCCGGAGTTTGAAAAGCAACGGCTCACCTGGATTCAGAAGGTGTTCCGAATGGATGGAGTGCTCCTGTTGGGTTAGGTTAATCCATAATTTACTGCCTGGCCTTAAGGTCGGGAACGGATCCAAGACTACTTCCACGAGGTAAGGGCTTTCCAGGTAGACCTCGGTTTGAGGTTGTTGAATGACGACCTTCTGCGCTTTGGAATCTTGCCAAACTTGAACTTCCCAACTCCGCATTGCGGTGTAGAGCTCGGAATCATTCGGCAGCAACGCGCCTCTGCTACGACTCGGAGGGGCAAAAGTGTAGGAGGGTGGAGCTTCGCCGTCTGCTCCAATCACATGCAGGCTGCGTTTGAAAATTTTCCCGCGTAAGTCGATGGGGCTCAGCCTTGGATCTAAGGGATTACCAGGAATGAATTGGACTCCCGGAATCGCAAGGATTTCTTCGTGCAGAACTGCGCTGGTGAGTTTGAAGGTGTATATGCCGGGCTCTGGGCTATCGACCCTTGCGGTGAGCACGCCATCTTGAGGTTTGAAATAGACCGAACGCACGCTGCTTCTTCCATTTCCGAAATCAATATGCAGGCTTGCGTTGAAAGCGGAAGTTGGAATCTCAGGGTCGAGCAATAATTGGATATCCCAAGCTTCTCCTTTCTGCACCACCAAGGTTTGGTCCGCCATACCCGGGTTCCGTTCGAAGTCCTGCATGACATATCCAGGACACAAAACTTTGATAAGCAATAAGGAAACGGAATCGGTTCCGTGTATTGCAAAACGCCCGTCCGACCCTGAATTCAAATAGCTACCACCAACGTTAACTTTGAGTGGATCCCCCCTGAAGGTCTTCCATTCCGTGCTGGTGCCACGCACACCTAAATAAGCTTCTGGTACAGGGTTGCCATATTGATCCACTACCTGCCCGGAGATCAAAAGTTCAGCACCAAGGACGATGTCACCCACTTGGTTTTCTCCCGGCATTAAGGTGCGATTGAGATGCAACTGGCCAGACCACATCTCTCCGGCATGGGGCTTGTAGGCAAACTGTGCAATGCGGAAGGGGATGCCATCGTCATAAGGGTCTTCGGTGGAGAAATGGCGGTCGCGAATGGGCAATTTGAAGTGGCCGTCTGCTTCGGTTTGAGTGCGAAAACCTTGGCCTATACTGCGCGAAGCCAGATTGCCGCTTATTTGTTTATTGGATATAGGCGTGCCATCTTTTTGCACAAAACGACCGCTAATAAAGCAGGGTTCTTCCTCCTGCTGAAAGTTCAAGGTGACGGTTTCGCCGGGCAAGGTAGGGCCTTTCCCAGACGCAGTGAGCGTACTCCGATGCTCTTGCAGATAAGTGCTAGCGACTAGGTTGAGGTTTAGCCCAACCGGAAAAAGAACTTGACCGTTAATGGTTTTACGCGTGTCTAAACCAAGAAGGGACTCATTATTGCTGCTTATCTCGCCGTTCTTTTGTAGCCGCACTAAGGTTCCGTCTGGGAAAATGATGCCGTTAGCTTGCTTCATCACTACCTTGACGAAGCCCGTAGCGGGCAACTGAAAACGAATTTCCTTGGGTGGTCCGTCCCGCAAGTGGAATAGCTCTTGAACCGTTTCTCCAGTGGGAACACCAACTAGGATGGCCTGCATGAGATTTGAGTCTGCATCGACCATGGAAACTTGTAAATGTTCTAGCTGTGCAAGCCCTTGGGCGTTGGTGCGTGAAGAATGCCGCGATCGACTCATTTCTTTGCCGTAGATTTGCACGTATTTCACCACGACGTCTTGTGCCGGGCGGCCATCGGCGAGAGTTACGAAAACGCGCACCGTTTGATCCATGGCTGCTTTGATCTGCATGGATTCGGATTTATCTTTCCACCATCTACGTGCATGGCCATACCGGCCCCGGCCTTGCGCGATCACTTCTAAGCCTAGACCGTTGTTGGGTAATAAAATTTGGCCTGCTTGATTCGTCCGTCCATGATTGCCCGACTGCGCGAGAATGGAATCCAACTCGTCCAAAGCAAGGTGTTCCGTTGGAGGGAATTCTTGCCATAGAATTTCCATGTCTGGAATAGCTTCTCCCGTGCTTGCCTGGACCACGGTCAAGAGGATTTGATCGGCTGAAGCCTCGAGGGTCTCCAGAACTGGCTGGCTGGATAGCTGACTTCTTTCTGGAGTGGGTGGAGGGGCGACTTCGGTAGCAGCTATAGGCTCGATCGCGCTTGGGGCAATCTCTGCAGCCTCGTTCAGGGCATTTTTATCGAGAGGCTTCGTAGTGGAGTCCCAGACCCACCATGCACCGATTGCTAAGAAGCTAACAACAATCCATAGGAGGGAATTTTTCACAGGGGTGCTTTAGAGCGTTTCAATTTCTGGGAATCCCTTACTGCTTTGTTCAAGAAATCCATCACCATCGCGTACCAACAAGAAAATCTCCACGTTATCCAGACGTTCAATCAACGCTAAAGCTTCCTCGGGGCCGAGCACCATGCATGCGGTCGCCAGCGCGTCGGCTTCGAGGCAGGTAGGGGCGAGAATGCTGACCGAAGCCAAACCGTGGTCGACCGGATATCCGCTGCGTGGGTCGATGGTGTGCGACACACGCTTACCGTCGATTTCACGGAAGTTGCGGTAATCGCCGCTAGTGGCAATCGCGATGTCGCCAACTTCCATCGCGCCTTGCAGTTGGGTGCCGGGAAGGGTCATGTCGCGCGGAGTGTCAATACCTATGCGCCATGGGGTGCCGTCGGAAGAAACTCCTTTGACACGAAGCTCTCCACCAACTTCGACCAAGTAATTTTGGTGTCCGGCGGCATCGAGCGCCGCGCACATGGCATCAACGCCGTAACCCTTGGCAATCGCAGAGAGGTCTAGGCGCAGTCCTTCGACGGATTTTCGCAGCGTATGGACGGCTGGAAGTTGGACCTTTTGATATCCGCACCGGCTGAGGGCATCTGCAATTTGCTCTGCACTAGGGGCGGAGTCGCTGGCCTTTGCTGGACCAAATCCCCACAGGTCGACGAGAGGCATGACGGTGGCATCGAAAGCTCCATCGGTGAGAGCGGAAATGCGTAATGCTTCTTGGACCACAAAAGCTGTGTCTGCGGAAACTGCAAAATCTTGATGCGCAGAGGCTGTACCGAAACGACTGATTTCTGAATCCGGCTTATAGGTGGACATATGATCATCGACCTGCCCAACTGCATTTTGCAAGTCCTCGGTGATGCTCGTTAGCTCCCCGTCCGCACCCATGGTGGTGACATTCCAGCGCACACCCATAGTGTCGCCTTGGAGCTGGAAAACTATGCCCGCAGGCGCTTCTACAAGAGTCAGAGTATGCGGCTTTTGCCCACAGCTGAGCGCTGGGAATAAAAGTACAACCCCAAAAAGAAACATCCGGCAACCGTCCATTTGGACATGTTACCGGATGTTGGTGGGGGCCAGGAAAACTTAACCGCCGAAGTCGTCGAGGAAGACGTCTTCAGGCTCTACGCCAAGCTCACTCAGCATGTTCTGGCAGGCTTTGTTCATCATTGGAGGTCCGCACATGTAGTACTGACATTCCTCAGGGGCTTCGTGGTCATTGAGGTAACTATCCATGAGTACCTGGTGAATGAATCCAGTTTTGCCCTTCCAGTTGTCTTCCGGCAATGGATCGCTCAACGCCAGGTGCCACTCGAAGTTCGGGAAATCCTCGGCGATGGCATCGAACTCATGAACGTAGAAGGCTTCCCGTAGAGAACGTGCGCCGTACCAGAACGACACTTTCTTGTCGGTCTTCAAGGTACGGAACAAGTGCATCAGGTGCGAACGCATAGGCGCCATGCCTGCGCCACCGCCGATGAACACCATTTCGCGATCATTGTCCTTCAGGAAAAACTCTCCAAATGGCCCGGATATGATCACCTTGTCGCCAGGCTTCTGGTCAAAGATGTAGCTTGATCCTTTGCCAGTTGGAATGCCTTCGGAACGCGGGGGAGGCGTTGCAATACGAACATTCAGCATGATGCGGTTGCCTTCCGCAGGATAAGAAGCCATGGAATAAGCGCGCTCCACGGTGTCGGTGGTAATGGAAGTGTTCTCCCAAATCTTGAAGTTGTCCCAGTCCTCGCGGTACTCGTCTTCGATGTCGTAATCGGTGTATGGGATTTTGTGCGGAGGAATTTCAATCTGGATGTAACCGCCCGATTGGTAGTCGATTTGCTCACCTTCAGGGAGCTGCACTACAAATTCCTTGATGAAAGTGGCCACGTTGTGGTTCGAAACCACATCGCACTCCCATTTTTTGACCGAGAAGATGGACTCGTCGACGTGCAGTTTCATGTCTTCCTTGACCTTGACCTGACATGACAAGCGCCAGTGGTCTTTCGCCATGCCGCGGTTGATGTGTGTTTCTTCGGTTGGAAGTAATGCGCCGCCACCCTCATCGATTTGCACTAAGCACTGGCCGCAAGTGCCACCACCGCCACATGCGGATGGGATGAAAATCTTTTGCTCAGCCAAGGTGGTGAGCAAGTTACCGCCAGCTGGGACGGAGAAGGCGTCGGCCTCTTTGCCGTTGACCACCATCTTTACGTTTCCGCTAGAAACCAGCTTTGATTTGGCAGCGAGCAGAATGAAAACCAAGGCGATGACAATGACGGTAAAGCCGCCGACGCCCATGAAAATTACTGTGGTATCCATGATCCTTTCTCAGCGCCTAAAGCTGAATGCCTCCAAATATCATGAAACCCATAGCCATGAGCCCAGCAGTAATGAAGGTGATGCCAAGGCCGCGTAAGCCATGGGGGACGTTTGAGTATTTCATTTTTTCACGAATCGCGGCAAGCGCCACAATCGCAAGAGCAAACCCAGTTCCGGCTCCAATGCCAAAAACTGTACTTTCAACTAGGTTGTACTCACGTTGAACCATGAATAGCGAACCACCAAGAATGGCACAGTTCACAGCGATCAAGGGGAGGAACACGCCTAGCGATCCGTAGAGAGCCGGCGAGAACTTATCGATGGCCATTTCTACAATCTGCACAATGGCAGCAATCGTGGCAATGAACACGATGAAGGTTAAGAACTCTAAATTCACCGTCGAAGCTTTTTCAGCCCCAAGAAGCCAGCTAAGCGCTCCTTCTTTCAACAGGTACTCGTAAATGAGGTTGTTGAGGGGCGTGGTGATCGCAAGCACGAAAATCACAGCAACGCCAAGGCCGACAGCCGTGTCTACCTTTTTCGACACGGCCAAGAAGGAACACATGCCGAGGAAAAAAGCGAGTGCCATGTTCTCGATGAACGTGGCTTTGAGGAACAAGTTGATGAGTTCCATTAGTTCTCCTCCACCAGCTCTTTGGCGTAGGTGCGTTGCGCCCAGATGAGTAGGCCAATGATGAAGAAAGCGCCCGGTGACAGCACCATGAGGCCGTTCGGGCTGTACCAGCCGCCGTTATTGACAGTTGGCATGACCACGTGTCCAAGCAGTTTTCCGGAGCCAAGTAGTTCGCGGAAGAAGCCGACGATGATGAGGATCACCGAATAACCAAGCGCGTTACCGATGCCATCTAAAGCGGCTTTCGCCGGTGGATTAGCCATGGCAAAGGCTTCGGCGCGGCCCATCACAATGCAGTTGGTAATGATCAAACCGACGAACACCGAAAGCTGCTTACTCACATCGAACAAGTAGGCCTTCATGATCTGGTCAGCCAGAATCACCAAGGAAGCGATGATGGCCAGTTGCGTGATGACTCGAATGCTGCCAGGGATTTTATTGCGCAACAACGAGATGGTCACGTTGGAGCCGACCAACACGAACATGAGGGCGGCGCTCATGACGAATGCTGGCTGAAGTTGTGTGGTTACCGCAAGTGCCGAACAAATACCAAGTACTTGCAAGGTAATCGGGTTCTTCAGGTGGACAGGCCCCAGAAGGATGTCTTTGGTTTCCTTATTCATCACTTGCCCTCCGCTTTGAGGAACTTGCCATAAGCTTCATCACCAAGCCAAGTTTGCATGGTATTCCCCACAGCGCGACTTGTAATGGTGGCTCCAGAAATGCCATCGACCTGAGATTCTGGATTCTTGACCTTGCCAAACTTGGTCACAGTTAAGGCCAAATTGCCATCTGCATCGAAGACCTTTTTACCTGGCCATTGTGCAGTCCAGTTCGGGTTGACGATTTCGCCACCCAAACCAGCAGTCTCTCCTTGTTCGTAAAAGGTAAGGCCCTTCACGGTCTTGAGATCTGCTTCCAAAGCAATGTAGCCGTATAGGGTCGACCACAATCCATTGCCCCAGAGCAAGAATACGTAGCATTCATTTCCAGGGTCTGTGACCTGGAGCACCATCAGGTGATTTGGAATACGACTGACTCTTGCTTTTCTAGCGGCCTCACTGGTGGTCGCGGTACTGAGACTTGCGTCTTTCGAGGCTTTGATGATGTTCTTTGGATTGAACTCCATCTCGCCCAAAATCTCGCCGGTAGTGGGAGAGACCTTTAGCGCTTTGATGTTAGCGAACATAGCCGTGGCCTCTTCCGATGTCGGTTTGGCGTCGGCATCGATTAGGCCGGCGACGCGCAAGATCTGACTCTGCATGTCGAGTAGGGCGTTGGCGTCTTGCTTGTCCTTGAGCACCACTGCGGTGGTGGACACAGCCAAGGAGCAAACCAAGCACAATGCCAAGGCAAAGCCAATGATGTATTTGTTACTGAACTCCAAGGCGCTTCTCCCGACGCTTGATGTTTGCTTTGACCACGTAGTAGTCGATGGTAGGTGCGAACACGTTCATGAAGATGATGGCAAGCATCATGCCTTCTGGGTACGCGGGATTTAACACGCGAACCAGGACTGTGAGCAGTCCAATCAGCACTCCGTAAATCCATTTACCGCGGTCGGTTTGAGCCGCCGAAACTGGGTCGGTGGCCATAAACACGGTGCCGAAGGCGAAACCGCCGACGACTAGGTGCCAGGTCCAATCCAAAGCCATGTAGTGGCTTTCGTCGGGGGCAAAGGCGTTGAGTAAATAACTCATGCCAATCATGCCGAGCAAGCTGCCGAGCATGATGCGCCAACTTCCAACTCCACTAAGAATCAGGATTGCAGCGCCAATCAAGCAGGCAAGGGTGGATGTCTCCGCAAAAGATCCCGGCATGAGTCCGAGGAAGGAGTCCATCCAATTCATGTCGGCGGTTGCAGCAGCACCATGGCTGTAAAACTGAGAAAGTGCCGTAGCTCCAGTGTGACCATCGACCGCGAGGCTTGGATCACTTGGCAACTTGGTCCATACCTCACCCGAGATTTGCGCCGGGTAAGCGATGAACAAGAACAAACGTCCGGTGAGGGCCGGGTTGAGGATGTTCATGCCGGTTCCACCAAACACCTCTTTACCAATCAAGGTACCGAAGATGATGCCGATTGCGACTTGCCATAGTGGGATGTCGACTGGCACGATGAGCGGGAATAACATCGAAGTGACGAGGAAGCCCTCGTTGATTTCGTGTTTGCGCACCACTGCGAACAAGGTTTCCACCGCACCACCTGCCGCCAGTGTCACGATGTAAAGTGGGAGGAAGGCGAGTAAGCCAATCCACGAAGCTTTCATCACCACATCGAAGGAGATGGAGTCGGCGGCGGCCAAACCGTAGCTGGAATCGGCCAGCATGGCTTGGTAACCGTTGTTAAACAGCGCCCACAAAATACATGGCATGAGGGCGATCACCACCATGCTCATCATGCGTTTCAGGTCGATGATGTCGCGGACGTGCGGTCCGGACTTGGTGCGAAGCCCTGGAGTCCAGAGAAAGCTGTCACCGGCTTCGTAAAGCGGGTACCACTTCTCAAACTTGCCACCCTTTTCAAAGAGTGGCGCCACAGCGTCGAGTTTTTTGCGTAGGAACTTCATGAGCAGGCCGTGGAGGAAGTGCTTTCGGGGGCCGGCGAGTGGTTTTGCTTGCCAGCAAGGAAGCAGGTTCTGCCCCTATTGTTTGATAGGGGCTGGTTCTGTAGACGCAGCGGGTGAGCAAAAACGCCGTTGGAGCGCGGAATGACTTTTTCCATGGTCTGCCCTTAGCCCTCCTTCTCGATTCGGGTCAGCATGGCACGTAACATGTCGGTAATGTCAATCTTGGAGGGGCAGACGTACTGACAAAGTGCCAGATCTTCTTCGCCCAGTTCCAGAGCGCCCAGTTTTTCAGCCGTTTCCACATCATTGGCGGCGAGTGATTTAATTAGGTGAGTCGGGAGAATGTCCATCGGCATAACCTTCTCGTAGTTACCCAATGGAACGATGGCCCGTACGCCACCATTGATGTCGGTGTCAATGCGGAACTTCTTCTTCACAAACTTTGCGAAGTAAGTGTTGGTGAGTGACCAACGAGTGCCGACAGGCTTGACCCAACCGAGAAACTCGCGTTCTGGTGCATCGTCGACCAAGCTTAGCTGGTGGGTGTAACGCCCGAGGTAACCTTTGTCCGATCCTGGATCTGCCGTGGCGCCACTCAGCAAGGAGCCTGCGACGAAGCGCACTCCCTTTGGCGAGCACGCCGAAGTGAATGCCGAAGTGGTAGCTCCGCGACGGGTTTTGTAAACCGCGCATTTTTCAGCAGCAGGTCCAACCACGGCCACACGACGCTCGGTTGGAACTACACCGCTCAGCAAGAACTCACCAATTTCGGCGACGCCTTGATAATCAATATGCCAAACCTTGCGCTCCATATTCACCGGATCCAACGCGTTGATGTGCACGCCCGCGTTGCCTGCAGGGTGCGGTCCGGCGAATTGCTCTTGGCTGACGCCGTCGACGGAAAGCTCCGCCCAGTCCTCGCCGGCCTTGGTGCACAAGTAAGTGGCACCGCCAGAGAGTTTGCACAGCGCAGTCAGTCCGAGCTTGAACGCTTCTTCCCGGCCTGCGAGCATTTCCTTCGGAGAAGGCGCCAGCGGTTGGGTGTCCATCGCGGTGACGAAGATGCTGCGTGGGGTTTCTGCGGATACAGCCACCTTGTCAAACGGACGTTGACGTAAGTTTGGCCATAGCCCGGAAGCCGTCAATGCGGTGACTAATGCAGCGCGATCGCAGGTGCCAGGATCTAGCTTATCGAAGGAAACCGCATCTGCGGAACCATCTAGCTTGACCACCACCGACAGCACAGCGCGTTTCGCACCACGATTGACTGCTTCCACAGTGCCTGCGCCTGGAGAGGTAAACACCACATCCGGGTCGCGGCGATCGCGGAAGAGCGGACTGCCGATTTGGACCTTGTCGCCCTCGTGGGCCAACATTTGAACCTTGATCCCCCAGGATTCCTGGGGCAGCAAGGCGACGCGGTCGACGGAGGGTCCGTCGACCAGTGAGTGATTTTCGAGGGCACCATGGATTGGTAAATCCAGACCCTGTTTGATTTTGTGGACCGCCATCAGACCGAATTCCAGCCTTTGGGTTCGGGAGCTAAAGGGATGTTTCCTGCCCTCTCGATTGGACATCAAGACTCGGAAAACGCCGCAGATTTTACGTCTTCCCACCCAAGTTGGCGACGTCTTTCTACTTTCTAATCCTAGGTGGAACTATTGTTCCTGTTTTGGCTTTTCATCTTCTTTCGGTTGCTCCAGCGGAATGTCATGTGAAACTCTTTCGCCGGCGGAGATATGGATTTTTTCGGAGGTGAATTGGTCGGCAATTAGTACATAAATCCCCTCCGGAAGGTCCTGGAAGGAGAAATCGCCTCGTTCATCTAGGTTGGCCATGGAAAGCATCTCGCCTTTGCCATCCTCCAGACGCAGCGAGCTTCCCCAGCCCCAGAACCGCTCTTCCTCTTCTTCTTGGGAAGGAGGGGTCCAATTGTAGTCGTGGCCGGTGATGATCCCTCCTGGGAAAAGGCGGTAGGAGCCGAGGTCTACGCTTTGTCCACCCTGCACCGCAATCGGCTGCGAAGTCCAGGTGCCATAGCCATCAGCACGGGCGATGATGGTCCATTGCCCATCCGGAACATCGAGGAAGACGTAGCTACCTTGGCTGCTGGACCGGGTATTGGTGTCTTGCTCGCCACTTTTGCCAAACTTAATCACCGGATTCTCCCCAGTTATACTGTAGGAAATGATGCTGATACTGTTGCGACGGCGGTTTTTGCCGCTGGCATTGGGGTCGACGTAGGGCACCAGGGCCACTGTGGCGCCCACCAAAGGTCCAGCCGTTCCCATCAGGGACCCACGCACCTCACTGCCATCTAACTCCACTTCTATGGTTTGTGGCCCAACATAAAGTTCCACGCGCTCTTTAGTGGCTGGTGAGGATTTTCGCCCCTTAATCACAATGTCATATTTGCCTGCTTTGACTGCCGGCAAAATGATGCTGCCGCGTCCATCGGTCGGGCGTCCATGATCGTCATTGTTGCCAAACCGACGACGATTGTTTTTCTTAACCTCTTGCAGTTGCACTTTGACATCGGAGGCCGGAATGCCATGACGAGTCACGCGTACCGTGAGCAAGGCGAGGTCGTTGATGATGAGCTCAAAGTCTTTGGTCTCGCCGGCTTTGACCGACACCACGGCTTGGTCAGGACTACGGTCTCCATCCTCATCTTGATCCCACCACCAGCCGTCGGCATCGTTGGCACGATAGGAGACTTGGTAATCGCCTTCCTCCAGATTATTCCAAACTGCCCGGCCGGCATCGTCGGTTCTTTTCTGCTCTAAATCGTCACCCGTTTCTGTGGTGCGTAATCCAACTTGAACATTGCTAACCGATTCCCCATTGCTGTTCACCAAACGTACACGTAAGAAAGCACTGCTCTCTAAGGTGAACTCATCTTCCTGGGCGACACCGGTGACGTCGAAGTCTTTTTCCAATTGAGCATAGCCCAATAGATTTAATCGGAGCTTGTACTTTTCTGGTGGGAGATCGGCGAAATGGGCAACGCCGTTTTCATCGGTTTGAGTGGTCGAGTGATTGTCGAACTGCCCACTCAGTTTGAAGCTGAAACTCACGCTACCGCTATATCCAAGGGATGTTAACGCTGACTCTAAGTTTTTTTGGTTTTCCGGTTTCTTCAGCCAAACTTTGACACCAGCAAGAGCTTTACCTGCGCTATCCACCACTCGGATGTTGAGCGGATTTTGCAGCGGAAGTATGAGAGCAAGAGCTTCGGTGTCTGGCCCCAATTGCACCGTTTGCTGCTCGATATTGCCCAATGCGGAAGTCAGGCTTAAATTCCAGGAACCAGGCGCTTGCGGCTTCAATTCGAAGCTTCCGTCTTCCTTGGATTGGGTGGAAATGTTGCGGTTGTCATCTTCTCCAGGGTCCGAGGGCACCAAGCTGATGGAGGCATGCTCCACCGGATTCCCTTGCTTATCAACCACGGTGCCGCGGAGTGCAAAATGTTGTGTCAAGCGTACCAAGGCATCGCCATTTGCTTTCACCTCATCGGCAAAGCCAACGCCATAACCTTCAGCGCGTGCCCCTATGTGCAAGGAGGTGTCGTCGCTTAATCCTTGAATGGAAAAGCGGCCATCTGCATCAGAGAGGATTTGTGAGTCTTCTTTTGGTAAGGCAGGGTGATTCTCTCGCCAATAATTGTTTGCATCAACTGCGACGAGATAAACATGAGCATTGGGGATCGGGGTGCCCTCTTCATCTACGACTTGGCCGCGCGTGCTGTCACCATAGGTGAGTTCCAAATCCAATTCGAACTCGCCTTTGCTTTGATCCACCTCTTGAGCATCTAACTTCATCGGCGCAAATCCTTGTGCCTTCACTTCGAATTCATAACGTCCACGGCGCACGCCATCGAGCGAGTAATGACCGCTCTCATCGGACCTGGTTTGCTTTTGCCCAAAGTTGCCCCACATGGAGCCATTTGCTTCTTGCAAGGTGATGAAAGCATGGGCGATGGCTTGGCCTTCAGGGCCTTTCACTTGGCCATAAAGATGGTTGGCTGGAGCGAGGGCGATTTCACCGAGATCCACTTCTTCTCCAACAGCAATTGCTTGGATTTGTCGACTCACTTCATGCCACTGGGAGCCTTCAATGTTCAGCATCAGATCCACA
Organism: Planctomycetota bacterium; assembly: GCA_045047305.1. GTDB lineage: Bacteria > Planctomycetota > UBA1135 > UBA1135 > UBA1135. The sequence goes on along the minus strand of JASFYO010000036.1, from coordinate 18,103 downwards.
TGGGAAGGCACATCCACTTGCAGGATGCCATCGAGTCCAGTTGCCAAAAGATTGTGGTTCTGCCATTCCTTGACGTCGATGCCTGGGCCGGATCCACCTAAGTGGATGCGAACTTTGGCGTCTTGGATGCCTTTGCCATCGCCATCTACGAGCTTCAGCTTCAAGGAGCCCGCGGCTCGCGTGAAGGGGAGTGTGTTCTCCGCAGAAGGATTGAGTGAAGCTTCTGCTGGACCAGAGGTGACTTCGGTGCGAGCGAGAGCATCGGCAGCATTGAAATCCCTACTGGAACTGGCCACAGCATCGCTTAAGGTAGAAGCAGGGCTCACCTCTTCGGTGAACCCAGAAGATGTGTCGATAGAGGTCTGCTCCGTTGGCGCAAGGACAATCCAAGCGCATACGCCGAGCAGGAGAACAACGAGGATTAAGGGCCAGGATTTCATTAGCGAATACTCGGTTCCAGCGTAAGAGAAAGCACACCCATGAACATAAAAAGTAAGAAAATCTTGTGGACCGCCATTTTGGTGAGCTCTTTTGTCGTGCTTTGGAGCCGTAGCGCTCAATCCGAGACGCCAGACAAGGCTATGACCTTGTTGGAGTTTTCGGAGCAGAGCGCAGATCTAGCTGCAAAGGTTTCTAGCGGCACGGTCTATTTAAGTGTGGCCAGAAATTCTGGGGGTGAGATGGGGCGTGGCCTCGGCACCGGCTTCGTGGTCGACGCAATCAAAGGCATCGTGGTCACCAATGCCCACGTGATGGATGGCAGCACCTCCGCCACGGTGCAGTTTCACGATGGCCGCATTGTTCGTGGTGTTCTTTTGGGCGTCGATAAACAAACCGATTTGGCTGTGCTCGATATTCCGCCGGGTTCGGCCAAGCACCAACTCGCATGGGGCGATAGCGATTTGATTCGTCCAGGCCACCTCGTCATGGCCATTGGTAGTCCGCTCGGCATGGAGGGCACCACGAGTTTGGGGGTGATTAGTGCTCTCGGTCGACAATTGAAGATGGTGAAAGGCTCTTATGAGGACTTCCTTCAGTTCGATGCCTTTATTGATCGCGGTTCCTCCGGCGGCCCCTTGGTGAACATGAACGGCGAAGTGATTGGAATCAACACCGCCATTGGTGGTGGGGGCGGTGGTGGGGAACCTATGTGGCGCGGCATTGGTTATGCCATCCCAACCGCGATTGCGAAACGCTACGTCCATGACCTTGCCGAGACTGGAACGATTCGTCGTGGTTGGATTGGTGTCAGTGTGAAGGGCCTTGACGCGCAAGGTGCCAAACTTAGAGGTTTGGAGCATACTTATGGTGTCGAGGTCTGGTCTGTGGTTAAAAACGGACCTGCGCATAAGGCTGGTATTCGTCAGGGCGACGTCATCCTCGAAATCGATGGTCGTGAGATTCAAACCGCCAATCAAGTGAAAGCGCGGATCGCTGCGGTTTCACCAGGGAGCTCGGTGAAAGTGAAGATTTTGAGCAAGCGCTCCATCCGCACGATTCGAGTGACTCTTGGCGTTCTCGACGTCTAAGCGATAGCCCGTTACTATAAAAACCACCTGAGTCCGATGGCTGAGGTGGTTGCCCATAAGCCCATGCGACACTCCCTATTGCTTGTTTTTATCTTCGTCATCGGAGGGCTTTTTTATTGGACTTGTGCACTCTCATTCAGCGAGGAGGAGTCAGCTGACTTAAACGAGCCCACCATGCCACTCCATGCAGCAGAGCTGGAACTGCCCAATCAGGCTGACACGGAGGAAGTTTCTCGTGAGCGCTTGGAGCTTGGTGGTCCAGAGATTCCTGCTGCGGGAGTTCCTGAGGAAGTTGCAGTATCCCAACCGAAGCTTCTTGTGCGCTTAATCTCTGGTGAAACTGGAGAACCGATTGCCCATGCCTCGGTCTGGACATACCAAAGAAATCTCGAAAGGCGAGAGCGAAGCATGTGGGATGTTTCCAAAAATGAAACCGATCCAGAAGTCCTTGCGGCGGAATATTCGGAAGAGTATTTCAGTGATGTGCACGGACACGTCGAGGTGCCAGAGATAGGGGACAATCAGGTCTTTGTCGCTAGAAAGGGAGAACTTTTTGGGTACTCTTTTCAGTTTCCAAGTCAAATGCGGGTGTTGAAGATGTGGCAAGATCAGAGCCTTCAGGTGAAAGTCGTGGATGCCTTCCACCGACCGATCGTAGGTATGCCAGTGTGTTTGGCTTCGGTTCTGGAAGAAAGAGTTTTCCCCATTTTGGATTCTCGTGTTCTATCCAACCAGGAAGGTATCGCGCATATTCCACACCTATCTCACTGGGCTTCCACACGTCCGGCTTCACGGCTGCGTGTTCATCCGTTGGTTTTGCTGCAGCATCCTGTGCTCGCTGGAATTCCAAGCGGAAACGAGACCATGACTTTGACATTGCCAGCCATGGGGCAAGTGGTCGTGGTCGATGATGTGGAAGCTAAGCAGCCAGGGCTTTCGGTACAAATGGCTTGGGATGCAAACCCTGGAACTGGTTGGCATCGTGATGCCCGCAAATGGAATAACGCAGAGAAAGGAGTGTTTGCAAACACCATGAGCGATGGCCGCAGTGTCTACCCATTTGTCGGTTTAGATATGCGTTTGGTGGTTTCGGTACGGACAGAGCGAGGCCGTGAACAGCGCTTTGGCTTTGGCTGGGGCCCCAGGGTGGCGGATGAAGAAGTTCTCTTGCAGATGGAAGCTGCTGACCCTGACCGTGTAGTTCAAGTGCAGGTTTTGGATGAAAGTAGAGAACCCATCAGGAATCAAGATCTACTGGCTGGTTATCAAACAGGAAATAGTCATCACTCCGGTGATGCCCTTTATCCCACAGATGCAGACGGTGTCGTCCGCATCGAAATCGATGCAGCTAGTTACAGTTCTTGGTTTGATGCCACCACCGTCCTCGACCTGCAAACCGCGCCGTCTTTTGATGGGAAGCCCATGAGGGGGAGTCTTGCACTTGGTGCGCTTCTGCCAGGGGTGAAGGACCTTGGTCGCCTGCGCTTAGATTCGAGCCAACTTCTAATTTCAGGGCGAGTTGTGAATGAGGCAGGAGAACCTCAGCAGGGGTTGATGCTCTTTGCCTCCAGTCATTATGAACAGTACGACAGTTTCGACTTCGCTTTTTCCAAGAAGGACGGAAGCTTCGTTCTCTTTGGCAATGCACATGGTCCTGAATTTGAACTCGAAATTTCAGCAGAGGGTTTCCTGCCCTACCATGAGACCCTTCTTGCAGGGAGTTACCAAACCGAAATCGTACTGCAAAAGGGCGGGCAGCTCGTCGGGCGCGTTCTCTTCGACCCTGCTATTCCAGCCAATGTTTTCGCGATGAGGTTTCTCGCAGATGGATCGACCAGCGACCCTCGCATTCTAGGCCTTGATGACGACGGTACCTTTCACGCGGAGGGCCTGGTCGTAAGCGCAGGGCGTTTGGATTTGATCCACGAAAAACAAGCGACGGTGTTTGCATCCTTCGATTTCGTTTTGCCTGTATGGAACTCTGGTGCCACGGATGCGCGTTTGGCGGAAATTGACATGCGTGGCAAGGTCGTTCTGGCCAAAGTTCGAGTGAAGAATACGTTGGGGGAGGCAATCCCTTATGCGCGTATTCAAGGTCACGAAGAACGCAAAAATCAAATGCGTGGGTTTTGTAATTCACTTGGTGACGCAGACTTGTTCCTTCCAGGCGGCGACTTCCCAGCGTTGGTGCTTGCGCCAGGCATGACCTCGCAGGAAGTTCGGTTGCAGGGAGGAGTGCAGGAGATCGTGCTCGAAGAAGGCATAGAAGTTTGGCTGCAATTAGATCCGCCGCCAAGTCTGCCGCCAGGGGTTACGGTGAAGGCCAGAATGGAGTCAAGGCAATGGGGTAGCCGTGCAGGCGCGACCGACTTTGATGCCAAGGGTGTGGCGATGGTGAAACTTCCGTCCACCGGCCCCTTTCGGTGCTTGCTTTGGCTCTACAAGGAGGGCATGAGCCTGGGGAAGATCAGGACCATAAACAACCCTTATTTGGAAATAGGGGAGTCTTCGCGGGAAACGCCTGTGATGGTGAGTGTGGATTTAGAGATGGTGTCCAAGGTGCTTGCCAGACCGATGAAATAGGTGCGCGGAATGTTCTGTTCCTAGTTCGTTGTGGAGCAAGGAAAGCGATTAAAATCTAATCTGTGGTAACGCTTTCCGACCAATACGGTCGGCCGCTGCGGAGCTTAAGACTCTCGGTGACCGAACGGTGCAATTTCCGCTGCAGCTACTGCATGCCGGAAGAGGAGTACACCTGGTTACCGCGCGAGGACATCCTCAGTTTCGATGAGTTAACTCGGCTTGCGCAAGCCATGGTGACGGTAGGTGTGCGTCGGGTACGCATCACAGGTGGAGAGCCTTTGTTGCGCCGCGATTTACCGGTTTTGATTCGTCAGATTGCGGCCATTCCAAATCTTCAGGATTTGGCAATGACCACCAATGCTTTTCTATTGGCGCAACACGCCGAGGAGTTACGTGCTGCCGGTTTGCAAAGGCTGAACATCAGTCTTGATACGCTCAAGCCAGAACGCTTTGAGCAACTCACTCGACGCAATGCCTTGGCCCAAGTGCTAGAAGGTATCGAGGCCGCTGCGGCAGCCGGCTTCCGCGGCACCAAGATTGATACCGTGTTGATGCGTGGGCAAAACGACGATGAAATCATCGACCTCCTAGCCTTCGCCGCAGAAAAGGATCTCAAGTTACGTTTCATCGAGTACATGGACGTCGGTGGTGCGACACAATGGTCACCCTCGATGGTGTTTGACCGCGCGTCTATTTTGAAACTGGTCAGCGATCACTTTGGCGAAGTGGAGGAGCTGGAGCCGGTTGACGCTTCCGCACCTGCTCGGATTTATCGTTTGCCAACGGGTTTGGAGTTCGGCATCATCGCCTCGACCACTACGCCGTTTTGTGGAGATTGCGATCGCAGTCGGATTGCCGCCGACGGAACTTGGTATTCCTGTCTTTATGCTAACCAAGGCTTTCAACTCCGCGATTTGTTGCGTCACGGCATCGACGATGGCGAACTCCAGCAAAGGTTGCGGTCGCTGTGGCAAGCACGCAAAGACCGTGGAGCAGAGGAGCGCTTGGCGGATCCGGCGCGTGGCCCAGCCGTGAATCTCGATGATTTACTCGCCGATCCGCGTTTGGAAATGCATACCCGCGGCGGCTAGTCCTGCCCTGGGCTCTGGGCTGGCGCAGAACGTCGGGCGCAAAAAAATGAGCGCCGCGGCCCCCCCAGGCCTCGGCGCTCTCCCATTCATCCCTCAGTTGCCCAAGGCGAAATCAATGTTCTCTCACCTCTTGTTAGAGGTCGACGGGGGGCGGTTAACAGAAATTCGGAAAAAATTTAGCCGCTAGGGACCAATGGAAAGCTTTACCGCCACCGAACTTTTGGAAGGGAGTTGTCCTTGTGCATTTGAGACCGCTGCAAAATAGGCGTGAGTGCCAATCATGGCGGTTGGCAGGCCGGCAGGAAGAGTAAGGCTAGCTATTCCGTCGCCTTGGGCATCGAGGGTGCCGTGGAGGTTTTGAGAAAGCGGGAATGGGTAATTCCCTATAAATGAGGATTGCACCCACGAGTCTAATGTCAATGGAATTTCAACTCCGAAGGTAGTCGGGCCTGTGCCCGTTGCAGAAATCAGAACTTTGTAGGTGTCGCCTGCAGCTGCAGAAGGGAAATCAAGATCAAGGTTCACTTGACCGCCGAGGGATGCAGAAATCATGCGCGTGTCGGATTTAAGGAATGGATGGAAACTGAATACTTGGACGGATCCATTTGGCGTACTGCTTCCAGGAAGCATTGCTTTGTAAGCACTGATAACAATGTCATCCAAACCATCTCCGTTGGTATCGCCCACTGCTGCAATCCGCGCGCCAAAGAAACCTTGGTAGTTATCGCCATCCCAGAATTGGATGAGAGTTCCATCGGTTCCAGAGTAGGCATAAACCCTGCCGACACTGGCTCCATAAAGGTAATCCCCAATCAAAATATCGGGAGTTCCATCTTGGTTGAGATCTCCAGCGCTAGAAACGGAAGCGCCTAAATGGGTGTTGTAAGAGTTGGTGGTTTCAAATTTTCCAGCAAGAAAGCCAGTCGCACCAGAAAATAAATATGCTGTTCCGTAAGCAAAAGGACCTTCCGCGTTGGGCGCGCCTACCATAACTTCATCGAAACCGTCGTGATTTAAATCGCCGACCCCCGCAACGGAAGTTCCGAATTCATCATTTTGTTTGATTCCGTTCCAGCTGTAAATCAGGGTGCCGTCTAAGCCGGAGTACACAAAAGCCGATCCGGTTTCTTCACGGTTGCGAATATCTGCACGGCTGGCTCCAATCACGATGTCATCGACCCCGTCTCCATTAACATCCCCCGCGCTATCGACACTATTGCCGAAGTTGCTGGCTAGGGAAGGGCCAACCCACTGATACAAAAGGGAGCCGTCAAAACCGGAATAGGCGAAAGCCATGCCGGGGGGGACCGAGCCACTTAGCGCTGCATAAGGCGCACCGATAACCATGTCGGGATAGCCATCTAGATTGAGGTCGCCAGTGGATGCTACAGCTGACCCAAACCCACCTGGCCCAACAGGATTGATAAGCGAGAACAGTATGCTGCCATCGGCCCCAGAATAAATGCTAGCGCTCCCACCTCGGGTTGCTGCAATAAGAAGGTCGTCGAAGCCGTCGCTATTGAGATCACCGACACCCGCCACTCCTCCGCCAAACCATTCTGCTTGGCTTGTCCCATCCCAGTGATGGATTACAGATCCATCGACTCCCGAGAATACAGTTGCAGAACCTGCGTCGTTGATGCCGCCGGGATTGGCTAAGGAGGCTCCAACAATCATGTCTTGGAATCCATCTCCATTTACATCTCCTGCAGCATTGACCGCAATGCCAAAGTAATCGTCTGCTGCTAATCCATAAAGTTGTAGGAGGGTTTCTGACTCTCCGCCAACACCTTGGCTCTCCACCCCTTGAGCGGCGGTGGCAAATAGAGCTGCAATGAGTACAAAATGCATGAATGCAGGATATCAGGATTGGAGAATAAATGTGAAGAGCGTCGAAGCCAGCCTAGCTTCGACGCTCTATGGATTTGAGTCAGAGGGTGTGCCCTAGACGAAGTCTTTGCGCAAGGAACTGTGCGTTGCATTCGCGGCAACCGGGTCAAACGGTTCTCCTGCAGCGGGAAGTGCCATGCGCTCAGCGCCAAAGAACTGAATCGGATTATCCCAAACTAGTTTTTGCAATACGGCCGGGTCGGCGCCGCGGCGTTCTAAATGGGTGATGGTCTTCGGTAGTAGCAAGGGGTCGGATTTTCCCCAGTCAGCACTGGTGTTGAGCAACATGCGCTCAATGCCAAACTCGTGAAAGATGTTGGCGAAGCGAGGTGGGGTCAACTTGGTTTGTGGATACACCGTATGCCCAGCCCAAAACCCACGGTCCAAAATCGACTTGGTGGTTTCCTCGGTGCTGTGGTCGATGATGGCGTTATTCGGATCCACACCCATGTCTTCCAAAATATCCATCAACAAGATGGCGCCGCGGTGCTTGTCGCGGTGTGGGGTGTGCACCAAGATTGGCAACGCATGCTCTTGGGCCATAGCGATTTGTGCTCGTAATGCGCGTTCTTCGGCAGGGGTGATGTCGTCGAAACCAAGCTCGCCGACGCCAACCACACTCTCTCGCCCCATGAATTCTGGGAGCATTTCCAAGACTTCGTCGGCGAGGCGTTCGTTGTTGGACTCCTTTGGATTCAATCCAATGGTCACCCGATGCGAAATACCAAAGTCAGCTGCACGTGCGCGTTCAAAATCCAGAATGGAGTCAAAGTAATCGCGGAAGGTGCCTGCCGTGGTGCGTGGTTGCCCGAGCCAAAAGGAAGGCTCCACAACAGCTCGACAGCCTGCGAGATACATGTTCTCGTAGTCGTCGGTGGTGCGGGAAAAACAGTGAATGTGCGGATCGAGGTAGCGCATGATGAGCAGGAATGGCTGCTGCCGGGGAAGCCCTTAGTTTATCAGTTGGACTTCCGGGCCTCTTTGGAATCGTCTTTGGAATCATCTTTCGAGTCCTGATCGAGCTCCTCGAGACGCTTTTCCACGGCCGCAAAGACCTCGCGGTGAGGACGGTCGAATAAGCAACTCACCGCTTGCTCGACGTTATCAGCGGCGTAAATGTGGAACTTTCGCTCCCGAATGGCGTCGACAATGTTCTGTGGAAGCATGAGGTCGCCGACCACAATCGAAGGCAACACGATGCCCTGCTTGCCAGTGAGTCCGCGGGCCAAGCACAGGTCGTAGAAACCTTCAATCTTTTCATTCACACCACCAATCGCGAGCATCTCGCCACGCATGCTGAGAGCACCGGTAACCGCGAGGTCTTGGCGCAGCGGCATATTAGAGAGTGCCGAGAGCAAGGCGTAAAGTTCGGCGCCAGATGCGGAATCGCCATCGATGGGGCCGTAGTTTTGGTCAAACACCAGGCTCATGCGTGCGGGAACACTCTTTTTCTGCCCAAAGCGGTAGCGCATGAAGTTCTCCACCATCAGCATGCCCTTGTTGTGGATGCTACCGGCGAGGTCGACTTCGCGGTCAAGGTTGGTGTAGGACTCGTCGCCCGGGGCAATCATCGCGGAAATGCGCGCGGGGCGTCCGAATCCTAGAGGGCCGAGGGTGACAACGGTAAGAGCATTGATGGATCCCACCTCCCAGCCATCGGTGTCGATACGGTAAATACCTTCCAGAAGGTGACGTTGATACCACTCGGCATCGGCGGCATGCTGGTCGCGGTACAGCTGACGTGCTTCCTCAACGGCGTCACCGGAGATGCTGCGCTTGCCTTGTTTCTTTGCCTGATAGGAGGCTTCACGAAGGTAGTCCGAGAGTAAAGGTAAACGCGAGGAAATGCGCCCGCGACGTCCACCATCGCGTACAGCGCGTTCGACCATGGCGCGTAAACCCGATTTGGCCAAGGGCAATAAATTCTCCTTGTGCGCAATGTCGCGCAGGGAGCGGCAAAGCAATTCCACATTGCGACGGGTCAGCGGGAGGCTGTCGTCGAACTCGGCTTTGACCTTGAAGATATTGGGGAAATCGTAGTCGTCATCATGCAGCGCTTCGAACAGCCCGCTGTCGCCAACTAAGATGACCTTCAAATCAATCTTCACGGATTGCGGGCGCGCGCCAGTAATGCCTAATGGAGATAGGCTCTCTAGAGCATGTACCGCCAAATCACCTGCTTGCAGAGTTCGTTTTAGGGCGCGCCAAACCTCGGCTTCCTTGAAGATGTCGCGCGCATCGAGGATGAGAAATCCGCCATCGGCAGAAAGGATCGAACCCGGCCGTACCGCTAAGTGCACATGCCCAGGGCCGTTTTGCATCCGCGAACGCTCGACCGTGCCAAACAGATTCGAGTAGTTGGGGTGCGGTTCGAAAATGATCGGGCATTTTTCTTCGCGCATGGTGCGCACGACATTGACTTGGAAGACCTCCAAGCCGCGTTGGTTCTTTTTGCTCTCCTCTTCCTCCTCCTCACTGCCGAGAAAGAGGTCGGTGTGGTTCAGCGCGAAGTGCGCACAGTCGCCCAGCCATGCGGCAAGCTTCAAATCCGCATCGAGTTCTTCTGCTAGGGCCAAAGTAAGCCCCTCGACAGCCTCTTGCACCACCTGTTCGTCGAGCGAGCTGGATTCGCGCAGCAAACGTAATCCTAGTGCGCGGGACTTTTTGCGCACCTCATCGATCTGGGGCATGAATGTCTCGCGCGATTTGCGTAGCGCGTCGAGCTTTTTTGCCGCCGGACGTTTGCCCTTCGGCATAGCGCTAATTTCCTCTGGAGAGACGATTTCCTCCTCCACCCGAAAGTAAATGTCGCGTAAGGTCCCGCTTTCTTGCTCCACCGAAACCAAAGCCAAATCCACCTTGCGCAATTTGGTTTGAAGGCGCTTCAGTAACTGTTGCTCCGCTTTCTGGTAACGCGCGAACAAACGTGAACGCCGCGCCACATGACGTTCATCTTTTAGTAGTTTTGGAATTTCAGTGGAGAGGGCGTGCACCCAGCGCCCCATGCCTTCTGCCAAAGCAGCACCACCGCCTTGTTCAAAGCATAAATGGCGCGGCGACATCGGGTCTTCAAAGTGGTGCACAAAGACGTGGTCCACGGGTGCTCCGCAATCAAGGTTCTTTTGCTCCAACAGCTCTTGGATGACTTCTGCGCGGTCGGTGCCGCCGAGGCCGCAAACAAAGACGTTATAGCCAGGGGCATCGACTGCCAATCCCATTTGAATGGCTTCTAGCGCACGTTCTTGGCCGATTAGGCGATCGGTGATGGAACGGGTGACTACGCGTTTTGGCGCAGCTGGAATCCAGGTACTCGGGCAAGTCCAGCGTAGCTCCTTTGGGCTTATGCGACGTGCGCTGCGGCGGGAGGAGGTCTTGGAATTGGATTTAGGGTTTGCCATCGAGGAAAAACGTTCTACTTGATTTGCGCGAGCATCTGACGCAAACGCGCCACCATCTCGGAGTTGTTTTGAAGTTCTGCTTCCACCAAAGTGGATTGCAAAACGGTGCGCGCTTCTTCCTTTTGCTGCATGAAGAAAAGCACACTGCCTAAGCTGAACCCGGCATCGAGTCGGCTTGGGTTGAGGCGTACCGCACTGCGGTAATGTTCGATTGCTTGGAGATAGAGCGCATCGGCTTCTGCGCGTTTACCAAGTTGATCTAAGGCGCTACCTTCTTGCACCATGCACTCTGCAATGCCACTGTGGACGTCGGCGCGCACCACTCCGCCGGCTAACGCGGATTCTAAACGTGGGCGTGCGTGCAGGAAGTCTTTGCTATTCATGCGCTGCAGTCCGATGTGTAAATCATACTGCGCACGGACATCGTCTAAGGGGTCAAAATCGGTACTGCGTGACCAGCCTTCGAGTATAGCTCCCGGCAGGAAGGCCAATGTGGCCATCAGCATCCAGTTACCTTGGTGTTTAAGTAAGCGCGCGGCTTCGAATATGGCCCAAGGGGCAAGTAAGGCGGCCAAAGGGGCGGCTGGCAGACGGTATCGCGGGGAGTACCAGAACACCACCACGACAAACAAGGTGCCTAAGAGGAGGGCTGCGATAGGGATTGCGTGTTTGCGGTCGCGGCGGATGAGGAGGACTAGGCCGAAGAAGGCAGCGGGCAGAATCCATCCGAGTTCGAGCAGTCCGCCGGGAAGAGGGACTTGACGCGGCCATTCAGGGTCGGCGTTCTCTAAGTTTATTTGATAGAGGTCGCCGTAGTTGCGGCCGCAAAAAAACCATCGAAGCTTGGCAAATTCTAATGCGATGGCGTCGACGGGATTGGCAAGGAGGTAGTCCAATCCTTGGTGGAAAAAGTAGCTGGATGTCTTGGCCCAGCCCGGGTCGCCAGTAGCCTCTGCAGCCACGCGGTAGGCATCGGCATTTTGCTCCGCGCGATTCATGCTGACACCATCCAAAGGCTTATAGGTGCCAACTGCACCAGCGGAGTTGCCGTGGGAGAAGGTGACTCCTGCTTGTGCGCTTAAAAGGATGAACTCCGTGCCTCCTTCGCTTCCTGAAGTCGCCAGGGCATTATGTATCGTTGCCGGAAGTAGGCACAACAAGGCAGTGCCTATGGCCAAGCCAGTCTGCTTCCATTGCTGTGGCCGCACGCCCAGCCACCATGCGAAGAAAGGCAAGGTAATCAGCAGTCCTGGGTTCGACAAAATCGAGATTCCAAGTAAGCCTCCAAGTCCGCCGAGGCGTTTGTTGGTCCATGCGTCGCGCCATGCAATACATGCATAAACCAAGGCGCTTAATGTGAGCAGTTGCAAAGAGGAGTTCAACAAGCGCACCGCGTAGTAGGCAGGTTCCTGCAGCCACAGGAAAGTGATGGCCGTGGCGAGTCCAAAACCAAGGTGGCCAAACAAACGGTTGGCGCTTTTAGCCAGCAACCACGCTGTCAGGCTACGCATAACCAGTTGCAGGACGAATACGCTAACTAGGCCGCCGCCAAGCGCACGTGCCAGGCCGACGAAATAGGGGTAGAGCGGGGCAGAGAGAAAAGGTGTTTCTGCAACTAGGTGGCCGGCGGCAATTTCTCCGGCTAGATTCCAGTATTCCTCAGCATCGCCGGCAAGATTGAGCAGGGAGGGGTTCACACCAACGGAGCGCCACAGCCCGAAGCCTTGCAGCATCAGGTCGAGGAGGAGGACTATAAGAAGAGTCCGGGTGAGGGCCGGGCGTCGCACGATGGAGAATTTAGCAGGCCGGGAGGTCGATAATCTCTACGAATTCGTATGGAAAAGTCCTGATATCGTATGGCCCCGGCTTCATTCCGCCGGCCTGATAAGACCATGACTTACGAACTACCAGATCTGCCTTATGGCATCTCCGATCTCGCTCCGCATATCAGCGCCGAGACTCTCGAATTTCACCACGGCAAGCACCATAACGCTTACGTGAGCAAACTCAACGAATTGCTCGGCGGCGACAGCTCCAAGAGCCTAGATGAGTTGGTAAAGACCGCAGATGGCGGTGTGTTCAACCAAGCCGCTCAAGTTTGGAATCACAGCTTCTACTGGAAGTGCATGAAGCCAAATGGCGGAGGAGCCCCAAGTGGCGCTCTGGCCGACGCCCTGGCCCGCGATTTCGGTTCGGTTGAGGATTTCGTCAGCCAGTTCATCGCCGCAGCTATGGGCCAATTCGGCTCCGGTTGGGCATGGTTGGTCGACAACGGCGGCAAGCTGGAAATCTGCACCACCGGCAATGCTGGCAATCCGATGACCGACGGCAAGAAGCCTCTCATGACCTGCGACGTCTGGGAGCACGCTTACTACATCGATTTCCGCAACGCGCGTCCGAAGTACCTCGCAACTTTCTTCGAGAGTCTCATTAACTGGGACTTCGTAGCTTCAAACCTGTAGGCCAGGTTCTCTGTTCCAAGCGCCGTAAGTAGTTCGACTACTTGCGGCGCTTCAGGCTTTCTAGAGCCAGTTGCAAGCCTTCCGGGTCCACCGTTAACAGGAAGCTCTGCTTTCCCGAAGCATCTTCGACCTGGATAAACGATTTGGCCGCATCCACTTTGGTCATGATGCCAGCATTTTGTATCTGGCCCTTTTTGCCGACTGGGCCATATAAGTAATAGCGCACTTGGAAGTATCCATAGCGATCAAGAGTGATCTCGACGTTGGCATTCTGCTTAAACTCAATCCGCTTTCGCCCCAGAAGGAAAGGGTCCTGGTATGCGGGATCCGTGCTAGTTAGATGGGCTGCTAGGTAGAAGTCTTGCGGTAAGTCCAGAGGACTGGATAGGGAAAGTTGAATGGGAAAAGGGCTCCCTAGAACCACGTTTTGTTGTCCTTGGCAATTACGGATGAGTACGGTCCTGGTGTCTTTGGAGGAAACCAAGAAATTGGGTGAAGGATCCGTGGTGGTGACTTGGATGGAATCCTCATAAGCCCAACTTCTTGCTCGCTGGGTAGCTGGGAAGGCAATCTGAAAGCCAGAGATAGGCGTTTGGTCTGGCTTCACCGGCCGAATCGTGAACTGATGCAGCTTTCCACGCAGGTCGAGTTGTGCATCCTCCAAAGGCGAATTGGGTTCGAGGACAAGGCCATCGACGCGTGCAAGTTGGCTCCCGGTTTTGCTGCATGCCACCACGAAACTCCCATACCCAAGAGGTGGGTCGGGAACTTGAAATAGGCCGTCACCAAGGGATTTCGCCATCAGACGTATTTGCCGGTTGCGGGGGCCTGGGCCATGGGTTGGGTATATCTGAAAAACAACCGAGACGGCATCCTGATCGATTTCGGGATCGAGCAGAAGCTGGAGCTTTAACCACTGGGAAGGCACCAAGTGGAGGTCGTAGTGCCTCTGCGCGCTGCGAAGCACGGTGGTGGTTTGAGGGAATCCATCCGCTTCGACCACCAAGCGAGAATCGGCCGCATCCAGCACCCCAATGACTTGATAGGAGCCATCCTCGGTGCTTTTTGTCTTCAGTAGCGGGTCACGGTGCCAAACTTTCGTCGTGGATCCCGTCGCTGCAAAGGCTCTTTCTACATAGATCTTCGCTTCCGCAACTCCATTGCCGTTTGCATCTAGAACTCGCCCCTGTGCAACGATGGAGGCTGGTTGCAGGGTCAAGGAGCCTAAGTCGATTTCTCCCGCAGTGCTGACGGCACCCAGTTGGAGCCGAATTTCATCTGCAGGCTTGGACTCTGAATCCCTTTGTTGAATGATGAGATTGCGTTCTGTTGCGTCCCCTAGGTCCATCGGCTTAAAGGAAAAGCGGAAGCGCCCTTCTGCGTCGGTAAGTAGACGTCCTCGATGAACGCTATGGCGAGGTCCATCTTGCTGCAAAAGATTAAAGGCGAATTTTTGGTTGAGCAGGGGCTGTTGGTTTTGGCCGAGGAGGATGCCAGTGAGAACTGCCGAAGTTTGAACCAAGCGCAGCGAGGCATCGGTAGCTGTTCCTGTGGCAGCAAAATTTGGAATCTCATGCCTAGCTTCCGAACCTGACTCGCGGTCCGAGCAGGTCAAAACCAATTTCCGTCCCTGAACCACCTGGGCAAAAGTTGCGATACCCTGTTCTGTCATCACCGAGGCTTGGTCAAGCTTGGTCCCGGTTCCTTTGTGCAAAATGTCCAGCTGAACTAGAACCGGAGTGAGCAAGGGTTGCCCTGCGCTATCCAGTAAATTTACGCGGAGGTCAGCGCATGGCGGAAGGACCAGTTGCAGAGTCTCAGCGGGCGGTTTTTTCGAATCGACTTCTATGCTCACTTCGGGGCCGCCCAAAATCCAAGGGTGTAAACGCATGGATGGATTCCCTTGGAGGATTGTTTGCTGTTCGTTCCAGCGCAGAATGGCAAGGCCATCTTGATCGGTAGTCGCGGTCAAAAAGGGTAGGTCCACCATCGACATGAAACCATGCGAGAGGCTGACCTTTCGATTTGCGATGGGGCGGTCCTCGGTATCGACCAAGTGCACGCGGAATACATGGTTGGCTAGGAGTCGGATTTCGGTGTCGCCGTTTTCTCGGACCGTCCAAATACGGCCGAACATCTGGCCTTTACTCGCAGCCAACATGGCCAGTCCGTGGGTTGGGCGAGGCGCCTGTACCTGGCCCAACTCATTGGTGGGATAGGCCACCCCATGGCGCTCAAACATATGTTGCAGGTCGTAATCCGCATCTTTGGGCTGTGGCCAAAGGTAGGTATCGTGCTGCTGAGCGTCAAACAGGTAAACGGTTGCAAATGGAACCGGATTACCGGTTCGGTCATCTAACACATGCAGCAAAAAAGACTCGGCAGCTTCCTCCGCAACTTCGTCCGGAGTCTGAAGAAGGGCGAAGAGGGAGGTTGTGCCACCAAGCAGGATGAATATAAGCGCGAGTGAATATTTACGAGGCACAAGGAGTCCTAAATATTGGTTGGCTAAAAGTAAAGCGAGACGCCAAAGAACGGGCCACTGAGTTTGATGTCCGCATCGAGTTGCGTACCGGAAATGGCGCCTGCAACCTTCATGTCAATGGACCGATAACCGAGGACAACTTCGACATTATCCCACGGCTCATAGTTGGCATTGACTTCGATGTCGAGCAGCGAGATGTCTGCTTGGTCGACATTGGCGGAAATTCCGGTCACTTCTGCTCCTAGGCGAACGCCGAATGGAAGTTGAAAATCGCCGCGTGCTCCAAAGATTGGAACCGGGGCGCTCTCGTTGGAGAGAAAGAGTTGCGAATCACCTTGGCTGATGACATCGACCCCAAGAATTGTTTTAGTCTCCGCAGCGGTAGCGGAGAAACGATTGAACTCAAAGAAGTCGACACCAATTAGAAATCCTGCACGGGCAACCGGAGTGTTAATGACATCGATACCAATCATCAGCTTGGTAAGGCTCATATCGAGATTCACATCAGCGGCGAGTGTTTCTGTGGCGGGAAGGGTGACGCCGAGGAAGGTCGCGCCACCTTTAGCCAAGCCGGAGCTGGTGCCGTCGTAGCCAAATTTGTTCACAATGACTTCGAAGGGAGCGAAGCCGCCGCGCGCACCATAAAAGAACACCGTTTCGCGGTTGGAGGCCACATCGATGTTGCCTTGAAAGGCAACGCCGGAGCCATCGTTCACTACCACGTCGCGGATGTTGGCATCTAGGTTGACTGGATATACGGCGGCGAACCCATTTGCGTGTAAATCGCTCCACGCTGCATCGCCTGGGATTGAGAGTGCGCAAGAGGGCATAAGAGCCAGTCCTAGACCGGCAATGCTCAGCTTGATGAGCAGGCGTGGTAAATGTTCCATAGAAGGACGTTAGTGGGGCGGATTCTGGAACACAAGCTGCGGCTAAGCAGTTACCGACTCTCTCACTTGGAACCGCCAAGCAAGTTTCGTGCAATCCAATGATGTTGGCGCGTGGCAGCTTGGTGCAGGATGGGTGGGATCATGCGTTTCCAGGTCTCCCGCTGATGAATGTCTGGCGCATAAACCATCATGGCTGCCATACGTTCACTTGCGCGGACGGCCGCGGGCAAACCTGCATGGAAGGCTGCAAGGTCGCGTAGGGCAACAGCTTCGGGCACTTCGTCGGTGCGGAAGCGGTTGCGATCGTGGTCTAGAAAACGAAAATCGCTGCATTGTGTTCCCGGCATAGCAACCAACAGATTGCTTGGCTTGAGGTCGCGGTAGGCCACACCGGCGCGGTGAAGGCGGCGGATGACATCGGCTACGGCGTGGAGCATGGCGGCCCGTTGTTTGCCCCGTAGTTTGCGCATCGCTTTTTGCACTGGAAGATGGCTGGCGAGGTCCTCCAACAGCAAATACGAGCCCTTGCCGGACCGCGACCATGCGCCGAGAGCTTTGGCGACTCCAAATCCACGATGCTGCAGGGCCTCGGCGGCAAGCAAACTGCGCATGGCCTTGCTGCGGCCGAAAATATCACGCAGTTCAAAGCGCTTAGTGGGGAGGTAGTGTTTGAGGATGACAGGGGTGCCGTCGGCCAAGGTGGCACGGAAGACGGTGGTGGTGTCACCGAGCTTCAAACTGTCGGGCGGGCGGGATGCGGCCTTGTTCTCCAGCGCGTGGAGTTCCGCCTCACTTGGCGCTGAAATACGCCAGAGGGAAGGATGCAGCCCGCGCAACTCTCTGCGCACCGTCCGATCCGCTTGTGCAGCATTCATCCGTAGCTGCGCGAAGTCCTCAGCAGAGGCGTCAGCAGGTGGAGGGATTGCGGGGGAGGTGGTCATTCTTAGGTTAAAATATATCAACATGCAATTTACTCCGATACTCTGAGTGTCAGGAATGGAACTCCACCCTTTAGCGACCTCACTGTGCCAAGCGGTGCACGATGCCGGCGGACGAGGTTTTCTCGTTGGCGGCTCGGTGCGTGACCGCCTATTGGGTCGCGAAGCCAAGGATTTGGACCTCGAGGTGTATGGCATCGAGGCCGACGCCCTGGAAGAGCTCCTTTCTACCTTCGGTAAGGTGCATTTGGTGGGGCAGCATTTTGCGGTTTTGCACCTCAGCACTAGCAATGGGGATGCGGAAGTCTCCTTGCCGCGCACGGAATCGAAGACCGGCCCGGGGCACCGTGGCTTTTTAGTCGCGGCCAATCCGAACTTGTCGCTGCGCGATGCCAGCCGGCGCCGCGATTTCACCGTCAATGCGATGCTGGAGGACCCACTTAACGGCGAGGTGTTGGACCCTTGGAACGGACGTGCTGATTTAGACCGCGGCCTCCTGCGCCATGTTTCCGACGCCTTCGCCGAAGATCCACTACGCGTGATGCGGGTTGGGCGATTTGTCTCCCGCTATGGCTGGGACGTGCATCCTGAAACCGCCAAACTTTGCCGCAGCTTAGATCTAAATGAGTTGCCACGGGAACGTTTCGAGGCTGAGTGGCGGCAATTGTTAGCGGGAGATTTTCCAGGCAAAGCTTTGCTCACTCTGGAAGCTTGCGGCGCTTTGCGCTTCTTTCCTGAGTTAGCAGCCTTGCGCGGAGTCCCTCAGGATCCGCGTTGGCATCCCGAAGGCGATGTCCTACAGCACACCGCGTTGTGTTTAGATGCTGCAGTGCACCG